>NZ_JBIVQG010000011.1:164771-175205 GCF_044755025.1 Paenarthrobacter sp. NPDC092416
AACAAACAAGTTGCCTTGTTTTGGTGGGCGATACTGGGATCGAACCAGTGACCTCTTCCGTGTCAGGGAAGCGCGCTACCGCTGCGCCAATCGCCCATGCATCCAGCCGGAACTGGAAGACATGGTTTTCACCGAGGTGGGTACGGGATTCGAACCCGTGTATACGGCTTTGCAGGCCGCTGCCTCGCCTCTCGGCCAACCCACCGTGTAGGCATGATTCCGGAGAATAATTACCTTGACAGTGCCTTGCGAGCGGACGACGAGACTCGAACTCGCGACATCCACCTTGGCAAGGTGGTGCTCTACCAGCTGAGCTACGTCCGCAGTGTCAGTTCCCGGCGGACTACCTTGCAGGCTTTCCGTCGCTTTCCGACGAGTAAAAACTCTATAGGAGGTTGCTGCAATCTCCAAATCGACCCTTCGCTTTTCGATTCGAAGGCGGCTTCTTCCTTGAATTTGCGGGGATTTTTCAGAGTTGCAGGGTTGTAATTCCACGGCTGTTGTTTGGATGCTCCGGCTCGTTTTGCATTCCGGCGGGCGTGGGCTAGTCTTCTGTATGCAGCTGAGCGGATACGCGGGATGCACCCGGGCGATTGGCGCAGTGGTAGCGCGCTTCGTTCACACCGAAGAGGTCACTGGTTCGAACCCAGTATCGCCCACCAACAGAAACCCCCGGAATTCCGGGGGTTTCTTGGGTTTCTGAGGTTTTCCCGCTGGCACCATGGTCCTTGCGTGGATCGGGGCCACCAGGACGGCTCCCGCATAAGGAAACCTCGTGGAGCCGCCGACCGTCGCCAACTTCGTTCTCTCACTCACAGCGCCGGCAGCTTCGATCGCGGCGTAGGGCGCCAACTCAAAAGTCCCCCACGACGAAGGAACCAGATCGCATGCGGGGCGGGTCGGACACATGCTGGGTCGCCCTACCGGGCCAGACCGCCACTAGCCGCCCCACGTGGCCAAGAACAATAACAGGCCCAGCCCAAGGAATGATATGCCGCCAAAGACGACGGCAAAGACGAGACCACGGCGTTTACGACGGAGATTTCGATCAGGACCGTAGTTGTTCCTGTCTCTGCCTCCGTCTCGATACTTCGGCAAACCGCTCATTGATCCTCTTCATCCGCCAGCTGCGCAGGAAGCGCTCTGAACCGTCCGGGTTAACGTCCCGCAGCCAACCTCTCTTTCTGACACAAGTGTCCCGCCTGGGATTAGGGAAATCAGGTGGGACATGCCGACCGTACAAACCCGCGTGAGAGTTTTCAGAGAGCCTTGGCCTCTGCTGTGCTCGGACCACTTATCGGGCGTCCACCTGCTTTGCTCCGTGGCCGGCTGTTGGGTCCAGTGCGCGCCGTCGCAGAGCTCTGGACACCTTGGCCCTTTTGTGTCTACGACGATGCTCCCATAGGTGTCAAAAGGGAAGCTGAGCCTGCGGGCACACTGCCATTGATCAGGCGGTATGTGCATTAGGAGGGCAGGTAGCCCAGCAGCGCATCCCGTTCGAACGCGTCGCGAGGTGCGAGGGGAGCTAGATGTACTGCCGATCATGTTGTTGGAAACCGGTAAGACGCGGTTAGTCCGGGAGCCCCAGTCATCCGTGCTGAGGTTCGGTGAAGAAGAGAAAACGGACGGACAGTGGGCCGGGCGACGTCTGCTGTGGCAGGGCTCGGACCCTGCGTTTGAGCTCTCGTGGTGGTGCGGAACCTGCCCTCTGCTGTTCAAACGTCTGGAAGGCACAACGGAGACATTGTCTCTCCCGGAGATGCAGCAGACCCTAATCTCGGGCATCGAGAATATCGACGACGGTGTGCTTGATGCATTCGCCGCAATCCTGCCAGAGGGTTCTTACGTAGGATGGTGACACGTTCAGATGTAAGGGGGACGCATGGCGCTTGCACTGGTCTTCATTGCCATTGGCTTGGTGTGGCTGCCATTCAGGAATCAGATCGCCCGGCGGCAGTACGCGATCTCATCACAAATGCTCGGACGTCGGACCGATGACGTCCTCGAAGATTCCGAGCCGCAGCCTGAAGCTGAACAAGAAGTGTATGAGGAACGGGTGCGGGGCTTCGAGATGCTCGGGGTGTTCTTCTGTTCGGTCCTGATCGTTGGTGGCTTGCTCATTGTGGTGCTGACCCTCATCTTCCGGCCACCGTGGGCAGGGGCCTAGATGGGCGACCCGTTCCTCGGCATCGTCGGAACCTTCCTAATACTCAGTGGCATTGCGCTATATCTGATGCGCAACTTCATGGCCCGTGCCGGCGTTGATGGGTGGGCGTGGCTACGTGAGGGCACGCAGTTCAAGACCTACGAGCGTCAACTTGCGTGGTCGAAAGCCGCAGCCGGTATTGTGGCCATCGCCGGGCTGGTGTTCATGGGCCTCTTCCTGTGGTCGCGCTAGCACTCATGGCTGGCGTCCATCTGGTTCATGTCCATATTCGCTGGGGTGCTGGTCGCCTTGGTTCTCGTCTCGCTGGTCATGTCAGTTGTGTTCTCCGCATCAGACGGTCAATGGGGAAGGCTGGTCCTGCCAGCTCTCTTAGGTCTCTTCGCGTGGCTTATCGCCTTCTGGGCGCGGCAGGACTGGGACGCTCGGGCACGGCGACGGGAGCGGGGTGTTCCTGAGCCAAGGACGGGAACGAGGCCGGTCCAGATTGATGTTCAGTGGCCGCCGGTGCGGATACGGGGACGTAGAGATACTTCCCGGCAGTGAGAGTCAGCTAGCGATCAGGCGTGAACGGTCACGAGCACCGGTCTGCTATATGGACCCGGCAGTAACGCAAGAGGTTCACCGTGCCGAGGTGAAGACAGTCCATGCCGGTCCGAAGACGAACATGGCCCCCATCAACATGTACATGAATCCCATGCCCTTGATAGTCGGGACGTCAGCCATTGTGAAACCGCCCGGGGCGATGTTTTTGCTTTCCCTGTAGAGGCGGGACCACGTAGTGGCCGTGCCCTTGATGTCCCTGAAGATGCAGAATCCCAGAGAAAACACTGATAGCCCGGCCACGGTGATGGGGATCAGCACGGCCCATCCAAACCACGACATGTCGAAGAATGATGAGGTCGCAGAGGCGTTGGCTGTCTTGAAGCCCTTGGACCTCAGTCTGGTCAGCCTTGTCGTTTTCGAAGAGTTGCCGTTGCCAGTGGCAGCTGAAGCACTCGGGATTTCACCCGGGGCAGCTAAAGTCCGTATGCACCGTGCCCGCCAGAAGCTGAGGGCTGCGCTGCCTCGATCACTTCACCATGTCCATTCGCCAGTATTGAAAGGAGATCCGTCATGAACGATGTTCGTATTGATCCGCAGTTTGACCGGCGTCTGGGAATGGCGTCTAAGAGCCTTCGATGGCGGACCTTTGATCGCTGAAGATTCCTGGCCGTGTTTGTCGTTGTAACCAACAGCCAAGGAAGGATCGAACCGTCAACCAGCCTGACCCGCTCCGGACAGCGCCATAACTCAAGAAGCCGCTGCCGTGGCGTCTTAGGCATCGTGCCTTCCTCCAGCCAGGCGATGAGCATGACTAAAGACGCGAACCCGGTGCCAGTCATACAACCGACCAAAGGCCTCGGCGTCACCCCTCAAGCTGTCCGCCCACAGGACGTCATCCCCCAACTGAACGTTCTCCATGCCTTGTATTGTCCGGGACACCACGGATGGTTACAGATTGGAGGAAGGTATTTAGTCCCGAGCGATTTTTGTCGATGCTGGTCGGGAGCCTGGCGGAATCAGGCTGTCTTGTTGGTGCAGACTACATTGACTCAGTCAGGTCCACGTAGGTAGGCCGACCGCGAGGAGGGCCTCTGTACGATTGCGAGCATGTTCAGAACTGACTTCCCGGATAGCTTCTCAGTCCAACCTGAGCCTGGGAGCGTGCTGTGGCGCTATATGGACTTCAGCCGGTTTTTGTCTTTGCTTGAATACGAGGCACTCCATTTTGCCCAGGCTGACCTAATGAGCGACAAGTGGGAAGGTGCTTCGGGTACTTTCAATGAGCTAATGCGCTCCAGCACCTACTCTGGTGATGCGCTTGATATCGTCCTGGCCGTTCAAGACAAACGCAAGGATTTCGCCAAGCAGATCTATATGAGTTGCTGGCACGAGAACAAGTACGAATCAGCCGCCATGTGGGAGATCTACCAGAGAGAAGGTTGCGGTGTTGCGGTCTGCACACCTGGGCTGATCTGACGGCCAGCATCACCAGTGATACGGGGGGTGTCGGCGGCAACATTACCTACGCCGACTATCGCTCAGCGTTCAATCTCGCTGGACCACGTCTTGACCGCTTTCATGCACGAGCGCAGGAGCTTTGAACACGAGAAGGAAGTCCGCCTGCTGGCAGTCGGCCCCCCGGAGCCAGAGACAACCGTCGTCCCTATTGCCATGGCTCTGCGACGGCTGATCAACAGCGTCCACATAGCACCCGGCTCCGACGACTGGTTCCTTAAACTGGTGACCCGGGTGATCGAAAGATACGGCTATGACTTTGAGGTAAGGCAGTCTGACATTGATTCGATGCCCTGGGAACTGGCCTGAGTCGATGCCATCGAGGTGCCGCACCTACTGACGTGCGGCACCGCAGTTGCACCGGGAGCGCGGAAAGCCCTTAGCTAAACCGCCTCAACTCCGCCGGGCGGCGTTTCACGAACCAATCCAGGATCCCCCTCGCATCGGTGATGTTCTACGGGAATCTGTCGTGCTGGCCGTCATTGCATTCCGACAAGTCAGGACGTCATTCATGCTTGCCGAGGACACCCAGTATTCTGCGGCCAGCTGAGCAACCGGGAGTCTGTCGTGGACATAACGGGTCCGGGCCTGCTCGACTTCTTTCGGGCTCAGTGCGGGAGGTCTGGTCATGCAATATCCAAAGCAGTCGTTGGTTTGTGGGTGGTCGATGCTGCGTCCTGATCCTACAATGCCGGCATGAATCGGCAGGAGTGAATGCCATGAGTTCCGCGTCTTCAGCCACCAATCCCAGATCTTTTTTCGAGATCACGAATCCTTTTTGTGCCTGCCGGACAATACAGGGTATGCGGAACATGGAATCTCAAGACGACGAACTGTGGTCGCGTAGCCTGAAAAGCGACGGGACGGCGTTCGGTGCGTTGTTTGATCGACACCGCGACAGAGTTTTCCGGCACGCGTATCGGCTCTGCGGCGATCGGCACACGTCCGAAGACATTATGGCTAGCGTTTTTCTTGAGCTCTGGAGGAAGCGCCGGACCGTTGTTCTTGTCGAGCTTTCGATTCTGCCCTGGTTGCTAGTCACGACTACAAACGTCGCTCGGAACGCCAACAGGTCCGCTTTCAGATACCGACGGATGCTGGATTCGCTACCCCGGCAGGATGAAGCCAGTGCGGAGAGCGGTGAGGCCGTATACCTGCAGTCTGCCTTGGACAAGGATGTCATCGATGCTTTGCAGACCCTTCCCACCATGGATTTGCAGTTAATCAGCCTGGTTGCCTTTGAGGGCTACACGATCACAGCTGCCGCGGAACTTCTCAAACTGACCCCTGCGGCAGCAAAGAGTCGAATGCACCGCGCGCGCTTGAAGATGAAGGACGCATTGCCGCTACCAAGACCACGAACCCACTATGCCATGGAAGGAAAAGGATCATGAATGATCTGAAAGTTGATGAACGGTTCAGTCAGGCACTCAGATCCGAGCTGGTTTCCAGGGTAGAGAAGACGCGGACGGGACGAAGCTGGGGGAACTCACGGTGGGGCCTAGGTGCTGGCGTCTTTGCCGGCGCAGTATTGGTGGGTGGAGCCGGCGCGGCAGCGGCAGGACTTCTGACAATTCCGGGAGCTCCGGTGATTACACCCCTTGGATCTCCTGTCACGGTGTCCTACTCCGGACCAGCGACTGTCCGGTTCGGGGCTGCTCCGGAAGGTGCTAAATCCATTCGCGTGAAGCTGACGTGTCTCACGACTGGCTCATGGGCATTTGAGTCCGGAGCTACCAGCACCTGCAAATCGCAGGATCTAAAAGGCCCCGGGAAGGTGACGCAATTCCAGATCCCCATCGTTCCCGGGAAAGAGAGCACGACCATCAACACGCAAGCGCAGAGCCAATGGCAGGTGACGTGGACTTTCGTTGACGAAGAGCCAACGCCTTGGGCCACGAATGCTCACGGTGAAACGTACGGTGCCCAGAACGATAAAGGGTTGCCCCAGCTGGTCGCGGTAAAGGCCACCAACGGCCGCCCTGGTTACGTTTACAACGCCGAGCTTGAAGACGCTACGGGCATGACTGCGGCTCTCTCGTTCAAGACAAGAGAAGAGGCGCTTGCCTGGCAAGAGCAACGCAAAGGTCGGAAGATCGCGATCCCTGTTTATGAATCTGATGGGAAGACCGTGGTCGGTGAGTTCGTGATCAGCAATGATGACGAGGGCCCGACAGGGCCTCTAACCGACTCTGCGGCTCCCGGGTCCTGAAGTTACTTTGATTTCCGGACGTTCTAAACGCCCCAGAGAAGTTCATCTTTCCCAGCTTGAGATGGGAAAGATGAACTTCAAAGCATCACATCAATCCGTTCGATTTACGAGTCTTGCGATGTCACGCGCATCTCCCGTCACCGAACGGAACTATTTGGGTTCCTCTGACGGTGAAGGCTTGATGACAAACTGACCTACTTTGGTTACGCCGTCTGCCTCATAGACCGGGATGTTCACGGCACGGTTTCCGTTGGCCTCCTGCCACCTAAGTGCTTCAGCCGGGGAATGGAATTGAGAAGGGTGCCCGGAGGCCGCCTTCAGCTCAGTATTGGCCACGTATCCAAGTTCACCGTTTGTGGCCAGTGCATTGATAAGGTCCGGCTCGATCTCCTGCTGATCGACAATGGTGATGGACCCGTAGGTCTGTCCGCGTTCGTTGGTCTTGAAGTCAGTGCCCTTGCTTGGGGTTGTGTCCGCCTGCACCGTGACGGTCTTTTGTTGGCTGGTCGATGACGTCGCCATTGCGGAACCGAAACCAATTCCTGCGAGAGCCATAGTGCCAATGCCGATAAATGCGGTCCGGCGTTTGAACTTGTTGATGATCATCTAGGATCCCTTATCTACCAGGCAGTTTGAACATAACCAGGAATGGTCATGTAATAGTTGTAGCCGCCGATTGCAGTGTTATATACGTAGGAGCGTCCATAGCTATAGAAATCACCAGTACCTGCATAACTGGCGGACGCGCTCATGAATTCGGAGCCCGTCCCTGGGCATATTGTCCACGACGAATATTTCACAAGGCTCTCTGAAACCAAGACAGCAGCACTCTGCTGATACTGTTGGACCACCCGACCCTGGGCAGCCAACGAACCCGAAGTCACGCATACGTAGACGGGTCCTACCATAGTGGTAGCAGTAGCGAATCCGGCCGACGTGTTGACTGTGGGCTGATGGCGATACGTAATGCCGTTGTTCACGAAGTTACTCCATGGGCCTCCGGCATATCCGGCGTGAGCGGCCAGTGGCACTGACGCCAAACCGGCTGCTAAAACGGCCGCAGACAAAACCCTGCTTAGCTTTTTCAAAATTCCCCCCACAAAATTATGATTGAAAGTCCATCCTCATTATTGAAGATTTCCGTCAGCCTAGTCATCGAATTGCCCCAATGGCAATAGTTCCTCACAATTAAAAGTTTCCTAAAAATCGCCGTCACGATCTGGAAAGTATCATCACTGCCTTTGTGGGGGACTGCACCCTATATGCACCCTGAGCTGGAGTGGCTGCTTATGGAGGTAGCCTGTCGAGCACGACCAGGCCGGTCATGGTTTCTTTCTTACTCGATGAACGGTCGGGTCGTTGTTGTTAGGGACTGGTCTGCGGCACGGATTCCTCAGCCAAAGGTTCGGGCCACATAGGACCAGATCAGCTTCAAGGGGACCAAAGGTCGTCCTGGCGCTGCGGAGACCGTTGATCGCCACTCGTGAACGTGATGTCGACATGAATCGACTCTGCGAACTTTTCATCGAGTCTGATCTGACAGGGGTCAGGCCCTATTTGATGGGTTGCGTGGACGACCTTCGTTCCGAGTCCCGGGATGGTTATCACGTCACCGAACTTCAGCATGAATGCGCAGCAGTAGCCCATGTTGGTCTCCTTCGGGAGAACGTAGTAGTACCGGGCAAATTGATACTTTGCTGTTGCATACAGTTGCTGCCACGCGCTGGTTGTTCCCTATTGTTGGCCTTAGCTATCGAGCCCGGGGCCGGTGCTGGTAATCAGCAGTCACAAGGCCCGATCAGCCAGCACGTTGTGCAAACTGGCTTGCCGGCCAGGCTAAGGTCCGGGCAAGCTCAGGGTCAGTACTGCCAGGGGAGAGTTCCAACGGCGCGGCCCAATCTTTGGTGAGTTCCTCGAGCAGAGCCGGCCGATTCGAGAAGGGCAAATCGCGCGTGTCGTGGCCGTCTACGGCCAGGACATCGAAGGCCGCGAAGGTTGCCGGCAGCTGATGCGCCAGAACCGGTAGTGCGGCTTTGGCAGTAACCATCCTGCGCTGGAGGGCATCAAGGTCCAGCCGGCTGTTGTCCGAGATGACAGCTCTTCCGGCCAGCTCCAAATCCGGCCAGACGGTCCGAGTTCCGGCCCGGTCGCCTTCTTGGGGGAGCCCCGAGCTTCTCAAAGAGTTTTCGCTTTTCGCGACACGAACCTTTCCAATCCCGCACTCCTTTGACTGGAGACCCGACCTTGCCGGACGCAATCGGTCGGGCTCCGCAACATATGTTTGGCCGTCGGCTGTGGGGTCTGTCGGTCACTGTTCATTGGAGAGAATCCCTTGAAGTATCTGCTTGGGAAAATAACAGCCTTCGTTGCCGTATTAGCGGTCGTTTTTGGCGCACTTTCAATGGGGGTGCTCCACCTAAGTCCATCAGCTCACGCCTACGAAGTAGCAACCAACCAGGCAAACGTTACCGGCGGAGCGGCTATTTTGACGATGCCAGGATCCGGTCTTACGGCCACCTATGATCAATCCGGACTGACTGACCTCGTGGGGCAGTCAACGATGGGCAGCCGTGGATATGTGGCCTCTGATTTCTCACAAAACATAGGGACTGGGGCCCCGGCTGTTGAATTCGCAACCAACGCGGTCAATAATTGCGCCGCAACCGGTCCCTGTAGCGGCTTGGGGACGGTCACGATCGCGTTTAGCCAGCCCGTGAGAAATCCCGTGCTCAACATCGCTGGCCTCGGCGGAAACGTGACGTGGTACGAAAACAAGAAAGGACCTGTCGACCGCCAGTCGCAGCTCCACGCTGTGTTGAATCTCGCAACCACGGGCTTGACGATGACCAAGCTTTCCGGTGGGAACCTTAGCGTGTCGGGAAATGCCATTACGGCTACTAACGACAACGCGGGTACTCGGTGCGAGACGACCACCCAAACGAACGATCCTCAGCCTGTGGATGCCCAAGCGACTGCGGCCTGTGGGTCTGTCCGTATCAATGGCATTGTGACCTCGTTGACGTTCGATATCAGCGCGGTCTTCGTCCAGACCACCAGCGCGCTTCCGCCATACACGATCAACGACGCCCAAGATCCAAACCATAACCAGGACAACTTCGTCATTGCGATGACGGTTCCGCAGGATTTCGGTGATGCGCCTGCTTCGTACGATCAAAACAACGCTGCCCGGGCTGATCTGTCGGACGTGACGTTGGGTGCGAATGTCACGGAGGACAACGCGTCGGTGGCCAACGGCACGGTTTCGCCGAATGCGGGTGCGACGGCGGCTTTGGACCTGATGGACGACGGCGTGACGCTGGCTCCGATGATACAAGGGGCTACCAGCTACTCCACGACGGTGGCGATCAGCGGGGCGAGCAAGCCGGGTACAACCTGTGGGTGGATTGATTTCAACAAGAACGGGCTTTTCGACAGCGCTACCGAACGCAATTGCGCCTCGTTCGCGGCCGGTGCCACGACCGCGACGCTTACCTGGGTGGTCCCTGCCGGGGTGAGTGCGGGGACCACGTATGCCCGGTTCCGGATCGGTTACACCACCGCCCAGGTCCAGGTCCCGATCGGTGCATCGGATTCCGGTGAGGTGGAGGATTACCTCTTCACTGTTGCCCCGTCGGCTGCTCCGGCGATCACGCTGGTGAAAACGGTGAACAAGACCACGCTGGTGGCCGGTGAAACGGCCACGTACACGTTCGTGGCGAAGAACACGGGCAACGTGACGCTGACCTCGGTGGTCATCACCGAGACCCAGTTCTCCGGAACGGGCACGATGTCCGCCCTCTCGTATGCCTGGCCCGGCCTTCCGGGCGTCCTTTTGCCGGGGCAGTCCGTGACCGCGACCGCAACATATGTGGTCACGGCCTCGGATGTGACCACGGGGTTGGTGACCAACACGGCGAAGGTCACCGGGAACCCGCCGCTGGGGTTGCCTGTCTCGGCAACAGATGATGCGCAGGTCACCGCGCCGGCTGCGTGGAAC
>NZ_JBIVQG010000012.1:0-168977 GCF_044755025.1 Paenarthrobacter sp. NPDC092416
CAGCCTTCCAGCACACCCCCGCCCTGGCCATCACCCTCACCATGCTCTTCGGAACCGCCGCCACCGTCTTCCTCATCCTGCTCCTGCGCCGCCAACCCACCACCCACCAAAAAACCCACCACCACACCCGCACCACCCGGCACGCCACCCGCACCAACCACGGACTCGAAGCCGCAGGCGCCACCATCATGGCCCTCATGTTCGCCACCATGACCACCTAACCCCCACCCCACAACGCCGCCCACCCAAAGGAATGGTTTAAACCATCCCGAATTAGCGTTTCCGGTTTTTCTCCATGGAAGGACGATGGATATGTGGCCCCTGGATCATCCGGAAGCCTCAAGCCACCCCGTCCCTCTTCTGGAAAGGCAGTCCAATGCAAACCTCAGATACATGCCTTGCTGCGTGGATGGGCCGGGAGGCCCTCGCCGAAGCCATGATTCCGGTGATAGGCCGGCTCTATCGCGAAAACAACGTGGTGACCAGCATCCACGGACGCAGCCTGGTCAACAAGTCCACCATGAGCATCCTCAAGGCACACCGCTTCGCCCGCCGGATCAGCAAGGAAGAGTTGCTGCTGGACGAGACGGCTCCCCTGCTGAACGCATTGGCCCAGCTGGAACTCGGCTCAGCGGCAATCGACATCGCCCGGCTTAATCAGAAGTTCAAGGAAAAGGGCAACGGTGCCAGCCTGGAGAACTTCCTCCGGCTGGAGCTGGCCTCAGTGGTAGGCATGCGCGGGAGCGGAGCCGGCGGCAGCACCGACGTCGTACTTTATGGCTTTGGCCGGATCGGCCGCCTGCTGACCCGCATCCTGGTGGAACAAGCCGGCGGTGGCCACGGGCTGCGACTTCGCGCAATTGTGGTCCGCAAGGGCGCGGATAACGACCTCACCAAGCGAGCCAGCCTGTTGCGCCGCGACTCAGTCCATGGATCCTTCGAAGGGTCCATCAAAGTGGACGCTGAGGCCACCACCATCACCGCGAACGGCGTTCGGATCCAGGTCATCTACTCCGATAACCCGGCCAGCATCGACTACACCGCGTACGGCATCAACAATGCCTTGGTGGTGGACAACACCGGCCGCTGGCGGGACGCAGAGGGCTTGTCCCAGCACCTCCGCAGCAACGGCGTGGCCCGGGTCCTGCTGACCGCTCCGGGCAAGGGAGACCTGAAGAACATCGTGCATGGCATTAACCACGGCGACATTTCGGATGACGACAGGATCGTCACGGCAGCCTCTTGCACAACGAACGCCATTACCCCGATCCTGCAGGCGATCAACGACAAATACGGTGTGATCCACGGCCACGTTGAAACAGTGCATTCATTCACCAACGACCAGAACCTCATCGATAACTTCCACAAGGGTGACCGCCGCGGCCGCTCTGCCGCGCTCAACATGGTGATCACCGAGACCGGCGCCGCCAAGGCAGTGGCCAAAGCCTTGCCTGAACTGCAGGGAAAGCTCACCGGTAGCTCCATTCGGGTCCCCACCCCGGACGTTTCCATGGCCATCCTGAACCTGAACCTGGAACGCGGCACAACCAAGGATGAGGTCAACACCTACCTGCGCGAGATGGCACTGCACTCGGACCTGCGGCAGCAGATCGATTACATGGATTCACCCGAGGTGGTGTCCACCGATTTCGTGGGCTCCCGCCACACGGGAATCGTTGACGGCCTGGCCACCATTTCCAACGACAAGAACCTGGTTCTGTACGTCTGGTACGACAACGAGTTCGGCTACAGCTGCCAGGTGGTCCGTGTCATGGAAGAGATGGCCGGCGTGAACCGGCCGTCCTTCCCGGCAGCAAATGTGGTGGAAGAAGCCATGTCGGTGCTTGCCGCCGTGGGCTCCTGACACCCACTCCACGTCCTAACAAAGCGAGTCGAAGCATGAAAATTGGGATCCTTACCAGTGGTGGCGATTGCCCCGGGTTGAATGCCGTCATCCGCGGCGCGGTACTGAAAGGCATCGCTCTCCAAGGACATGAATTCGTGGGATTCCGGGACGGTTGGCGTGGGGTTGTGCAGGGTGACGTTGTGGATATCCCCCGCTCCCTGGTCCGGGGTATCGCCAAGCAAGGCGGTACCATACTTGGCACCTCGCGCACCAACCCCTTTGAGAATGGTGGCGGACCGGACGTCATCAAGGACCATTTGCAGCGCTTGGGCATTGACGCGATCATCGCGATCGGCGGCGAAGGCACCCTCGCCGCAGCCAAGCGCCTCACTGATGCAGGGCTCAGGATTGTCGGCGTGCCCAAGACTGTGGACAACGACTTGGACGCAACAGACTATAGTTTCGGCTTCGACACAGCCGTCCACATCGCTACAGAGGCCATCGACCGGCTCCGCACCACCGGCGAATCCCACCACCGCTGCATGATCGCCGAAGTGATGGGACGGCACGTCGGATGGATCGCGCTGCACGCCGGCATGGCCGCGGGCGCCCACGCGATCCTCATTCCGGAGCAGAAAGTCAGTGTGGAACGAATCGGCCAATGGGTGAAGGAGGCACACGCACGTGGCCGGGCACCGCTTGTTGTGGTGGCAGAAGGCTTCGTTCCGGAGCACATGGAATCACCACACTCCGAGCGGGGCCTGGACACTTTTGGCCGCCCCCGCATGGGTGGCATTGCAGACCAGCTGGCTCCGGAATTGGAAGCCCGGACCGGGATAGAAACCCGGACGACCATTCTGGGACACGTCCAGCGCGGAGGAGTGCCAACAGCCTATGACCGCGTGCTTGCCACACGCCTGGGCATGGCCGCTGTCCACTCGGTGGTGGAAGGGCGCTGGGGCAGCATGGTTGCACTCAAGGGGACGGACATTGAACAAGTGGACTTCCAGGCGGCGCTAGGCAAATTGAAGGTTGTTCCACAAAAACGCTATGAGGAAGCCGCGGTTCTGTTCGGCTGATCCACCGACTCAAGCCCTATGCTTCCTCTTCCCCCGTCACCGAGGACTCACGGATGATCAGCTTTGGGGCCAGGCTCACGCGGCGCAACGCAGGCGACACCGAAGAGCCCGTCTTCCCGGCCAGCCGCTCCATGCACATGGTGACCGCAGCGTAGCCGACGTCCCGTTTGGGCGGGGCGATGGAGGTTAGGGGCACAGGGGCGAGGTCGGCAACTTCGTCGTCGTAGGCAACGATTGCCAGGTCCTGCGGGACTTCGACGCCGGACTCCTCGGCAAGGTTGATCAGCGTGATGGCTTCTTCGTCAGGGAGCACCAAGACGGCATGGGTATCGGTTCGACGGCACTCATCCAGGAACTGCCCGAACTCCTTTTGGTTATTGCCGGCGCCCACAACGGAGCGCACGTATTCAAGGATGGGCGCGTCCGTTTCCAAACCCAGCTTGGCTATCATGCGGGCGTGGCTTTCAAGCAGCCACGGCGCCGTGGAACTGCTCGCGATGGCAAGCCCGATCCGACGGTGGCCCAGGGATGCCAGGTGCTCGATGGCAAGTTCGGCACCGTAGCTGTGATCTGACATCACCGATTCGAACACGCGGCTGGACCGCTCCACGAGCACCACAGGGATCCGCAGGCCGGACAGGAGTTCAAAGGTCGGAGAGCCGGGCTCAAGGGGCTCGGCAGTTGCCAGGAGCACCCCGTCCACGGAGTTGGCCACCATGCGTTGGAGTTGCTTGTATTCATCCTCGGTGGAGTAGTTGCTGACGCCAAGGATGAGCCTGGCATTCAACGCCCTGGCAGCCGCTTCGGCCCCGCGGATGATTTCAGGGAAGTAGTAGCCGGCCGTGGGAACAATGAGTCCCAGGGTTGCGAGCGGCTGGCGGGGCCTCCAGTGAACGGTCTCGCCAGGCCGCTCCACCACCATGCGGACCGCGCCACCGTGCACCCGCCGCAGAAGACCTTGGGCAGCGAGCTGGGTCAGGTCCCGGCGGATGGTCATGGTGGACTGGCCGCTCTTCTCGGCAAAGTCGTTCACGGTGAGGGTCCCGCGCAGCTCCAACTCACGGAGTATCTTTTCGTGGCGTTCCCCGCTGAGCATGCCAATCCTCTTCCGGAATCCCAATGTTCAAACAAGCATAAATGACCGATTACACCAACGTTGCGGGGCCTGCTCTGCGCGCCAAACACTTGCCAGAGTGCGCAAAGCAGGCCCCACAACGCGAGCTATTACCCCTGCGGGTGGTCGTCGATCCGCACGATGTTCCGCCCGCGCATGGTGTACAGGTAACCATCCTCGTCGTTGGTGATGTGCGAGCCGCTGTACCAGCCGCCGTCGATATCGGCCGCAACGGTGGCGAGCTCGAACGTCTTGGGATCGAAGCGGAAGACGTTGGTATCCGACACGCCGTAAACAGCGCCACGGTTGGTCACCATGGCAGCGAACCCGGTGCAAACCGTGCTGATGTCAGACTGGTGCACCACGGCGCGCGTGGGGAGGTCGATGACGAATAGCTTGCCCGTGCGGACGATGCCGTAGAGGAACCGACCCTGCACTGCCAGGGCGGAAATGCCGGCACCCAGTCCGGGGTCCAGCCGCCACAGTTCCTTGCCCTTGACCGGATCGAAGGCCACCACCGTGCCTGGCCCCTCCAAGCCGGGACGTCCGCCGCCGAGGTAAGCGACGCCGTCGCGCGCTGTGACGGCACGCACCAACTGCACCTTATCCACCGGGTTGAGGAAGAACCCGGACTTGCCGGTGGCGGGATCGTAGGTCCACAGCGAACCGCCGCCCTCGGTGTCCGCCTGCGCACAGACCAGGACGAGCTTGTTGACCTCATCCCAGTGGACGTCCAGCGGCCGGTTCTGTTCCGAGGAGAACTTGGCTACCTGGCTCATGGGCTTGCCGCTGCTGGGGTCGTAGCTCCAGATGCCCTGGGAGCTGTACTGGCCGGTGTAGAGGACGTTGTCCACCACAATGGCGTCCTTCGCTTCGCCGGGAACGGTCATGTTGGTGACCTGGCCGTTCTTCAGTGATCGGCGGGAGATAACGCCATTGCCGCCGACGTAAACCAGGCCTCCGCCAGCTGCCAGTCCCATGGCTTCCTGCGCGTCCGACGGCGCGCCGGCCTCGCCGAGGTCCGTGGTCTTGGTGGCCCCGGATGTGGGGTCGATCTCCGCGACAAAACCGAAAGCAGACGTCACCAGGAGCACGCCGTTCAGCGCATCCACGCCCCAGATTTCGCCCAGGAACGGGCCCTGGTACGGCACTGCTGAAACGGTGTTGGCAGAAAGCGAGTACGCCAAGAGGCCGGCTTCGTTCGCGAAGTAGACCTTGTCCCCTATCGCAGCGAAGTTCTTGGCCGTTTTGCCTTGGGAGAGAGCAGCGGCATACGACGTCGGGTTGGTGACACTCACCGCGGCGATCTTGGAGGTGGCCGTCGAGGCTGCCGAGCTCACCAAGAGCTTGTCGCCAACGATCGCGAGGTCCCGGATGCTGGGGTCCGCGACCATCTCGGCCGGCGTGACATTGGTGAAGGTCTTGGCGGCGTGGTTGTACGCGTACAGGCAGGCCCGGCTGGCGCTGCCTCCGCCACCCAGCGTGCTGCCTGCGCCGAAGAAAATGGTGGAGTCCGTTGCCGCAACTGCGCGGGCCAAGGTGGCCCCTGCGTCCGGAATGCCCAGATTGGAGACCAGCCCGGTTGCGGGGTCGTATTCCCACAGTGCCGGTGCCGTGCCGCTGCCACCGCCCACCGCGTAGAGGCGGCCGTTGGGTGCCACGCTCAGGTCGCGAACGTCGCGGTCACCGATCCGGCCGATCGCAGTGGCCTTGGTGCCCAGGTTGGACAGGTCCCAGCGGAACAGGTTCGGCTGGGGGCCGGTGGTGTTCTGCAGCACGCCGGCATAGAGGTAGCGGCCGGATGCGTCGGCGGCCATGGTCTGGATGGAGTAACCATTCCCAAGCTCAGTCACGCCGCTGACTTTGCCGCTGGGGACGTGGAAGGCCACGATGCGCACCGGGTCCAGGTTCCGGGAACCAATGTAGAGCGTCTCGCCCACCAGCAGCCCGCTCATCAGGGAGAACTGTACGACGCCGGGGCCCAGGTCCAGGATTTCCGTCGCCTTTGGCTTGGAGGCAAGAAAGGCGGACGCCGACGCCGGTTGGCCGGCTGCCAGCCCCATGGCCACGGCGAGCGACGCCGCTCCGCCGACCTGGAGGACTGCCCGCCTGCTGATGTTCGATTTCTCCATTGGAATCCCTGTTCTTAGGTAGTGGCTGTTCTGGGTGGTGCTCGTTGAGGGGTGTCCAGAATTCATAGCAGCCTCAAACAAACATCGTCCAGCATTCTTGTTCGTTCAAACACAAAATGCTGCTTTGGATCGGCCAGAATCAAGCCAGACCTTATCCCGTTCACTCGGTGTGATGTTTGAATTTGTTTGAAACGTTGAAGATGTTCGAACTTGCGGATTACATGGATTCATCGCCGTGTGGCCCCAACCACATGTCTTCCCTTCGCATCGCAAGTCTTCAAAGGAGAACACCATGAAGCGTCGTCACCTATTTGCAGGGATGGCCGGCCTGGCCGCCAGCACTCTCCTGCTCGCAGCCTGCGGAACCGGCACCGGCCCGGCCGCGGCTCCCACTCCCACGGAGGACCCCTCAGGCAGCATCACCTTCTGGTCCTCGCTGGCCGGAATGGACAAAGTGGCCGAAGCGTTCAACGCCAGCCAGGACAAGATCAAGGTCAGCTTCGAAACCATCCCCAACGGCGCAAACGGTGGCTACGCGAAGCTGTCCACCGCCATCACCGCAGGCAACGGCCCGGACGTAGCCACCATCGAGTACCCCCAGTTGCCGCAGTTCGTCAGCAACAGCCAGGTGATTCCGCTCGATGGCCTGATCAACAAGGCCGAAACCGTGGACAAACTCTCGGACGAGACCAAGGCCTTGGTCCAGTTCGGTGACAAGACCTACGCACTTCCGTACGACGCAGCCCCCATGCTCATGTGGTACCGCAAGGACATGCTGGCGAAGGCCGGCGTCGAGGTCCCCAAGACGTGGGACGAATTCGAGCAGGCCGGCAAGAAGCTCAAGGCCGTAGCGCCCGAGTCCTACCTCGCGAGCTTCAACCCCAACGAGGTAGCTGCGAGCGCCGGACTGGCCTGGCAGGCGGGTGCCAAGTGGTTCGGTACGGAAGGCGACAGCTGGAAGGTGGGCGTCAACGACGAGCCCACGCAGAAGGTCGCCTCCTACTGGCAGAAACTGATCGACCAGAAGATCGTCAAGGTCACCCAGGCTTACAGCGACGAATGGAGCCTGGACCTGGCCAACAGCACGGTGGTAGGCGTCCTGGGCGCGAACTGGAGCGCCACCGGCATCCAGAAGCGCACGGAAGCCAGCGGCCAGAAGGGCCAGTGGATCGCTGCCGAACTGCCTACGTGGGGTAACAAGTCCGGGGCGTTCTATGGCGGCTCCAGCTTCAACGTGACCAAGAGCAGCAAGAACCCTGCTGCCGCCGCTAAGTTCGTCGAGTTCCTCACCACCAACCAGGAAGCCATTAAGGCCCGGGGTAACACCGGTTCCGCGTTCCTTGCCTTCCCGGGCCTGACTCCCGTTGCACAGAAGGCCTACGATGCCAGCTACTTCGGCAATGACATCTACGAGGTCTTCAACAAGGCCTACGGCACCATCACCCCGGGCTGGCAATGGGGTCCCAACTGGGACATCACCAACACCGCCCTCAAGGACGCCTACGGAAAGCTGACCACCGGCGGCACCATCCATGACGCCGTCGAAACCGCCCAGGACGCCACCGTGGCCGGCCTGAAGCAGGCCGGCCTGTCCGTCACGGAGTAGCCGCCGCCGTCGAGTAGCTCCTTCCCGAGTCGCCACATAGGCAGGGGGCCTCTACGGAGGCCCCCTCCAAGCTAGGAGAATCCCATGGCCACCCAGGCCCTCACCACCACAGTGCGCCGCCGAGGCCGCGCACTGGCGGGAACCGGCGGACGGACTGCCGCGCTGTTCCTGGTCCCCTTTTTCGCAGTCTTCGCTCTAGCCATGATCGCTCCGGTGATTTACTCGCTGGTGCTCAGCTTTCACTCGCAGCAGAAGTCCGGCCTGGGTTTCGGCGAGGCCAAGACGGTGTTCGTCGGGCTCGAGAACTACGTGCAGGTCTTCCAGTCCGAAACGTTCGTGGAAGGCATCGCCCGGCTTGGGCTGTACTGCCTGATCTACATTCCGTGCATGGTGGGCGGCGCGGTGGTCTTTGCCCTCCTGCTTGATGCAACAGTGGCCAAGGCGCGCAAGCTTTTCCAACTTCTGGTGTTTCTTCCCCACGCTGTCCCGGGCGTCATTGCGGCGCTCATCTGGGCCTACCTCTACACCCCGGGTATCAGCCCCTTGGTCCAGGCTCTTCAGGGCGGCGGGATCCAGATCAACTTCCTGGATGCGCATATGGTGCTGCCGTCCATCGTGAACATCGGCGTGTGGGAGTGGACCGGCTACAACGTGATTATCCTGTTCACTGCTTTGCAGGCCGTTCCCCGGGAGATCCTGGAAGCCGCCCGCGTGGACGGTGCTGGTGAGATCCGTGCCGCCGTGAGCATCAAGTTCCCCCTCATCCTTCCGGCGCTGAGTGTCATCATGCTGTTCACCATCATCGGCACCCTGCAGTTGTTCACTGAGCCGTCCATCATCGCCAAGGCCACCGCTTCAGTCACCAGCACATGGGTTCCCAACCTGTGGGCCTATGACGCGGCCTTCATCCGCCATAACCTCAATCAGGCCGCGGCCGCCTCCATCATCATTGCCGGGCTGGCAGCAATCCTGTCACTGGCCGTCACCCGCCTCAGCTCCAGGATGAACAAATCATGAGCACCTCAACACTTTCCCGCCCGCGAAGCAGCACTCCATCGAAGCAAGCTCCCCACCGCACGCGTTCCAACCGCGGCAGTTCCAACCGCGGAGGGTTCGCCAGCAAACTCACGGTCAACGGGCTCCTCATTATTGGCTCCGCGTACATGGTGGTTCCGGTACTTTGGCTGGTGTTCGCTTCCACCAAGAATGCGGCAGACCTGTACGGCACCAGCGCCTATGCGTTGGGGAACTTCTCCCTGTTGGAGAACATTGCGGCGGTGGCAAACCAGGACGGCGGCCTCTTCTTCCGCTGGCTGGGCAACTCCGTGATGTATGCCGGCGTGGGGGCTGTCCTCGGCAGCCTGATTTCGGTCATGGCCGGCTATGCGTTCGACAAATTCCAGTTCCGTTGGAAGGACTCGCTCTTCGGTTTCGTGTTGGTGGGCGTCCTGATTCCGAACACGGCCACGGTGCTGCCAATGTACCTTCTGGCCTCCCTGGTGGGCATGACCAACACCATCTGGGCGGTCCTCATCCCCGTGCTCTGCAACCCGTTTGGCGTGTATCTGGCCAGGGTTTACTCCGCGAGCTATGTTCCGGCTGAAACGCTGGAAGCCGCACGCATGGATGGCGCCGGACCCATCAGGTCCTTCTTCTCGCTGGGCTTGCCCATGATGATGCCGGGATACATCACCATCGCCCTCTTCCAGTTCGTCGGTGTCTGGAACAACTTCATGCTGCCGCTGGTGATGCTCCAGGACCAGAAACTCCTGCCCGTCAGCGTGGGCATCTCCATCTGGCAGGGCTACTCGGTCCCGCAACCTGAATTCACGCCGATGGTCATCACGGGATCGCTGCTCTCCATCCTTCCGCTGCTGGTTGCCTTCATCTTGCTGCAGCGCTTCTGGAAGTCCGGCCTCACCGCAGGGAGCGTCAAATGACCACCGCCAAACCGAACGTCGCGCTGGCCATGGGTCCCGGCGTCGTAAACCGGGTCTTTCCGCCCCGCAGGCTGGACTCCTTGGCACCTGGGATGCGGTTGCTCAGCACGGAGCCCATGGAGGACTTCACGTCTCCCCGCTCGCTGGAACTACTTGCCGAGACGGACATCCTCATTACAGGGTGGGGCTGCCCGCGGCTCGATGCGTCCGCCTTGGCCGCGGCCCCGCGCCTGACCCACGTCCTGCACGCCGGCGGCACGGTCAAGCACCACGTGGGAGACGAATGCTGGGAAAGGGGCATAGAGATCAGCACGGCTGCAGATGCCAACTCCATCCCCGTGGCCGAATACACGGTGGCGATGATCCTGCTGGCCAACAAGCGGGTCCTGCAGATCGCCCGGAAGCTGCACACTGAGAAAACCGAAATCGAGCCCGATCAGGTGTTCCCGGACATGGGCAACTTCGGCAAGCGCGTGGGCATCATCGGAGCCTCGAGGATCGGCAGGCACGTCATCCGCCTCCTGGCGCCCTACGACGTGCAGGTAGTGGTCTCGGATCCTTACCTGTCCGCCGCTGAGGCTGCTGTTCTCGGCGTCGAACCCGTCACCTTGGACGAGCTCGTGGCGAGCAGCGATGTAGTGTCCCTCCACGCGCCGTCGCTCCCATCCACCCGCAACATGCTCCACGAAGGGCTGGTCGCCAGCTTCAAACCCGGGGCCACGTTCATCAACACTTCGCGCGGCGAACTGGTGGACCAGGACGCGCTGCTGGCCCGTGTGGAACAGGGCGATCTTTACGCGATCCTGGACGTCACCACGCCGTGGCTTCTCCCGGCCGAATCCGGGTTCTACACCCATCCGAACGTGCTGCTTACGCCGCATTTGGCCGGATCACTGGGGACTGAGCTCGAGCGGATGGCCGTCAGCACCATCGAGGAAGCCCTGCGGATCTCCCGCGGCGAACCACTCCTCCACAAGCTCCACCCGCAGGACCTGGCTTTCACTGCCTAGCCTGGCACGGAAGGGCGGGGACTTAACGCGACTCTGCTGGCATACTCAATCCCAACGCACCACCGTCCGATTGACCATCCCTGGGTCGACTCAAACTACGGGGGCATGAGTGGAACGTGCGCAGGATCAAGCAGGGGCAGCCATCCGGCTGAAGGGCTTGTCGGTTCAAGGGCTGAGCACGGCTGACGTTGCTGAGCGGGTGGCCGCGGGACAAACCAACGCGTTCGTCCAGGACACCAGCCGCAGCGTATGGAGCATCGTGCGCGCCAACGTGCTCACCCTGTTCAATGGCATCATCCTTGCCTGCTTCATCGTCCTTTTCGCGATCGGCCGCTGGCAGGATGCTTTGTTCGGCTTCAGCGCCATCGCGAATGCGGTCATCGGCAGCGTCCAGGAATACCGGGCGAAGCGCGCTTTGGACCGCCTGGCGCTGCTGAACGCACCGCATGCCCGGGTGCTGCGAGAGGGTTCAGAGGCTGAGATTTCCCTGGACGATGTGGTGCTGGACGACAGGCTGGTCCTGCGGGCAGGCGATCAAGTGCCCGCAGACGGGCTGGTAGCCGGATCACGGGGCCTCCAAGTGGACGAGTCCATGTTGACCGGCGAATCCGATGCCGTGGAAAAGAGTGAGGGCGACCGCGTGCTCTCCGGTTCCGTAGTGGTTGCCGGCGAAGGCACAGCCGTGGTGGACCGGGTGGGTGCAGATTCCTTTGCGAACTCGCTCGCTGCCGAAGCCAAGCGATTTTCCCTGGTTGCCTCCGAACTCCGGTCCTCGATCGACCGGGTACTGAAATGGGTCACCTGGTTCGTGGGTCCAGTGGCGTTGTTGGTTTTGAACGCGCAGATGATTGCCCAAGGCGGGTGGGCTGGAGCCACCGCAAGTGGAGCGTGGCGCGACGCAGCCACCGCAACCATTGCCTCCGTCGTCGCCATGGTCCCGCTGGGGCTGGTGCTCATGACCAGCATTACCTTCGCTGTGGGGGCGGTGAAACTGGCTCGCCAGCAAGTGCTGGTGCAGGAGTTGCCGGCTGTGGAAGGCCTGGCGCGGGTAGACATCATCTGCCTGGACAAAACCGGCACCCTCACCCAAGGCGACATCGTTTTCGATGCTGCGCATCCCTTGACCGCCCGTCCAGGGTGGGAGTCCGTGCTCGCCTGGTACGGTGCGCAGAAGGATGCCAACGCAACAGCCCGCAGCCTCGCGGGGCATTTCGATGAGCCGCCCGGCTTCCCGCTTGATCGCGTGCCCTTCTCCTCAGCCCGCAAATGGAGCGCGGTGGTTTTCGACGACGGGATGTGGATCCTGGGCGGCCCTGAAATGGTGTTCCCTGTACGAAATTCCACCGATCCCGTTCTTCAACAGCTCGCCATCCAGGCTGCAGAATTGGCGACAACCGGCCGGCGCACGCTGGTCCTTGCCCACGGGACACCCACTGACGACGAAACCGTTCCGGCAGACGCTGTCCCGGTGGTGCTCCTGACGTTCAAGGAGAACATCCGTCCAGATGCTGCCGAGACACTCACCTACTTCGCCGCGCAGGATGTGGAGGTCCGGATCATTTCAGGTGACAACCCACAAACGGTGGCCGCGATCGCCCGCGAAGTCGGCCTGAATGCCCCGCAGGGCTTTGATGCCCGCGAGTTGCCGGACAATGACCAGGAATTCCTGGACGTCATCAACAACAACATGGTGTTTGGCCGTGTGACGCCTGACCAGAAGAAGCGAATCGTGGTGGCCTTGAAAGCTGCCGGCCGCACAGTGGCCATGACCGGAGACGGCGTGAACGATGCCTTGGCCATCAAGGAAGCCGACATCGGCGTAGCCATGAATTCCGGCGCCGCCGCAACCAAGGCGGTAGCCCGGCTGGTGCTCCTGGACGGGAAGTTCTCCCACCTGCCCAGCGTGGTGGCGGAGGGACGCCAAGTGATCGCCAACATTGAGCGCGTCTCAATGCTCTTCCTCACCAAGACTGCCTACGCCACTTTCCTCGCCATCTCGTTCGGCATCCTCCTGCTGCCGTTTCCCTTCCTTCCCCGTCAGCTGAGTGTGACCGACGGCCTGACCATCGGCATTCCCGCGTTCTTCCTGGCTTTGCTGCCCAACGCCCAGCGCTACATCCCGGGTTTCCTTCGGCGCTCACTCACGTTCGCTGTGCCAGCCGGGGTGTCCGTGACGCTGGGGCTTGCCGCGTACGCACGTCTCGCCGCGAACCTGCAGATACCCGAAGCCGAGATCAGGACCGGGTCCACGTTGATCCTGGCGATCATCGGCATCTGGATCCTGGTGGTGCTCTCGCGCCCGGTTACCCGTTTCAAGGGGCTGGTCATCGGGGCCATGATGGTGGGGCTGGTCCTGGTCTATTCCGTGCCGATCGCCCGTGAATTCCTGCAATTTACCGATCCGACTCTCCCCACAGCGCTGCTGGTCCTGGGAACCTCGGTGGCCTGCATCGCACTGATCGAGATCGTGCGCTTCGTTCACCGCCGCGTCGCCTACCGGGATGCCCAGGATGCCCTGCATCACCGGGTCTCGAAGTAGCGGCGTCCCCGTCCGATCCACAACGGCACCACCACGGCCACCGTGGCCAGGAATTGCGAGATCACGGCGGACCAATCTCCATCAGCAGCAATTATCAGGTCCAGCACGGCAAGAACCAGCCCCAGCAGCATCACAGCTGTTGCACCACGCCGGGCGCCCTCGCTTCCCCGCGCCACCCCGGAGGCCAGCCCGATCACCAGCAGGCCGAACAAGATCATGCCGGCTCCAAGCAAAGTAATGGGCAGGGCAATGCCGCCGGCCTGGGCCTCCGGTGTGTAGCGCAGGAAAATCGTCAGGATCCCCAGAATGATTTGCGCGATGCCACCGATGTACATGAGCACCACCGAGAAAGTCACAGCGCCAGGCCGTTTAGGGCTCTCCCCCGTCGTCATGAACTGAGCATAGACGAGCCCTCCTGCAGGCCGGCACGGATTCAGCCCGGAACGTGGTGAGACCCCCGCTGCCTTGGCCACGGCATTCGCCAGCTGCGCGCAGTACAGCATGGCTATTTCACTCCGCGGCCCATCGGAGTACCGCTATACCTATCGGCCGGCATAGCACGCACTCAATCGAATGGAGATACCCCTGAAACCCCAGTGACTACGGGCAACCGCGGGAGTAACCTATTCCCAGTTGCATTTATGGATCACTCCAGCTGGGGTTCTGCCGTGGGCTATGTGCGTTCGTCGCTGTTCGACCTTCTTGGGGTACTTTCCGACGCCGTCGCTCCCCAGCGCGTCAGGTTCGACGACGGCTCGCCCACCGCCGGGGTTCCGCCACCCGACGCTCCGGTCACGGTTCACTCCGTCACCCTCAACCGTGTGGGAAGGTCGCGGCGCGACGGCCCGGTCCTGGACCTCGAGCTCAGGGTAGCGGTGGAATGCCACGGGCCCGAGCAACTCGACAATATGGAGCACTTATTGCTGGCCGTGGAACGCCACAGCCAGTACTCCGTGGTATCCACCGGCGAATTCCGGCCCGAGGAATACTCCGGCGCCATCCGGCAAGGACTGGGATTCCTGGTCCGCATTCCCGTGGCCCTTCGCTTCGAAGAACCCTCCGGACCTCCCGTCCGTGAGCCACTCATTGCCAAGACCGGCGTTGCCCGCCGCATCCACGGACGCTTGGTGGATGCCCACAACAAAGGCATCCCCGATGCCTACATCCACGCCCATTCGTCCGCCACGGCCGTTGTCAGCGATGCGACCGGCCACTTTGAGGTCCTGGCCTCGGCGGACGAACTCCAGCATTTTGCCGTAGCTGTCCGCGGCACTGAACGGGAAGTTTCTGCCAGCACCAGCAGCCTCCCGGTCATCATTCGGTGGACCTAAGCACCCGCTGACGCGGGCAGGAAAGGGAGCGCACCATGGCGAACTATCAGGCGCCAGGCGTTTATGTACAGGAAGTGCCCAGCGGCGCGCGCGCCATTGGGCAGGTCAACACGAGCATCGCCGGTTTCGTCGGCCTCGCGCCGGACGGGGAGGCCCTCGTCGACGAGCTCCGCGTGCTGGATAACTGGACCCAGTTCGTGGACCAATACGTCGGCAACGCGACGGCGGGAACGCCCCTCTCAAACGCTGTTTACGGCTTCTTCTCGAACGGAGGGAGCCGTTGTTACGTGGTGAACATCGGTCCCAACGGCAGTCTCACAGGCACGGCCAAGAAGCCTACCGGGCTCACGCTGTTCGAGGCCGTGGACGATATCTCCATGGTGGCTGCGCCCGGCTTTGCGACCGCCGAAGCTTACGCCGCACTGCAGGCCCATGTTGAGCATCCGCTCCGCCAGGACCGCATGGCGATCCTGGACACTCTGGAGAAAGTGGACGACGTCGGGGCGCTCACCCGGGCAGCAACGTCGGGCGTTCCGGACAGTGCTGCGTCTTCAGAAGAAAGCGGTACGACGGCGGACGCTGACTCGGGCGGGGACCATGGCGAAGCCGGGGACTCACCAGCGGAAACGGACGACGCCGACGACAACCCGCCGTCGTTGCCCTCCGCATCGGCGTCCGCCGACGCACCCGACTGGCCGGACTCTACCCGCCCCGCAGCGGTGGCCTCCGCTGACCCGAGTACGGAAGCCGACGAAGAGCAGGACCTCGGCGCCCCGCAGTCCCCCGGCGGTTACACGGCGCTGTATTTCCCGTGGATCGTGGTGATCGATCCCGTGTCCGGCAAGAAGGTGACCCAACCGCCGTCGGGCCATATTGCAGGGGTGTGGGCCCGCGTTGACGCGACGCGAGGCGTTCACAAGGCGCCCGCCAACGAACCCATCCAAGGCGCGATCGACCTCGTCCGGCGCGTGAGCCGCGGCGAGCAGGAGGTCCTGAACCCGGCCGGCGTGAACTGCATCCGCTACTTCCCGGGCGAGGGCATCCGGATTTGGGGTGCGCGGACCAAGGCCCCCGAGGCGAGCGAATACCGGTACGTGAACGTCCGGCGGCTGACCAACATGATCAAGGAATCGGTGGCGGATGGAACGCGCTGGGTGGTCTTTGAACCCAACGACCACACACTGTGGAAGTCCATCCGCCGTGACATCGGCGCGTTCCTGACCAATGTGTGGCGGGACGGCGCCCTGCTGGGGACTACTCCTCAACAGGCGTTCTTCGTCAAATGCGACGAAGAAACCAACCCGCCCGAGGTCCGCGACGCCGGGCAAGTGGTCACGCTGATCGGTATCGCCCCCGTGAAACCGGCAGAATTCGTGATCTTCAAGCTCATGCAATCGGCGGACAACACCAGCGAGACAGAAAGCGCAGGAGCCTGACATGACAACCCAGCCAACACCTGCAGCCCAACCGGGCAACGTGGTTGACCCGTACAGGGCGTACAACTTCAAACTCGTGATCCAAGGCGTGGTCCAGGGGCATTTCACCAAAGTGGAAGGACTCGGCCTGAAGATCGACCGCATCCTCTACCGCTCCGGCGGCGAAAACAGCACCGTGCGCGTCATCCCCGGCCAGGTGGAATACACACCCGTGACCTTGAAATACGGGCTCACGGACTCCACCGAAATGCTCCAATGGCTATTCAAGGCAGTGGACGGCAAAGTCGAGCGCCGCAACGTCTCCATCGCCATGCTCAACGACGCCGGATCCGTGGAAGTCCGGCGCTGGAACCTCTTGGGAGCCTGGCCGTGCGACTGGTTCGGCGCACCCCTTGACGCTCTTGGCAAGGACCTCGCCATCGAATCCCTCAGCATCGCGTACGACCGCTTGGAGCTCGACGATGCCCGCGCTCCCGTCGCCTGATCCGGGGTCATCCTGGCGGCGCGCGGCTGCCCGGCGGCTGCGGGATGTGGCTGCTTGGCTGGACGGGGCCGAGTGGCTGCCGGCGGGCCGGGATGGTGGTGCACATTCCGGGGCGTCGGTCCTGGGCGCGCCGGATTGGGTGCCTGACCCGGCGGGCGCTGGTGCGCCGGCGTCGTCGCCTGGCTCGTCGTCGCCTGGCTCGTCGTCGCCTGGCTCGTCGTCGCCTGGCTCGTCGTCGTCTGGCTCGTCGTCGTCGCCCGACTCGTCGTCGGTGCGCGGCCTGAACACGGAAGGTGCACCCGAGCATTGGGTCCAGTTGCTGCGCGACGCCGGGCTGGCCCCTCCCGTTGCGGGGCCCACTCTGCGCGCTTCCACGCCATCTTGGGGCGCACACCAGGCCTCACACGTCGGATCGCCCACATCGCCGCCCGTTGTGGGGCCCGCTCTGCGCCTCTGGACTCGGTTCAGGGGCGCAAAGGTGGCCTCACAACGCGTTGCCCAAGGCGCAACCCCCGAGTCCGGCCCGCGCCTGGCCCACGGGTCTTTAGCGTCCTCAAGCACTCAATTCCCCGAATCACCCTCCGTTGCGGGGCCGGCTCTGCGCGCTTCACAGCAAGACAGGAACGCAGAGCAGGCCCCACAACGCACGCCTGCCCTGCCGCTCCGGCCCGACCGGTCGGGAACACCCCCCGTTGCGGGGCCCGATGTGCGCGCTTCAGAGCAAGACAGGAACGCAGAGCAGGCCCCACAACGCACGCCTGCCCTGCGGCTCCGGCCCGACCGGTCGGGAACACCCCCCGTTGCGGGGCCCGATGTGCGCGCTTCACAGCAAGACAGGAACGCAGAACAGGCCCCACAACGCACGCCTGCCCTGCAGCTCCGGCCCGACCGATCGGGAACACCCCCCGTTGCGGGGCCCGATGTGCGCGCTTCAGAGCAAGACAGGGGCGCAGAGCAGGCCCCACAACACAAACCCACCCCCGTTGCGGGGCCCGATGTGCGCGCTTCAGAGCAAGATAGGGGCGCAGAGCGGGCCCCACAACGTGTCCCCCACGAGGCAGTTGAACTCAATGGTCGCCCCAGCATTGAAGCGCAGGGCCACCCGAGCAGCACCCAACCCCACACACCCGCGCCGCCGCTCACCGGCAACTGGCCGGAACTCACGCCTCGGACGATGCCAACGCAACAGCAGTTACCAACCAGACCCGTAACTGAGGCCATCAACCGCCAAGCCCGACTGCACGACGAACAGTTGGCGGTCTGACATGGAACGCGTCGCCTTCCTGATCGAGGACACCGGGGAACACCTCGGCTGCCTCCTGAACCCCGAAACCGTGGTGATGCAGCGCTCGGCCGGAGTGGAGCCCCGGAGAAGTGCGGGCGGCAAACTGAGCGGCAGCGGCCTGGCAGACGATCCCCTGCTGTTCACAGGCGGCGGCCACACGGAGCTGCGGCTGGATCTGTTGTTCGACGTCGACCTCGCGCCGGCGTCGCTCCATGTCCAGGACGTTAGGCAAATGACCCGGCCGATCTGGGCTCTGGCAGAAAACAGTGCGGAGGTGGAGCGGCAGCGCCGGCCGCCGTCGGTCAGGTTTGTCTGGGGCCGGGCGTGGAACGTGCCGGGCATCGTGACCGAAGTGGCGGAGCGCTTCGATCGTTTCGCGCCGGACGGTTCGCCGCTCAGGTCCTGGATGCGGATGGTCTTCGTGCGCGTGGGCCAGTCTGCCGACGAGGAAGGCGGCGAGAATTACGAGCTCGCGCTGCGGCTGCCTCCGGTCGACCTGACGGCGCCGCCCGTAGACACGCTGGCGGTCACCGGCGACGGAAGTACGGACCGGGACGCAACCACGCCCGACGGCGGTGAGCTGTTTCCCGAGGTACCCCCTGCTGAGCTGGGGCGACTGTCCGTGGAGGCCTTCGGGACACCGTTGCTGTGGAAGCTGCTCCTGGAGTACAACAACATCGACGACCCCGCGCATTTCAGCGGACCGCTCGCCGTCCCGCCTGTAGGCGAGACGCCATGAGACGGAACACCCTGAGACGGAACACCATGAGACGGAACACAGCGAGGGCAACGCCATGAGGCAACTCCAGGGCCTTCCCGAACTCATCGTCACACTCGGCCGGAGCAGACTGTCCACGGCAGAAACGGCGGCGATCGTTTCCGTCCAGGTACTCAGTTCCCTGGCACGCCCGGCGCAGTGCCTCATCAGCTGGCGGCCGGGCCCCGGACGCACAGCGGCAGCGAGGGGTGGCGTGGATCCCGCGCCCGGGGATCCCCTCAGGGTGGAGCTCGGCGGCCAACGGACTCCGCTCTTCGTGGGCGAGGTGACGGTGGTGGAGTACAGCTACGGGGCAGACCTGGGTCAGGAAATCCGCATCCGCGCCTATGACGCCCTGCACCGACTGCGGAAGCGGCAGTTCACCAGGCTCCACAGCGACGTGACCCTCGCAGGGCTCGCAAGGAATCTCTGCGAAGGCACCGGGCTGGATGTGGTGGGCGGCGGCGAACGGCTGGGCGAGGTGTACCAATGTGCCCGTTCCGACCTCAGCCTGCTGGTGGAGCAGAGCGCCCGCGTGGGCGCCTACCCCGTGGTTCATGACGGCGCTTTGAGACTCACCGGACTCGACGGCGAAGGCGAACCTTTGGAGCTCACGCTTGGGGCGTCCCTTCATTCAGCGGAGATCGAGCTCAGCCAGGAACCGGCGTATGCGGGCGCCAAAACCAACGGCTGGCGTGCCGAGGATGCTTCCATCCACCATGCCGGGACATCAAGCAGCGATGCCAAAGCCCACGTCGCGGCCGATCCTGCCTTGGCCAGCGTGGGCGCAGGGGGTGACCTCCGGAGGGACAACGAGGTTCTGGACTCCACGGCGCTCGCGGACGGATTGGCCAAGGCCGAGCTGGACACCAAGGTGGCCGGCCAGGTCACGGGCGTCTTCGTCGCGGAAGGCAATCCCCGGCTGCGCGCAGGAGGAAGGGTGCGCATCAAGGGGGTGGCCCCGTCCGTCGAGGGAACGTACCTGATCGCGAGCGCCGCGCATCGTCTGGACGGAACCGGCTACGAGACCACCCTGACCACGCGGCCGCCCAGCCCCGTCCCTGAACGACGACCGGACGTCTTTACGCTCGGGGTCGTCACTGACGTAGACGATCCCGATGCCCGCGGCCGTGCACAGGTGAGGCTCCCCGCTTACCCCGATCTCCAAACAGCGTGGGCTCCTGTAGTGACTGCGGGCGCAGGTCCGGGCAAAGGACTGGTGGTCCCGCCGGCTCCCGGGGACAACGTGCTGGTTCTCCTCCCTGCCACTGATCCGGCCCATGCCGTCATCCTGGGCGGCCTGTACGGCAGCGAACAGACGCCGGACAGCCAGGTCCGCAGTGACAGGAACAGCCGCTACACCTTCCGCAGTGCGGATGGTCAACAGATAGTGCTCGACAGCGGCGCCCGCACCGTCAGCTTCACGGATGGCCATGGCTCCTCTGTTGAGCTGGGGCCTGACAAGCTCCGCATCACTGCCGCCACGGATCTGGTCCTCGAGGCTCCAGGCAAAGCCATGAAGATCCGTGCCAAATCCGTCGACTTCGAGGAGGCCTGAAATGGGGGCTCAGACGCCATGAGGATCCTGGTCAAGGAAGCGATCCTGCGGTGCGGGCACGACGGCAAGGTGGAGAACGTGCCGTCGCAGGAATGGGTGCGCGTCCACGAGTCCCCCATCCTTGTGGATAACGATCCCCAAGGCCGGGACATCAGTATGTGCCCCCATATCGGCATCAACATCAAACCCTGCAACAAGACGATGCCGGTGACCAAGGGCTATTCAACGTTCATCTCCATCGGCGGCAAGGCGGTGTGTCTGGACACGGTGGAGGGCTTCACTGACGGTACGCCTCCGGGCGCGGTCAAGTACAACGTCCGCCGCCCGGGGCAAACGTTCGTGGGTGCCGGGTCATGAGCAAGGGACTGACATGAGCACCCCGCGCTACAAGTCCGTGGCGTTCATCCACCCGGATTTCGACGCCAGCGCTGGAATCCCCGGGCTGCGGATCACGCCGTCCGGCAGGCTCGCCACGGTGACGGATGCGGCCTCGGTCCGCCAGGCACTTCTTCTGTTGCTGAGCACCAGGCCCGGCGAGCGCGTGAACCGTCCGACGTACGGTTGCCACCTGTTTCGGCTCGCGTTTGCCCCGGCCGACGACACCACCGCCGGTCTTGCGATTCACTATGTTGCAAGGGCCGTGGAGCAGTGGGAACGCCGCATCACGGTCTTATCCTTGGATGCCTCGAGATCTCCTGCGGACCCCGAAGTGCTGGAGGTCCGGTTGAAGTACCGCGTCCGCACGACCCAACTTGAGGACGAGATTGCCATCGCCCTGCCTGTGGAATCCGGAGGCACAGCATGAGTATCCCCGTGCCCAATCTGGACGACCGCAGCTTCGCGGACCTTGTGGCCGGTGCGCGCGAACGCATCCAGCAGATCGCTCCGGAGTGGACCGACCTCTCCGTCCACGACCCCGGCATCACCATCATCGAGGCCTTCGCCTACCTCACGGACACGCTCATGTACCGGCTCAACCGTGTGCCGGACAAGCTCTACGCCGTCTACTTGAACCTCCTGGGCACCTCGCTCTACCCGCCGAGCACGGCCGAAACCATGCTTGAATTCAGCCGCGCCTCAGCGGGTGATCAGGAAATCCGTATCCCCCGGGGCACCCAGGTCAGCTGCCCACCCGGTGTGCCAGGCTCGCCCCAGCCGGTCTTTACGACGACGGCGGCAGCCACTTTGGCGTCCGGCAAGGCCACCGTGGTGGTCCCGGCAGCCGATGTCACCTTGTACGACGCCGTGCCGATCGGTTCGGGCACCGGCAGGCCCGGCCAAAGCTTTGTGATCCCCAACGCCCCGATCGTCTCGGGCGCTGGCTTGGCAATCGCCGTCGAGGTTCCGGCGGGGACGCGGTTAAGCAGTGGCGAGGCTGTGCTGGTGGACGGCAAGCCGTTCCGGTATTGCAAGGAAGTGGAGGCGTTTGCCGACGCTCGGCCCGGGGAGATGCCGGTGCGCATTGACCGGAGTGCCGGCGTCGCGATGTTCGCCTGGTGGGACGAAGAGTCCGCAGGGCGGACGGAGACCGGGCAAGAGCCGCTGGTTCCGGGCCCGGGCGCAGAGGTCCGCGCCTGGTATCGGAGTGGCGGTGGCGCGGCCGGCAATGTCGGCGCGGGCCAGCTGACGGTGCTGCGCACGCCCGTTCCTGGTGCCAAGGTGACCAATCCGGAGCCCGCAACCGGTGGCCGGGACGGCGAATCCTTGGACAACGCACTCAGGCGCGCGCCGCAGGATTTCCAGGCCCGCGATCGTGCTGTCACCGTTCGCGACTATGAGGTCCTGGCCCGGCGGCACGGCGGCGTTGCCCGTGCCAGGGCCTTCACCCGCAAGGACCTGTGGGCCTTTGCCCGGCCTGGCGAGGTGGAGGTAGTTCTGGTGCCCTTCGTTCCAGGGGCGCGAGCGGGTTCGGAGCAGCCGCTGAGGGCGGCCGAACTCGAATCGCATGCACGGGACGAAGTGCGGCTTGAGGTGGAACAATATCTTCGCAGGCGGTCCACGGTAGGCGCCGAGCCTGTAGTGCGCTGGGGCCTCTACAAGCAGGTGCTGGTGGACGCGCGGATCGTTGTTCGTCCCGATGAGGATGCCGAGGCCGTGAAGTCCCGGATCGTGGGCCGTCTGTCTGAAGGCATCAGCCCCCTGAGCTCGGATGCGTCCTCCTATGGTTCAGGCTTCGGCAGGCCGCTGCGCGTCTCCAACCTGTACCGCGCCATGGAGGAAGCCGAGCCGGGCGTGCAGTATGTGGACCGCGTCAGGCTGGAAGTGGACAAGGTTCCTGACACGGATGCCATGGCTTTGGTGCAAGCCGAGGGCCAGGACAACACATGGTTCGTAGCCCAGGACGGCATGCTGTTCCGCACCACGAATGCCGCCGATGGGTGGGAAGCCTGCGCGGAGTTTGGCAACGACGCCGACCGTGACGGTAGTGCCGGCGAGGGCGAGGTCGGTGACGAGACGGTTCGCTCGATCGCCCCCTTCCGTTCCCCCGCACCAGGCCGTGTTGGCCCGGAAGGCCACCCCGGCATGGTTGCCGTCAGCACGGTCACGCCCACGGGTTCCCGCATTTACATCAGCGAGGACCTCGGCGAATCGTGGCGGAAGGCAGCCGAGTTGGGATTCGTCGTCGCCGACTTGTGTTGGGTGGACCGCCAAGGAGAGCCGCTTTTGCTGTTGGCCGGCGAGCGCGGACTGTACGAACTTCCCGTCAGCACAGGTGCCATTCCCGTCCAGAACGTGGTGGATACGAGCCAGCCTGACCGCGGCTTCTACGCCGTGGATGCCCTGGTGGATATCCGCGGCCGGACTGGGGTTGTGGTGGCGGCCGAAGCGTCCGCTGGCGTCTGGCTTTCTCCCGACGCCGGGACCGCCGGCAGTTTCAAGCAGGTTAAAGCGGCCGGCGAGGACATCCGCTGCCTGACGGTCCAGTACGACGGCGGTGCGAGCTATGTGTGGCTCGGCCGCGCCGTGCCTGAGGGCACCGGGACGGGATGCCTGCGGCTGAAGATCGACGAACTGGCGCGCACGCAATTCGATGCTGCCCTGATGAATTCATGGGAGCAGTTCAGTGCGGGGTGGACCGGCGGCAGTTGCTGGGGCGTGCACGTCATGGGCAACGCCGCTTACGCCGCTACCCAGAGTGGGGGCGTGCTGCGGCTCCAACTGGGCCAGGCGTCGGCCCAATGGAGCGTGCCCGACGTGAACTGCAACCTTCCCTTGCGCGACCGGACCCGGTTCGAACCGGTCAAATCCGTGTCCGGGGCAATCCTCCCCGGTGGGAAAGCTTTGGTGCTGGCCGCGGGTCCCAAAGGCGTGTACCGCAGCACTGACAACGCCGTGAAATGGGAAAGCTGCACGCGGCGGGTGGTGGACGATGTTGTGACCCTGCCCGATACCTGGCTGTTCTGCTCCGGCGACCACAGGATCGAGGTGGTCCACGGCAATGGCTGACGTGTTCAGGCCCACGGAGTCCAAGCTGCTCAGGGTCCTGCCCGAGGTGTTCCAGGTGGCCGCGGATACGAGTGCTCCGATGCAGGCTCTGCTCGCCGTGGCCGAGGATCTGCACCGGCCCGTCCGGCACGTCTTGGACCGCATCCATACCGTGCCCGATCCGGGGCGCGCGCCGTCGTCGTTGATTCCTTTCCTGTCCCGCTGGGTGGATCTGGACTGGCTGACCATGCCCGGCGCCGGCGAGGCGGGCACCGGTTCTGCCGCGGTTCCCGTCAGCCGGCAGCGGGACCTGATCGCCGCCGCCGCGCAGTTGTCCGCCCGCCGTGGCACCGTGGACGGGCTCACCCGCTTCCTGCACCTCGCCACGGGAGTGTCTGGTTTCGACGTCGAATCCGTCCCGGGTGCCTTCCACATCAGGGTGCTTGTCCCGGCTGAAGCAGCCGGGCAGTTGGAGTTGGTCCGGCGGATCGTCAACGGCGTGAAACCGGCGCACGTGACTGATGAGATCGCCCTGCGGACGGAGTCAGCGACGAACGGTGCCAAGGATGAATAAGGAGAACCGCACGCCCATCATCGTGGTGATCGCCTGTGGAGTGATCGCAGTGCTGATCCTTGTGTTCGGGGTGAGCTGCGGAGGCGGGAATGACGACGCCGCAGCCGACTGGCAGGGCGGATTCTCCGATGCCGCAAAGGGTGGGAAGCTCACGGCGGCGGACCTGTCCGTGCAAGGCGGCTCGTGCTCTGCCTCGAACACCCAACTGGTGGTGGCCGGTGCGTGCGTGTTCGAAGTGAAGGAATTCGGTGGCGGACTGTTTGACTTCGGACCGCCCACCAAGCGGGCAAGGCTGGCCCCGCTGCAGGCAGTGACCGTGGCCCTTTTGGTGGAGGGTACGCGGACGGAACAGGAGTCCGGCCCGGGGAAGAGCGTGGACCTGACCTTCGGAACGTCCGGCGGCCAGTTGGTCATTACGTGCCGGGCGATAGGAAACTGCGTGCTGCAGCTTCAGGAAGCCGGGGGCTGAGATGACCAGTATTACCCTGACTCTGAGCTCACCCACGGTGGAACTCAAGGATGGCAAAGGTTCCCTGACGGCCTCGGCTTCCAACACGGGTACCCAGCCGCTGCGTGTGGTGCTGGGCGCATTCCCTGTGGGCGAGTCAGGCGGGCCAACGTATGCCGGGATCCAGAATCCGCTCCGGACCATCGGCCCGGGCGCCACTGAACAATACCTCGTCAGCTTCGACACCACGGGGGCTGCAGTGGGCAGCTACCAGGTCAAGCTCATCGCCTACTCCGCGGATGACGCCCCCGAGGACTACGCGGACCAAGCCCACATAGTCACTTTGGTGGTCACAGCTACCCCGGTACCGGTGACGCCGCCAGCCCGGCCCTTCCCTTGGCTGTGGGTCATCATCGGCGCCGTGGTGCTGGTGGCGGTCGCAGCAACGCTGTGGTTCCTGCTGCGACCCGGCGGCGTGCCCAACGTTGAAGGCCGGCCGGAAGCAGAAGCACGGCAAGTGCTCCTTGATGCCGGCTACGCAATCGCCAGCACCAACGTGCAGAGCGACTCTGCGCCGGGAACCGTCGTCCGCCAAGACCCCAGAGGCGGAAGCCAGACAGACAAGGGATCCATCGTCACCATCGAAATCTCCGCACCGGATACCGTCACCGTGCCCAACGTGGTGGGGCTTCAGCAACAGGAAGCCACCCAACGCCTGGAACGGGCCGGCCTCACCGTCAGCATCAACATCGTGTCCAGCTCAGCCCCCGCAGGAACCGTCCTGGTGCAAAACCCCGCAGAAGGGACCCAGGTTCCGCCCGGTACCAACGTCAACATCCACATCGCCGCGATCATAGGACTAGTTGTGCCATGACAACCATCACCATGACCCTGAGCTCGTACGACGTCGAACTGAAGGACGGGAAGGGATCCATCACGGCCTCAGTCACCAACGGCTCCACGGAACCAGAGCGCGTGGTGCTGGGCGCCTTCCCCGGGCAGGTGACCAATCCGCCGTCGAGCACGTACACCACTATCCCCAACCCGCTGCGGGTCATCGCCGCAGGGGCCACCGAGCAGTACGTTGTCCAGTTCGACACCGCGGGGGCCGCCGAAGGCAGCTACCCGGTGAAGCTGATCGCCTACTCCGCCGACGACGCCCCCGAGGACTACGCCGACCAAGCCAAGGTGGTCACGCTGGTGGTGCCCAAACCGGCAGAAAAGCCAAAGCCGACCCCGGGGTTCCCGTGGCTGTGGGTGATCATCGGCGGCGTGGTGCTGCTGGCTGTGATCGGCGTGATCCTGTTCTTCCTGTTCAAGGACGCCAACGTTCCGGACGTGAAAACCAAGCCGCAAGCCGAAGCCGTGCAGATCATCACCGACGCCGGGTTCAAGGCCGCCACCAGTCAGGTCGAGAGCGCCTCACCCGAGGGCACCGTGGTGAACCAAAGCCCCGCCGGCGGCGAAAAGGTGGGCCGCGGCAGCACTGTGAACCTCGAAATCGCGGTGCCGGTCAGGGCCACAGTTCCGGCCGTCCTCGGATCCAGGATCGAGGACGCCAAGGCAGCATTCCTCGCCGCCAAACTGCAGCTCGACTTCACCCAGGGCTCCACGTGCACCTCTTCGGCGTTTGAGCCGCTCTTCCGACCCTGCGTTGTGGTGGGAGTGAATCCTGATGTCGGCAGCAAGGTCAACGTCAACGCGCTTGTCCTGGTGCGAGCCGAGCCGCGCTTTGGCCCGATCATTGACCCTCCGTTCAACATGTGCAAGGTCAATCCCGAGCTGTGCGTCATCAAACTGAACCCGTGATGCCGGTTTGTCCCGCAAGGCCCGCGCCGTGAAAAGATCAACCATGCGTCCGATGCAATCCTCCAGCAAACTCCAGAACGTCCGCTACGAACTCCGTGGTCCCATCCTCCAGGCTGCCAAGGCCATGGAAGCCGAGGGGCACCGGATCCTCAAGATGAACCTCGGGGACACAGCGCCGTTCGGGCTGGAGGCGCCGGAGTCCGTGGTGGTGGACATGATCCACCACCTTCGCGGCGCGCAGGGTTACAGCGACTCCAAGGGCATCTTCTCCGCCCGGACCGCCATTTCGCAGTACTACCAAACGCGCGGGCTGATGACCATCGGCGTCGAGGACGTCTTCATTGGCAACGGCGTCAGTGAGCTGATTTCCATGACGTTGCAGGCGTTCATGGAGAACGGCGACGAAATTCTCGTACCTGCCCCGGACTACCCGCTGTGGACTGCGGCCGTGACCTTGACCGGCGGACAGGCCGTGCACTACCTGTGCGACGAGGACGAGAATTGGTGGCCGGACATGGCTGACGTCGAAGCCAAGATCACCCCGCGCACCCGCGGGATCGTGATCATCAACCCGAACAACCCCACCGGCGCCGTCTACCCCCGGCACATCCTGGAGCAGTTCGCCGCATTGGCCCGCAAGCACGATCTTGTGCTGTTCTCCGACGAGATCTACGAGAAAATCCGCTACGTCAGTGCCCCGCACATCCACACGGCCGCCGTGGCCGAGGACGTATGCGTCCTGACGTTCAGCGGGTTATCCAAGGCGTACCGCATGCCCGGCTACCGGGCCGGGTGGGTTGCAGTCACTGGTCCGTTGACGGCGACCGCGGCCTACCGGGAGTCGCTGGAACTGCTGGCCTCGCTGCGGCTGTGCGCCAATGTTCCCGCCCAACATGCCATCCAAACGTGCCTTGGCGGCTACCAAAGCATCGAGGCCCTCATTCGTCCCGGCGGCCGGCTGCGCGAGCAACGGGACCTGGCATGGAAACTGTTGACCGCCATTCCGGGTGTCTCGTGTGTCCCGGCTGCCGGTGCCATGTACCTGTTCCCCCGGCTTGATCCGGAGATCTACCCCATCGCCTCGGATGAGAAATTCGTCCTGCAACTACTGCAGGAGCAAAAGATCCTGATCTCGCACGGCACGGCCTTCAACTGGCCCACGCCGGACCACTTCCGCTTCGTGATCCTGCCGGCCGTGGAGGACATCGAGGAAGCCGTGCGACGGATCTCGCACTTCCTGGCTGCGTACCGGAACCGCCCGGTGGACTAACGTCCGATCGCTGTGAGTTGGCTCGAAGTAGCGGGAATGCTGCCCGTTCGTGGGGAAACTTCCATGCGAATTGGCAGGATTCCCGCGAAGTCACCGGACTGGTGGCAAGGCTAGTCCCCCGCAGAGCCGCTCACGCGCAGGGCGTTGATGATCGCCGGGATGGACGCGATCAGCATGATGAGTGCCCACACGAGCGCCACCACCACCGTGATCAACGCCCAGAACTGATCTCCAATGGACACCAGCGGCCCGGGCAGGAAGTCGTGGATCAGTCCCAGGATCACCTGAAGCAGAACTGAAACCAGCAGCAACACCACCAGGCCAGTGACCTTGAGGAACTTGGGTTGGCTCAGGATCAGCAGCACGGCAAACACGATTTTGAGCACCAGGAGCAAGCCAAGGATCGCGGCGGCCTGACCAGTCGGGAAGCTCCCCCACAGCGCCAAATACGCGATGGTTCCAAATGGCGTCGCCACAAACAGGCCAAACATCAGGAACAGTTTCGCCAAAGCCAACATTGCGGTCAGGAACGCCGCGATAACCCACAAGAGCGTGACGATGAACGTTGTGATCCCTTGGATCCGGCCATAGGTTCGAAGATCCATGATCAGGCTGAGCCCCAGCATCACCACCGTGAAGAGCAGCAGGCCATCCAGGAACGCCAGGAACCCGATCCCGGCCCCGGGAGGTTCGGCGTCGGCCCGCTGCGTTTTGAGGAACACATCGAGCGGAACGCCCAGTTTGTTGGCGTCGCCTGCAGTGACGGGGTCGACGGCGGTCCCGCCGAGCAGGAGCGACATCCCCACCTCTGCCAGGACTACTGCGGCGAAGACAACAACGGCTGCGATGAAGAAGGGACGGCGCAGGGCATCAGGGTCTGGTCCGCTGCGGAACCCCTCACGAATTGACCACGCTGCGGCCATGGCTCAATTGTGGCACCGGGGGTTTCAAATACAAGCGCCCCGCCCAGAATGCCGCGGCGCCCAGCGCGGCTGGAACCACCAAGGCCCAGCCACTGAACAACAGGACCACGAGCATCACGACGGCGGCCACGATCACCCCGTACCAGGCTGCGGTTCCGCGGGGCAACAGGAGCACGCCTGCCGCCAGCCCGAACGCGGTCACGGCCGTGAAGCATGCAGACGCAGCGCCGATCTGGAACTCCATGCTGAGCAGGCCGGCACCGGCCAGCGCGAAGGAGATTGAGGTCATGATTGCCAGCGAAGCGAGGCTCACAGAGGGCACTTCGCCCGGGGCAACGCCGCGCGCAAGAGGCCGCGGCAGCACGCCGTCGGACGCCAGCCTGGCACCGAGCTTGCTGGCGCCGGCCACGAAAGTATTGAGCGGCCCAAACGTCAGGACGGCCGCCGCCACGGCAGTCACCGGAGCTGCAGCGGGTCCAAGTCCCTTGGCCAGCAACTCGGCCACCGGCACAGTGCTTCCTGCAAGTCCGGGGCCAAGGACGGCAACACACGCCGCCACGAGTCCGATGTAAACAACGCCAACCACCACGAGTGTCAGCCAGGTTGCCCGTTTGAGGTCGCGCTCGGGGTTGCGGAATTCGGCGGCTAGATGCGTCACGGCCTCCCACCCGGCGAAGCAGAAGAACAGCAGGCTGGCTGCCCCGCCCACGGCCCAGAAACCATGGGGAGCGAAGGGCACGAAGTTCCCTGCCTTCGCGTGGGGTGCCGCCACGGCTACGGCGAGCGCAAGCAACGCCACGAGCAGAACCATCAGGAAGAGTTGCAGTTTGCTGGAGACCCGGATCCCCACCGCGTTGCTCACGAATCCTGCCGCCAGAATGAACCCGGCGGCGATCAGTGCGGTCTCCCGGCCGCCGCCCATGGCATGTGCGATGTACTCCCCGCCGATTACCGCGGTGGCGGGCGCCCCGAACGGGATGGCGAAGTAGAAGAGGTAACCGGCCACAACTGAAGCCCGCTGCCCGAAAGCGCGGGTCACGAACGTAGCGATCCCACCGGCGTCGGGCTGTTGCCTGGACATCTCCGCGAAGCTGAAGGCCACCGGCGTGCAAAACACCAACAGCAGGGCCCAGGCCAACAACGACGCCGGACCCGCTACTTGGGCGGCGATGGCGGGAAGCACCAGCACGCCGGAGCCCAGAATGGCACCTACATAAATGCCTGTTGCGCGGAAGAGTCCCAGACCCGAAGTACTGACAGCTTTATTCACTCTCCCACTGAACAGTATTCGGTGTGACAGCAACAAGCGGGGAAACTGCCTGCTGGGGGCAATATCCTGCCGAATTTCTGTGGGGCTGTAGCTGGTTGACCTTGTTTGAATCTTTGGCGGCCGGAATTCAACCAGGTGGAGGTGGATTCCGGCCGCTCCGGCGGCAAAGAAGGTCAGGAAGCTACAGGGGCGCCGGCCGTCCGGGCACGCCGCAGGCGGGCCACCAGCGTCGCGGCCAGCAACGCCGTCGTGATTTCCAGTCCGATGACCAGCAACAGTCCGGCGGCGCCGGAGGTATCAACAACGTTCGACGTCGGCGGCCCGGCATGGGCGTGTCCGGCGCCGCCCGCTCCCAGCAGCAGGATGGCATGGAGTCCCACCATGGCAATGGCCACGCCGGTCACTTGATGGAGTGCCCCGACCCGGCTGTGGCGCCAAATGTGGACAGTGCACGGGACGCAGACGGCTGCCAGCCCGATCATGAGAATCCCGAGCCATGCGCCGTGGTGTCCCGAGGCCGCGAGCCAGAGGTGCACGGCGCATGACACCGCGGTGAGGGCTGCGCAGATCCGGGGATGGAGGACGGGCCCGGTTGACCGGACCCGTCCCGTCGTCGTGGTCATGTGTCCGAGGATCCGTTTAGTGGCAGTGGCCGTGCTGACCTGAGCCGGAGGCATCGCCATGTTCATCCGCAGCGGCGGCGCTGTCCGCCTCGGTGGCGACCGTGCCGGCGGAGCTGTGGCAGCTCGAGCCGGAGGTGTTGGCCGGGACATCCAGCACGGGGCTGCGGTCGAAGAAGCCCTCCGGCCGGAGTTTGAAGCCAACGGTGTCCACGGGCATGATGGGCCAGTCCTCCACGCGCGGGAAATGCGTGAGGCCGAAGGTATGCCACAGGACGATGTCCTGGCCGTCAATGTCGCGATCCTGGGCGATGTAGGCCGGGAGGCCTGCGCCGCCGGAGTGCTGGTTCACAAAGTCGCCGGTGGGGTAGCGCTCCTCGTCGGCGTAACGGGTGACCCACACGTCCTTGGTGGCGAAGGCGGCCCGCTTCGCGATGGAGGAGCCAGGGTCAGCCAACAGTGTGGGCTGGTTCTGGGAGTGGAGCTTGTATCCCACGGGCTCGCCGAGGCGATTCCTGGACTCGGGGTTGGAGATGATCCAGGTACGGCCTGCGCGTGCGTCGGCTTCGCGGACACCCTCCGATTCCCGGGACAACACAGTGCGCTTGCGGGAGAAGGCGTTGCCGCGCTCATTGCCTTCGCCCATGGCCTGCCGGACCACATCTTCTTCCTCCACGCGGTTGGTGAAGCCGTCGATCGCCATGTCCAGACGGGCGCTGAAGAGGTGCTGGTGGAAGGGTGCGCCGAGACCGGGTGCCAGCTGCGAGATGTTGTCCGAGCCGCCTTCCGGAAACGCGCTGGTGAACACGACGCCGGTGGCCTTGGCCTCAAACTCGATGGTGCCGTCCAGGTAGAGGTACCAGTAGAAGCCGTAGTCGTAGTTGCCGATGGTGGTGAAGAAGGAGATCACCAGGCGGCGGTTGCGGCGGGTGTAGTTGATGCCGGTCCAGAGGTCGGAGTGCTTGGACAGGATGCCCCAGTCTTCCTCGTGCATGCAGATGCCGTTGCGGATTTCGCGGGGGTTGCCGAAAGCATCGCTGATGACGGGACTGAGGTAGGTGATATCGCCGAGGCAATCACAGCCGAGTTCAAGCGAGTTGGCGTACTGGCCTACGAGGTATTCGCCGGTGTCGAAGTAGTTCTGCCAAGACCGGATGGGCGAGGGATCGCCATAGGGAACCACCATCTCGGCGATGGAGGCACGTTTGATGATGGGACGCTTCTTGTCGCCATCCTGGAAGGCCAGGTTGTGGAGGACAACTCCCTCGCGGACATCGAAGCCGACGTCCACGCTCCACTTTTCCCACTCAACATGGTTGCCGCCGCTCACGGTGAAGCTGGGCCCCTCGGGCTGCGTAATGCTGATCGGCCTCTGGGTGGTGCGGAGCGGGCCGGTCAGTTCGGGGTCCGTGTAGTTTCCATGCTCTTCCGGGATCGGCATGGTGCCAAGATCGATCACCTGGGTGACTTCCTTGTTGACCACATCCACGTAGGCCACGAGCCCGTCCACGGGGTGGGCCCAAGCACTGTCCTCCGGGAAATCCTGCACGAAGGCCAGGCCGCGGAGGATGCGGCGGCCACGTTCTTCCTGGTACTCAAAGACACCTGCGGACAGTGGTGCAACGCGGACCTTGGCGACATCCAGATCGCGGGCGGCAAGGGCGGCCAGCCACCGCTCATCCGTGGCGAGGAGCGTCTCCACCACCTCGAACTCCTCCTCCAGCACGGGGAGTTCGCCGGAGACTTTGGTGTCCAGTTCTGTTACGGACAGGATCTCGCCGCGGGTTACCGAGACCAGGACGTCTGCAGGGGCTCCGCCGGAGATGTCATGGATGAAGATGCGGAAGCGACGGTCCTCTTTTGCCTGGCCTGCTTGGTTTGCGGCGTCCGCGGTTCCGGCGGCGTCCGCGGTTCCGGCGCCGCCTCGCGACGGATCCACCAGCCCCATGTACGCAATCCGCTTCCCTGCACCAAGGTGTCCCGCGGCCTGAAGGATGCCCTGCACTTCGGTGATTTCGGCGCTCGTTGCCAGGCGGTACTGTGTTTCCGCAATGGCGGCGGCATCGGTTGCTGTCTGAGTTGCTGTGGGCGTCATGGCTGCCTCTTGTCCGGGACCTGCATGGGTCAGGATTTATTTTCTATAGGTGTAGAGAATAACCAAAACGTAAGATGAGTCACAAGACCTTTCCGCTAAATATTTCTCCAGGAGCCCACACAGTGCCCAAGATTGTCGACCACGATCAACGACGTCTCGAACTGGTCGACGCAACGTGGCGGATCATCGCAAGGCTCGGCATCGAAGGCGCCACCATGCGGGAAATCGCCATCGAAGCCGGATTCGCCAATGGGGCCCTGAAGCCCTACTTCCCCACCAAGGACCTGCTGCTGACGTCCGCTTTCGGGCACGTTTTCAACCGGACCAACCAGCGCATCGACGCCACCACCTCGGGCTTGACCGGCCTGGCCGCGCTGCGCGCTTTCTGCGCCGAAGTCCTGCCGCTGGATGAGGAGCGCGTGAACGAAGCGCGGATCGTGATCCCGTTCTGGCAGAAAGCACTCAACGACGCCGATATGGCAGCCTTGCATGCCGAGTCCATGAACCAATGGCACTCCACCATTACGGCCCATAGCGCAGCAGCCCGGGCGGCCGGTGAGATCAAAGCCCCCATCGGGGACGCCGCCGTCGCCGATCACCTGCTCAACATGATGCTCGGCGCGCAGATCGTCGCAGCGCTGTCACCCGCCGAGCACTTCTCGCTCGATCTCGCAGCGCAGCTGGACAACTACCTCACGCTGCTGTCCGCGTAGCTTTGGTAACTGCTTTGGTGGCCGCTGCTGGCCGCCGCTGCTGGCCGAGCGGGCAGCTAGCTGGTGGCGCCGGACGCCACCACGCCGATACCAAGCCCGGCGATGATGCCACTGCTGGTGCGTTCGACGACGGTACTCACCTTGGGGCGCTTCAGCCACCGCATCGCCTTGAACGCCACAACCGCGATCATCGAGAGATACGCGAAGGCGATGACGGCCACCACAACGCCCAGTATCAGGGATGTGCCCATGGTGTCGCCGCCGTGCGGGATGAACTGCGGAACCACGGCCAAGTAGAACAAACCCACCTTGGGATTGAGCAGCGTGGACAATGCCCCGGCACCCAAGGCCGAGAGCCGGCTGTATGGCAGGGGAGCTTCCTCAGCGGATCCGTCAACGCCGGCCTTGGCAGCCTTGCGCGACTTGATGAATGAAGACACGCCCAAGTACAGCAAGTACAGTCCGCCCGCAATCTTGAGCCAGCGGAACAGTTCGGCCGATTGCTCCAGAATCGCGGCCAGGCCGATACCCACCAACGCGGCCCACACAATCGCTGCACCCGCGGAACCAGCTGCCGCGGCAATGCCTGCACTCGGCCTGTTCAGTGCGATGCGCAGGACAAGGAATGTGTCCGGACCTGGTGTCACGGACAAGACGAGGCAGAGGCCGGCGAAGGCAGCCAGGGAAGCAAGAGTCACAAGCTCGATTATCCGACACAGCGCCCCGGACCGAAAGCGTTCACTTCCCGTCAAGGGCTGTTCGTGCATCGACAAGACCTGTTGCAGTGGCGCAGACCACACTGAAGTCATCGCCGCGCGCCTTACCGGCCGCCAAGACTTACAACCCGAGCGGAGTACCAATGGAGACTTACGACGCCCTGCTGGCCTCGATCACCCCGGCCACCGGCCAGAACAGCCGCACCATCCTTGACCCTGCAACGGGTGAGGCTGTCGGCGAAGCGCCCGTGCACACCGTCGAAGACCTCGAAACCGCCATCGCAGCCGCCGCTGCGGCGCAACCTGCGTGGGCTGCCTTGGGCCACGACGCCCGGTCCGCCGCGCTCATGAAGGCCGCGGACGCCGTCGAACGCTCCGCAGAAGAACTCGCCCAACTGCTCTCCCGCGAGCAAGGCAAGCCGCTGAACGGCCCGAACGCGCGGTTCGAAGTCGGCGCCTGCGCCGCTTGGCTGCGCGCCACCGCGACCACGCCGCTGGACCCCGAAACCGTAGTGGACGACGGCGAAACCCACGCCGAGCTGCACTACCGGCCCATCGGCGTCGTCGGTGCCATCGGTCCCTGGAACTGGCCCATGATGATCACCGTCTGGCAGATCGCCCCCGCCCTCCGCATGGGCAACGCCGTGGTGGTCAAGCCCTCTGAATACACCCCGCTGTCCGTGCTCGCGCTGGCCTCGATCATCAATCAGGAACTGCCGGAAGGCCTGTTGTCAGTGGTGTCCGGCGGCCGCGAAGTCGGCGAAGCACTGGCTTCCCACGACGCGATCGGCAAGGTCATGTTCACCGGCTCCACCGCCACGGGCAAGGCGATCATCCGTTCCTCGGCCGATACCGTCAAGCGACTCACCCTTGAGCTGGGTGGCAATGACGCCGGCATCGTCCTGCCCGACGCCGACCCCAAAGCCATCGCCGAAGGCCTGTTCTGGGGTGCGTTCATCAACACCGGCCAGACCTGCGCGGCCCTGAAGCGTCTCTACGTGCACGACTCGCTGTACGAGGCCGTGTGCACCGAACTCACGGCCGTGGCTGCTGCCATGCCAATGGGCAATGGCCTGGATGAAAACAATGTTCTTGGGCCGCTGCAGAACAGGGCACAGTACGACATCGTGGCCCGCCTCGTTGAAGCCGCTCGCGAATCGGGCGCCAGGGTGTTGCTCGGCGGGAACCCGGACACTGACCAGCCCGGCAACTTCTATCCGACCACTTTGGTGGCCGACATCGACAACGACAACCCGTTGGTTGCCGAAGAGCAGTTCGGCCCGGCTTTGCCGATCATCCGCTACAGCACCGTTGACGAGGCAGTCGCCAAAGCGAACGCGCTCGACGTCGGATTGGGCGCCTCGGTGTGGTCCTCAGACCTGGGTGCCGCGCGCGAAGTCGCATCCCGCATCCAGGCCGGCACAGTGTGGATCAACAAGCACGGCGCGGTGGACCCCCGCGTTCCCTTCGGCGGCGCCAAGCAATCCGGCTACGGCCTCGAGTTCGGCGCCGAAGGCCTCAAGGCACTGGGTGTTCCGCAGATCATCAACGGCTAAGTTTCCGCTTTCCTGACCCAACTGAGTCGCAGTAGAGCGCGTTTTGACCCCTCAAAACGCGCACAACTGCGACTCAGTTGGGTTGCCGGTCACAGGGTGGACCCGGTTGGGTTGCTGGGGGCTCCGCGTGAAACCATGAGCACCATGTCCCAGAAGATCGCGTACCAAGGTGAGCCCGGAGCCAACTCGGACCTCGCATGCAAGGAAATGTTCCCGGAGCTTGAAAGCGTTCCCTGCGCGAGCTTTGAGGACGCGTTTGAACTGGTCTCAACCGGGGCCGTGGACTTGGCGATGATCCCCATCGAGAACTCGATCGCCGGACGCGTGGCAGATATCCACGTCCTGCTCCCCCAGTCGAAGCTGCAAATTGTCGGGGAGTATTTCCTGCCCATCCGCTTCGACCTCCTGGGCATCCCGGGCAGCACCATCGAGGGTGCCACGGAGGTTCACAGCCACATCCATGCCCTGGGCCAATGCCGCAAGATCATCCGGGAAGCGGGCCTCAAGCCGGTTATCGCAGGCGACACGGCAGGATCAGCACGGGAAGTGCGCGACTGGAACGATCCCCGCAAACTGTCCCTGGCTCCGCCGCTCGCCGCCAGGCTCTATGGACTGGACGTGCTGGCCTCCGGCGTCGAGGATGACCCCACCAACACCACACGCTTTGTTGTCCTTGCCCGGGAACAGGAGTTGCCCGGCAAGGAAAAACTCCCCGGCGCCGCGATCACGAGCTTCGTTTTCCGTGTGCGCAACGTTCCCTCGGCCCTCTACAAAGCGCTGGGCGGCTTCGCAACCAACGGCGTCAACATGACCCGGTTGGAGAGCTACATGGTGGGCAACGAATTCTCGGCCACCATGTTCATGGCCGACGTCGAAGGTCACCCCGAGGATGCGCGTCTTCGCCGGGCGCTGGAGGAACTGGAGTTCTTCACTACCGAAGTGCGTGTGCTTGGCGTCTACGAAGCGGACGGCTACAGGGCACGGCAGACGGTCAACGCCTGAGCACTGTCACCTGCCTGCAAGTTCGCTGTAAAGCTTCTCTACGCGCGCCTTGATGTCGTCCCGGACCAAGCGCATCCGTTCCATGCCCTGGATGCCGCGCTCGGAGGGTTCGTCGGTGGTCCACGTTTCGAGTCGCTTCCCGGCCGGCGGATCAAGCTTGGCTTCGGTTCCCAAGACCACCACCACATCGACGGAGTCCATCACGTCATCAGTAATGCACTTGGGCTGCTCACCCGCGATGTCTATGCCGAGTTCGACCAGCGACTCCACGGACTCCGGGTTGAGGGCGGCCCCCGGCTTGGTACCTGCGGAATGCACAACGACGGTGTCGCCTGCGAGCTCGCGCATCAGTCCGGCAGCGAGCTGGGATTTTCCGCCGTTCTTACTGCAGACGAACAGGACGGCAGGGGTCTTCATGGTTTCAGTCATACAGATGATTCTTCCTTGTCGCCCTGGCGCCCGTGAGCCAATCCGGTGGGAATCCCAATGAGGATCGGTTCCTGTGCGGCGCAGCAGCCAGCGTCTGTTGCGGCCGCCCCGCTGGATGCCGGGACGTCGCAGCTGATGCCGGCGTCGGTGGAGCAGACCCCGGTTTCGGGCAGTTCAAGACGGACGGTGTCCGCCGCCTCCTGGTCACCGGCGAGGGCTGCGGCGACGGAGCGGACTTGCTCGTAACCGGTAGCCAGCAGGAAGGTCGGGGCCCGGCCGTAGGACTTCATGCCGACAATGTAGAAGTCTTTTTCCGGGTGGGCCAGAAGCTTGGCACCGTGCGGCGGGACCGTGCCGCAAGAGTGGAACTCGGGGTCGATCAGTGGGCCCAGCCCGGTGGGGGCTTCAACTGCGGGGTCCAGGTCCAGGCGCAGTTCGCGCAGCATCTCAAGGTCGGGACGGAATCCCGTGCAGGGCACAACGACGTCGGCCTCCAGGGTGCGTCCGTCCACGGATTCAACCGTCACGCCCGAGTCGAGGGTTTTCAGAGCGGCGATGCCGAAGCCGGTGTGCAGTTCAATGGTGCCGCCTTGGACGAGGCGGCGGAGGCGGGAGCCGAGTTGGCCGCGTGCGGGCAGCCCATCAGCGTCACCGCCGCCGTAGACCTTCTCTGCGGAGGCGCCCCGAACGGCCCAAAGGATGCGTGTGTCCGGTTCGTCCTTGGCGAGCTCGGCAAGGTTGATCAAGGTGTTGGCTGAGGAATGGCCGGCTCCAACGACAAGGACACGGCGACCAGCGAAGGTGGCCCGGTCCCGACCGGCGACGTCAGGAAGTGGCGAGGAAATCCGTTCCGCGGCAGCTCCCTCACCGATGGCAGGCAGGCCGGAAGTTCCGAGTGGGTTGCGGGTAGACCACGTTCCTGAGGCGTCGATGACGGCGGCCACGGTGTAGTCGCGGACTTCGCCGTCTTGGTGCTCCACCCGGACAACAAACGGAGTGGTGTCGCGGTTCCGGACATGGGTTTTGTCCAGGCCCTGCCGGGTGACGGCGATGACGCGGGCCCCCGTCTGCAGCCTGGAGGCGAGCTGGGGAATCGCGGCCAAGGGGGTCAGGTAGTTGTCGATGAGCTCCCCGCCGTACGGCAGCGCCGTGGGCCGGGGCGATTGCCAACCGGTGGGTTCGAGCAAGCGGACAGCGGCGTCGTCAAGGTTGAACCGCCACGGCGAGAACAGTCGGATGTGGCGCCATTGTTCGATTGCTGCACCGGCTGTGAGGCCGGATTCGAAGATCACTGGTTCGAGTCCGCGTTCGAGCAGGTGGGCTGCGGTGGCGAGTCCTACCGGACCTGCGCCGATGACGGCGACGGGAAGGGTCTTCACTGAATCCATGCTGTCCTCATGTTCCATCCGTTGATGTGTGGCGGTTTGGTTGGGGTGCCTGCCGGTCCTTGTAGGCCCGGCAGGCCAGGGCTGTGCTGTCAGCAGCAGTCCAGCTCGTCCTCGTCGCAGCAGCCCGTGTCGGTGCAGCATCCGGTGTCCATCCAGCTCACCCCCTCCCTTATCGAGTGGTCAGGCGTGGGTCGGTTCTTCGACCAATGCTGTGGCGATGCTGGCCGCGTCCTCGAGCGCAGCCAGATACCGTTCGGCGTCCAACGCCGCTGCGCAGCCGGTTCCGGCGGCGGTGATGGCCTGCCGGTAGCGGTGATCCACCACGTCGCCGCAGGCGAAAACGCCGGAGAGGTTGGTGACCGTGGTGGGTGAATCCACTTTGACGTAGCCCTCGTCATCAAGGTCCACCTGTCCGGCTACCAATTCAGTCCGGGGAAGGTGCCCGATCGCCACGAAAATTCCAGTTGCGGCCCGTTCCCGGGTTTCGCCAGTGCGAGTGTCGGTTAGGGTGACGCCGGTGACTTTTGAATCGCCATGAATCTTGGTGATGGCAGTGTTCCAGGCGAAGCTGATCTTCGGGTTGTCCTTGGCACGCTGGGCCATGATGCGGGACGCTCGGAGTTCGTCCTTCCGCACGACCACCGTGACGGACTTCGCAAACCGTGTCAGGAAGGTCGCTTCCTCCATTGCCGAGTCTCCACCGCCGACCACGATGATGTCCTGCTCACGGAAGAAGAAGCCATCGCAGGTGGCGCACCATGACACGCCGTGTCCGCTGAGCTGCTTCTCCTCGGGCAGGCCGAGTTCCTTATATGCGGAGCCGGTGGCGAGGATAACGGCCGGGGCCTCGTGGGTCTCTCCGGCGCCGGTCACCACGCGCTTGAGGTGGCGTTTCAGATCAACGTCAGTGACGTCGTCGAACACTATTCGTGCACCGAACTTCTCGGCCTGTTCCTGCAGACCGTCCATAAGTTCGGGTCCTTGGATGCCGCCGGGGAAGCCGGGGAAGTTCTCCACCTCCGTGGTGTTCATCAGCGCGCCCCCAGCGGTGACCGACCCGGCAAGAACCAGAGGGTTCAGCCCGGCCCGGGCGGCATAGATGGCCGCCGTGTAGCCCGCGGGGCCGGATCCGATGATGATCAGTTGCTCGGTGTGGACGTTGTTGCTCACGAGGCTCTCCTAATCCGGGAAGTCGGGTTATTTGGCGGCCGGAATGAGGGAATCGATCAGACCCTCGATGCGGGATTTGATCTCATCGCGGATGGGACGGACTGCGTCCACACCTTGGCCGGCAGGGTCTTCCAAGACCCAATCCTCGTAGCGCTTACCGGGGAAGTATGGGCATTCGTCGCCGCAGCCCATCGTGATCACCACGTCGGATTCCTTGACGGCCTCGGTGGTGAGGACTTTGGGGATCTCGGCTGACATGTCGATGCCGAGCTCGGCCATGGCTTCCACGGCTGCCGGGTTGACCTTATCTGCGGGCTGCGAGCCGGCGGACCGGACCTCAATCTCGCCGTGGGCGAGGGTGGTGAGGAACGCTGCGGCCATCTGGGAGCGTCCGGCGTTATGGACACAAACGAAAAGAACGGATGGCTTCTTGGCGGTTTCTGTGGTCATGAGACTTCTCCCTTATGGTCAGGCATCGACGGCAGCGGTTGTGAAATAGCGCTTGCGCGCCCAGAGAGCTGCATACACAAGTGCAACAAGGACAGGTACTTCAATCAAGGGTCCGACGACGCCTGCCAGCGCCTGTCCCGAGGTGACACCGAAGGTGCCGATCGCCACGGCTATGGCCAACTCGAAGTTGTTGCCCGCGGCGGTAAACGCCAAAGTTGTGGTTTTTGAATAGCCCAGGCCCAGGAAGCGGCCGATCACCATGCCTGCACTGAAGACCACCAGGAAGTAGGCAAGCAGCGGTAGGGCGATGCGGACCACGTCCAGGGGCCTGGAGGTGATGGTTTCACCTTGCAGCGCGAACAACAAGGTGATGGTGAAGAGCAGACCATAGAGTGCAAAAGGACCAATCCTCGGGAGGACTCGGGCCTCGTACCAGTCCCGGCCTTTGGCCCTCTCACCCACGGTCCGGGTGAGGAAGCCCGCGAGAAGCGGGATCCCCAGGAAGACGAGGACCGAGGCGGTGATGGACCAGAAGGCGAAGTCCGCACTGGTAGTGGGGAGCCCCAGCAGGGAAGGCAACCATTGCAGGTAGAACCAGCCCAACGCTCCGAAAGCGATCACTTGGAACACGGAGTTGATGAAAACCAACACCGCCGCGGACTCCCGGTCGCCGCAGGCGAGGTCATTCCAGATCAGGACCATGGCAATGCAGCGGGCCAGCCCAACAATAATGAGCCCGGTGCGGTACTCGGGAAGGTCAGGAATGAAGATCCATGCCAGCGCGAACATGAATGCTGGAGCCAGGATCCAGTTAATCACCAAGGACGTAATCATCAGCTTGCGGTCTGCGAGGACGCGGTGTGCTTGGTCGTATCGCACCTTCGCGAGCACCGGATACATCATCACCAACAATCCCACCGCAATTGGCAGGGACACTTCACCAACCTTGAATGCTTCGAGGACTGTGTTCAGGCCCGGAATCAGGCGCCCCAAAAGCAGACCCAACACCATGGCGGCGATGATCCAGGCCGGCAGGAATCGGTCCACCCATGAGAGCCTTCCGACGACGGCGGTCTCACCAGCACGCTCAAGGGTCGCGGACCCAACATGTGTACTCACTGGACTCCTGGCTGGTTTCTCCCATTGCCTGCAGGGCGGGAACTAGATTGACAAACTTCGATATAGAAGTATCACCAGCTATATCGATGATTGTCAATCTATGTGCATAATGGGTACATGAAATCTGCGCTAACCCTTTCGTCCTCGGCGGCGGAGGCCGCCCTGGCGGAGGCTGCTGCCGCTCAGCCGTCCATGGCACCCGATGCCTGTTGCGAACCCGCCGGCATGCCGTCTTTGGATGCCTACGAGGCACAGTTCCGGGCGTCGGTGTTCAAAGCACTCGCAGACCCCAACAGGCTCCGCTTGTTGTCCATCGTCAAGGGTGCAGAGGCCGGGGAGGCTTGCGTCTGCGATCTCACCGAGCCGCTGGATCTCGGCCAGCCGACCGTTTCGCACCACCTGAAAATCCTTGTCGACGCCGGCCTCCTCCATCGCGAAAAGCGCGGCACCTGGGCTTACTACTCCATGGTCCCCGGCGCGTTGGAGCGGACAGCCGGACTTCTGGAGAGCCTGTGACAAGCGGGCCTGCTTCCAGCCCCCGGCCTCACTCCAGGCCCCAGGAAGTCCTGATCCGCTCCATGACGCGGCAAGATTGGCCCGCGGTCAGGGAGATCTTCGCGGACGGTATCGCATCCGGGCACGCCACGTTTGAAACGGCTGTACCCGAGTGGGAGCAATTCGACGCGACCCGCCTTCAGGATCACCGCCTCGTGGCTGAAGTCGACGGGCAGGTGCTCGGCTGGACGGCCGTCTCCCCCGTTTCGTCACGTGCGGTGTACTCCGGCGTCGTGGAGCACTCAATCTATGTGGCCGAAGCAGCCCGTGGTCAGGGTCTTGGTGCCCGTTTATTGCAGGCGCTGGCGGCGTCCACGGAGGCTCACGGCATCTGGACCATCCAGTCCAGCATCTTTCCTGAGAACGAGGCCAGTCTTAGGCTTCACCAGGCAGCAGGATTTTCCATCGTGGGACGACGGGAGCGCATCGCTCGAATGAGCACGGGCCCCGCCGCAGGAGAATGGCGCGACACTCTCTTGCTGGAGCGCCGCTCGGCTGCCATCTGACCTCAGGCATCTCGAGGCGTCCACGCCAGCCATCAATGACGACGCCCCACTATCCATGACGGGAATGAAGAGTAGCGTCTTGGAGAACAGGAAGAACTCTCCAGGAGTAGGCCAATGACGGGCACCGAGGACAGATTTCCCCAGCTGGGCAGGGCAAGCGCGGAACGGGCTGCGCTGGGCAGCAAAGCAGCCACTCTCGACGCCCTTGCCGCTGCAGGGTTCAATGTGCCGCCAGGATTCGTGGTGACATCAACGGTCGCCGCACAGCTTGGGCCCAAGATTTCCAGCGCTGTGGAAGACGCCGCAGTACTTATTGGCCCGGGTCCATTCGCCGTAAGGTCCTCCGCTGCCGCAGAGGACTTGCCCGGAGCCTCCTATGCAGGCCTCTACGAGACATTCCTTAATGTCCAGACGGGCGACCTCGGGTCTGCCATCGCCCAATGCCTGGCCGCCGCCGACGCGGAGAGGGTTTCGGCGTATCAGTCGGCGCGCGGAACGGACCAGACACATCAGGCAAGCCCGGCCATGGCAGTACTGGTGCAGCAAATGATCCAATCCCATGCCGCCGGCGTTGCCTTCACCACCAACCCGATCACTGGAGACCGCGAGGAAACCATCATCACGGCCGTCAAGGGCCTCGGGGAATCACTCGTGTCCGGCGAGGCCATAGGAGAACAATGGACCTTCCGCAACCAAGAGGCTATCTGTGACCGAAGCGACGGCGCCCTCACTCCACAGCAAGCCCGGGAAATAGCGTCAATGGCCCTCCGCGTCGCCGAGCGTGCAGGAATGCCACAAGATATTGAATGGGCGATCGATAGTGCCGGTACCTTGTTCCTTCTGCAGGCGCGCCCCATGACGGCTCTACCGGAGCCGGTCGAGTGGTCGGCTCCGGGCCCGGGCGTGTGGGCCCGAAACTTCCGCCTGGGTGAATGGCTGCCAGACCCCATGACTCCGCTGTTTGAAGAATGGCTCCTGCCCCGGATCGAAGCCGGGTACCTCGATGGCATGGAAGAGGATGTCCACATTCGGATGCCCTTCCGGTACGCCTCAGTCAACGGCTGGTATTACATCGCCCCACCCATACCGTCCCCGCGGGTCGTGGTCCCGAAAATCGTCAGCAGCCGGGGCCGCCTTCCCTGGTTCCTCTTCAACGCGCTCCTCCAGGTCTCGCGCAACCCGGCCGCCGCTCACCGGGCAGTGCTTCACGGACTGGAACTCAAATGGCGGAACGAGCTACTACCGGAGTACCGCAAGATCGTGACGGCCGCGGAACAAGAGGTAAATTCGGCTTCCCCGGAGGAGCTCGTTGAGCTCGTGGACACCATCTGCCATGTGGCAGGAAGGTATCTGTGGTCGCTGTCCGTCGTTGGCGGATCGGCGTGGAAAATGGAAGCTGCCCTGGCCAGGTTCTGGCAAAAGCACTTGGCCGGGCCCCTCGCCGGAACACCAGCGGGTATGGCAGGCCATCAAGCACTCCTGCGGGGGCTGACCGGAACCAGCCCGGTCCCTGCTCCCCATGCCGTCTACTCCGTTGACTGGTACCACCCGACGGCTGGGGAAACCGGCGAGCGGGACCCAAACACCCCAACCGCCACCGATCTGCACAACGCAAGGGCCCTGGACCTACCCGCCCCGCGCATCCACGCCCAGCGCATCAGTGCCGAATCCGCGGCCCGGCATGCCCTCATGGATATCCCAGGTGCGCTCACGCGATTCGATTCCCTCCTGACGATGGCACAGTACTACGCAGTTCTTCGTGAGGAGCAGTCCCTGCACTTCACGCTCGGTTGGCCGGTTTTGCGCAAGTGTGCCCAGCGACTCGGCGAACGGGTGACCGAGGCTGGTGCCATTGATGATCCGGCCGACATCCATTTCCTCACCCTGGCTGAAGCCGTAACCCAGGCCCCGAGCACAGCCCCATCACGCGACTATCGCCCCGCCGTGACCAGCCGCCGCACCACATGGAATCGTCAACGGCTCCTTGATGCCCCGCTTCTCCTCGGCGATCCGGGCAGATTCGGCGCGGACCCGGTGGCCAGCGCCGTCGAGGCAGCCAGAACCTCCCTCGAGCGTCCAAAAGATGCCATCGTCGGACATCCAGCCAGTACAGGGCGAGCGACTGGAACCGTCCGGGTGCTGACAGGCCCGGCCGACTTCGACAGTTTCCTCGACGGCGAAGTGCTGGTGGCACGGTCCACGGCTCCGGCATGGACCCCGCTTTTCGCCCGTGCTGCCGCTGTGGTGACGGACGGCGGAACGTTGGCAGCTCACGCTTCCCTGATCGCGCGGGAGTTCGGAATACCGGCCGTCGTCGGGACGGGCGACGCAACCCGACGCCTCAGGACGGGCCAACGCGTCACCGTGGATGGAGGCGCGGGTTTCGTCGTCCCCACCAATTGACAGGCCGCCCAACCCACCAGCACCCGGTCAGACCCCGTGCGCCTAGCGCGCCGCAGGTTCCTCGTCACGTTCCGGCACCGCGGCATGAGTGGCCGTCCATCCGAGCCTACTTGGCCACCAGATCCGGTTCCCGATGTCGTACGCCACCGCCGGCACCAGTAGCGAGCGCACCAGGATCGTATCCAGTAGGACACCGAACGCCACGATAAACGCCAACTGCACGAGGAACATGATGGGAATGACCCCGAGTGCGGCAAACGTGGCCGCGAGCACCACACCGGCCGAGGTGATGACACCGCCGGTGACACTTAGTCCCCGCAGGATTCCCGGACGTGTCCCGTGCTTCAGGGACTCCTCGCGGACACGGCTCATCAGGAAAATGTTGTAGTCCACGCCCAACGCCACCAGGAACACGAAGCCGAACAGCGGAACCGTGGCGTCCGCACCTGAGAATCCGAAAATCCCGTTGAAGACCCACGCGGAAACACCCATGGCGGCCCCGTAGGACAAGACCACGGACAGCACCAACAGCACCGGGGCCACAATCGAGCGCAGCAAGATCATCAGGATCAGCAGGATGACCACCAGGACGATCGGAATGATCACCACCAGGTCGCGTTGCGCGGTGATATTGGTGTCCAGCGCGGTCGCCGTCACTCCACCCACCAGGGCTTCGGAATCAACATCGCGGACAGCCAAGCGCAGCGCCTTCACCGCTTCTTCAGCCTCAATCGAGTCGGCAGCGGAGTCCAATGTCGCGTTGATCAGCACCTTTCCGTCCCGAATGGCTGGATCGGCGGGGGTACGCGGGGCTCCGGTGATGGGGACGCTGCCTTCAGCCAGGAGATACGCCTCGCCCACGCCGTCGGCGGTTTTGACCCTGTCCAGGACTTGCTGCGCAGAATCTTGGGAGGCGACCACGACGGCGGGGCTGCCGCTGCCGGCGTCGAAATGCCGCGCCAGCGCGTCCTGGCCGTCCACAGCATCGGAGGCTGAAAGGATGACGTCCGTCTGCGGGACCCCGTTGGCCTTGAGCTGAAGGACCCCCGCTGAGGCGACCAGCAGTACGAGGACCGACGCAACCCACACGACGCGAGGCCGTCGCGAGACCAGCGATCCGATGCCGCGCCACAGGCCCTTTTGCCCTTCAAGTCCGGTGATAAGCTCCGGTTCGCGTTCGTCGTCGGGCAGCAGCTTGGGCCGGAAAGGCCAGAAGGCGCCGCGGCCCAGGAGCGACATGAGCGCAGGCAGGAGTGTCAGTGCGGCGAACAGAGAGCAGAGAATGCCGGCAGCCGCCACGGGACCGAGCGCCTTGTTGGAATTCAGGTCCGAGAAAAGCAAGCAGAGCAGGGCGATGATCACGGTGGCGCCGGACGCGAGTATGGGTTCGAATGACGCCTTCCAGGCAGTGATGACTGCCTGCGTGCGGTTGGCGGTGTGGGTGAGGGCCTCGCGGAACCTCGCTACGTACAACAGCGCGTAGTCCGTGGCCGCGCCGATCACCAGGATGGAGAGGATGCCTTGGCTTTGGCCGTTCAGCTGGATCCAGCCCAGTTTCGCCATCCCAAAGACCAGCAGAATGGCCGCGCAGAGGGCGAAAACGGACGTTAAGAGCACGGCCAGTGGCAGCACCAGCGAACGGTAGACCAAAAGCAGGATCACGAACACCGCGCCGAGCGCCACCAGCAGCAGGATGCCATCGATGCCGCCGAACGCGTTGACCAGGTCGGCGGTCAGCCCGGCAGGACCGGTGACAAACGTCCGCATGCCGTCCGGAGCACCTGGTTGGACCACGTCCCGGAGCTCCTTCACCGCTTCCCGGAGCTCGTCCGCGGACGCAATCGGGACGATGAACTGGACGGCCTTGCCGTCTTCCGACGGTATGGGCCCGACGACGGCGCTCCCGAGCTTGAGTGCCTCAATGTCGGCTTTCAGCTCGGCTGCTTCGCCAAGCTGGGCCGGGGTGAAGGGCATATCTCCTTCGACGATCACCACGGCCGGGATTTCCTCGGAGTCCCGGAATTTCGCCTGCCATTCCCCCGCTTCCGTAGCTTCGGCGCCGGCAGGCAGGAAGGAAGCTTGGTCGTTTGATGAAACTTCATCCAAGCGCCCGAACGTTGGGCCGCCAATTCCTGCGATGCCCAGCCAGGTGATCACCAGCACCACGGGCACAAGCCAGCGGAGCCAGAACGGTACTTTCTGCATGTTCATGAGTCCTTCTTCAGGGGCTTTCGAGGAACTATTTATTCCACCATAGATTATCTCTATCATGGAAGTATTCCAAGAGTACCCCAGCGCTGATGTCGGATTCCCGTGAGGCTGGGAGTAATATCCGGAGGGCAGTAAACACGGAGACAACGCGGGCAGGAGGGCTGACATGCCGGATCCTTCAGTCCCGCGCCCTGCGGGAGCTGGCGCCGAAACGGGCGCACCCCAGGACCTCGTCCGACTCCTGCAGGACTTCACGCTGGAGGCCAATCATTACGTTGACGCAGCAGGTGGCCGGAACGACATGCACCGGACGGACCTCAACGCCCTCGCCGTGATCATGCGCCATTCTGCGGCGGGCCGAGTGGTGACGCCCGGCGTTCTCCGCACCGAACTGCGCCTCAGCTCCCCCGCCACCACCGCTTTGGTGGACCGGCTATATGCGTCGGGGCACGTTGTTCGCGAGCGCCTCGGCACCGACCGGCGGCAAGTCCAGCTGCATATGACGCCCAAGGCCTACCGTGACGGAAGTGCCATGTTCATGCCCTTGGCGATTCGGATGGGGCAGGCCATGGGGGCGTACACCACCGAGGAATTGGACGTGGTTCGCCGCTTCATGACCGACATGGTGGAGGCAACCATGGCGGCGCGTGAGGAAGCGGCCCGGACACCGTCGCCTGATATTGCCTCAACTGAGTAAGTTCACGCACCGCTTGGAACGTTGAAGAGGGCAATAACTGGTACCTACTCGCGTGCCGCGTTCCGCCTAAATCCGTCCCCGAAGTTGTAGCGTTTCCCTATGAACGCGCAGCAGCCTGAAGATGTCTACACCCACGGACACCACGAGTCGGTTGTCCGAGCCCACGCCTCACGGACGGCCGAGAACTCGGCGGCGTTCGTCATTCCCCATCTCACCGCCGGGACATCAGTGCTCGACGTCGGATGCGGACCCGGCAGCATCACCTGCGATTTCGCGGGGCTGGTTGCGCCCGCGCAGGTGGTTGGGTTGGACAGGTCCGCGGACATCGTGGCCCAGGCAACGGCCTTGGCAGCAGAGCGCGGCGTGGAGAACGTAGAGTTCCGCACCGGCAACATCTATGACCTCGACTTCGAAGACGAATCCTTCGATCTCGTCCACGCCCACCAAGTCCTGCAACACTTAACTGACCCCGTCGCCGCACTGCGGGAAATGCGCCGCGTGGCCAAGCCCGGAGCCATCGTAGCCGTACGTGACGCCGATTTCCACGGCATGAGCTGGTACCCGGCAGTTCCGGAACTCGACGATTGGATGGAGCTCTACCAGAAGATCGCGCGCCGCAACGGTGCAGAGCCCGACGCCGGCCGTCGCCTTGTGTCGTGGGCGCAGCAGGCCGGTTTCGCCCAGGTCGCGCCCACCAGCAGCAACTGGCTCTACGCCACGGCCCAGCAGCGGGCCTGGCAGTCCCGGGTCTGGAGCGAACGCGTGCTGCACTCCGCCTTCGCCGAACAAGCCTTGGAGTACGGATTCGCCAACGAGGCCGATCTCGCCCGGATCGCGGCGGGCTGGCACCGTTGGGGCGCCACGGATGATGGCTACTTCCTCATTCCCAACGGCGAGGTAATAGCCCGGGCGTGAGTGGGCTCCGGAGTGAGAGTGCGCGGCTTCCTGACCTTGTTTGACGCTGCCGAGGCGTGAAATCAACCTCTTTGGGTCACATTCCGGCCGCACCGCCGCCAAAAAAGGTCAGGGAGGAACACTCCCCCAAAAAAACTTTGCCCAACCATGTAGAAATACTCCCCGCAGTTCCGACCCATGAGTGAAAGCACCCAATCAGGGCGCCACTTCATAAGGAGTTCGAGATGAAATACATGATCATGATGTTCGGTTCGGCCGAGGGCATGATGGAAACCGCCGATCCGGAGTGGGTCAAGGAAATGATCGGGTTCATGATCCAGATCGACAAGGACCTGACCGAGTCCGGTGAGCTCGTCTTCAACGCTGGTTTGGCCGACGGCAGCACCGCGAAGCTCGTTAAGCAGACCCCTGATGGCGTCATCACCACAGATGGGCCGTACGCGGAGTCCAAGGAATCGCTCATTGGCTATTGGGTGGTGGATGTCGCGAGCGAGGAACGGGCCGTTGAGATCTGCTCCAGCATCGTCAAGTACTCCCAGGTGGTGGAACTCCGCGCCATCCCGGATGGGCCGCCGGAGGTCTAGCCTTTGACCGAACCCCCGCGGGACACGCGAATCGAGGACCTGCTGCGCACTTTGGCGCCGCAGGTCCTCGGCGTGCTGGCCCGCAAGCACGGCCAGTTCGATGCCTGCGAGGATGCTGTCCAGGAGGCGCTTCTCGAAGCCGCCCTGCAGTGGCCGTCCGCCTTGCCCGAGAACCCCAGGGCATGGCTGATGGCCGTCGCGTCCCGGCGTTTGGTTGATTTTTGGCGCAGCGAAAGTGCCCGACGCACACGTGAAGAACGCGTTGCGGCCATGGATGTCGTCGATTTTTCCCACAGCTCCGTTTCGGAAACCGACGACACCCTCACTCTCATGTTCCTCTGCTGCCACCCCGTGCTGTCAGCACCGTCGCAGCTCGCCTTGACACTGCGCGCAGTGGGAGGACTCACGACGGCGGAAATCGCCTCTGCTTTCTTTGTCCCCGAAGCGACCATGGGTCAGCGCATCAGCCGCGCGAAGCAAGGGATCCAGAAGGCAGGAGGCCGTTTCGACATGCCGCCGGCTTCCGAGCGCAAGGCGCGGCTCGGCGTCGTACTTCACGTCCTCTACCTGATCTTCAACGAAGGCTACGCCGCAAGCTCGGGCGAGTCCCTGCAACGCGAGGACCTGACAACGGAGGCGATTCGGCTCACGCGCCTTTTGGTAACAGCGGCGCCGCGTGAGTTGGAAGCAACTGGCCTGCTGGCGCTCATGCTGCTGACTGAGTCGCGCCGCCCAGCCCGGGCCCTCGACGACGGGACGCCCGTGCCGCTGGCCGAGCAGGACAGAAGCCTGTGGAACCGCGGGCAGATTGACGAGGGCATCACGCTGTTGTCCTCCGTGTTGGGCCGTTCGCGGCCTGGTCCGTATCAGCTGCAGGCCGCAATCGCTGCCGTTCATGCCGAGGCGCCGTCCGACGCCGAGACAGACTGGCCGCAAATCCTCGCCCTCTATACGGTGCTTGAGGCTGTGGCGCCGAACCCGGTTGTGACATTGAACCGAGCTGTCGCTGTTGCCATGGTGCACGGGCCGGCTGCGGGGCTTGAGTTGCTGGCCGGACTGGATTCCATGCTGGGGCGGTCGCACCGGTTGGATGCAGTGCGGGGCCATTTGCTCGAGATGTCGGGCTCCCTGAACGAGGCCCGCGCCGCGTACCTCGCTGCCGCCAAGAAGACGGGAAGCCTGCAGGAGCGGCGGTACTTGATGGGGAAAGTGGCGGGATTGAACGGTGAGGGGGCCGTGCCTTCCTGACCTTCTTTGGACTAGCGGGCGGCCAAAATCACCCTGTTTGGCTCTCAAAATCCGCCGTCCCCAGCCAAAGAAGGTCAGGAAGACACGCTCGACGGCGTTACCAGCCGCCGCGCGTCGGCGTATGGCCCTTTCGGGCTTCCTCGGGCATGGACATTTCCGCTCGCAATCCAAGGAGCCGGATAGGACGGTCCGGCTCGATCTTTGCTGTAAGTCCCAAGGCCTGGGCAAGGACTTCCGTCCGGTCGAAGGTCTCCGGAAGCTTCTTGCCGTACGTCTTGGTGAAGAACGGCGCGTACCGGACCTTGAGGGTCAGCCCAATAACAGGCCGCCCCTCACCCACAACGTCCTCAAGCACGCGCGCCGCCAGTTCTTTGATGGCGTCACTGACCTGGGCAGGCTCTGTCAGATCCTGCTGAAAAGTAGTCTCGCGGCCATGTGCTCGGGCCACCCACGGAGTGTCGTCCACTTCGCTGGAACCTTCTCCGCGCCCCAACTGCGCGTACCAAGGTCCCATCTTTGGGCCAAACTCCGGGACAAGGACTTGGGGATCTGCCGCGGCGAGCTCCGCCACAGTGTTGATGTCGTGCTTCGCAAGCCGCTGCGACACTTTGGTTCCAACGCCCCATAGTTCCTTGGTGGATCGGCTCCCCATGACCTCGAGCCAGTTCTCCTTTGTCAGCCGGAAGATGCCGGCCGGTTTGCCAAAATCCGTGGCGTTCTTTGCACGGACCAAGGTGTCACCAATACCTACGCTGCAATGCAGTTGCGTCTGTTCCAACACAGCAGCCTGTATCTGCCTGGCGTACGCTTCCGGATCCTCGGTTTCGATGCCAACGAACGCTTCATCCCATCCCAACACCTGAACGGTGGCACCGGGCTGCGCGCGCAGGGTGGTCATCACCACTTCCGAGGCCGCGAGGTAGGCCGCTTGATCCACGGGAAGGATGATGGCGTCAGGTACTTTCCGGGCGGCAATGCGGAGCGGCATCCCGGAACCTACACCGAACGCCCGTGCCTCGTAAGATGCCGTGGACACTACAGCGCGTTCCGTGGGATCTCCACGACCGCCCACGATGATTGGCTTGCCCGCGAGCTCAGGACGACGGAGTACCTCCACAGCCGCGATGAACTGGTCGAGATCGACGTGCAGCACCCAAGGGATTCCGCTCACGGCACCAGTCTGCCCTAACCTGTGGCTTCCTGACCCTCATTGGGCCAGGATCCCGCGGAAGACAACCTAATCCGGGTGCATTCCCCATCCCCGGCAGCCAAACAAGGTCAGGAAGCCACGCGTCCGAGACACCCCTCTCACCGGCATAAGCTGAGGTGGTGCAGTTTTCACTTTGGCTGGCCCTGGTTGGCGCCGGTACCCTGATCAGTTTTACGCCCGGCGCTGGAGCCATTTTCACCATGAGCAACTCGCTCAATTCGGGATTCCGACGTTCCATTTGGGGAATCCTCGGCCAGCAGTTGGCTTTGGTGATCCACATTGTGATCGTCGCCCTGGGCGTTGGCGTCTTGGTGTCCAATTCGCCGGTGATCTTCAACGTCATTCGGTACGCGGGCGCTGCCTACTTGGTGTACCTCGGCATCCGGCAATTCCTGCACAAGCCTGATTTGGACAAAGAAGAAGTCGAGAGCAAGAAGAACGAGTCCGCTCGTTCCATGTTCCAGCGCGGCATCTGGGTGAACCTGCTCAACCCAAAAGCGATCGTTTTCTTCCTGGCCTTCATGCCCCAGTTCATCCGTCCGGACCAGCCGCTGTTGCAGCAATACGTAGTGCTGACGACGACGGTCCTGGCCATCGACATCATGGTCATGTGGTTCTTCTTCGCACTGGCAGCACGGTCATTTCAGCGGTTCACCCACAATGAGCACGGCCAGAAGGTCCTCAACCGGATCTTTGGTTGCCTGTTCGTGCTGGTCGGCATCCTGCTCGCGGTCATCCACTAGGGATGAGCGCCGTCCACCAGGGATGAGCGCCGCCCACTAGGGATGAGCGCCGCCCTCTAGGGAAGGGAAGTAGACCGTCGCACCACCAGCGAACTGTCCAGCGTCACGTGCGGTTCGGCTAAGTCCAAGCCCTCCATGAGCCCCCGCAACTGCTCCCCCGCCCTGCGCCCAAGCGGGGTTGCCGGCAGGTGCACGCTGGTGAGGCTGGGGTTGCTGGTGGCTGAATATGGCAGGTCGTCGAACCCTGCAACTGCCAGCTCGTCAGGGATGCGAACTCCCGCCACGCGAGCTTCCTGCAACACACCGTAGGCGTGGGTGTCCGTGCCGCAGACGACGGCGGTCACTCCGGCGCCGTGCCACGAAGGCCACGCTTCGGCGAAGGCGGCAGCGGCAGCACCGACGTCGATGGTTGTGCTGATGAGGTGACTCTCGGCAACCACAATCCCGTATGAAGAAGCTTCTTCAAGGAACGCTTCCCTGCGGATCCGGAAGGTCTCGGTGCCGGTGACGCCGTCCACGTAGGCGGCCCGTGTGTGCCCAAGGGACGCCAGGTGCCGTGCGAGCTCACGGGCACCATGGGCGACGTCGAGGTTGACGGAGGGCGCGAAGGAATCGAGTCCCGGGGCATCAAGGAGCACAAGGGGCCCGGCGGCCGAGAGATCCTCAAGGAATTCCGCACTGGGGGCGCCCACCAACAGGCCGGCGGGTCTGAGGGCCAGCAACTTGCGGACGTCGTCGGCTTGTGGCGACTGTCCTGCGTCAGTGACCGAGAGCAGTAACTGGTAGTCCGTGCCCAGGGATTCGCGAACCCCGGCAATGACGTTTGCAAAGAACGGATTGGAGACGTCCGGGGTCACCAAAATGACGATTGAACTGACGCCCTTGGCCAGGGAACTTCCAATGCTGTCCACGACGTAACCCAGTTCGGCAATCGCGGCGCGAACCCGGGAGATGTTGTCCTCGGACACCCGCCCTTGCGTCTTTCCATTCGCCACCAGGGACACCGTGGCGGTGGAAACACCGGCACGTGCTGCCACCATGGCGGCCGTCACGCGGGGCGCGCGGGCGTTGCGCCGGTCCAGGGTATCCATGCATCGATCGTAGCGTTGTTGCACAGCCCCGAAACACACCATGGCATCAAGCGCTTGACGCGATTCGCGTTAAGCGTTTGACGTGACGCGCAGAGAAGTGCCAGAATTCCCCTGAATGCTTAGCGCCCTGCCCGGCCCGGCAACGGACAGTCCAACGCGGAAACGCCAAGGAGGTCATGGAAACCGGAAAACCTGCAGGCCCCAATGACGTGGAGAGAAAACGTGGACCCCAATCCCATGACAGTACGCAAGAAGATCATTCTTGACTGCGACCCCGGACACGACGATGCCGTGGCATTGCTGCTGGCTCACGGCAACCCGGATATCGAGCTGCTCGCAGTGACAACGGTAGTGGGCAACCAGACCCTCGAAAAGGTCACCCGCAACGCCCTCTCGGTGGGCACCATTGCCGGCATCACAGGCGTTCCCTTCGCAGCAGGTTGCGACCGTCCCCTTGTGCGCACCATCGAGACTGCCCCGAGCATCCACGGCGAGACCGGCATGGATGGCCCGGACCAGCCCGAGTCCGCCATCGAGCTGGACCCGCGCCACGCCGTCGATCTCATCATTGAAACCGTCATGGCGCACGAGCCGGGCACGGTCACTTTGGTCCCCACCGCGGGCCTCACCAACATCGCGATGGCCGCCCGCAAGGAGCCTCGCATCGTGGAGCGCGTCAAGGAAGTTGTCCTCATGGGCGGCGGCTATCACGTGGGCAACTGGAGCGCCGTGGCGGAGTTCAACATCATCATCGATCCCGAAGCTGCGCACATTGTGTTCAACGAAAAGTGGCCCGTGGTGATGGTGGGCCTGGACCTCACCCACCAGGCCCTGGCCACGGACGAGGTAGTGGAACGCATCGCAAAAATCGGCACCAAGCCGGCCAGGTTCGTCATGGAGCTGATGGAATTCTTCAAGAAGACCTACAAGGACGCGCAAGGCTTCGACTTCCCGCCGGTCCATGATCCGTGCGCCGTCGCCTACGTGATCGACCCCACAGTGATGACCACCCGCAAGGTCCCCGTGGACATCGAGCTCCAGGGCAAGCTCACGCTCGGTATGACCGTTGCCGACTTCCGCGCGCCCGCCCCGGAGGACTGCCACACGTCCGTGGCCGTTGACCTGGACCACAAGAAGTTCTGGGATTTGGTCACCGATGCGATCGAACGGATTGGCGAACCCACGTACGACGGCGATGCTGCCGCCACCGTTGGTGCCGAAACCGCCGGCACCGACGCTGCAGCGGTAGTAGCAGCCGGAGAGGCAAAGTAATGTCCACCCTCGCAACAACCAAGTCCTCCCGCGGCAACGTCACCGCGCTCATGGTCGCATTGCTGGCAGCCTGCGTGGCCTTCCAGCTCAACGCCTCCATGCTCAGCCCCGCCCTGGTCACCATGGGCAACGAACTCAACACAGACCAGGCCACCATCGGCCTTTCCCAAACCTGGTTCTTCACGGCAGCCGCTTTGTTCTCCCTGTTCCTGCCGCGTCTCAGCGACATCGTGGGACGCAAGAAGATCCTTGTGGGCATGATGCTCCTTATGGCTGTCGGTTCCGTCATCGCCGCCCTCGCGCCCGACGTCACCTGGCTCTTCGTGGGCCGCATCATCCAGGGCGTCAGCGGACCCACCGTTCCGCTCTGCCTCATCATGTTGCGCTCCGCCGTCAGCAATCCCCGCAAGTACGGCGCGCTCATGGGCCTCATCACTGCCGTCAATGGCGGCGTGGCCGGCGTCGACTCGTTTGTTGGCGGCTACTTCGCCGAGAACTTCGGTTTCCGCAGCATCTTCTGGCTGATGGTTGCCTTGGCTCTCGTAGCCACGGTCCTGATCGCCGTCCTGGCCGGTGAGAGCAAGCCCGCTGCAGGCACCACCATGGACTGGCTGGGCGTCTTCTTCATTGTGATCGCCGTGGGCGCACTGCTGACGGCCCTGAACGAAGGCTCCAAACTGGCCACCTCGTTCGACGCCGGCACCTTGACTCTCGCAGTCGGCCTTACGGTGATTGCCGCCGTCGCGTTTTTCGCGTTCTGGACGGTGGAGAAGCGCGCCAAGCAGCCCATGGTGGAAACCGTGCACCTGCGGCAGCGCTCCACGTGGGCTCCGTTGCTGACCACCACGCTGACCATGACGGGTATTTTCGCGGTGATCAATGGCATCGTTCCGGCTTACGTCCAGGCCGCCGACCCCGGCTTCGGCGTTGGCCCCACCGAGATGTCGCTCATGATCCTCACCCCATATGCACTGCTGGGTTGGCTCTTCGGCCCGATCAGCGGCCGGCTTGCCCCGGTCCTCGGCTACACGAAGGTGCTGCGCATCGGCCTGGTGGGCAGCCTGGTGGCGTTGGCAATCATCGCGTTCTTCGGTCTGACCAACCTGCCGATGATGATCGTGGGCACGGCCTTGCTGGGCATCATGTACGCCGGTACCGTCAACATCATGCTGAACGGACTGGGCGTGGTTCTCTCGCCGCAGGGCAACCCGGGCTTCCTTCCCGGCATGAACGCGGGTGCCTTCAACCTGGGTGCCGGCCTGAGCTTCCTGGTTCTGCCTGCAGTGCTCGTCGCGACTGCTTCGCTGAATGACGCCAAGGCGTCCTACCTGACGGTTGTGGTGGTTGGGCTTGCGATCACGCTGGCCGCGTTCGCCGCCTCACTGCTGATCCCCAAGCCGGTTGATGCCGAAGTCACCGAGGCCGCGGACGCCGAGACTTCCGAGACTTCCGAGAAAGAGGTCACCGCATGAGCACCGAGGCCGATGCACCCAAGGCGCGTATCGTCGTCGTCGGCTCCCTCAATGCCGACCTCACGATCTACTGCGACAGGCTCCCCCAACCCGGCGAGACCGTTCACGGCAACGGTTTTGCCGTGAATCCCGGCGGCAAGAGCGCCAACCAGGCGGTGGCCGCCAGCAAGCTGGGCGGGCAGGTGAGTCTGATCGGCGCTGTGGGCCAGGACTCCAACGGCAGCATGCTCCTCGACTCGACCGCCAGCGCGGGCGTGGATGTCACCCGCGTCCGACGCTCCGGTGCTGCCACGGGGGTAGCGGTCATCTCCGTGGACGCGAGCGGCGAGAACAGCATCATCATCTCCGCCGGCGCCAACGGCACGCTGACCCCGTCGGACGTCACGGCCGCACAAGATGTCTTCACCGATGCCGCGGTGGTCTGCCTTTGCCTGGAAGTGGGCATTGAGACGGTGATCGCCGCCGCGCAGGCAGGACACGACGCCGGAGCAACAGTCCTGCTGAACCTCTCGCCTTACGCCGAGGTGCCCGAGCTATTGGCCCGGCTGAGCGACGTCCTGTTGGTGAATGCGCACGAGGCATTGCTGTTCCTGGGCCTGGAGGCAGACGTTCCTGATGCCGATGCAGATGCCGAAGCCTGGGAACCCGTTCGGACCCAGTTCGCGGATCGCGGCCTGCAGCGCGTGCTGGTGACTCTGGGCGCCCACGGTTCTGTGGTCCTGGATTCGCTGGCCCGTGGAGCGGAGGGCCAGATCACCCGCATCGAGCCGACGCGCGTCAATGCCGTGGACACCACGGGAGCTGGCGACGCTTTCACGGGAGCTATTGCTGCGCGCTTGGCGTCCGGCGAGTCCCTCGCAGACGCCGCTGCCTTTGCCTCCGTGGCTGCCGCGTTGGCTGCCACCAAGAAAGGCACGCAGGCCGCGTACCCCGGCATCGCCGACGTCGAGCGTCTGCGCGACGCATAGCCCCAGCGCCTCCACCCAGATAAGGGGGTTAGGCGGATTTGCGGGCGGCACGTTGGGCGGCGCGCTCAACCGACTTCCGGGAAAGGGCTCCGTGGCCGGCGAGCAGCCGCGGCACCACCACATACACCGCCAGGGGAACCACCAGCGCAGTCAGCAGGAGTGCCCGCAGTACAGGGTGCCACGGCTCCATGATCGGGCCGAGCAGGAGCATCCCCAGAGATACCAGCGGGAAGATCGCGAGCCACGTGATCACCGCACGGACGTGAACTGAAGGCATGTGTGGGCGGGCCGGGGCTGCGACCGGAACCTGAACCGCGACGACGGCCGGTTCGGCGCCAGTGATTTCGGAAGTAGTTTGGGCGGTCATGACATTCTCCAACCAGATAGTTGCAATTCGCGTGGAATCACCATAACCGGAGCCGCGAGCAATTACAACCATCCAGTTGGAAACTGGTAATATGACCCTATGGCGTGGGACACAGAACGGACCAAGGGATTGCTGCTGCAGGCGGCGACAGTGGAGTTTTGTACGCGCGGACTGGCTGGAGCCCGCATCGATCGCATCGCCACGGAGGCTGGCGTCAACAAAGAGCGCATCTACCAGTACTTCGGCAACAAGAACGCTCTCTTCGATGCTGTCATCGTGGCCGCCCTCAGTACTGTCATGGACGAGGTCCCTATCGAAGGCCACGGGCCCGAGGCCATGGCTGACTACGCGGGCCGGCTGTTCGACCATCACCAGAAGGATGCCACCGCGCCACGACTCCTGTTCTGGGAAGGCCTGGAGCGAGGATCCGACGTCGTAGGCCTCCCCACCCGCATGGCGAATTGCGCATCGAAAGTGAACAACACACTGGCGGCGCTGCCGGACATCGCGCGCGAAGACGCGGCAGATCTCCTGATCACCATCGTGAGCCTGTGCGACGCCTCACCTGTCCTCCCCGCGCTCGACGGGCTGATGGCCGGTACCGAGCCGGGCCGCGTCGAAAAGCGGCGCGCCGCCGTCGTACGAACCGTTCAATTGGCCGCAGAAGCGCTGGTTGCCGAGGCGCGGGAACGGGAGTCCACCCGCTCCGGCGCCCCGACCACCACCGCATAGGCGCTACTCCACGCCGGCCTCCTCGAATGCAGATCGGGCAGCCAAGGACTTCTGCGCCTGGATCTGCTTGGCCAACATCAATTGCGTTTCGTCGCGGATGGTTGTGGGGTCAGTCACCGGCGGTATAAGTCCGACGGCGGCAATCCGGGCGCGCGCGTCGTCATCCACAACAAAGCCCCACTTGAGGAAGAAGTCGCTCAGGTCGGCCTTCGCCGCTTTGCTCGCCCACACCACAAAGTTGCGAAGCCGGAACTCCTCGTCCCAGTAGTCACCCTTCGGCGGGCGTTCCTCGCGGATGATTTTGTGCAGGGTGGGCCAGAAGTTCTTGAAGCCAAGTCGGAGCTGCTCAAACATGACCAGCCGCTCCATTCCGTCGAACGTGATTCCGTAGACCGCCCCCTCGCTGCCAATCAGCGGAACCGCAGATTCCCACGGTGTCAGGCCGGTGGTGGCGTCAGGAACGTGCAACCTCGGCTGCTGCCCGTACTTCTTGGCAAAACTGGCATTCACGGCCAGGGAATAGATGTTCACGGTGACCTCGGTGAGCGAGGTCGGCTTGTAGGTGACCTGCTGATGCTGGTGTCCAAGTTCGTGGTAGATGCCCCAACCCCGCATGCGCAGCCCTTCCACCGTCAGGAGACGGTCCTGAATGGGCGGCGGGAACGAGGTGTGGCCATGCGTGGCGTAGGCGCCAACGTTGGCGATCGCCGAGGGGTAACCCACCAGATGGTACGGGTGGGCTTGGCGCGCATGGATCGGGCTCGAACCGTCATAGCCACTCGTGGCATCCTCGATCGAGATCAAGTCCTCGAAAGTGAACATCAGTTCCGAGTGGTTCTCGGAGCGATACCTCAAAGCCGACGCGCGCTCCACAGTCACCGTCGCATGAGAACTCACCAACTCTACGAACGGCGTGGGCCGCTCATCGAGTTGCCGCTGGAATTCGAGTTCACTGGTGCGCCCGTAAACGAAATACGGCATAGGCTGCGCCACGGCGTCCAGCGTGGCACTGACGTACCCGCTGTCCCCGACCACCTTGTAATAGATCACCCCTCCGCCGGCGTCCGTAATGACGTTCTTCCCCTTCTTCAGCAGATACTCCCGCGGCTTCTTGAACTCAGGGCGCGCGTCGGCGTCGGGAGCACCGATGACGAGAATGGCTTCGGACGCCGTCATCGCCTTCACCGAAACGGTCAGCGCCGTATTGGCCGGGAGGTAAAACCCCGTGGATTGCAGGTTGGTATTGCACAGCGCAATCTGAAGCCTGTCCTCCTCGAAACCGTGCGCATCCGGGAGGGCGGTGACGATCTGGCTGCGGGACTGGCTGGGCCGCGTATCGGCGACGGCGGCCGAGGCTGACCACGGCACCAGAAGGCCGCCGGCAACAACCGCCATGGCGCCGAGCGCCCCGCGGCGGCTGATGCCGTTTCGCTGCAAGGGACGCACACCCGCATTAGTGCTATTCAAGGAATCGGGGACGTGGCAATGACTTTCACTCATAGATCATCCTTTTTGTCCGGGCCAGTCACTGTGACCAGCCTCACGGGGTTAAATGAAAGCGCTTACTATGCCTTATTGCAAGAGTCTCGTCAGTTTTAAAACAAAAATCCGTCCAAAAGTACGGATTAGACAGTAAGCGTTTACTATTCACCCAGGAGGTCATGTGACAGATTCGACACCAAAAATGACTTTCCTGTGGAGTGCTCCCCTAGCCAAGAAGGGGTGCCATCAACCATGCTTGCTGCATGTACTCAACGACGAGCCCATACCGCATCATCACGGTCTGCACTGGAAACATCTGCCGCTCGCCCATGGCGGCGCTCATGCTCACCGAAGCCTTCGAAGCGGAAGGGCTCGGCAAGCTCGTGGTGGTAGATTCCGCGGGCACCACAGGGTACGAAGTCGGCCACCCCATTGACCCCCGCGCTGCCCGCAAACTCACAGCCCACCACATCGCTTCCGAGGACCACGTCGCCCGCCAGTGGAGGCGCGAATGGTTCGCCGAGCGGGACCTTATCCTTGCGCTCGACGTCGACCATTTCGGTTGGCTTCAGCAGGGCGCTCCGAACCGGGAGTCGCTGGCTAAAGTCCGAATGTTGCGCAGCTTCGATCCCCGCATGGCCGGCCGCAGCTCACTGGACCTGGGCATCGAGGACCCGTGGTACGGCGGACACACAGACTTCGACAACACGTGGACCCTGATCGCGGCGGCCATTCCCGGAATCGTGAACCACATCAAGAACGCCCTCTCGGAGAGGCCATCCGGCGAAGGTAACGGGCACCTTCCGCAGCAAGCCGACGAGCACCAGCAGGTAACCTCTATGTCATGACCCCTGCACCTGTGATCATCGCCGTCGACGGGCGGTCCGGCGCAGGCAAGACTACGCTGGCCGTTGAACTCGCGGCCCGCTTGAGGGAGCACCACAAGGTTTCCCTGTTCCATCTGGAAGACATCTATCCGGGCTGGAATGGCCTCGCCGCAGGTATCGAACGGTACGTCTCCACGGTCCTCACGCCGCTGAGTGAAGGCGAGGCCGCCGAGTGGATCAGCTGGGATTGGGAACGTCACTACGACGGCTCACTGCACGTCACGCTGCCGGCTGAGATCGTCATCGTTGAAGGCGTCGGAGCCGCTGCAGACGCGGCCCGCCCCATGCTCGACGCCGTCGTCTGGGTCGAATCATCAGGTGACGATCGCCGCCGTCGTGCGTTGGCCCGCGACGGAAGCAGCTACGAACCGTACTGGGACGACTGGGCCGCGCAGGAAGACGAATGGCTGGAAGCCGATCCCGTCATCAGCAGTGCGGACATCCGCGTGCAGAACCGGGCGGACGGCCGCGCGCCGGACGACGTACTGCAAGCAATGCGGTACTTGCCGGCCCTGGCCGCGGTCCTCTCACCCGAGCTCAGCGCGCGCAGGGGTCTGCAACTGCGGTCGGAACGGATCGACGCGACTCCGGACGCTGCTGCGCTTTTCCAGAACCTTTATGGCGACTCCGCCAACGCCGTCTGGTTGGATTCCTCGAATGCATCCACGGCGCCCTCCGCGTCCGGCCAGGCCGCGGAGCGCAGCCGGTTCAGCATTCTGGCGGACGACGGCGGGACATTCGGTCAGTCTGTACTGCACCGGGCAGGGGCCACCCAGTTAACAGCGGGCTCCGCGACGGTTGAAACGTCCGGGCCGTTCTTCCGCTGGCTGGATTCGGTATGGGGCCGGCGCGCGGTCCGCGCACCCCGAGGCTACGACGGCCAGTTCACCCTCGGCTGGCTCGGCTACCTGGGCTATGAACTCAAGCGTGAAACCGGCGGCAACGACGTCCGCGCTGACACCCCCGACTCCGCACTCCTGTTCGCGGGCCGGGCAGTGGTGCTGGATCATCGCGAGCGCACCGTATGGCTGCTCGCCTTGGCCGCCCCCGACGCCGATGACTGGCTGCGCGAGGCGCGCACCGCCGTCGGGGCTGCTGCCGCCGCCGTCGAGCCGCCGGCTGCTGCCGTCGAGTTGCCGGCAAGTGGGCCGTTAAGCGCAATTCCGGAGTTCGCCAGCCGCGACTCCGCCACGGATTACAAGAGCAAAATCGCCGAAGCCCAGCACGAAATCAGTGAAGGCAACTCATACGAGGTCTGCCTGACCACCACGCTTGAGTCCAACGCCGCGGACCTTGACCCGTGGCAGAGCTACCTCGCGCTGCGACGCCGGAATCCGGCACCATTCGCCAGCTACCTGAAGTTCGGCGAACTCGTGGTCGCCAGCACCTCGCCGGAGCGGTTCCTTCGCATCCATTCCGACGGCGGCATGCGGGCCGAGCCCATCAAGGGCACCCGCCGCCGCTCCCAGGACCCCGCCGCCGACGCCGAGTTGCGCCGCGAGCTGGAGGCATCGTTGAAGGACCGCGCGGAAAACATCATGATCGTGGACCTGCTGCGGAACGACCTCAGCCACTTCGCCACACCGGGTTCGGTGACCGTCAGCCGACTGTGCGCCATCGAAAGCTACGCCACCGTCCACCAGATGGTGAGCACCATCGATGCCCATCTTCGTCCGGGAGCTCCCCGTGCCGAAGCCGTTGCCGCGGCGTTCCCTGCCGGCTCCATGACGGGGGCTCCGAAGATCAGCACCATGGACATTTTGGATCGCCTCGAGTCAGGGCCACGCGGCATCTATTCGGGCGCCATCGGCTACTTTTCGCTGAACGCGGCTACGGACCTCGCCGTCGTGATCCGCTCGCTGGTGATACATCCCGACGGCGACGGCAAGCAGACGCTGAGCCTCGGCGTCGGTGGGGCCATCACCGCGGACTCAGTGGCCGACGATGAGTATGAGGAAATCCGCACCAAGGCTTTTGGGGTGTTGTCGACGCTCGGAGCCACGTTCCCCGAGTGATTACTGGAGCGTCGCCGTCAATCGGGCCACGTTATCCACATACTTGGCCAGGGTAGGTCTCTGCATCCAATCGCCAAGGGTAAGCTCACGGGACACCTCGCGGTAGGTGGACTCCACGGACCGCATGAGGTCCACGGTTTCGGCGCCCAGGAGCATCACCGAGACCTCCATGTTCAAGGAGAAGGAGCGCATGTCCATGTTGCTGGATCCGAGTACGGCCACTTCCTCATCGATGGTGAAATGCTTGGCGTGGAGCACGTACGGAGCCCGGTACAGGTAGATCCGGACGCCTGCTCCCAAAAGGGCTTCGTAGTAGGAGCGCTGGGCGTGATGGACCAGGAACTGGTCGCCCTTTTCGGAGACGAAGAGCTCCACATCGACGCCTCGTTGTGCCGCTGTAGTAATGGCGTACAGCAGGGAATCGTCGGGGACGAAGTACGGGCTGCAGATGGAAATGCGGTGCTGCGCCGAGTAGATGAGCGTGTTGAACAGTCGCAGGTTGTTCTCTGTCGCGAATCCCGGGCCACTTGGGACCACCTGGGCAGTGACCCGTCCGGGCGAGGGCTGGGTCGGCAAGCGGAGCTGGTTCTCCAGTGACTCGTCTGTTTCGCTGAGCCAGTCCGTGGCAAAGACGACGTTGAGGGTGGCCACAATGGGGCCCTCAAGGCGGGCCATGAGCTCCACCCACTGACGTCCGGCCCGGCGATGCTTGGGGTTGTTATAGGAGGGCTCGATCAGGTTCTGCGAGCCCGTAAAGGCCAGCACGCCATCGATCACCAGGATTTTGCGGTGGTTGCGGAGGTCCGGGCGTCGCCACTGGCCGTGGATGGGGAGCAACGGCAGCATCCGTCGCCACTGAATCTTGCCCGCTTTGAGCCTGCGGACCAGCCTGCGATAGCCCTTGATGCGCAGCGTGCCGATGTGGTCGAACAGCAGCCGAACCGTGACACCACGTCCGGCAGCGTTCTCCAGTTCCGTGAACAGCTCGTCAGTCACCGCGTCACTGCTCATGATGTAGAACTCCGCGTTGACGTACTCCTTTGCACCGCGGACAGCATCGGCCATGGCTTTGATGGACTCTTGGTAGCCGGGGATCAGCTCTACCTTGTTGCCATCAACCATGGGCAGCGAGCCAAGGCGGTGGTTCAGCTCACCGGCGGACTTCACCCATTCCGGGCCGGAGTAAGTGCTCACGGGATCAGACAGCTCAGAGGTGACGGCCCGAACGCGATCGTTGACTTCTTCCTGCTGCTCACGCCGGCGCTTGGACAACCGGAAGTTGCCAAAGAGCAGGAAGAGCACAAAGCCGACGGAGGGGATGAGGAAAACGGCCAGGAGCCAGGCCATGGCGGTGGTGGGGCGACGGTTGCCGGGGATGATGCCCAGGAGCACAATGCGCATGATCACTTCCGTGATGGCCCATGCGCCCAGAAGCCAGGTCCACTCCAAGCCAATCGGAAACGGAAAAAGCACTCGACAACCCCCACGGTCAAAGAACAAACGGTGACCACAGCCTATCTGTCTGCCCCGCCGGAGGGCCGCACCGGAGGGCCGCACTAAGCTGGGAACATGACTTCTCCTGCTCCGACGGTCCTCGTTTTCCTGGACCCGGCCTTCGAAAACGGCCGCGTTGCCGACTCCAGCCAGCCCCAACTCATGGCCACGGACTTGGGCGCTACCCGCGGCGACGGCGTGTTCGAGTCGCTCCTGGCCGTGCAAGGCCGCGCCCGGAAAGTGCAGGCCCACCTGAACCGTCTAGGTACTTCGGCGCAGGCTCTGGACCTGGCGATTCCTGAGCAGGATGCCTGGCGTAAGGCAATCGACACGGCGATCACGGAGTTCCGCAGCGTCTATCCGGCCCCGACGCCGGAAGAGGACGAGGTGGTCGTCAAGCTGATCGTGACCCGCGGTGTTGAGGGTGCGGCAAGCCCCACGTGCTGGGTTCAGGCTTCGCCCTCACCCGCCGGCAGCCGCCGACAGCGCGAGACGGGCATCGACGTCGTGCTTCTGGACCGCGGTTTCGACACCGAAGCCGGCGAGCGTGCGCCGTGGTTGCTGCTGGGCGCCAAGACGCTCTCGTATGCCGTCAACATGGCGGCGCTGCGCTACGCCCACAAACAGGGCGCCGATGACGCCATCTTCACCTCCACAGACGGACGCGTTCTGGAAGGGCCGACGTCCACCGTGTTGCTGGCCCATCTGGAAACGATCGACGACGGTGAAGGTTCGGTCAGGACTGTTCGGCGCCTGATCACGCCGCAACATGACAGCGGTATCCTTCCTGGCACGTCGCAGGGCGCATTGTTCGCCGCGGCCAAGGCAGCTGGGTGGGAGCTCGGATATGGACCGCTCGTACCCCAGGACCTGTTTGATTCAGATGCCGTCTGGCTCATTTCGAGCATTCGCTTGATCGCGCCCGTGAACCACATCAATGGCCACGAAATCGGTACGCCGGCAGTGCGGAAACAGCTCACCGCGGAACTGAACGAGCTCTTCGCAGGGATCGAATAGGCCCTGCCGCCTCTGGAGTGGGTTCACGGGCCCCGCTGGGAACTTAGCAGATAGCAAGTAGAGTAATTGCTCGCATGACTTATTGATTAGGAATTCTTAGCCTCGGCTGGGGCCTCAAACGGGGTTCAATCGCGTTCCTTATCCTCCTTGAAATGGGTGTCCGTCATGTGATGAATCTTGTTCTCGTGTTAGTTGGATCACTCCAACGCGTACGACATTTCACAGACTTTGCTGTCTACTTCCCGGAGGGAACATGGGACACAGCTCCCCCACAACTGCCGAGGCATCGGCAACCGAGGCGCAGTCCGAGACTGTAGCCCCGCAGGCAGGACTTCGCCGGTCCATGGAGGCCCGGCACCTGGTGATGATTGCGATGGGCGGCGTCATAGGCTCCGGCCTGTTCGTCAGTTCCGGTTACACCATCGCCACAGCAGGTCCCTTGGGCGCAGTCCTTGCATTCCTTATCGGCGCCGTCGTGGTCTATCTGGTCATGGCATGTCTCGGGGAGCTCGCTGTTGCGTTCCCCGTTTCCGGCGCCTTCCACATCTACGCTGCCCGCACCATCGGCCCGGCCACCGGTTTCGCCACGGCCTGGCTCTATTGGCTGTGTTGGGCAGTGGCCCTGGGCTCGGAGTTCACCGCCGCCGGACTTCTCATGCAGCGCTGGTTCCCGGGCGTCGACGTCTGGATCTGGTGCTTCGTCTTCGCCACCGTCCTCTTCACCTTGAACGCCATTTCATCGCGCGTCTTTGGTGAATCGGAGTTCTGGTTCGCGCTCATCAAGGTCGCCGCCGTCGTCGGCCTGATCATCCTGGGCGGTGCCGCCCTGATGGGCTTCCACCCGCTCGCCGCAGGCGAATATCCGTCGCTCACCAGCAACTTCAGTACGCCGGACGGGCTCTTCCCCAATGGCTTCACGGGTGTCTTCGTCACCACACTGGCCGTCTTCTATGCCTTCTCGGGATCCGAACTGATCGGTGTGGCCGCGGGTGAAACCGCCAACCCCGGCGTAACGATCCCGAAGGCGATGCGGACCACGGTTATTCGCCTCATGATCTTCTTCGTCGGCGCGATCACCGTCATCGCAGCCACCATCCCCTACGAAAAGGTCAGCGTGGACGAAAGCCCGTTCGTCACGGTCTTCTCGATGCTCGGCATTCCTTTCGCAGCGGACATTATGAACTTCGTGATCATCACGGCGCTGCTCTCGGCCGGCAACTGCGGCCTGTATTCGTGCGCCCGAATGCTCTTCTCGCTCGCCGACGAAGGGCATGCACCCAAGGCGTTCAGGAAACTGACCAAGCGCGGCATTCCCATGATCGCCCTGTGCGTCAGCATGCTCGGTGGCCTGGCATCGCTGATCAGCAGCATCGTTGCGCCCGCAACGGTCTACCTGGTGCTCGTCTCCATCGCAGGCTTTGCAACCGTGGGAGTGTGGATGTCCATTGTGGCCTCGCACTTCGTATACCGGCGGACGTTCGTCAAAAACGGTGGCGACCTCAGCACGCTCCCGTACAAGGCGCCGCTCTTCCCGCTGGTTCCGATCCTGGCCTTCGCGTTGTGCGTAGTCTCGCTGGTCGGCATCGCGTTCGACCCCAACCAGGTGGCGGCACTGCTGTTCGGAGTTCCGTTCGTCGGGGCCTGCTATGCGTTCTTCTACTTCAAATACGGACGACGGCGGTCGCTCAGGAAGGCGCTCAAGGCGTAGGTTCCCGCGACCTTCTTGGAAGCCGCGCCTTCCTGACCTTCTTTGACTACGGATCAGCCCCTAGGCAACCATTTCGGGTTGCCTAGGGGCTGATGTTGTTTGAAAGTCGGTCACGACGGAACGCGCACTCCTATTTCTTGGCCGTGCGCACCGGGTGCTCGCTCAGGATGGACAAGCGGTTGAAGGCGTTGATCCCAATGGCTGCCAGACACAACACGCTGATTTGCTCGTCGGTGTAGTGCTGCCGGGCGCGTTCGAAGAGTTCCGGGCTCGGTCGCGATGTACTCATGCGGGTGATCTGCTCAGTGATTTCCATGGCGACCCGCTCGGCCGGTTCAAACATTGGCACTTCCTTGTAGACGGCCACCAAGGACAGACGCTGTTCCGTTTCGCCATACCCCAAGGCTCGGCGATGGTGCAGGTCCAGGCAGAATGCGCAGCCGTTAATCTGCGAGGCGAGGTAGTTCAGCAGTTCGATGGTCCGGCGCGGAATACCTGTTCGGTCCGCTTCCCCAACCACCTGCTGTGCGTAGTGGCTCAACGTCGCGTAGAGCTCTGGCTGCTGCTTGTCCAGATAGCCGGCAAGGCGTGGTTTCTTTTCCTGATCGGGCATGGTTGGAGCCTAGCGCACGGGCCTGCCCTGCGGGCTCCGGAGAGTGTCCACCGGGCAGCCGACCCGAGCCCGCGAAACCCCGTTTATTATCCAAGAATTCGTGGTTATCGACTTTATATGACAGCCAATTACCGTTTCCATTAAGTGATACTTAACTACTGATCAAAGAGGGTTTGAGTGCCGCGGCGGATTCATGAAAATACATTCACAACTTCTATTGCGCGCGCATTCCAACAGTGATTCACTAAGGCGCAGTGATCCCTGCTGGGGCGGGAGAACTCCCTCTCTGTCCGGCGGGACACCCTGTTTCCACTATGACGTGAAAACAGCAATGTTGATGGAGGGCATCATTGTGAGTGCAGTTTCTTCGTCCCAGAATTTCAACCACGGGTTTCCCACGCCCGGCCCCCAGGATCCTTCCCCGCAGAAGGTCATGGACCACGTGTTTTTCCTCAATCAGGAAGAATGGAAAGACGTCCGCGAAACGGAGCAATTCGACCATATTGTCATCGGCAGCGGGTTCTGTGGTTACGCCTTCGCCGAGAGGACGTTGACCGTAAATCCGCATGCCAGGATCCTCGTCATTGAGCGTGGCCCGTTCTTCCTGCCACAGCACTTCCAGAACCTGCCATTGCCCTATCGCGAGACCCTGGGCGGGCTCTCCGAAACTTTCCCGTGGACCTTGGCGGCAGCCACCGCCAACCAGCCTGCCGGCAAGATCTCGTGGCAGCACGGAATGGTCCCCTTCTATGGAGGCCGCTCCATTATGTGGAGCGCGTGGTGTCCACGCCCCGAGGAGGACGAGATGCGTGGCTGGCCACGCGCGGTCATGGATGCTGCAAAAGCCCACTTCAGCAGTGCCGAGGATTTGCTGAATGTGGTCAGCGCCGACCAAATCGACGCCGGCGCGTCGGCCGACGTCGTGGATCTCATCAACAACACCCGGCCCGTCTACGGGATCATGCAGAAGGCGCTCCAGGACCGGCTCGCCGTTGGCTTGCACAAGATCGACTCCGCGACCCGCTCCATGCCCGCGCCGCTGGCCGCGGCTTCGGGCGCCACTTCGGGCATCGACTTCGCCAAGTTCTCCACGCCAGCGGTCCTGCTTGAACTCTCGGACAGGCAGCAACGGTTGGCAGCTGCGGGCAAGGGATCGCCGCTCCGCATCGTCACGGACTGCACCGTGAAGAGCATCGTCCAGCAGAACGGTCAGGCCACTGCGCTCGATACCTCCCGGGGCGTGGTGAACATCGGCGGCGCCAATCTGGTGCTGGCCATGGGCACCCTGCCACCTGCCACGCTCGTGCTGAATTCCTTCCCGGATGTGCCCGGAGTTGGCGAGCAGTTCAGCGCCCACTTCATCACGTCCGTGGTGGCCAGGGTCCCCCGCAAGGACTACGACTTCAGCGAGGCACTGGGCGAACTGGAACTGGCGGCCATCTACATGGCAGGCATGAGTCCGGCCGGCATGCAGTACCACGTGCAGCTCTCCGTGCTCTCGGACCGGAGTCCGGACAAGAATGCGCAGAAGTCCGAGCGGTACGCCCCGGACGTCGTCGCAACAGCGTCTCTGGCACAATTGCAGTCCTCCGAGGACTACTTGGTGTTCGTGTGCGCGGTTCTGGGCGAGCTGGACATCGATAATCCGGAGAATCACCTGCGCCACACCGGCGGAGCGGACCCCACCAGCAACGTGACGCTTCAGGTGCTGGCCAACTCCACCGACGACGCCACCTGGGACACCATGGATGAGGGCACCTTCCAGATGTTGGAGCGCGTGCTCTCGCCTGACGGAGCCGACCATGTGGAGTACTGGCACGGGGATCCTGATACGGGAACGTGGGGCCTGGACCGCCCCAGTATTCCCGAACGCCGCGTCCCGGGGTTGGTGCACGAGAGCTCCAGCCTTCCAATCGGCGACGAGGAGAACTCCACCGTCGGCACCGACTACCGCCTCAACGGCGTCGACAATGTCTTTGTCGCAGGCGGTTCCCTGTGGCCGACGGGCGGATCCTGGAACCCGACCATGACCATGGTCGCGTTGACGCAGGATCTTGCCGAACGTCTGGAGGCCGACGGCGGCACGGGAGATGCGCTGTGACCGCGGTTCCGGCTCTGGATCCGGCGGTCCTGCCCACCTTGCCGCCGATGACAGTCGCCGACGTCCTGGCCAGGCAGGACGGCGTCTATTGGGTGGTCAAGGACGCAAACTCCGTATTCCTGTGGGTCAACCAGAACTTCGCCGACCTCGTAGGAATGACCAAGGCCGAACTGATCGGTCATCAGGACTCCAGGGCAGCCCACGTTGCCCACGACAAGGAGGTGATGGCCAGCGGCAAGCCGTTGCTCAACTTCCACGAAGTCATTGAAGTTCCGCTGAAGGATGGCGGGACTGTGAACGTTGACATCGTGACCCAGAAGGGGCTGCTGCGGTCGCTGGACACGGGCGCAATCATCGGGATCACTGTCTGCTTCTCGCTCGCGGATCCTCCCAATGACTGACGTCGACATCGCGGGCCGCGGCCAGGATCTCCGCTCAGGCGGGCAAAGCGCGAAGGAATGGATCGAGCGGCTGGACTTGACGCCGTCGGGCGTTGGTGGCTGGTTCGCGCCCGCGATGGTGAGCGACGAGCTCATCGCGGGTTCGGCATTGCCTCCGCGTTTCGGCTGTGACCATCCGCTGTACAGCTCCAACTGGTACCTGCTGCAGGCGGGCGAAGTGCTGCAATTGCACACGCTGAAGCAGGACGAGCTGTGGTTCTTCCACGTGGGAACGCCCATCCAGCTGCACGTCTTTTCGCAGACAGGTGGGTACTCGGAAACGGTCTTCGGGCCGGATCCGGACGCCGGTGAAATCCTGCATGGAGCGGCGCCGCATTCCACGTGGTTCGGTGCCGAGCTGGCTGGGCCGGGGTTCGCCTTGGTCAGCTGCAGCCTCTCTCCCGGCTACGAGCCAACGGATTCTGCAAAGCCCACGGGTGAAGATGTGGAGGCGCTCGTGGCGCAGTTCCCTGACCAGGCGGAGTTGATCCGCCGACTCGCGGTCGGGTAAAGCGCTACTCGGAGTGCGCCCGTTGGGGGACGGGCGCACTCCGCTGTGGCGGCCTGTAGCCTCATTGCATGAACAGTATGGGGGTGCTGGCCAATGACTGGGACCGTGCGTAGTCGGCGACGATGGTGGCTGATCATCGCACTTCTGATAGCCGCGGCAGTAGCTGCCTATCCCATTGCGCTGGTGGTCAAACATATGATCGGCAGTGCTGTGGGGCCGACAACTGTGGCCCACAACGCCGATGGAACCGAGCGGACAATATTTTGGCGTGACTACCCGGGTGTCGCTGGGATTGACCCGCAGGAAACGCTTGATGGACCCTCGCCCGAACAGGCGTTGGAGACCGGCCGGAAAATGATCGCTGAGATCAGATCTGCCCTCTCTGCAGAGCTTCAGCTTGAGTGGGCGACCGACTATGACCCTTCCGGCACCGGCGGCCCGCTTGTCAGGCACGTTTCCAACGGTTTCGGAGGTACGTCGCTGTTATCGGTTGTGAACGGCACCGAGTCGCAGAGCACGTCAGTGCCGGAGACATGGGCTGGAAAGCAGCGGGCCGTCGACATCATCGGCGACGTCGCGGACAAGTATGGATTCGGAGAGCCTGCCTTCGACGACCTCGCCGCCTGGTCCGATGAGGATCGCGTCCGGGATCTCGGCGGACGAACCCCGGATCAACAGGTGATCGTTTCCGGCATGGTCCCCGGGCCCGCTGGCCAGTGGCTCTCCTTCAGGTTCCAGGATCTTTCGAAGGACACAGACGGCAGACTTGAAGAGCGGCTCCGCCCACCGGCAGGAAGCGGATGGCAGCTGAACACGGTGGCCCTCAGCTACGGGGCAAACGGACTTCTGGCGGAAGAAGACCGCGCTGCGTTCGAATCCCGGCTTCGGCCGTTTCTCGGGCTCACGCCGCCGGCGCCGCTGGAGAGTTGATACTTACTGGACGGCTGAACGGCTGAACGGCGGGACGGCCCGACGGGACGTGAGAGACGGTCCACCCAAACCCGACGGGACGTGAGAGACGGTCCACCCAAACCCGACCGGACGTGAGAGACGGTCCACCCAAACCCGACCGGACGTGAGAGACGGTCCACCCAAACCCGACGGGACGTGAGAGACGGATCCTAGTCGGCGGCATCGGCGGCGAGGCGGATGCCGTTCTCCGCCAGCCACACCGGGTTGAAGGCCTTGCTCAGGTAGTTCGTGCCGGCGTCGGGCGCTATGGCCACCACTACCGAACCGTGAGGCGCGGCGCGGGCCACCCGCAACGCGGCGGCGACGGCGAGCCCGGACGACGGACCCAACGCCAGCCCTTCTTCATCGAGCAGCCGGTGGACGGTGGAGTAGACCTCATCATTGGGGATGCGCACGAAACGGTCCACGATGGAGCGGTCAAATGCCTTGGGCCACTCGGGCTCGGGCCAGGAATTGCCGACGCCGTCCACCAGGATCTCCCCAGGGTGTCCGCCGCTGTACACGGAACCGTAAGGGTCAGCCCCAACCACTTCCAGATGCCCGCCCGGCCGTGACGCTGCAACCTGTTCCCTCAGGTACCGGCCGTTGCCGCTGATGGTCCCGCCGGTGCCGATGCCGGCCACGAAATGGGTCACCAAACCCTGGGTCTGCTTCCAAATCTCGGGTCCCGTGGTTTGGTAATGTGCTGCAGGATTGGCCGGGTTGTCGAACTGCATGGGCCTCCACGCGCCGGGGGTTTCGGCGGTGATCCGCGCCGCCACGGCACGGGCGTTCTCCGGCGATTCGGAGGGCGCGCTCCAGTCCGTGAGGATCACGCGGGCGCCGTAATTATGCAGCGCGGCGAGCTTCTCGTGCGAGATGGTGTCACCGGTGACCACCACCACCGGATGCCCGGTCAGGCGCCCAATCAGCGCCAGGCCGATCCCCGTATTGCCCGACGTGCTCTCCACAATCGTCGCTCCCGGCCGCAGCTCCCCCGACCTTTCCGCCGCGCGAACCATGCTCAGCGCAGTACGGTCCTTGATGGATCCGCCGGGGTTTTCCGACTCGAGTTTGATGTGGATGCTGCTGCCCAGGCCGCGGCCCATGGCCTCCAGCTTCACCAGTGGCGTGTTGCCCACTCTGTCCAGGACAGAGACATCGAGCCCGTCCGGCACCGCCGCCGCGTGGACGCCGTGCTTTCGGGTTGCTGTTTTCACCATGTCCCGCCTCCTTCGGCTTGTGCCACTTCACGGGCGGCGGCCCCTCGGTTCGCGGCAAAACGGTCGGCCGGAGCAGCCACAACCAAAGAGTCCACAACCAACGCCTCCCGCAGCTCACGCCGCGCCCGCTCTACCAAGTCAGGTGCCGATGGCCGGTCCGTCAGCACATCAGCAAGTCGACCCACGACGGCGCCGGTCCCCTTTCCGAGCGGCCGCGCGGCTCCCGCTTCAAGCAGCAGGTAAGACGCCGTCAGCGCTTCGATCGTCAAAAGCTTTTCGGCCGCGTCCAAGGACTTCTCCAGTTGCTGCAAGGCAAGCGGCGCAAGGGTGGAATGGTCCTCGACGTCGGCCGAGAGGGTTGGGGCGCCAAGGGTCGCCGGTGCCGCCAGGAACTTCAGTTCGGCCAGCAATCCGGCGGCGGAGTACCACAACAGCCCGGGCAGTTCCTCCTGGGCAAGGCCTGACTCCGACGTCGCAGCCTGCAAGTGCTTCGCCCGGATGGCCCGCTGGGGCGGATACAGCTTGGCGATGCGTCGTTCGCTGGAAATCCCCACATGCGCGAGGGCCAACCGCAGGCCTTCAAAGGACAACGCGAGCTGCATGGGTTGGAAGTTCCCACCGGACACCATCAGCCCGGACTCGACATCCGCCAACGGGTTATCCCCGCGTCCGTTCAATTCCACGTTCAACGCGGCGCCGAGTTGTGAAACCAAGGCGCGAAAAGCTCCGTGGGTCTGCGGCGCCGCACGGAAGGAGAGGGCATCCTGAACCGAAACTTCGGGACGGATGTCTTCCAGCCACCCGCCGCTGAGGAGACGGCGCACTGCAGCGGCCGATTCGCGTTGCCCGTCCACGGCCTTGGCCGCCTGGATTGCCGGCGAAAACGGGCTGAGGTTCCCACCGTCGTCGTACCTTGCGATCGTCTCCAGCGATAGTGAAAGCGCGACGTCGGCCAGTTCCGCAAGCTGCTGCAGCCGCACCAGAGCGAGGGTGCCGGCGCCCACCGAATACGCGTTGGCACTGACCAGCGCGAGTGCCTCCCCGGGCGCCAGGCGCAATGGCTGTAGTCCGGCGTCGGCGAGCGCCTTGGCCCCTGGCACCAGCGTGCCATCAGCATCGAACGCCTCCCCCTCCCCGAGTGCGACGGCGGCGACGGCGGCCAGCTGGGTCAAGTCCGAGGAGCCCACCGAGCCTTCGCGCGGGATGGCGGGGAACACTCCGCGGTTGAGCAGCTCGGCATAGAAGCTGGCGGTTTCGGGTCGTACGCCGGAGCCGCCACGACTGAAGCCGATGAGCCTGGCCAAAATCACGGCTCGTGCAGCGGAACGGTCCAGATACGGGCCGACGCCGCTGTTGTGATACCTGACCACCTGGATTTGGTACGCCAGGATCGACTTCTCCTCCACAGCGGTGTCCCGCCCGGAGCCGAGCAAGGTATTGAGCCCGTAAACCCGCTGACCCGAGGAAGCAGCCCGTTCCACCACCTCCCGCGAATGACCGATCAAAGACAACGCATCTTGGTTGAGTTTCACGTGAAACGTCGGATCCAACGCGGCTGCGGCAATGGCTGGGGCGTGCACCGCCAAGGTACCGATCACCAGGGTCTTGGGCGTGGAGGACATGTCAGAAGTCCAAGAGGTTCTGCCGGAAGCCGCCACTGCCGTAGCTCTTCCTCAACAGGCCGCGGCGCCTGAGCTCGGGCGTGAGCTTGTCCAGCACGCCGTGGACGGTCACGGGGTCCACGAAGCCGGAGAACAGGAAACCGTCGCCACCGACAGCCGAGCCGGTCTCCTCGAGGTAGTCCGCAATTTCGCCCACCGTGCCGATGATCGAGTCCCCGGCACCGCCACTGCGGGCCTGCAGGATCTGGCGCAGGGTGGAACCGGGAGGCGCCGCCTTGGCAAAGTGGTCCAACGTGCCCTGGTTGCTGTTGGTGCTCAGCTCGGGCAGCGGGGCGTCGAGGTCGAACTGCTTGAAGTCGATGACCGAGAGATAAGAGATCGAGTTAAGCTGGCTGTCGATGTCCCGCTGGGTGAGCTGCCGGCGCTGGGCCCGCAATTCCTCCGCTTCAGCGGTAGAACCAACCACCGTGGGCTTCAGAACGAAAAGCACCTTGACGTCGTCCGGATTCCTGCCCGCCTTGGCCGCCTCAGCACGGATCGAATCCCTGTAGGACTTCATGCCGTCAACGCCACGGGCCAAGGCAATCGCCACATCCGCATGCCCGCCCGCGAACGCCTTGCCCCGAGGCGACGCGCCGGCCTGCACAAGCACCGGCTCCTCCGGCAGGGGCGCCGTGTTCAGCGGGCCTCGGACCTTGAAGAAATCGCCTTGGTGGTTGATCGGGTGAACCTTGGTGTGGTCGGCGTACACCCCGGCGTCCACGTCCTCAAGGACCGCACCAGGTTCCCAGCTCCGCCAAAGCTGCCTGACGACGTCGACGAATTCCTCCGCTTTCCCGTACCTCAAGTCGTGCTCGATCTGCTGGTCCAGCCCGTAGTTCTGGGCCGCGAGGTCGCTGCCCGAGGTGACCACGTTCCACCCCAACTGCCCCTCAGAGAAGTGCTGCAGCGTGGCGAGGAGCCTGGCAGCGGTGAAGGGCGGATAGAAGGAAGCGCTGACCGTGGGCACGATCCCGAGGTGCTCGGTCGCGGAAAGAAGGTACGGGACCAACGCGAGAGGATCGTGCTTGGGCGCAAAGGAAGCGTGGGCCAGCGAGACCTCGGCGGTGCCGCCGTAGGTATCGGGAACCGTGAGGGAATCCTCGATGATGAACAGGTCCAGGCCGGATTGCTCAAACGCCCGGACGGCCTCCTGATACAGGGCGGGTTTCTTCCAGTCGTAGCCCAGGCTGTAGCCGGGAGTCCCCCAACCCTGGACTCCGAATCCGTGGCCCACAAACCAACCAAAATGCAGCATGGGCTTGAGTGTAGAACTGCTCCGTCCGTTCACCGCGACCTGATTTCATGCGAAGTTACAGGGGGTCGTACTGCGTCAATTATGCTCCCGTAGCGTCACATTTGGAGGCGCCTCGGACCGCCCCGGATTTCCACATACGGCGATCGGCATGTTCCACAAACAGCCGGGGTCGGGAATGATCGCTCTATGAGTGCACCAACCACACGCCCTTCCGCCAAGGAGTGGCTGTCCAGCGTCTGGGCGCTCAAAGGCTATAAGCGCGAATGGTTGCGGCACGACATCGTGGCGGGCGCGGCATTGTTCGCACTGCTCGTGCCCGCGGGCATGGCCTACGCGCAGGCAGCCGGGCTCCCTCCCGTCACCGGTCTCTACGCAACCGTGGTCCCGTTGCTGGTTTACGCCGTCGTCGGGCCCTCCCGAATCCTGGTCCTGGGACCCGACTCCGCGCTGGCCCCAATGATCGCCGCGGCGATCGTGCCGCTGGCTGCCGGGAGCAACGAAAAGTCCGTGGCGCTGGCCGGGCTGCTTGCCGTGCTGATCGGGGTGATCATGATGGCGGGTTCAGCGCTGCGGCTCGGCACCATCACAGGTCTCCTATCCAAACCCATCAGGCTCGGCTACTTGAACGGAATCGCGCTGCTCGTGGCGCTTTCCCAATTACCTGCCTTTCTGGGGATCGAGGCCGACGGCGACATCCGGGAAAAGCTCGCGACGGTCACCGCAGGGGTGCTGAACGGCGCTATCAACCTCACGGCCTTGCTGCTCGGCGTGGGGTCGCTGGCACTCATCTGGATCCCCCGGCTCCTGAAATGGAAGGTTCCCGGCGTCCTGCTGGCGGTGGTTGGCTCGTGCATCGCGACGGCGGTTTGGGGCCTGAACGACGGCGTCAAAGTCACCGGCGTTTTGCCGCAAGGCCTGCCGATGCCGGCCCTGGGCGGAATTGGCTGGGCCGACGCACTCACCTTGCTCCCAGCCGCCGCAGGCATCGCCCTGATGGCTTTCGCGGACACCGGCGTCCTGTCGCAAACCCTGGCAGCCAAGGAAGGAAACCGGGTCTCCGGGAACAGGGAAATGGCAGCTCTGGGGGCAGCCAACGCTGCCACCGGGCTGCTGGGCGGATTCCCCATTTCAGGGAGCGCCTCCCGGACTCCCGTGGCCGTGGACGCAGGCGCCAAATCCCAAATGACGGGTGTGGTGGGCGCAACCCTCGTTCTGGCGTTCATGCTCCTGGCCCCCGGTGTTACCGAGTACCTGCCCTCCGCCACGTTGGCCGCCGTGGTCATTGCCGCGGCCATTGCGTTGGCGGATCCAGGCGGCGTCTGGCGGCTGCTGCGTATGAGCCGCAGCGAATCCGTAGTGATGGTGGCAGCGTTCCTCGGCGTTCTGCTGGTGGGCGTCCTCCAAGGGATTGTGGTGGCCATGGCTTTGGCCCTCCTGGATTTTGTGCGCAGGGCGTGGGATCCGTACCGCGCCGAACTCGGCTCCGAAGAGGGCCTGCCCGGCTATCACGACCTCGCCAGGCACCCGGACGGCGAACGGGTCCCCGGGCTGCTCATCCTGCGCTTCGATGCCCCGCTGTTCTTCGGCAACGGACAGGTCTTAGCGTCGTTTGTCCGGGAAGAAGTGGACGAGGCTCCAGACGACATCACCCACGTCATCCTCGCTGCCGAGCCGATCACCGGGATCGACACCACCGCGCTCGAGGATCTGGTCACCCTGGACGAGTGGCTCGCCAGGAAAGGGGTGGATTTGGTGTTCGCAGAGCTCAAAGGGCCCGTCAAAGACAAACTGATCCAGCTAGGCGCCGCGGCCCGTTTCACGCCGGACCACTTCTTCCCCACCACCGGCGCTGCAGTCCGCGCACTGAGGCGCGGCTGACTCAAGCGCGCGCCGGTTACGCAACATGACGACGACGGCGGTGCAGCCCGCCGTCGTGGATGTTACGTTTTTCTTGAGTAATGAGCACCAGCGTTAAGCCCTGACTTGCTGGTCGGCAACCCTCTCTCCGGCGGGGTGCCTCAGGTGACTACTCGGCGTATCGACACTTCGAATCTGCAAGCGTGACTGAGGAGCACCCAGCAATGTCTGAACCCACTGAAGAAAAACTCTCCTACCGCCTGATTACAGGTCCCGATACCCGTGATTTCTGCGAGCGCATCCACAATGCCCTCGCGGAGGGCTACGTGCTGCATGGCAGCCCGGCCGCCACTTTCAACGGCACCGACGTGATCGTGGCGCAGGCAATCGTGCTGCCCACCGCGATCGCCAGTGCCGATGCCGCCGTCGCCTCAGCTGTTGACAAGCTCGAGAACTACAACGACGAAGAAGCATTCGAGGGACACGCATGAGCTACGCAGGTGACCTGAGCCCGCAGGATGCGTGGGCAAAGCTTGAACAAGGTGCCATTTTGGTGGACGTGCGGACCGAGGGCGAATGGGCCCACATCGGCATTCCGGACACCAAGGCCACTGAGAACGATCCCCTGTTCATCCAGTGGAACCTTGCCGGTGGCATCCCCAACTCGCGCTTCCTCGAGGACCTGCAGCAGCAGGCACCCGAGGGCGACGGCGTGGAACTCGTCTTCATCTGCCGCTCAGGACAGCGTTCCATCTCCGCTGCCATCGCCGCGACGCAGGCCGGTTTCACTGCCTACAACGTGCTTGAGGGCTTCGAAGGCGAGCCGGACCGTTACGGCGAACGAACAGTGAATGGCTGGAAGAACCGTGGCCTGCCGACGAACCTGGGGACCGACTAAAGTGACTTTCAATCCCGATGCCGCCAGCTGGAGCCCCGATACTCAGGCAGTCCGCGGCGGCCTTGACCGAACCAACTTCCAGGAAACTTCTGAGCCTGTCTTCCTGAACTCGGGCTTCGTCTACGAATCCGCCGCTGCCGCGGAACGCGCCTTCACCGGCGAGGACGAACGCTTCGTGTACTCCCGCTACGGCAACCCATCGGTGGCGACGTTCCAGGAGCGGCTGCGGCTGCTCGAAGGAACCGAGGCGTGCTTTGCGACGGCGTCAGGCATGTCCGCGGTCTTCACCGCCTTGGGTGCTTTGCTGGCTGCCGGCGACCGTGTGGTTGCTGCCCGTTCCCTGTTCGGCTCGTGCTTCGTGATCCTCAACGAGATCCTGCCGCGCTGGGGCGTGGAAACAGTATTCGTCGATGGTCCCGACCTTGAGCAGTGGCGTTCCGCGCTCTCGGAGCCGACTACCGCTGTGTTCTTCGAGTCACCATCGAACCCCATGCAGGAAATCGTGGATATCGCCGCGGTCAGCGAGCTGGCGCACGCGGCCGGTGCCACCGTCGTCGTCGACAATGTCTTTGCCACTCCCCTGCTGCAGCGCTGCGGCGAGTTGGGCGCGGACGTGATTGTCTACTCCGGCACCAAGCACATCGACGGCCAAGGACGCGTCCTCGGCGGCGCCATCCTGGGCACCAAGGAATTCATCGACGGCCCGGTCAAGCAGCTCATGCGTCACACCGGCCCGTCGCTGTCCGCGTTCAACGCCTGGGTACTGACCAAGGGGCTTGAGACGATCGGGCTGCGCGTGAACCACAGCTCGGCGTCGGCCTTGAAGATCGCGGAATGGCTTGAGCAGCAGCCCGCCATCAGCTGGGTGAAGTACCCGCTGTTGAAGTCGCACCCGCAGTACGAGCTCGCCGCGAAGCAGATGAAGGCCGGCGGCACCGTGTTGACGTTCGAGCTGCTCCCCTCCGCGGGACGTTCTGCCAAGGAATCGGCGTTCGCGCTGCTCGATGGGCTCAGCGTCATCGACATCTCCAACAACCTTGGCGACTCCAAGTCCCTCATCACCCACCCGGCCACCACCACTCACCGGGCCATGGGTCCGGAGGGCCGTGCGGCGATTGGGTTGAGCGACGGCGTGGTCCGATTGTCCGTTGGCCTGGAAGACGTGGACGACCTCATCCTGGATCTGGAGAAGGCCCTCAAGCAGGTCTAGTTTTTGGTTGTTCGGGAGGGGCGTGGAGTCATTGACTCTGCGCCCCTCCCGGCGTATTTTCGGCAACATATCGAGCCCTCGTCTCGTACTTCCAGTCGAAGCGGTATGCCATGAACGGAAAACGTCCTTACCGTCGCGCCGGCGCGGTCATCGTAGCCGGGTCCATCGTGTGGCTCACGGGGATCTCCCCGGTGTCGCGCGTGTACATCACCGCCGATCCTGCCGAGCGGCTCCGCATGCTCGTGGACGGCGAGCGCGGCTGGATCGTCGGCCATCATCTCGCCGCGGCCGGTACCGCCGCTGTTCCCATGGGCTTCGCCGCTTTCGCACGAGCCCAGCATCCCGGAATATCCAAGACCTGGGCCGGAGCCGCGGCCGCAGCTTTGCTCGGCGGCGCCCCGCTCTTCGTCTACAGCCTGTCGCGCCGGGCGTCGGACCTTGAACGCTTCGCCTACTTCCGAGGCTCGTCCTTTCCGTTCATGGCTTATTCGGCACTCCACGTTGCGGCCTTGGCTGCCCTCGGAGGGAGTCTGCTGACCTCTCCCGCCAAGCGGTGGGTCGGCATCACGGCTGCTGGTGCGGCGACCCTCTATGGCACCATCCTGATGGTCAAGAAGGACATTCCGCCGTTCGCGTTCTATCTCGTCGAAGCGACTGTGGGCGCCTACTTGATGGGGTGGGAGCCTCCGGCCGACGTTGTACGGGACGCCGACGTTGTACGGGACGCCGACGTTGTACGGGACGCCGACGTTGTACGGGACGAGGAAGGAACGCTCGGGGAGCAGTAGGCCTGGCTCTCGTCCGCCGCGTTGCGATCCGCTGTGCCCTGGCTGGCTCGGGCCTTTACGGCCTGCGGACCCTGGTCAGCATCGGCGCGGGGTCTTTGTGTGCGTCCGCGGAGGCGCCGCGCATGGTCACTTTTGCTGCGTGCCCAACAACGGCCGCCAAGGCTTCACGGCTCGGTGGCCGCCCGGGTTGGCCCCCGCCGCCCCGTTGCCGACTGGCAAAACGTGACGCGGCCTCACGTTGCTCGTGTGCTCCGTTGCCGCGCTCGAGGATGTCCGAGACACCCGCTTTCACCAGATCGAGTTCACCCTGGTCGTCCAGCACCGGGCTGAGGTAATCCACCAAGGCCCAGACGACGTCGGCCGCGGGTTGAGGGCGGAAGTCGCCGAAGTCCAAGAGGTCACCGCGCAACCCTGAATTGCTCGCCTGCCAACTCGCCATCCTTAGCAGCGCCGTCGGCACTGTGGAGGGTTCCACGCCGTCGAGCATTTCCAAGGAAGCCGTCTCCACCAAGGCGCGCACCAGCACCGCAATGAGCGCGGCGTCCTCGGCACGGAGGCAGACATCGGCAACCCGGACCTCCACCGTGGGGTGATTGCGTGAGATCCGGGCGTCGAAGTAGATCATGCCTTCATCCAGGAGCACGCCCGTCTCCAGGAGCCGCCTGACAATGCGGCGGTAGGCAGTTAACGAGCCAAACACGGCCGAAGGACCAGAGGTGGGCCAGCGGTTCCAAGCTTGCGTGCGGTAGCTGTCGAAACCCGTGGGGAGACCGCGCCAGAACGGGGAATTGGCGCTGATGGCCGTGAGCACCGCGAGTTTGTCCCGCATATGGTCGAGGACCACCACGCCTTCCTCCGGCGACTCCACTGAGGTGTGCACGTGGAACCCGCACGTCAGTTGCTCGTGGGCGGTCAGCCCGAAGCGTTCCAGCATCTCCGCATAGCGCGGGTCAGGGGTGGTGTGGCTCGTGGAGGCCATCGGGGAGGTCGCGATGGCGGCTACGCTGGCACCTTGCTTCCGGGCCGCCTCGTTGGCCATGGCCCGGCCGCGTCGGATCTGGTGGAGCAACTCCGCGTAGCTGTGGCAAGGGCGGGTCTGGGTTTCGATTTGCTCCAGCTTGAGCTCATGGCTGAGGCCCGTTTCCAACGCTGGGTCCCTTGACGGCTCTTCATTCCGGGCGAGGAGGGCATCCGCCATAGCCAAGGGCTCGCCCGTCACAGGATCGACGATGAGTAGCTCTTCCTCAACCCCGAAGGTCCGCATGGTTCCATTCTGCGTCACAGATGCAGGGGTGGACAGGGCTTGGCCCGAGGTGCGGGCCCGGAGCCCGAACGTGCTGCCTGGGGCCGCACCACGTGCCGCCATCCGCACCAGTCCCAACCGGCGCGGATGGCGCGAAAGGGTGCGCCGACCGAACGAACCGGCGCGGATGGCGCGAAAGGGTGCGCCGACCGCGCCAACCAACACGTGCGCCGAACGAAAGGGTCAGTCCTGGAAGTACTCCACCTTGGCCCCGATGGTGTTGAGTCGCTCGGCGAGGTCCTCGTAGCCGCGTTCGATCACGTAGATGTTGCGCAGCTCGGAGGTTCCGCGGGCGGCAAGCATCGCCAGGAGCAAGCACGCCGCCGGGCGGAGGGCGGGCGGGCAGCCTATTTCCGCGGCACGCCACTTGGTGGGTCCGTTGACGTAGATCCGGTGCGGATCCAGCAACTGCACCTGGGCGCCAAGTTTGTTCAGTTCCGTCAGGTAGATGGCGCGGTTCTCGTAGACCCAGTCGTGGATCATGGTCTGGCCCTCGGCGTTGCCCGCGATCACGGCAAAGAAGGGCAGGTTATCGATGTTCAGGCCCGGGAACGGCATGGGGTGAATCTTGTCCTGCGGCGCACGGAGCTCGGACGGCTTGGTGGTGACGTCCACCAGCCGGGTTCGGCCGTTCCGTGCCATGTATTCGCCGGACACTTCGAGCTTTTGGCCCATCTGCTCAAGAGTTGCGAGCTCGATTTCCATGAACTCGATCGGCACGCGCCGAATGGTGACCTCGGAATTCGTCACGATGCCCGCGGTGATGAGGCTCATGGCCTCGATGGGGTCCTCGGACGGGAAGTATTCGATGTCGACGTCGATCGCGGGCCGGCCAGTGATCTTCAGCGTCGTGGTTCCGACTCCCTTGATCTCCACGCCAAGTCCGTGCAGGTAGAAGCAGAGGTCCTGGACCATGTAGTTGGGGCTCGCGTTCCGGATCACCGTGGTGCCCTGGCGGTGCGCGGCAGCCATGATCGCATTTTCGGTGACGGTGTCTCCGCGTTCGGTCAAAACGAACGAGCGGTCATGGCCGTCAGCCGGAGGAGCCGCCACGGCGTAGAAACCGGACTTGGCCTCAACAGTGAGCCCAAACTGGCGCAATGCCTGCATGTGCGGCTCAACGGTTCGAGTGCCAAGGTCGCATCCGCCGGCATACGGCAGATGGTATTCGGCGGTCTCATCCAGGAGGGGGCCCAGCAGCATGATGACGCTGCGCGTACGGCGGGCAGCATCCACGTCCATGGATGCGAGATCCAGGACCTCAGGCCGACGGATGCGAAGGTCGCTGCCATTGAGCCACGTGCATTCGACGCCAATGGAGGTCAGGACCTCCACAATCCGGTTGACTTCTTCTATGCGTGCCAACCGGCGCAGCGTGGTGGTGCCACGGTTGATCAGGCTCGCACACAACAGGGCAACGCCGGCGTTCTTGCTGCTGTTGACGTCCACTTCGCCGGAGAGCGTTCGTCCGCCCTCCACGCGGAGATGGGTCATCTGGGGCCGGCCGACCTTGACGATGGAGCGCCCAAAAATCGCTTCAAGGCGTTCGATCATCCGGAGGCTGAGGTTCTGTTTACCTTGCTCCATCCGGGCTATAGCGCTTTGGCTGGTTCCCAGCTCGGTAGCCAACTGCCCCTGGGTCCAGCCCTTTTCGCCACGGGCATCGCGAAGGAGGAGGCCTACATGTTCGGCGGTAGGTTGCGTCATATCCAAGAAATATCACAAGTGATCTATATTCGATGCACAAAACGCCGATACAGCGGCAAAGGTCACATGGTACCCACCTCGTGCGATAGAGGCCGTTCGCGCTAAGAGGCCCGCCAGTACCCCAGCGCGTCGATTCGCAACTTGTCCACGCCCAGTACTTTACGCAGGTGCTTGACGATTGCCCGCGTGCTGGACGCCTCGCAAGCAACCCAAAAGAAGTCCTCCGCCGTGGAGACCACCTCCGGGTTCAAAGCCTCGCAGACTTCCTCCACATAGGCGGCACCGTCGCGTTTACGCGGAATCCAACTGACGACGTCGGACCCGTCAGTCCGCACCTCCAATGAGGGGTCGGTGTCGTGCTGGTATTCAAGCCAGGCCGTCACCGGCGTCTGGCGACCACTCGCCGCGTCCATGATGCGCAGCTCATCGAGGAGCGAGTTGATGGCAGGCAGTGATGCAGGATCACCCACGACCCAGACGCGGCGCGGGGCTGGATCCGGGAACGCAAAGGAGCTTCCCTGGACAGTGGCCTCAATGGTGTCGCCGGGCTGGGCAGTGCGGGCCCAGTTGGCTGCGACGCCGTCGTGCATGGCGAAATCAATGCTGAAAGTTCCAGCGGCTGCGTCCGGATCAACCAGGGTGTAACCGCGCTGGTGGCCCTTGCCGGCGTCGTCAAACCAGAGCCGGATCCACATGGTGGGGTGGAGTCCTGACGCTTGAAGCAGCCCGCCGTCGCGCACGTGGATGCGAAGGAAGTCCGGGGTTAGCTCTTCGCGCCCGGTGAGCTCCAGGCGGAAGTCCTTGGCGCCCATGACTTTGAGGACTACGCCTTCCCACCTGCGCCTCAAGCAACACTCCTTCACGAATAGCCTCAATTTTGAGAACCGGACCAAAGCCACCTATCTTGAACTTAAGTAAGCCTAACCTAATCTCGAAAGCGGCCAGAGATCATGACGCCTGCCCCTGCGCAAGATTCCGCCCCGGCAGGCGGTACCGGCACCTACCGCGATCAATGGGGAATCCCGCATTTGTGGGCGGAAACTCCTGATGACCTCGCTTACGTCCAAGGCCTGAACGTGGCCACGGACCGCTCATGGCAGATTGAGCTGGAACGCTGGAGATCGGAAGGCCGCACCGCTGAAATGCTGGGTGCCGACGTCATCACCTGGGACCGCTTTGCCCGGCAGGCCCGGCTGGACGACACCGCGCGCCGCTGCTTCGAAGGGCTCGACGCCGAAACCCGGCGCTGGTGCCAGCGGTACGTTGACGGCATCAACCACGCGCTGGCCGACGGATTGCGGGGCGGGCCGGAATTCGATGAGTCCGGCACGTCGCCCGAACCGTGGAACCCCTGGACTCCCATGGGCGTCTTTTTGGTGCACCACATCCTTTTCTCCACCTTCCCCAACAAGCTTTTCCGGGCCCACGTGGCGCGGACGCTCGGGCCCGAAGCCGTGGAGCTGTTCAACATCGAGGCTCCCGTCTGGTCCGGCAGCAACGCATGGGCGGCCCACGGCTCCACAACGAAGAGTGGCCTGCCCTTGATCGCCGGCGACCCACACCGCCTCATGGAACTCCCCGGTGTCTACCAGCAGGTCCGTCTCGCGTGCCCCGAGTTCGACGCCGTCGGGTTCGCATTCCCCGGCGTTCCCGGCCTGCCGCACTTCGCACACACGGGCCACACCGCATGGGCCATCACCAACGCCATGGCTGACTACCAGGACGTCTTCGAGGAAGAGCTGAGCCGGGTACCCGTCCGCGGAACCGAAGACGAACGCCTCATGGCGCGTGGCGCGCAAGGGTGGGAACCCGTCGTCGTCCATTCTGAAACCATCCTTGTCCGCGCCGGTTCGCCGGAAAGCGTCGAGATAGCGGAGACCGCGCGCGGTCCGATCATTTCGGAAGGGCCCGACGGCGGCGTGCTGAGTTTGCGGTTCCCGGCCCGGGTCGAGGGGCGGCTGGGTTTTGAGGCCCTCCTGCCGCTGCTGCGGAGCCGGAATGTGGCCGATATCGAGGCCGCTTTCGACTCGTGGGTGGAACCGGTCAACAGCGTCGTTGCTGGCGACTCCACAGGTTCGGTACGCCATTTCGTCGCCGGGCTGGTCCCGCAACGAAACCCCGCCAACCGCCGCCTGCCCGTGCCGGCATTCTCAGCCCGCAACGCGTGGGACGGCCATTACGTGGCCCTGCCCCGCGCTGAGGTCCAGTCTTTTGTGGTCAGCGCCAACGATCGCAGGGCCGGTGGTGGGGATGCTGTGGCCATGGAATTCGCGCCGGCGCACCGTGCCCGGCGGATCGGCGAACTGCTGCAGGCCTCCGGCGCCCCGCTGACCGTGGATCACATGCAGGCGATCCACTCGGACACCCTGCTGGGGCCCTGGCCGCTGTTCCGCGGACTACTCGCAGACCTCGACGCGGACGATCTCTCGTCCGAAGCCAAGGAACTGCGCTCCCGAATCCTCGGCTGGGACGGCCAGATGGACGCCGGCAGCCGTGGGGCCGCCGCTTTCGCGTCATGGCGCGGCACGCTGGTTCAACGCATCGCACGGCATCCGGCTCTGGCTCCGCTCACTGTGCCCACGGGATACTCCGCCTTGTTCGGGCCGTGGTTGTCCGTGGCCTCCCGCATCGGTTTCGCGTTGGAGACGCTGGTGGTCCGTGGCTCCGAGCTGGGCATAGGGGTTACCGTGGAGGCCGCCGGGGCGCTTGAGGACGCGGCGATGGAGGAATTCGTGCTGAACGGCGCCGTGTGGGGCGACCGGCACAGAGTCCTGCCCATTCACCTCCTGCCGGGTGACTTGGCCAAGGCAGCACCTAGCGCTGACCTTTCCGGCGACACTGGGTGCGTGCTGTGCACCGAAAGCCTCCCCGGCGTCGAGGACCGCAGCTTCCGTGGACCCGTGGCCCGTTATGTGTGGGACCTTTCCGATCGGCGGAAGAGCCGTTGGATTGTTCCGTTCGGCGCCGCAGGCAACCCGAAGCACCCCCATTTTGCCGACCAATTGCCGCTCTGGGCTGCTGGCGAACTGATCCCAGTTGTCGCGGGGTGGGACCAGCTCACTCCAGATGCCCTGTAGACCCTCCATCCATTCCGATCCCCAAAGGAAACCATGACGGCCATCACCCAGGACTTCTCTGTCCGCACCACCATCTACTCCGAGGAATTGGAGGGCTGGGGTTCCTTGCGGATTGTCCCGCTGTCCCCTGCCCACGACATCGACTTCATTTATGAATGGGTCACGCAGCCGCGCGCGCGTTTCTGGGGGATGACCGAGCACTCCCGCGAGTACGTCCAGGAGATCTACGAGTTCCTGGATTCCTTGGAGACGCACCACGCTTTCCTGGTGATTGTCGACGGCGAGCCACTGGCCCTGTTCCAGACGTATGAGCCGCTGCACGACCCGGTTGGCGAGGCCTACCCCGCCCGCGAAGAAGACATCGGAATGCATCTGCTGTTGGCGCCGGCCACCCGGCCGATTCCGCACTTCACGCCGCGGCTCGCTACCTCGCTGATCCGGTACATGTTCTCGCTGCCCGGCAAGGACAGGATCATTGTGGAGCCGGACGCCCGCAACGCGAAGGCATTGCGCCGCCTCCAAGCCACGTGCTTCGAACTTGGCCCAATCGTCCAGCTCGCGGAAAAGGAAGCCCAGCTCGGTTTCCTGACGCGGGCGGGCTTTGACCAGATCGAGGAACAGCGGGCGGACCAAGCGGGCAGCTAGGCTTCACATTTCCTGGCCGCTCCTCTGAGCAGCCGCTCAACCGCTTACGCCTCAGCCTCGGCCGCCGCGACACCCCAAGCCCTAGCGCCAGACGAAACTCCACGTCCCTGCACCCACGGCCGTCAGCACCGCAGCTGCGGCGATCAGCAGCCCGCCAAGCACAACCCAAACGTCCAGCAACGAATACGTGGATTCGCGGGCCCACGTGCGTTGCCCGCCACCGAATCCACGGGCTTCCATGGTGACAGCGAGCCGCGAGGCCCGCCGGACAGCCTGGACCAGAAGCCCGAAGCTTTGCCCGAGCGTGGCTTTCAACCGCTGCCACGGACTCCCCTGCGAACCCACACCCCGGGCGCGTCGCGCCATGCCGATGGTCTGCCACTCCTCAGCCATGAGCCCTACCAGGCGCATCGCCGCCAGGGAACCCAGGACAAACCGATGGGGCAGCCGCGCCTTCTGCGCCAATGCATCGGCCAGGTCAGTCGGGTCGGTGCAGGTCATGAGCAGGATCGCCGGCAATGCGATCGCGAGGCCGCGCAACATGAAACCCAGCCCCAGCTCGAGGGAACCTTCGCTGATGGACCAGAGTCCGACGTCGAGCAGTATCGCGCCGCTGTCCGCCGCGACAATCGCGGTGCTCCAGCCGCCGATCGCTGCCGCGAGAATCAGAGGCCAGGCGCGCTGCCACAGCAGTCTGATGGTCAGTCCAGCCAGCGGGAACAGCGCCAATTCCGCAACGAGCGCCGTGGACGCAGATACCCAGTCGATGGACAACGCCAGCACCAGCGATATCAGGAACACCGAAACAAATTTGGCCAAGGGGTTGGCGCGGGTGAGGAGGGCATGGTTGCCGCGAAGATTCAGGGCGTCCCTCATGCTGCACCGGCTTCCTGGCGGGCTGGATTTCCTTGCCCGCCAACTTCTGGTCCGCCCAAGGCTTCCTGTGCGCTGATGGGGTCCAGCCGCAGTTCCATGCCACCCAGGACTGAGCTGAATTCTTCATCATGCGTTACCGAGACCACTGCCGTCCCGGCGTCGAGCAATTCCGACAGGAACGAGGCGAGTTCTGCCCACGTATTGGCGTCTTGGCCGAACGTGGGCTCGTCGAGCACCAGGACTTTCGGATGGGCCGCCAGGACAGTGGCCACCGACAACCTGCGCTTCTCTCCTCCGGACAGTGTGTAAGGGTTCGCGTCCACCAGGTGCGTGAGCCGGAGCCGCTCCAGCAGTTCGTCCACGCGTTCCTCGCCATGCCCCAGATGCTTGGGTCCAAACATCAGTTCATCCAGGACCTTGCCCGTGACGAACTGGTGCTCAGGCTCTTGGAAAACGGTCCCGATGCGCGAAATCAGCTGGTCGGCCTTCCACTTGTACGGGTCAATTCCCGCTCCGTCGGAAAGCTCGACGGCGGCACTCACCTTGCCGTCCACCGGCGCCAAAAGACCGGCCAACGTGAGCGCAAAGGTGGACTTGCCGGCTCCGTTGGGCCCGGTGACGGTGAGTGCCTGACCAGCCCTGACCTGCGCGCTGATGCCTGACTGGACGGGCACAGGGGGGATGGTTTTGAAGCCCTTTCTCCGTGGCTTTTCGCGGGAAACGGCCAAATCCTGGGCCGCGAGGAGGAGCTGGGATGCATGGTGATTGTCGGTTCGGGAGCGGGTTGCCGGGACGTACCCGGGCACCCATACACCGGCTGCCATCAGCATGGTGCGGGCCTCAGCCAGGACCTGATCCGGCGGGCCGTCCAAGAGGACGCCCGGTGTGCCGGAGCCTATGCCGGGTCCTGCAGCCGACCCTGGCTGCAGGACCACAATCCGGTCCACCAGGTCCTTCCACACGGACACCCGGTGCTCGACAACCACCAAAGTAGCGCCGGTCTTGTCGAGGCAGCGGCGCACTGCGTCGCGGACCTCAAGGACCCCGACGGGATCCAGGTTGGCCGTCGGTTCGTCCAGGAGGATCAGTCCCGGTCGCATCGCCAGGATGCCCGCAAGGGCAAGCCGCTGTTTTTGCCCACCGGAGAGGGCTGCCGTCGGGTGGTCCAACGCCAAACCGCCGCCTGCCGTGGTGCGCAACCCAACGTCGTCGAGCGCTTCATGCACGCGCGCCCAGATCTCATCCCGGGGCACGGCGAGGTTCTCGGCGCCGAAGGCGACGTCGTCACCCACCCGTGAGAGGACAACCTGGGTCTCCGGGTCCTGCTGCATCAGACCGGCGCGGCCTCGCTGCTCGCGGGGAGCTACGCCGTCGATCAGGAGGGAACCGGTCTCGTCGGAGTCGTCTTCCTCGTCGCCCAGCACGCCGGCCAGGGCATGCAGAAGGGTGGACTTGCCGGCGCCCGAAGGACCCAGCAACAACACCCGCTCACCAGGCTCAATCCGGAGATCGAGGCCCTGGATAGCGTGCGTGGAACGGCCGGCATGCCGCCAACCCCAGCCTTCGGCGGAGATGGCGGCAGGCCGTACCCGGTTGCCGTTACGCGTGGCCGACATCAGTTGAAGACGGGCTCCGAAGCGGCCTTGCGCGATGCAAATGCGCTGAGCACACCCGTCTTGGACAGGCCACGCGTGGCAACCCAGGACAGCGCGCCTGCGATGATCGCGCCGGACAGGGTGCAGAAAGCGATGTAGGCGAGCTTGTCCACAGCTTCGTAGGCGATGTTCCAGCCCCACGGCATGAAGGAGTCGTTGAGGCCGCAGAACAGGCCCGCGCCTGCGCCTGCGAGGAGCGCGGTGGGCAGGTTGAACTTCTTGTACCGGAACGCTGCGAAGACGAGTTCCGCGCCCAGGCCTTGGAGAAGACCAGAGATGAGCACGGTGGTCCCGTACTGGGAACCCATGATCAGTTCACCGGTTGCGGCGACGGCCTCACAGAACAGGGCTGCACCCGGTTTGCGGATAATGAGCATGCCCAGGACGGCCGGGATCATCCAGCCACCGGCGATCAGGCCGGTCAGGGGAGGATACGTTGCGTTCATGGGAATGGATACGATTGCGGCGCCCTGGGACCATGCCCAGAAGATCACGCCGCCGGCGATGGCAATCAGCGCTGCCACCACGATGTCTACAACACGCCAGTTATAACTGGTCTTCTTCACGTTTGCCGTGGTCATTTCTGCCTCCTGAGGTACAGGAGGGGAAAGTGCTACCCGGATTCTCCAGCCGGCCTGCGCCGCCCGGATCCGGACACTCTGAGAAGCTCGACTCCCTTGCGCCGGTACTAACCGGATCAGGTTCGAGGGTCTGCGGCTGTCCGCACTCTCAGCGCCCTCGCGGTGTCCTGCATCGCTGCAGAGCCCGACGGCGGCGCTCCCCTGTCGTTATCAAATCTGCCCTTGTGGGCGTGGTTCAGTTTACACCTGCGACTGTTTTGGCGCTTCTGTCCAGTCACAAACCGGTTGGCTCCACGGTGCATCCGTTGGTGGCGCACGTTGCGAGGCCCGCTCTGCGCCCCATCCTCCCGCAATAGCGCGCACACCAGGCCCCACAACAAGACCTGCGAGAATGATCCAGCAGACTCGACGCGGCAAAGGGGCACTTTCATGACGGACCTTCCTCCAACGAACCTCCCCGGCTCGCCCGACTCCGCGCCACCGGCACGGTTGGCTGCAAGCGTCATCCTTCTCCGCGATGCGCCGGGCGGGCTTGAAGCCTTTGTCCAGCACAGGGTCACCACCATGGATTTCGCGGCAGGAATGGTGGTCTTCCCGGGTGGGCGCGTTGACCCGAGCGACAGCGAGGGGTGGGACTACCCCACAGATCTGCTGAACACCCACGCGGCTGATTGGCATCTCAGTTCCATCGCGGCTGATCCCGGAAAGGCCCGCGAGAACGCCGGGACCGTACTGACCGCGGCCCTCCGCGAGGTCCAGGAGGAAGCCGGGCTCAGCCTGACCGGCGACGAGCTTCGTCCATGGGCCAACTGGGTCACTCCGCCGGATATGCCCAAGCGCTTCGATACCTATTTCTTCGTGGCCAAGCCTGCACCCGGAGCCGAGCCCAAGCACCAGACCACCGAGGCGTGGCAGTCCCTGTGGATGCCGGTGCAGCAGATTCTCCATGCCGAGGCTGCCGGCACCTTGGACCTTATGCCGCCCACGTACTTCCTGCTCAACGAAGTCGCCGCGCTGGGAACAGTAGACGCGGTATGGTCGGCCGAGCATGTTGTTGTTCCGGTGTTGCCGCAACCCGGCTCCATGGCAGCGTTCCTGAAAGAGCGGGAAAACCGCCGCTAGTCGCCAACCGTCCCGGGTTGTGAGGCTAGGCTGGGGTGCATGAACCTCTTCTTCAAGTTGCTTGGTGCCGGTGTCAGTGTCGGAGCGGGACTCATCGGCAGCAAACTGGTCAACAAAGGCTGGGAAAAGGCGACGGGCAACAAGCCGCCCAAGGGCAATGACGACATGGAAACAAGCCTGCGTTCAGCGTTGTCCTTCGCACTGATCTCGGCAATCGTGAGCACGCTCATCCAGGTCCTTGCGAGCCGTGGCACCCAGCGCGCAATCGCGCGCTTCGCCAAGTCCCAGGACATCGTCTAAAGCAGGCGGCGCTGTAGCCGGCCCCGCTGGAGCTTGGATGAACGGCCGCCCTCAGCGGTCGGCGTCGTGCGTTCCTGCCTCCGACGCTTCGCCGGCAGCCCTCTGCACCACGGCCTCCAACTCATCTGTGGTGAGCAGTTCGCGGTGTCCGTGCTTGGTGCGGTAGGCCGAGCGTCCAACCATGTGCGCAGAAACGGGCGCAGTCAGCAGTTGGAAGATCCATGCCACAACCAGGATGGGCCACACCCACCATGTGCGCATTTGCAGGCCAATCGCCGCGAGCATGAGGAACAACCCCAGGACTTGCGGCTTGGTGGCCGCGTGCATGCGGCTCATGAGGTCCGGGAAACGCAGCAAACCAATTGCGGCCCCGAGGGACATCAAAGCACCCACCACCAGGAACACGGCGGTCACTACGTCAATCACGGCGTCCACGCCTGTGGCATCAGGAGTCATTGCTCTGGTCCCTCCTTTCGGCTACGAAGCGGGCAACGGTCACCGAGCCGATGAATCCGATAACGGCGAGGGCCACCAGCAGCATCAAGTTGTTCAGGTGACGGTTCATGGCCATGTCGATCGCCAGGGCAGCGCCAAGAATGGCGAGCAGGACGTCCGAGGCCAACACCCGGTCCAGCAACGACGGTCCGATGGCGATGCGCACAATGGCTCCGGCCGCAGCCAGTGTAAGGATCACTGCTGTGACCACCAGGACGATTTCCTTCACAGCGCTGCCCTCTCGCTTCCGGTTGCCTGCTCCGATTGGAGTGCCTCGGCTTCTTCGCGAGTACCCATGATGCGGATCAGCCCCGCTTCAATCTGCTGGACTTCCCGGCGGATTTTGTCGATGTCGGCATCGTTGTGGATGTTGATCGCGTGCAGGTAGAGGGTGGACGTGGAGCGGTCCACCTCCACCACCAGCGAGCCCGGAATCAGTGAGATCACGTGCCCGGTTGCCGTCACCATCAGGTCTGAGTGGCTCCGCAGCGGAACAGCGACGACGGCGCTGCGCACTGAAGGTCCTTTCACGGCCGCAAGGTAGAAGATCAGGAAGCTCGCTGCCACCACCTTGGCGAGGAACATCAGGGCGAACGGAATGGCGCGGAGTACGTTGAACCTGCCGCTTAGCTCTACGGGCGGGAGGTAGAACAGCTTGGCCACCACCACGGCAATGAGGGCGCCGAACAGCAGATTGCCGGGGCTGAAGTCCCTCCACAGTGCGCCCCACACAATGACCAGCCAAATCAGCAGGGGCAGCTCTGTGCGGAAAGAGATCGGTTTGCGGCTCATCGAACTCCACCTGACTGCCCGATTGGGGGTACCACGGCGGAGTCACCCAGGACCGAGTGGATGTACGCCGTGCGGTCGAGCATGATCTCCGCGGAACCGCCTGCCACGTGGAAGAGCGGGCCTGCGAAGACGGTCAGTGCGACGCCGAAGACCACCAGCCCCGCCGTCGAGCCCACCATCGTCCGGGGAAGCACTCCCACGTTCCCGGGAGCCATGAGCACGGGGTCAGGGAATTCCGCATCCTCGGGCTTGCGCCAGAACGCCCTGTTCCAGACCCGGGCAATGGCAAGCAGCGTCAGGAGGCTGGTGACCACACCACCCACCACCAGCACAATTGCCAGCGGTGTTCCCAATTCCACGCCGGCCTGCAGGAGGCCGAGCTTTCCGAGGAAGCCGGAGAACGGCGGAATGCCTGCCAGGTTCATGGCCGGTATGAAGAACAGCAAGGCCAGGAGCGGTGAAAGCTTGGCGAGGCCACCCAAACGGTCAATGGAGGAGCTGCCACCGCGGCGCTCAATGAGGCCTGTGACCAGGAACAGGCTGGTTTGGACGGTGATGTGGTGGGCCACGTAGAACACGGCTGCCCCGAGGCCGGCCACGGACGACATCGCCAAGCCAAACACCATGTACCCGATGTGGCTGACCAGGGTGAAGGACAGGAGACGTTTGATGTCGCTCTGAGCCAACGCACCCAGGATGCCCACCACCATGGTGAGCAGGGCCACCACCATCAAGGGCACGTTCAAGGTGTCCCCGGGGAACAACAGAGTCTCTGTGCGGACCATGGCGTAGACGCCGACCTTGGTCAGCAAACCTGCGAAAACAGCAGTGACTGGAGCAGGGGCTGTTGGGTAGGAGTCCGGAAGCCAGAACGAGAGCGGGAAGACTGCGGCTTTGATTCCGAACGCCACCAGCAGCATCACGTGCAGCAGGTTCTGGGTGCCTTGATCGAGCTCCGCCAGTTTGATGGCGAGATCGGCCATGGTGATGGTTCCGGTGGCCCCGTAGATCATGGCGATAGCGATGAGGAACAAAACGGACGACACCACGGACACCACAACGTAGGTGACGCCTGCCCGGATGCGCGGCCCGGTCCCGCCCAGTGTCATCAGGACGTAGCTTGCCGTGAGCAGGATTTCGAAGCCCACATAGAGATTGAACAGGTCACCGGTGAGGAAGGCGTTGGACACCCCCGCCACCAGGATCAAGTACGTGGGGTGGAAGATCGAGACCGGAGCTTCCTGGTCGCCGTCGGCCATGCCCTGGCCAGTGGCGTAGATCAGGACCGCCAGGCTCACCACCGTGGAGACCACGAGCATGAGCGAGGAGAACTGGTCCACCACCAGGACCACGCCCCACGGCGGCAGCCAACCACCCAGCGTGACGGACGTGGTTCCGCCATCCCATACGGACATCAGGAGCAGGCACTCAAGCAGCAGGGTGGCACTGAGAATAACGATGCTCACCACGCGCTGTGCAGCCGTGTGCCGGATCAGTACGAACGCCAGGGCAGCGCCCAGAATCGGGAGGAGCACAGCCAGCGGCGACAGGTTGGCGAGGTTCACGCGCCGTCTCCTTCCTGGGTTGGTTTGATGGTGTCTCCGGTGTGGTCCGTCCCGCCACCTTCTGCTTGGGCACCGGGCGTCGCGGCAGAAGTCACGGCGAACTCCGAAGTTTCCAGCGGAACAATGGCGTCGTCCTCGGCGTCGAAACTCGGCGTCTTGGCCACGCGGCGGTCTTCAAGGTCGTCCTGGATCTCGTCCTGCCGTGCCAAAGCCCACGTGCGGTAGATGATGCCGAGCATGAAAGCGGTGACAGCGAAGGAGATGACGATCGACGTCAGGATCAGGGCCTGCGGCAGAGGATCGTTGTACGTGGTCGGATCCGTTTCCTTGCTGAACAGCGGTGCAAGTCCGGCGTACCCGCCAGTGCTCAGGATCAGGATATTGGTGGCGTTGGCCAGAAGCATCAGCCCAAGCAGCACGCGCGTCAGGCTGCGTTCCAGGATCAGGTAGATTCCGCACGCGTACAGAATGCCCATCACGATCAACAGGGTCAGGTTGATGCTCATGCGTTACCCTTCCCGGACGCGGTGGCTTCTTCGATCTCGGCTTCGGCGATTGGCGCGCCCTTGCCTTCGAAATGTTCGTCGATCTCAGCGCCCAGGCTGCGGAGCACGTCCAGCGCGAGCCCGACCACCACGATGTACACGCCGATATCGAAGATCGTGGAAGTCACGAACTTGATGTCGCCGAACACTGGGAGCCAGAACTCGATGATCGCGCTTTGGAATACCTGCCCGCCCAGGAGCAGCGGCACGAAACCGGACGCTGCCGCCGTCGCGAGTCCCGTCCCCAAAAGGGTTCCTGCACTGACTGTCGCTGCCTCGCTGAGCTCGAACCGCCCGCCCGCCAAATAGCGGATGGTCAGCGCGAGGCCGGCTGTCAGGCCACCTGCGAAGCCGCCGCCGGGCAGGTTGTGCCCAGCCAGCAGCAGGTAAATGGAGAAGACGATCATCGAGTGGAAGATCAGTCTGGTGACAACTTCGAAGATGATGGATCGCCGTTCCGGCGCCAGTGTGCGGCCGGCCACAAGCCAGGCATCACGCGAGACATCGGCGAACTTCTTCGCCACCGCCAGCGTGGCACCGTCGCGGGAGTTGCGTTCGACGCCGGTGCGGCGCCCCACGCTGCCTTCCGGCACTGCCTCTGAGGTTTTGATGCGGTCGCCGCGGCTACGCACGAAGATCAGGCTGGCCACGCCGGTGGCCGCCACGGCGAGGACGGATATCTCACCGAAGGTGTCCCAGGCCCGGATGTCCACGAGCGTCACGTTGACCACGTTCAGTCCGCCACCGCCCTCGTAGGCCAAACGCGGGAATTCAAGGGAGATGGGGGTAGCCACCCGGGCACCCATCGCGTAGATGGCCACAAAGATCATGGTGATGCCGAATGCGGCGCCCACGATCACACGGACCACCCTCAACCGGCCACCGGTGCGGTCTCGCAGTTCGGCGGGCAGGCTGCGCATGGCGAGCACGAAGGCCACCAGGACAATGGTTTCCACGAGCATCTGGGTCAGCGCCAGGTCCGGAGCACCCTGAAGGGCAAACATCAGCGCAATCCCGTAGCCGGTGACCGACACCATGAGCACAGCCAGGAATCGCTTGTTGGCCCGGACCGCAGCCAATGCACCCACCACGATGCCCGCAGCCGCAATCAGCTGGAGCGGCGAGTGGGGATCGATGAAGTAGATCCCCTCCGGCAGCGGTTTGTTGGCAGCAATCAGGGCGGTCAGCGGAACGGCGAAGGCCACCGTCAGGATCACGGTCAGGTAGAAGTACAGGGAACCACGCTGGGTACGGCCCGTGACCCAGACGGCGACGTCATCCAGCGCGCCAATGGTGTGCTGGTAGGCGCGGTCGCTGTCGATCCAGTCGGGCACCAGCCCCTGCAGCCTGGAAACGAGGTTTCGGCCGTAGAACATCACCGCGCCCAACGCGAAAGTGATCGCGGTCAGGCCCAAAGCGGGTGTGAGCCCATGCCACAGAGCCAGGTGTCCGGCGTCGACCGCGCCCTCGCCTTCGGAGAAAAGCGCAGCGTACGGCTGGATCCAGGCGTCCACCGGCACCGGCCAGAGACCGTAGGCGATCGTCAGGACGCTGAGGATGGCCGGGGCGGCAAGGAAGGCCGGCTTGATGGCTTTGAAGGGAGTACGCTCCACGCCGGCCTTGGTTGCGAAAGCCCCCCACATGAAGCGGGCGCTGTAGGCGAACGTGAGGATGGATCCGATGACCAAACCGACCAGGATCCACACGCCCCAAGCGGGCGCGTCATGGTCCGTGCCGTAGTGGACGAAGGCTTCGAAAACCGACTCTTTCGCGACGAACCCGGCCAACGGCGGCACGCCGGCCATGGACGCAGCAGCGATGCCTGCCACGATTCCGAGCGCCCGGGAGGAACGGAAGACGCCCGACAGCTTGCGGATATCGCGCGTGCCCGACTGATGGTCGATGATGCCGACCACCAGGAACAACGCTGCCTTGAACAGGCCGTGGGCCAGCAGCAGCGCGAGTCCGGCCAATGCGGCATCCGGTCGTCCGAGCCCCACCACCATGGTCAGGAACCCGAGCTGGCTGACGGTTCCGTAGGCCAGGATCAACTTGATGTCTGTCTGCCGGAGGGCCCTGTACCCACCGACGAGCATGGTGGCCAGGCCGAGACCCAAAACCACCGGAAGCCAGAACTCCGACACGGAAAAGCCAGGCGCCAAGCGGGCAACGATGTAGATTCCGGCCTTGACCATTGCGGCGGCGTGCAGATAAGCGCTCACCGGCGTGGGAGCAGCCATGGCGCCCGGGAGCCAGAAGTGGAAGGGAACCAGCGCTGATTTGGTCACCGCGCCAACCAGGATCAGTACGACGGCGGCAGCCACCATCCCGCCGGTAGTGCCGTTGACGAGCGACCCGGCTTGGTCGAGGATCGCGGAAATGCGGTAGGTCCCGGCCGCCTGGCCCATGATGATGAGCCCCACCAGCATCGCCAGGCCACCCGCTGTGGTGACCATGAGCGCCTGCAGTGCTGAACGGCGTGCAGCCAAGCGGGTGCGGGCGTAGCCGATGAGCAGGTAGGAAAGGATGGTGGTGAGTTCCCAGAAGATGAACAGCATCAAGAGGTCATCGGAAGTCACCAGACCGAACATGGCACCGGCGAAAGCCAGCAACTGCGCACCGAAGCCGCCCAGATCGGGGTCCTTGTTCTTGAAATACCGGGCGCAATAGATGAGGACCAGCGAACCGACACCCAGGATCAGCAGCGACATCACCCAACTCAGCGCATCCATGCGGAAGGCGAACTCAAGTTTCAGGTCAGGAATCCACGGGAGGACTTCCTCTATGCCTCCACCGGAATATACGGCGTCGTACTGAAGAACCAGCCAGATGAAGGCCGCAGCGGGCACACCTGCAAGGACGTAGAACGCATTCCTGCCGAGTTTGCCAAAGATCAAGGGCGCCACAGTTGCCGCTACAAAGGTGATGGCGAGAACTGTGATCACTGTGGTCTCCGCAAAGTCAGGAACGAATTGTCAAAAGTTGGAGCAGGCGGTCATACGTTGGGTTCGATTGACCTAGTTTATCAAGGGGATCGGACAGTTTTATAACGCCGATATAGGGCGTCTGCACACAGATTCATGCGGATTCCGCCCGGCTTATCCACATAGCGGTCTGTCATCCACCCTCCGTTCGCGCAGTCCCTATAGCATTCAGGCTATGAACGCGGCCGCAGTTCCCGAAGCTTCCCATCCAGCCTCCGAGCTTGCCTCAGGGCCTGCTGTCTCCAAAAAGGGACAGATCGTTGCATGGGCTTCCTGGGACTGGGGTTCAGCTGCCTTCAATGCGGTGATGACCACGTTCGTTTTCACGGTCTATCTGACATCAAATGCCTTCGGTGGGGAGGACGCCGCCTCGGCAGCACTCGGAGCTGCCTTGGCGATCGCCGGATTCGCCATCGCGCTCCTTGCCCCCGTCACTGGCCAGCGGTCCGATGCCGGTGGGCGCCGCAAGCTGTGGCTCGGAGTCAACTCCGCAGCTGTCGCCGTTCTGACAGCCCTGTGTTTCTTCGTGTTCCCGGAGCCGCAATTCCTGCTGCTTGGCGTCAGCTTGATCGCGCTCGCGAATGTGTTCTTTGAATTTGCGGGCGTCAACTACAACGCAATGCTGGCGCAAATTTCCACCCCGAAAAACATCGGCAAGGTGAGTGGCTTTGGTTGGGGCATGGGATACCTCGGCGGCATCGTGGCGCTGCTCCTGGTCCTGCAATTGTTCGTGCAGCCCTCCTTTGACTGGTTCGGAGCCTCCACCGAGGGTTCCCTCAACATCCGTTTGGTCGCGATCTTCTCGGCGCTCTGGTTCTTCATCTTCGCGCTCCCGGTATTGTTCGCTGTACCCGAGGTCCCGGCGAAGCAGAGCACGGCTTCCCTTGGATTCCTTGCCTCCTACAAACTGCTGTTTCGCCGCGTCAGGGCCATCTACAAGACCAGCCCGCACACCATTTACTTCCTCCTTGCCAGCGCGATCTTCCGCGATGGCCTTGCAGCGGTATTCACCTTTGGCGGCGTGATCGCCGCCGGGACCTTTGGCTTTGAACTCAAGGAAGTCATCTTCTTCGCGATCTTCGGCAACGTCGTGGCGGCCGTGGGGGCCATCATCGGCGGGTTCCTGGACGACAAGATCGGTCCCAAGGCAGTCATCATCCTCTCGTTGGTTGGCCTCCTCGTCGCGGGCACGTTTATCTTGGTCCTCGGCAACGGCGACTACGTGGTGCTCGGCGCCAACTGGCCTGCCTCAAACACCTTCTGGATCTTCGGACTGCTCCTCTGTCTTTTCGTTGGACCGGCCCAGTCCTCGTCTCGCGCCTATCTGGCACGTTTGGCGCCGGAGGGCGAATCCGGAGAGTTGTTCGGGCTCTACGCCACCACAGGTCGGGCCGTGAGCTTCCTGGCTCCCACGCTTTTCACACTGTGCATCGCCATCGCCGCCCCGCTCGTTGAAGAAGGTGGAGCCCAGCGTTGGGGTGTCCTCGGCATCCTGGTAGTTCTGTTCGCCGGGCTTCTGGTTCTCCTGCCCGTCAAGCCCCCGAGCAAGACGGAAATCGCAGTTGTCCCGGAGCATTGAGGAATGCAGCAGGACGCGGTTGCAGCCCTGCGCGAACGCCATATGAGAGCCGAGGCAACAGAGTTAGGGTGGAGCTATGAACGTGGATGAGACTGAACTCCCGGGCCTTGGCGTCCGCAAGGATTTCATTACGGCTTCCGGCCGTCGCATCGGTGTCGTCGAACTTCGCGAAGGCGAGACCGAACTTTTCGTGTCAACGTGGGATGACCCCGACACGTGCCAGGCTTCCATCCCACTGACCGCGGATGAGGCAGCAGCCTTGGGCAACCTCCTGGGCGGGCAGCACATTGCCATGCGCCTTGCTGAGGCCCACCGCGAAGTTCCGGGCATCGTGACACGTCAGTTTTCCATCACCGGTGACTCTCCGTTTATCAACCAGCCCATGGGCAAAGCCCAAATCCGTACCCGCAGTGGCGTATCGATCGTGGCGATCATGCGCGAGGGTGAGGTAGTCCCCTCCCCCGCGCCCGACGTCGTTCTTCACACAGGCGATCTCCTCGTCGCAGTCGGCACACAGGAAGGTCTTGACTCGGCAGCCGACATCCTGCGCAACGGCTGACCGCAATGGATCCGCTCGCACTTGCCCTCGTTGAACTGGGGGCCGTCGTCTTCTGCCTCGGTCTCCTGGCTCGGTTGGCGGGCAGAATCGGCATGTCCCCCATCCCCCTGTACCTGGTGGGTGGCTTGGCCTTCGGGGCGGGCGGCTTCGTCAAACTGGACGGCATGCACGAGTTCGCCCACCTCTCGGGCGAGATCGGTGTCATCCTGTTGCTTCTTATGCTCGGTTTGGAATACACCGCGTCGGAGCTCGTCACTGGGCTCCGACGTTCGTGGCAGGCCGGTGTACTGGACTTCGTGCTGAACTTCCTCCCTGGTGCAGGAATCGCGGTGCTGCTGGGGTGGGGGCTGGTGGGCGCAATCGTCATGGGTGGCGTTACGTATATCTCCTCGTCCGGCATTGCCGCAAAGGTGATTACGGATCTCGGCCGGATCGGTAACCGCGAAACACCCGTGGTGCTCTCGATCCTCGTGTTCGAGGACCTGGCCATGGCCGTCTACCTGCCGATCCTCACAGCTATCCTGGCCGGTGTCGGATTCCTTGGCGGGCTGCAGACCGTGGGAATCGCTTTGGCCGTGGTGACTGTAGTGCTGGTGATCGCGCTGAAGCACGGCCACCGCGTTTCGCAGGCCGTCCATAGCGAGAATTCCGAGGTCTTCCTCCTGAACGTGCTGGGGCTCGCCCTCTTGGTGGCTGGCATCGCCTCCGCCCTTCAGGTTTCGGCAGCGGTTGGCGCCTTCATGCTGGGGATCGCCATTTCCGGTGCGACCGCGCACAATGCCACGCGAATCCTCGAGCCCCTGCGGGATCTCTTTGCCGCCATCTTCTTCGTGGCGTTTGGACTCAACACGGATCCCACGTCCATCCCGCCCGTCCTCGGGTGGGCACTTATCCTCGCCGTACTGACAGCGGCAACCAAGATCGTCACAGGATTCTGGGCCGCCCAAAGGGCCGGCATTGCCGTTCCCGGTCGATTCCGTGCAGGCGCCGCGCTCATCGCCCGTGGCGAATTCTCCATCGTCATCGCTGGGTTGGCCGTAGCTTCGGGAGCAGTTCCGGACGAACTCGCAGCCCTCGCAACGGCATACGTCCTCATCATGGCAATCCTGGGGCCGCTGGCTGCCCGCTTCGTCGAACCCGTGGTCAAGGCTCTCCGGAAAGCTCCGGGCGCCCCGCCACGAACGCCCGAGCGCGCCCCCGCAGCGTAAGGCTCACTCCACCCAGGCATGGCGACGCACGCACGCCACCAGGAAGGCATCCCCGGCACCCGGCAAAAATCCCGGGCACAACTTCTGGTGATGAAAGCTAGATCGCCGTCCGGTGGAAGTTCTGGTGGCTGCGGCTCGCGGTGGGGCCGCGCTGGCCCTGGTAGCGGTTGCCATATTCGCCGGATCCGTACGGGTGTTCCGCCGCGGACGTCAGGCGGAAGAAGCAGAGTTGGCCGATCTTCATTCCGGGCCACAGCTTGATGGGCAAGGTAGCAACGTTCGAAAGTTCCAGGGTCACGTGACCAGAGAAGCCCGGGTCAATAAAGCCGGCGGTGGAGTGCGTCAGAAGACCGAGCCGGCCCAGGGACGACTTACCTTCAAGGCGCGCTGCGATGTCATCCGGCAGGCTCACGGTCTCGTACGTGGAGCCGAGCACGAATTCGCCGGGGTGCAGAATGAAGGGCTCGTCGCCCTCGACCTCAACCAACCGGGTCAGCTCAGGCTGTTCCTCGGCAGGGTCAATGTGGGCATATTTGTGGTTGTCGAAGAGCCGGAAAAACCGGTCAATCCGCACGTCCACGGAAGACGGCTGAACCATCGCGGGGTCGTACGGTTCAAGAACAATCCGTCGGGAGTCTATTTCGGCACGAATATCGCGGTCAGAGATCAGCACAGCATCAAAAATACCCCATGCATTGTCCCCGCTGCCCCATGGGACTATAGTTCCCGGACATGTAAAGCCGCGCCCGGACGTGGGGGCAACGAGCATTCGCGGGGTAATTGTGGGGAAACTGGCAGCGCCGGCGGCTGTTGTGCTGGCTGGCGCTTTGGCCTTGTTGGTGGCTGCTTCCGGCCCGATTCCGTCCGCTTCCGTGGCGGGGCAGGCCAGCAATTCGGCACGTGAAACACCCGTGGCGTTGACGGCACCTGAGGCAAGTACGACGTCGGACCCGGCACCTTTGGCGGGAACGCCCGCCCCGGCTGAAGCGCCCTACCCACCAAACGCAGACGCCGACGTCCGTACTGGACCCATCGCGATTGATCCGACGCCGGACGGTCCACCGCCGGTGCCGTCGATCGGCCCATCGTGGGGTCCGGTTGACTTGTCCTCGCCAACGATGCCAGTGACCCCCGCGCCCGTGGAAACCCCGGCGAGCACCTCGGATGCAACTCAACCCGCCGCGCCGACAGTCTCAGCACCCCCAACTGCCGAGCCGTCACCAGCACCCACTGCGCCCGCCGTCGGGCCTCAACCGCCAGCGCCCGGAACGTCAGAGCCGGTACCGACGCAGCCCACAACGCCGCCCCCCTCAGTCACGCCGGGCCCCACGCATCTGGCAAGTGAACCCGCCACACCAAGCCCCACCCCCTCAGCCAGCGCGACGCCAAGCCCCGCCCAATCGCCAACGGCAACCCCCAGCACCGCCCCGTTCCCGGGAAAGAACCCCGCCGGCGACGCGAACCTTGATAACGGCGCCCTCGCGCTCCTCCCGGATGACAACACCGCCGCAATCCTGACGGTGTTCAACGCCATCAATAGCTACCGGGCCTCGTTGGGCCTGGCGCCGGTGAAGTACCACGCGACGGTGGCGGGCATGGCCCAGGAATGGTCCAACAACATTGCCACCAGGGAAGTGATTCAGCACCGCCCGAACTTCTGGACGGATCCGCGGGCCATGAATCCGAACAACGGCGCGGGAGAGGTCATCGCCGTTCGCTGGGACCGTGACGCCGCCCTCTTGGTTGAGTGGTGGAAGGGCTCCCCAGGGCACGACGCCATGCTCAGGGATCCCCGTTTCAATGTGATGGGCATCGGCATCACCTACACGGACGGCAATTGGCAGACCACACCCAACCGGTACACGCTGTGGGGCGTGGTCAACTTCTTTGGCTACACCACGTTGCCGGCCGGCACTACGGATCGACCGGGCGGAACCGTGCAGCCCCCGACGGATCCGGTTGGCATCTGCGAGCCGGACGCCAAGCATCAACCTCCCACCGTGAACCTGAGCACTGCAGCCATCCGGAGCGCCGCTGAGATTGTTGCGATCAAACCGGACGGAACCGTGCTGGCCTATCCTTCGCTGGGCAATGCCAAGTATGGAACTCCGCGGACCATCGGGGTCGGGTTCACCGGACTCAAGGAACTTTTCGTCTCGGACTGGGATCGCGACGGCGTCTTTGACCTCATCGCCCAGCGGGAAGACGGGGCGCTGTTGGTGTATCCGGGCCGTCAGGCGGGCGGTTTCGGCTCTCCCGGCGTCCTGGGCCAGGGCTGGCAGTCCCTGAATATTGCCGTGGGCAATTGGTGCGCCAACAACCGGATTCCTCAGATCGTGGCCATGGATACGTCGGGCAGAATGTGGTTCTACAAGAATTCCGGACTGTCATATATACGCACCCAGGCAGCCATAGGAACGGGCAATCCGTCGGTCCGCCTCAGCATGGTGGACTACAACGCAGACGGTTTCCAGGATCTGCTGAGCGTCGAGGCCAATGGGTACCTGCGCTTGTATCGCGGCAGCGGTATCGCGACTCCGCGGCAGGAATCCAGGCCGGTGGTTGGCGCGGCCTGGACGGATTACACCGGGGTGCGAGCGCTGCGGGGCGTCACCGGCGCCGACACAACGGGCGTCGCCGGCTTGGACCGCAACGGCACCCTTGAGTATTGGGACCTGACCACGGGGAAACTCACTACGCCGGTGACGGTCGGGACCACGTGGGGTGGCCTCAAGCTCGCTCAGTAGGAGTCAGGCAGCTGAACTGGATTCGATCACGGTCTTCAGCCGCTCCAACTGGGCGACCTCGCCCTCCATGGTCTTCTGAATCATGGCGTTCATGAATTTTTGGAGGCCCTTGGGGTGGTATTCCAGCGCGAACCTCAGTCGCGTCGTGTTGCCTTCGGTGCTGAGGTAATAGCCGCCAGTGGGCCGCGCGGGACCGGCAACCACGGCGAAACGTACTTCCGCTCCCGGACGGGCTTCTGTGATCTGGAAGTCTGCGGCGATGGGCCGCCCGCCTGGCCCGGTGATGGTCTGCTGGTACAGCGCGCCCTTCTCCCCTTGCTTGCCGGAGCGGAGCGAGATGCTGCGGATCCCCGAGCGCCACAGGGAATTATTGGTGCCGTCCATCAGGAATCCGTAGACGGTCATGGCGTCCCTGCTGATCACCACTTCATAGTCTGCAAATGCCACGGATACCTCTTTCGGCGTACGGTTCGTTGTCGTAGCCGGGTTCCCCATACGCTGCAGCTAACACCTTCAGAATAGTCAGCCAACACCCCGCTCGGACACATCACCGACGAGCCTTGACCGAATGGTTATCTGGCGGTTCGAAAGGTTACGGCTGACACATTTCGACCATGCGGGGTAGAGTTCCCGAGGCTGGCAAAAACCGATGTGGGGGCGTAATGCGAGTAGAAGATCACCTGTTTTTCAGAAGAAACGCACGACGACGGCTGGCTGCGTGTGCGGCTTTCCTCGCCCTGGCAGTGGCTGGCGGAGTCATCACTGCGGTGCCCGCCGGGGCGGTAGCGCCGCACACAGCAGCAGCAGCGCCTGCGAAGGCAACCGCCATAACAGTGGCCAAGGCAGCGGTTCCGACGACGGCGAACCCGCTTCCCAGCGTGGATCCCATCGGGGACCCGGCCAGCTTCTCGGTCCTGGTCAATAAATCCAGGCCACTGAATCCCGCAAGCTACGCCCCTGGCGACCTCATCAATGCCCGCGGCTCCGGACAGTACCTGCGTGCGGAGGCGGCCGCGTGGCTCAACGGCCTGTTCCAGGGCGCAGCCGACGCCGGAACGGGTGGCTTGTCGATCGTGAGCGGCTACCGCTCCTACGCCCAACAGCAGCAGGTGTATTCCTACTACGTCAGCATCTATGGACAGGCGTACGCGGACACCATTTCGGCTCGTCCCGGCTACAGCGAGCACCAGACCGGGCTCGCCATGGACATCGGCAATGCCGCTGGTTCCTGCGGCCTGAGCACCTGCTTCGGCGACACTGCGGCGGGTAAATGGGTGGCAGCGAATGCCCACAAGTACGGCTTCATTGTCCGCTACCCCAACGGCTATACGGGGACCACCGGGTACAGCTACGAGCCCTGGCACCTACGCTACGTGGGCGTGGCCCTGGCGACCGACATGAACCGCCGCGGTTTTCCCACGCTGGAGCACTACTTCGCCGGAAATCCGGCGGCCGCAGCGAGCATCAAGTCCGGCGCCGACCTCGTAGCTGCCGACTCTTCCGGCCGGATGCTGCGTTACCCCGCGACGGCGACCGGCGGGTATGCGGGTGCAGTGCAGATCGGTTCGGGCTGGACCGGCTTGAAGCAGGGCTTCGTGGTGGACTGGGACATTGATGGCATTTACGACATCCTGGCGCAGTGGAACAACGGCGTCCTGGGCGTTTACCGTGGCCTCCCCGGCGGCGGCTTCGCCAATCAGGTTGTGGTGGGCAATGGCGGCTGGGATCGCATGACCATCACCGTGGGAAAGTGGACGCACGCGCACCCGCGGCCCGGCGTCGTCGGGTATTTTCCGGATGGTGTGCTGCGCTACTACCCCAACACCTTCGGCGGTGCCCTGAGCGCTCCGCAGGTCATCGGCAAGGGCTGGAACGGCATGGAACTGACCATGGCGGACTGGGAAGGCGACGGCGCCAACGACCTCCTGGCCAGGAACGCTTCCGGCGCACTGATCAACTACCGTGGCGACGGCTGGGCAGGATTCTTCGGACCGGCCTACACGGTGGGCACAGGCTGGCAGTACATGCGAGTACTTGCACCGAGCTTCGGCTTGACCGGTGCGGGCACGCGCGGACTGACGGCCCAGACTGCCGACGGCAACCTCTACAACTACGGTCTGGGCCGGAGCCAGTGGAGCACTTACCGCCAAGTGGGTTCCGGCTGGAACAGCCTCAAGCTGTTCAAGTAGGGCAATTTCGTCGCAAGCGGGGAAGCCTGGACCGCCAGCCGGTGTGCCGGTCATGAGCATGCTGGCAACTGCGCTAAGCTAGGACTCGCTCCAGCGAACAGCCGGGGCATCGCGGGCGTAGCTCAATGGTAGAGCGCTAGCTTCCCAAGCTCGATACGCGGGTTCGATTCCCGTCGCCCGCTCCAGCAAGGCCCCCTTTGCCTCCGGGCATTGGGGGTCTTCTTGTTCTGGACCCCGTCTCTGCCCGACCTTCTTTGCCGTCGAAACAGCCCCAAATCCCACGAAATCAACGCATTCGGGGTGCCTGGAAATTCAAAAAGGGTCAGGAAGCCACAGCTTTGGGAATCCCCACGGCCTGCTCCTCCGATATCGGTCCGAAAACCCGTCGACCCGGGCGGCCCTCGAGCCTAAACTCGTAGATACATCCACTATCCGGGAGGTCCTCCAATGACTCTCACCGACGATGTTGAGGCGGGTCCACTGGCCGTCATCAACCGCCTGCTCGAAGCAACCAACAAGCATGACCTGCAAGCCCTGGCCGATTGCTTCGCGCCGGGCTATGTCAACGAGACACCCGCCCACCCCACGCGCGGGTTCACCGGCAGGGACACTATCCGAAGCAACTGGGAGCAGCTGTTCACTGGTGTCCCGGACATCAAGGCCCACCTCTTATCGCACAGCATCAACGGCAGCACTATATGGACCGAACTGCACTTGAAGGGCGCATGGCGCGACGGCACTCCGCATGAAATGACCGGGGTGATCATCTTCGGCGTGGATGAGGGCATCATCAGCAGTGCCCGCTTCTATCTCGAGCCGGTGGAACGCCAAGCTGCCATCTTGGAAGACCCCGCCGATCGTGTGACCCACCGGGTCACCCACGGCCGGCCTGCCGCTCAACCAGCGCAGTAGGACCGGCAAGGTCAAGGGTCCCCGCCCCGCCATCCTGCCTGAACCAGCGGGTCCGGATACGTCGTGCGCCCGGCGACCGACAGCAGTACGCCCAGCCACGAGGTGTATGGTCAGGAGTCAGGAGCCATTTCGGCTCCGCTCTAGGGAGCGATCATGGCCGACAAATCACCGCGCCAAGCTGCATCGAAGAAATCCGGCAAATCCATCAAAGAAAAGCGTGCGGACAAACGGGCTGCTGAGTCCTCCGCCACCGCGGCTGCGAAGCCCGTTACCGGCAACAAGAAGTGAGCGGGCATCAAGGCCCATTGAGCATCGGAGTCCTGGGTTCATCGCTGAAACCGGACGAACAACGGTTGCCCATCCACCCCCAACATCTGGAGCGAATAGCTCCCGAGCTCCGGCAAAAACTCAGGCTTGAGTATGGTTACGGCGAGCGTTTTGGTGTCACGGACACCAGGCTCGCCGCGCTGGTGGGCGGATTGGGAACGCGCCAGGAGTTGATCGCGGAGAACGATGTCATTCTGCTCCCGAAGCCACAGGCGCAGGACCTCGCCGAACTCCGTGACGGCCAGACGTTGTGGGGGTGGCCGCACTGTGTTCAGGATCGTGCCATTACCCAGCTGGCCATCGACAAGAAGCTCACCCTCATCGCTTTCGAGGCAATGAACCACTGGGCAGGCGACGGTGGTTTCGGCCTCCACGTCTTCCATAAGAACAACGAGCTGGCCGGGTATTGCTCAGTGCTTCACGCACTGGCCCTGACCGGTTCAACGGGCGACTACGGCCGCCGCCTCAGCGCCGTGGTGATCGGTTTCGGCGCCACGGCACGTGGGGCCGTCACTGCGTTGAACGCACACGGCGTCCACGACGTCCAGGTGCTGACAAACCGTGGCGTCGCCGCCGTCGGGTCCCCCATCCACTCTGTACGGATCGTGCAGTTCGACCACGACAGTAAAGCGCCGTTCCTGAGCGAAGTCATCACGAACAACGGCCGTAAGCCCTTGGCTCCGTTCCTGGCGACGGCTGACATCGTGGTGAATTGCACCCTCCAGGATCCCAACTCGCCGTTGACCTACCTGCGAACCGAGGATCTGGCGGAATTCAGGCCGGGCAGCCTGATTGTGGACGTGTCCTGCGATGAAGGAATGGGGTTCAGCTGGGCCCGTTCCACCACGTTCAAGGAACCCATGTTCCGGGTGGGGGACAACGTCAATTACTACGCCGTGGACCACAGCCCTTCATATCTGTGGAACTCGGCCAGCTGGGAAATCAGCGAGGCGCTGCTGCCCTTCCTGGAGACAGTCGTGGCGGGGCCCGATGCGTGGGATGCCAACGAGTCGATCTCCCGCGCCATCGAGATTCGCGACGGCGTCATCCGCAACCCGGACATCCTTGAGTTCCAGGGGCGCTCGGCTGACTACCCGCACGTGCCCCTGGCACCCAAAGCCGTGGAACTCCAAGCCGTGGAACCCAAAGCCGTGGAACCGGAATTGGTGACGCCGGCCGTCTAGTACGACTACGCCGTTTGCGTCCGGTCCACAATCCGGAGCACTCGGCGCCGGTCGCGCAGGTCTACTTTGAGCTGCAGGGATGACTTCCGGGCCAGTACGACGGCGACTACCGCGGCCGCGAGTGCCGGGACACCGCCGGACAAGAGGATGGCCACGTGCGGGCCCAGGTGTTCCGCGAGCCACCCCATCATGGGCCCGCCAATGGCCTGGCCGCCGATGAGCACCACCAGATAGAGGCTCATGACCCTGCCACGGATGCTCATGTTGGAGCTGGTCTGCACCATTTGGTTGGCGGCCGTGAGGAACATCAGGCACCAGAATCCGGCCAAGACCATCGCAACGCTGAACCAGACCATGGACGGCATGGCCGCCGAGAGGCACAGCATCAGTCCGTACAGCCCGGCGGACATCACCACCGACCTCAACCGCAGTTGACGGCGGCGCGTGGACGCAACGGCTCCCGTCAGTGCACCGAGCGCAACCATGGCGTTGAGCAGGCCGTAGCCGCCGGCACCGGCGTCGTACACGTGGTCCGCAAAGGCGGCCAGCAACACCGGCAGGCTCATTGCGAAAACGGCCACGAACCCGGCCATCAGCCATGGCCAGTAAATGGTTGGCTTGCTGAGCGCGTAGTTCAGGCCTTCGCGCAGCATGCCCTTGCGGCGAGGCGTGGGCTGGCTGATGTGGAGCTGGTCCTTGCGGAGGATCAACAACATGGCAACCGTGGAGCAGCATGCCACCGCGTTGGCAGCAAACGCCCATCCGGCGCCAACAGCGGTGAGGAGTACGCCTGCCAGCGCAGGACCGATCAGGCCACCGAGCTGGAAGGTGGTTGAGTTCACGCTGATGGCGTTGCGCAGATACTTGGGACCGACGAGTTCGTTGACGAATACTTGACGTGCTGGCTGGTCCAACACAGTCACGAAGCCAAGGATCAGGGCGATCACATACACATGCCACACCTCAACGCGCTGGCTCAAGGAAAGCACGGCCAACAGGGCCGCCAACACGGCTGCCGCGGACTGGCAGATGATAAGGATCTTTCGCTTGGCGAAGCGGTCGGCCATCATGCCGCCCCACGGACCAAGGAACAGCGAGGGCATGAACTGCAATGCCACGGTGATTCCGACGGCGGTGACGGAGCCGGACAGCTGGAGCACCATCCAGTCCTGGGCGATGCGCTGCATCCAGATGGCGATCACGGCAATGAAGTGGCCGATCGCGAAGATCCGGAAGTTGGGGACCTTCAAGGAGATGAAGGTATGACGCCAGGGCAGCTTTTCACTCACGACGGCGAGTGGCTGGGTGACGGTGTCCGGCGCCTGTGCGGCGGCGGACAGGGAATCGATGACGGGCTGGCTGACATTTGCCGCTGAAGGCGGTGGGGGTGCCAAAGGGAGTCCTCGGATCGAGAGTTTCGGTGGAATGCCTTTAACGCTATGGTTGCCAGCAGCAATTATGGAAGCGTATTGCGCCTATAACTAGCATTGCGGAACGCAATGGCACGCTTGTTATTGCGCCGTCAGTCAGCCCAGCGCCAAGGAGTTACGTGTTCGAACCTGTCCAGCTCCGCTCCTTCCTGGCCGTCGCGGAAACCCTGAGTTTCACCAAAGCGGCGGAACGCCTGGGGCTCGCCCAACCCACGGTGAGCCAGCATGTCCGGAAGCTGGAAGCCGCCGCCAAGCGCGTCTTGGTGGCCCGGGATACCCGGGAAGTCCGCCTGACCGACAACGGCGATGCCATGGCCGGCTTTGCCCGCAACATCCTGGCAGCCCACGATTCCGCCGCCCGCTACTTCTCCGGCTCGGCCATGCGCGGGCGCCTCCGCTTTGGTACCGCAGACGACCTCGCCATTACGGGCCTCCCCCGGATCCTCCGCGAGTTCCGCCAGCTCTACCCGCAAATCAACCTGGAGCTCACCGTCAGCCAAAGCGACCAGCTCTACAAGCGGCTCAACGCCGGGCAGCTGGACCTTGTGTTCGTGAAATGGGTGGCCGGCGCCAAGGAAGGCACCGTGGTCCGGCACGACAACTTCGCCTGGGTAGGGCTGGAGCAGACAGTACTGGAGCCAGGCGCCCCGGTACCGCTGATCGCCTACCCCGCGCCCAGCCTGAGCCGGAAACTGGCAATCGACGCTCTGGAAGCCGCTGGCCGAACCTGGCGCATCACCTGCAGCACCAAGCAGATCAGTGGCGTGCTGGCTGCAGTCCGGGCGGGCATCGGTGTGGCGGTGATGCCGGCGTCGCTGGTTCCCGAGGACCTGAAAGTCATCACCCAGCGGTTTGGCCTGCCGCCGGTAGGCGACGTCGACTTCACCCTGATCCGGAATCCGCTGGCCAACGCTGAGGTGATCGATGCTCTCACCCAGGCCATCATGGGCAGGACGCTGAGCAAGTCGACTTAGTGTTCACGCATGGTCGAACGAACGGCAGCCACTTACCGGGTAAGCGCATTCCCGGTATCCTGAGAGGCATGATCGACCTCACCACGCTGGCTGACCTCACGCCTGGCATTTGTTCCGTCACCCTCCGAGCATTGGAGATCGACGACGTCGTCCGAATTTCCTCCGACGCAGGCCTGGCAGGCATCGAGTGGGGAACCGATGTTCACGTCAAAGACATGGCCTCGGCCGCGTATGCCAAATCAGCCACCGAAGCTGCCGGGCTCACGGTCCTGTCACTTGGTTCCTACTACCGAACCGGCGCTTTTGGCGATTTCGGCCCCATCCTTGACCTGGCCACGGCCGCGGGTGCTCCCAGGATCCGAATCTGGGCCGGCGAGCTTGGTTCCACTGACGCCACCAAGGAACACTGGGCGGCCGTGGTGGAGGATACGCGCAGGATCGCCGACCTCGCAGCGGCGGTGGGAGTCGGCCTTGCCTTTGAATACCACGGCAACACCTTGACCGACTCTCCCGAAACCACACTTGAGCTGCTGCGCCGCGTGGACCACGCCAACGTCGGCACTTACTGGCAGCCCGCCGTCGGACTTTCCGACCAAGAGGCCCTTGAGTCCCTCCACCTCGTCCTCCCCCACGTTGTTGGCGTCCACTGCTTCTCCTGGGGTCCTGCCGCGGAGCGCTTTCCGCTCAGGAAACGCAAGCGGTTGTGGCAGACCGTCTCCGACGCACTCCGCGGCAACGGCAAAGACATGGACATCATGATGGAGTTCGTCGAGGACGACCTGCCGGACAACGTTCTCAACGACGCGGCCTTCCTGCACGGCATCACGCTGGGCGAGGACTAAACCGCCGCGCTGATGGCAGGCGAGGACGGCTCACCAGGCAGCCATCCTTTGAGGTCCTTCACACACCGCCCACCTTGGACAATGACACTGACGTTGGACGGATCGGCCATCAGGGCAATGTCGGTGAGGGGATCGACGTCGGTGACCACCAAGTCAGCCAACTTGCCGGCTTCCAGCGTCCCCAGGTGGGCATCCAGTCGTAGCAGTTCCGCTGCGCTTCGCGTCCCGGCCACGATGGCCTCCATGGGTGACATGCCCAGCTCCACCATGAACCCGAGCTCCTTGAGGTTCTCACCGTGGGGGCAGACGGCAGCGTCAGTTCCCATGGCGATCTTGACTCCGGCCTTGATGGCCATGCCCACCCGCTCGCGGGCGATGGTGGACCAGACAACCTTCTTCTTGTAGAGGTAGTCCGGGACGTCGGCCGGGTCCGGCACCCGCAGGGCGGAGCTCAAGGTGGGAACCAGGAAGGTGCCCTTCTCGAGCATGAGGGCGATGCCGTCGTCGTCGATCCCATAGCCATGCTCCACGCTGTCGATGCCGCCGCGGATCGCCTCAAGAATGCCCTCGGCTCCTTGGGCGTGGGCAGCCACCGGTTGGCCGGCCCGGCGAGCCGTTTCTTCCTTGATCAGGCGGACTTGGTGTTCGGGGACGCCGAGATCATCCGGAGTGTCCGAGGGGCTGGAGACACCGCCGGTGGTGCAGACCTTGATCACGTCCGCTTCGGCGCGGATCAGCGTCCGCACTGCGGTGCGGAGCTCGTCGTCGGAATCCACCACTGCCAGCGCCGCCGCGAGGTGGGTCTCTTTCCCGTTGGGCATGCAATGGTCGGCATGCCCTCCGGTGGGTGAAATGACGCTGACGGCCAAATGGAGGCGCGGACCGAGGATGGTTCCTTCGGCGATGGCACGGCGGTAGCCGGCGTCGAGCCCGCCAAGGTCACGCGCGGTGGTGATGCCCGCCATGAGTGTTTTATGGATGGTGGCTGCAGCACCGAGGACCTTCTCGGATTCGAACTGGCCAACAACTTTTGCCGGGGGCGTCTCGAGGCTCAGCGCCAAGTGTATGTGGCTGTCGATAAAGCCCGGCATGATCGTCCGGCCGCTAAGGTCAACGGCCGTGACGGACGGGTCATCAAAACCGGGGCGGTACGGGCCTGCGTAGGTGATGCGATCGCCGTCGATCAGGATTTCGGCGTTCTCCACGGGATCCGATCCGGTGCCGTCGATCAGCCGTGCGCCAGTCAGGCGGAGGGCAACCCCGGACGGTGCGGGCGTAGTTGGCAGACGTGCTTCGCGCATGGGTATGTATTCCTTTTTCGTGAGTGGGAAAGTAGTGGCTATTTGGTGAGGATGCCCATGCCGGGGCCGGTTCCGATGCCTGTGAAGAAGAAGATGGTCAACACGATGACCCACAGGCTCCAGAACACGATGGTGAACGGGAGCATCCTGCTGATGACGGATCCGATGCCGGCATTGGGCTCGTACTTGCGGAGGAAGCCCAGGAGGACCACCAAGTACGGATTCAGCGGAGTGAGCACCTGGGTTGCGGAGTCGCCCACCCGGAACGCGGCCTGAATGAAGCCGGCCTCGTAGCCGATCAAGGCAAACATGGGGATAAAGACCGCCGCGATCAGCGTCCACAGGGACGAGCCGGACATAATGAGCAGGTTCAGCAGCGAAACCACCACAATGAAGGCGATCACGGCGCCGAATCCGGTGAAGTGAGCCTCTTCCAGTGCCTTGGCGCCGTTGACCGCTACCCACGAGGCAAGCCCGCTCCACGTGAAGAGTGCAAGGAATTGTGCCAGGACGAAGGCAACCACCACAAAGGACACGGTGTCCTTGATGGACTGGCCCATCATCTCGAAGACGGACTGGACGCCGGTGATCTTCCTGATCCTGGCCCCGAACACTATGGATGGGACCAGCAGCACCAGGAAGACGAGGAAGACGACCGAGCTGAGCAGCGGAGATTTCGGTAGGAACCCGCCGTCTGCGTTCCGCAGGGGTGCACCTTCGGGAAGAGCCAGGGCCAGTACCCCGCCCACGACGATCAGCAGTGCCACACCGGCCCAACGCAGAGCGCTTCGCTCTGGCGCCGTGACGTTCGCAGACACCGGGGGCTGGTCATCAAGGGCGGCATTGCCGGTTCCGATTCCTTTCCGGTTCAGTCGCGGCTCAAGGACTTTGTCAATCAGCAGGCCACCTGCAAGGACCAGCACCACGGAGAGCACCATGTTCAGTGTGAGGTTGGAGACCGGGGTCACCGTGAGCACCTGGTCTGCAACCGGGGCTGCCGCAGCGTTGGAGATTCCTGCCAGCAAGGCATCCGTTGAGGTGACGAAGGGTGTGCAACTGAAGGCGGCCGCCAGCAGCGCATAGGAGCCCAAGAGGCCCGCGATGGGATTCCGGCCTGCTGCCTTGAACACCATCGCGGCGATCGGCGGAATCACCAGAACCGCGGCGTCGGACATGATGTGGGCACACATGGCGACCAAAGCGATGACATAGGGCAGGGCCCAGCGGGGAGCGCGGCCCAATGTCGATTTCACCAGAGTCAGCAGCAGCCCCGTCCGCTCCGCCACACCCACGGCGAGCAGCAGGGTGATGACTACACCCAGCGGCGGAAAATCGATGAAGTTGCCCACCGCCGTCGTCATCAACCAGGCAATGCCCTCGCCAGTGAACAGGCCCTTGATGGGCGTGACCTCGTCGCTGCCGGGCACCTGCGTGGTGACGCCGAACATCGACACCACGGTGGAGACCACGCCGACAAACAGCAGCAAGTAGAGGAAGAGCGCGAACGGTTCAGGCAGCTTGTTGCCGATTCGTTCGATCGCATCGATGGCCCGGGATCCGAAGCCGATGCGGGCTTTAGGCGGGGTTTGAAGAGCGGTCATAACGCCGCACCTCCGAAAGCCTGAGGATCCGCACCGGCGTCTCCGTTGACGGCGGATGAGGAGCTTGAGTTCATTGTTTCTCCCATGTGATCTACGTCCTAGTGGACGCAAGACACTCTACGATTCGCTAACATACACCCATGGAAACGCACGAAAATGCCACTGAACGTGATTCTCTGCAGGAATCTGAAGGGTTCACGGAGCGCGACCTTGAGCTCATCACGGCACTCCAAGTGGCTCCGCGGGCCAGTTGGGAGGATCTTGCCGGGGTCTTGGGCGTCCACGCAAGCACGCTGTCGCGACGGTGGTCCCGGTTGGTGGACAGCGGGCTGGCACGCACATCTGTGGCACCAGGCCCCGAACTCTCACGACTGATCGATATGGCTTTCGTCGAACTGACTTGCCAGAACAGCAAGGTCCAGGACGTGGTGGACCACCTCATGCCGGACGAACGCCTCATGTCCATCCAGTTCGTCGCCGGTTCGGCGCACTTGCTGCTGACGGTAGCGGCAGCCGAGCATGGTCTTGCCGATTTCCTCCTGACAACCATCGGCAGCATGGACGGAGTCCTGCATTACGCTGTCCGCTCCGTCACCAGCCAGATCTTTGGTGCCAACAAGTGGCATTTCAGGGCGTTACCCGCAGGAAAACTCCGTGAGCTGGTCCGGCTCCATCAGGAATCCGCGCCGACGGGTGAAAGCGCATTGCTGGAGATGAGCGGGGTGAACAGGACGCTCATCCGCGCGTTGGCCATGGACGGGCGGGCCAGCTTCCGGGAACTCGCTGCCATCGCAGGTATTTCCCCCGTCGCCGCAGCCCGCCGGGTTGGTCGACTCATCGGCGGCGGCTACATCAACGTCCGCTGCGACGTTGCCAGAAGGGGATCCGGGCGGAGCTTCAGCGCCGTGCTGTGGGGATCCATGGAACCCCGGAAAATACCCGTCATCGATGACGGCGTGCTCGAGCGGATCGCAGCGCTGCGCATCATGGCCACGGTGACCGGGAGCAACAACATCCATATGGTGGCCTGGCTCAACAACCCGCTCGACCTGCCGCAAGTGGAGCAGGAACTCCTGGATGCCATCCCCGGCCTCACCATTGATGACAGGCGCATTGTGCTGCGGACCTTCAAATACAACGGCGCCCGGCTCAATGCCGACGGTACGTTCGGCCAAGTCTTCCCGATGGCCTACTAACGCCCCCGGTTTGTGTACAAGTACTGGTCCTAAGCCGCCCTCGAAGGGTAGTTATCTGCACAACGTCAGGAGGGCGTCTCGGCCGGGACCTCAGTGCTGCGCCGCAGCTTGACCTCGCCGCTGACCGAGCCTGCGTAGAGATGGTTGTCCGCGCCGGAGGCCGCGCTTGCGGCCGCACTTCCGGCCGCGCTTCCGGCCGCGAGGCGGCCGATGTCCTCAAGCGGCAGGTACACCGTGGACAGCGCAGGCCGGAAGTCACGGAGGGTTTCGATGTCGTCGAACCCGGCGATGGTGGCATCGCGTGGAATCCACACGCCGTCTGAACGCAGTGCTGCCGTAACGCCAATCGCCATGACGTCGTTGACGGCGAAAATACAGAGCCGCTCGTCAGACGCCTTGATGCGTTCAGTGAGGGCCGGCCCGGCCTCGTATCCACCGGCACGATTGAAGCCGGTGCGGATGACCTTGGCCGCTGGCCGGCCGGCGTCGGCAAGTCCGCGCTGGAAACCACGGACACGGTCATCGGAGGTAAAGAGGCCATCGGGTCCGGCAACAATGACGAAGGCACCCTCATGGCTGGCAGCGAGTTCGGTGGCAAGGCTGGCTGCGAGGTCTTCATTGGGGACCTCCACCACGTGGTAGCCCTCGGCATGTGCCGCCCCCACAACCGGGTGGCCCACCACACCAACATGCCCGCCATTGCGGCAGTATCGGTCCAGCTCAGCAGCGAGTTCAGTGTTGCCCTGCGCGTCCTCGGTACGAGCTGAGCGGGAACCGGCAATGACGATCGAGTCAGCCCGCCGTGCGGCGAAGGCCGCGACGGCCTCCCGCTCATCCAACGGGGCACCCGACGTGCTGGCCAACAGCACCATCCGGTTTTGTTGGCGGGCAGCGTCCTGGACCCCGCGGGCAATCGCGGAGAAATAGGGGTCTGCGATGTCGTGGACGATCAGCCCGATCAGTCCGGAACTGGACTTGGCCAGCGCCTGCGCCTGGGCGTTGGGAACATACCCCAGCGTGTCTGCTGCCTCGCGAACGCGTTCTGCGATCCCCTCCGCCGGCTTACGGGAAGATCCGTTCAGGACGCGCGACGCCGTGGCCAGGGAAACCCCGGCCAAACGGGCAACTTCACTCAGTGTGCTGGCGGCCACGGGGCCCTCCTTTTCTGCAAGCGTCGGGACTGGCGCTAAAGAAATTATGGCAGTTGTGGACAAGTTTTGGGAAAGCGCTTGCCAATCCGGCGGATCGTGATGCATGATCGATGCAACGGGAATGCGCTTTCCCACTGGAATTGCAAACACCGGCCGCTGGAACGACGCGGCCGGCACACAAGGACCTGGAGAAAACATGGGCTACGAAACAAAGACGATCCGCATCGCCATGAACGGCATCACCGGCCGTATGGGCTACCGCCAGCACCTGCTGCGGTCCATCCTCCCCATCCGCGATGCCGGCGGCTTCACCCTTGAAGACGGCACCAAGGTTCAGGTGGAACCAATCCTGGTTGGCCGCAACGAAGCCAAGATCCGCGAGCTCGCCGAACTCCACAAGGTCTCCGAGTGGTCAACCGACCTGGACGCCGTCATCGCCGACCCCACGGTGGACATCGTGTTTGACGCTTCCATGACCAGCCTCCGCGCCGCCACCCTGAAGAAGGCCATGCGCGCCGGCAAGCACATCTTCACCGAGAAGCCCACGGCAGAGACCCTGGAAGAAGCAATCGAGCTCGCACAGATCGGCAAGGAATCCGGCGTCACCGCAGGCGTGGTGCACGACAAGCTGTACCTCCCGGGCCTGGTCAAGCTGCGTCGTCTCGTGGACGAAGGCTTCTTCGGCCGCATCCTCTCCATCCGCGGCGAGTTCGGCTACTGGGTCTTCGAAGGCGACGTGCAGGCAGCCCAGCGCCCGTCCTGGAACTACCGCAAGGAAGACGGCGGCGGAATGACCACGGATATGTTCTGCCACTGGAACTACGTCCTGGAAGGCATCATTGGCAAGGTCAAGAGCGTCAACGCCAAGACCGCCACACACATCCCCGCACGCTGGGACGAGGCCGGCAAGGAATACAAGGCCACCGCAGACGACGCTTCCTACGGCATCTTCGAACTCGAGACCCCGGGCGGCGACGAGGTCATCGGCCAGATCAACTCCTCTTGGGCCGTCCGCGTCTACCGCGACGAACTGGTTGAGTTCCAGATCGACGGCACGCACGGTTCCGCCGTCGCCGGTTTGAACAAGTGCGTTGCACAGCAGCGCGCCCACACCCCCAAGCCCGTCTGGAACCCGGACCTGCCTGTCACCGAATCCTTCCGCAGCCAGTGGCAGGAAGTCCCGGCCAACGCTGACCTCGACAACGGCTTCAAGCTGCAGTGGGAAGAATTCCTGCGCGACGTCGTCGCCGGCCGGGAGCACCGTTTCGGTCTGCTCTCCGCCGCCCGCGGCGTGCAGCTCGCCGAACTCGGCCTGCAGTCCTCGGCAGAGCGCCGCACCATCGACATCCCGGAGATCACCCTCTAATGACGTCACTGATTCTTCCTACAAACGACGGCGGCACCCGCGAGTACCGCCTTCGGCCTGCCACTGCATGGGCCAAGCCGAGCGCTCCGCTGACTGCCCGGCGCGCGTACGCCGCTGCCCACGTCATCCCCGAGGTCGCCGCGGACAACACCCCCGGCGCACCGGCGCAGCTCGACTGGGACGCCACCTTGGGCTACCGGCACGAACTGTGGTCCTACGGTTTGGGCGTTGCTGACGCCATGGATACGGCGCAGCGCGGCATGGGCCTGGATTGGGCCGCCACGCAGCAGCTCATCAAGCGCTCGGGCGCCGAGGCCGCCTCCGTGGTGGCTGCGGGAAACGCTGCCACGGCCGGCAAGTCCGTTCGCGATCTCATTTCCTGTGGCGCCGGGACCGACCAGCTGGACATCGCAGCCCTTCCCGAGGGCGCTGCGGGCATCCAAGCCGTCATCGACGCTTACCGCGAGCAGATCGCCGTCGTCAGTGAGGCCGGCCCCAAGGTCATCCTCATGGCGTCCCGCGCGCTGGCCAAGGTCGCCAATGGCGCCGATGACTACCTGCACGTCTACTCGACACTGCTCCAGGAAGTTGACCAGCCCGTCATCCTGCACTGGCTCGGCACCATGTTCGACCCCGCGCTGGCCGGCTATTGGGGCTCCGACGACGTTTCAGTCGCCACCGAAACGTTCCTCAGCCTGATCCGCGAGCACTCGGACAAGGTTGACGGCGTCAAGGTTTCGCTGCTGGATGCCTCGCACGAAGTTGCCCTGCGCGCCGCACTCCCTGAAGGGGTTCGTCTCTACACCGGCGACGACTTCAACTACCCGGAGCTGATCGACGGCGACGACACGCACCACTCGGACGCCCTGCTGGGCATCTTCGCGGCCATCTACCCGGCCGCTTCGGTGGCGTTGCAGAAGTACGACGCCGGAAACGCTGCGGAAGCGCGCGCCATCCTGGACTCCACCCGTGAGCTCGGCAAGCACATCTTCAGCGCACCCACGTTCTACTACAAAACCGGTATCGCGTTCATGTCCTGGCTCAACGGCAAGCAGCCCGGCTTCCAGATGGTGGGCGGCCTGCACTCAGGCCGCTCGGTCCTGCACTTGACCAAGACCTTCGAACTGGCTGATCAGGCCGGTTTGCTGAAGGACCCGTCGCTGGCGGCCTTCCGGATGTCGGACTTCCTGCGGATTAACGGGGTAGGCGCATGAGCCCGGATTTCTCACGACTCTCCCTCAACAGCGCCACCACCAAAAGGTGGACCCTGGCCGAGGCCGTAGATGGCTGCGCCCGCGCGGGCATCCCCGCGATCGGGCCATGGCGTGACCGTGTGGCCGAGGCTGGGCTGGACAAAGCTGCCAAGCTCATCAAGGACGCCGGACTCCGCGTTTCCTCGCTGTGCCGCGGCGGTTTCTTGACGGCAGCCGATGCCGAAGGACAGGCCGCCGCACTGGCTGACAACTTCGAGGCCGTCCGTGAAGCAGTAGCCCTGGACACCCAGGAACTGTTCCTGGTGGTTGGCGGCCTTGCTCCCGGTGAGAAGGATGTGGTCGCTGCCCGCCAGCGCGTGGCGGACAGGCTCGAGGAGCTCGTTCCGTTCGCTGCTGAGAACGGTGTACGGCTGGTGCTGGAACCCCTGCATCCGATGTATGCCGCCGACCGCGCGCTCATCTCCACCCTTGGCCAGGCCCTGGATCTCGCCGCGCCGTACGACGCGAAGGCGGTTGGCGTCGCCGTCGACACCTTCCACGTCTGGTGGGACCCGGAACTGAAGGCGCAGATCGAACGTGCCGGCCGCGAAAACCGCATTGCCTCCTACCAGGTATGTGATTTCAACCTGCCGATCGCTTCAGACGCGCTGCTATCCCGCGGCATGATGGGCGACGGCGTCATTGACTTCGCGACGATCGGCACCTGGGTCCGCGACGCCGGATACACGGGCGACATCGAGGTTGAGATCTTCAACCAGGAGATCTGGGACGCAGATGGTGACGCCGTCCTGGAGACCATGAAGCAGCGCTACGCGGAGCTCGTCCTCCCGTTTGCGTAACAACGTGCTCCTCCCGCGGATGCCCTAAGCTCCGCGGGAGGATCACTCCAAAGTCAGCGGGTCCCTGCCAAGGTCACGGCAGGGACCCGCTTTTTGTTTCCGCCTCAAATCGCGGACTGCCCATGTTAGATAAGTGGTACAAAGCGGAAACATTGCGTCGATGCAAGGAAACATTGGCCACCTACGCTGGTTTCACCTGGACAAAGACGTCCAAGCCACCAGTGAAAGGACACCACCATGTTGCTTTTGAAGACCCTTAACTTTTTCATCGATGCCAGCCGTCACAGCGGCGGCTCTGACGGATTCGACAACTCCGAGGATCGCCGGCTTGGCGCAACCTCCGCCTTCCCCACCAGCACGTTGCAGTCCAGCGCCTGGGAAGGCTGGTGGCACGATGCCGATCATGCCCGCCAGGCAGATGCATGAGTTGACTCTGCTCCCGGCCGCTACGGGCAGGATGCGAATTTACCGTTGCCGTGGAACTTCACGATGGAAAACTCGCCATTGATTGTTGTGCCGTTCGCTTGCAGGGCCGTTAACTTGACCACGACGTCGCGGTTCAGGTTGATCCCCAATGCCGCCACTATGACGGGGCTAAGAGGCGTCAGGTCTACCGAGGATGCTGTTGCCGGCAACACCGGCACGGGGAGCCCGTAGGAACCACCAACCGGCTTCGCCGAAATGGACAACGCAACGGGGGAGGTTGAGCCGCTGATCCCGATCCTGACCGTTCCGGTGTTGACCTGTGTGCACGTCAACGTCAAAGCAGCCGGACTCGAGCTGGGCGTCGGTGTGGGGGTTGGCGTTGGGGTCGGGGTTGGCGTGGTCACTGCCGCGCGGACTGTCATGGTTGCCGTGGAGCTCTGTTCCCACAGGCCAAAAGCCGAAGTCCCGCCAAGGCCCACCAGCACAGTCAGGCAAAATACTCCCACTGCCCATGCCATGGCCGAGGGGCGGTTGTCCCTTCTCACGCGACGCGCCTTTCCTTCCGTGCAGCCTTGGCTCCCCGGAACATCGTGAACCCACCGTAGCCGATCAGCCCCGCCGCCCCCACAGCCAACCAGAGCGAACGGTCGCTGTTTCCCAGCGCATTCGCCACAAATCCCACCACTGGCACGGCGTAGAGCAGCTTGCCCCGGATCTGGACTTCGCGCACGGGCTCCGGATCCGCGACGTCGTTATTGTCACCTTTGGTGGTGAGGGTTTTCTCGCCCGTCTGAAGGAAGCCGAATCCCACAACCCTGTGCGTAATGACACCGGGCTGACCGGACTGGATCTGATAGGTGACAACATCGCCGAGCTTCAGTTCATCAAAGGGCACCGGCTGCACCGCCAAGAACGTGCCGGGGGCATACTTAGGCGCCATGGAGCTTGTCAGCACCGAGTAAGTCTGCGAGCCGGTGGCCCGCGGCACCACGATCAGCACCGTGACGGCCAGGATGGCGATGGAAAGAAGTACGACGCCGAGTCCCCGGCCAATGCGGCCCAGCCAGCTGACGTTGGATGCCGGTTCCGCGGACGCCTGGTCTACGGCGGCAACTTCGGCAGCGGCTGTGGTTGCCGGGACCGGTTCGGCAGGAAACGGTTCTGCGGGAGCCTGTCCTGGAGTCTCTTCCGGGATCTGCTCTGCAGCGGTGTCGCGAGTTTTGAGACTGCTAGGCGCAACCATTGGGAACCCCACAATTCTGACGAGCGTGCAGCGGAATGGTGATTGTCACGGAATGTCCTTCGACGCTGGCCGGGGCGGCCGGGTCCAGGGTGACCTTGAAGCAGAGCACCCCGGTTCCCCCTTTGGCAATGATGGATGACTCGAAGCCTGCTGCGGTCAGGGGCTGGTAGCCCGTGGACGACCCGCAGGTGGCCGGCGAAGCCGCACTTCCCACGCTGACACTGAGGTAGCTGGCCAAGCTCCCGCCGGCGACGTCGCTGAGTGTTGGCGCCGTTGCGGTGACCGTGATGTCAAAGGCCCCTCCGGCGTCGCTCGCGTTTCCGATGCTGATTGACGTAAAAACGGAGCCGCCGCGGACAAGGTCCGCCAAGGGGGCCTGCGCGGTAGTCAATGCCAGAGTGGTGGCTTGACCGTTGACCGTCATGGGTACGGTGGTGGTGGAGGGGCTCCCCGTCAGGTTGACGGTGAAGGCCGATGCCTGCACGGTTCCCGGCTGGGCTATCGCCGTTGCCGACCAAAGCGCGTACGTACCTTGGACGGCCATGAGGCCCAGGAGCACGGCTGCGACCATAAGGCCAGCCGTTTTGATGCTCCTGGGGATCCTCAATGCCACTCCTGTTGCTGTGTTTTCTGCTGTTGCTGAGCGTTCGCCGCGTCTTGCCGGCAACGACTACTGAAGGCCGGGCTGCTGGATCTGCTGGAGGGTGAAGGCCACCGTACCCAAGTCCACGCTGGAGCCGACGTCGGTGCGGGCCGTGGTGCCGGACTTGAACTCGAAGGTGATGCTGGCGGTGACGTGCTGTGAGGTGGTCAGCGGGTTCTCGATTGCTTCACCGCCAACAGTGAGCGTCGGGGCGGAAACAGTAACGCTGGCGGGATCGAATCCGTCGGCTGCACCGGTGCGCTCAGCCACCAGGTTGGCAGCCATCTTGTCGCCTTCCAGCGTGACGTCCAAGTCCTGCGTGTAGGTCAGCAGGTCGCCCGGAACCACCCGGTATGTGCTGATGTCGATGGTGCTGCCTGCCCGGTCCGTCCAGACGCCGGCCGCAGCTTCTACATTGAGATCACCGGCGACGATGGTACCGGCTGCAGCGGAGTCTGCTGCGTTCCACCAGGCCAGCGTTCCTCCGCCGCCCAGGAGCAGAGCTCCACCGAGAGCGATGGCTGCTGCACCTTTGAGCATTGTCTTGTTCTTCACAGGGAGACCTACTTCCGTATTTGTTTCCGGCTTTGTGCCTGCCATTACTTTTACGGGTCCGCCTCAAGACTCAATGCGGCGCTAGCTCAAGGTTCGCTCAAGCTTTTTCGAAGGAAAGCCCCAGCTCAGGGGCACTTTTCCCGTCTTCCTTGTAAGAAAGTCCGCAAGAAGGGCAACGCCGTGGCTAGGCCAGCCTGCTCGCCAACAAGAATTCGAAGGGCGATTCAATGACGGACCGGATGACCTTGCCGGCAGCGCCCAGCAGCGTTCCGGAGTGCTCCAAGGCGGACACCGTCAGGTTCTCCGGGTCCAGCAGGCCGGGCGCATAGCGATCCAGGCTGGCAAGCAATGCGGGCCTGAGCCACTCCCCCAGCAACGCAAAGTGACCGCCCAGCACAACCGCTTCGATGTCCATCAAGCGGGCAGAAGAGGCGAGCGCGACACCCAGGTACCGTCCGGCGTCGTGAACTGCCTTGGTGGCTTGCGCCTCATCGGCGGCCAGAGCGGCGAGGAGCAGTTGCGTGCGCTCATTGAGCGGGGCGTCGGGGATGCCGGCGGCCTCGAAAATGGCCTCCTGGCCGGCGAACGTTTCCAGGCAACCGGCCCCGCCGCACGAGCAAGCAGGTCCGTCCGGGTTAACCACGATGTGCCCGAGCTCGCCTGCGGATCCACCCGGCCCGGTGTAGAGCTCCGACCCGATGATGACGCCGCCGCCAACTCCAACCTCGCCTGAGACGTACAGGAAATCCGGCCGGCCCGCACCGTACCAAAGCTCGCCGAGGGCGGCGCTGTTTGCCTCGTTGGACAGCCGGACGCCCAGCGGCGCGCCTTCCAACAAGGCGCGCAGATTCAGCTGTTCATGGTCCCAGTGGAGGTTTGGCGCCGACAGCACAACACTGTGCTGCTCGTCCACCAAGCCCGGGACGGCCAGTCCGCCGCCAAGAATGGTGATGTTGCCTGCGGCAGCCGCGCTCTTCGCTTCGTCCGCCAAACGTCCGAGCCGCTCCATGACCGTCTCTGGAGCCAGCCCCCGGTTGCGGGACTCGACGGTTGAGTGGAACCTCAGGTTGCCGCCGAGGTCCACGAGCCCCACGGCGAGGTAGTCCACATTGATTTCCATTCCCACAACGCCGCGTTGGGCACTGAGCTCGAGGCCCTGACCGGGCCGCCCGCGCTCACCGTCGCGATAGAGACCAACTTCGGAGACGAGCCCGGATTCCACGAGGTCGGCCACCAGGCTGGAAACAGCGGCCTTGGTGAGGCCTGTTCCGGCCGCCAGCTGCGCGCGGCTGGGCTTGGCTTCGGGTGTGCGGGCGATCGAATCGAGCACGAGCGAAAGATTTCGACGGCGGACATCGCCTACGCGCCCCGGGGCAGCTTGCTCATTCACTCTCGCAGCCTCCTCACGGGCTTGAAAGATTTCCTGCTGGTTTCCATTGACCATGATCCATCATCCCCCATATAGTTCAGATTGAAAACTAATTGGAGCGGTCTTCTTCGACGCCCTCCCCACCGCTTTGCAAAGGAGCAACAATGACCCCGCAGCCAACTCCCCAGGACCGCTTCACCTTTGGCCTTTGGACCGTCGGATGGACCGGTGCGGACCCGTTTGGTGTAGCAACCCGCCCGGCCCTGGACCCCGTTGAAGCCGTCCACAAGCTCAGCGAACTCGGCGCGTACGGCATCACGTTCCACGACAATGACCTGATTCCGTTCGACGCCTCCGCATCCGAGCGCGAGCTGATCCTCAAGAACTTCAAGGCAGCCTTGGCCGAGACCGGCCTGAAGACGCCCATGGTCACCACCAACTTGTTCAGCCACCCCGTGTTCAAGGACGGTGGCTTCACATCGAACGATCGGTCCATCCGCCGCTTTGCGCTGAGCAAGATCCTGCGCAACATCGACCTCGCCGCTGAACTGGGTGCCGAAACCTTCGTGATGTGGGGCGGACGCGAAGGCAGCGAATACGACGGCTCCAAGGATCTGTCAGCAGCACTGGACCGCATGAAGGAAGGCGTGGACACCGCCGCCGGCTACATCAAGGAGAAGGGCTACGGCCTGCGCATTGCCCTGGAGCCCAAGCCAAACGAACCCCGCGGCGACATCTTCCTGCCAACCGTGGGCCACGGCCTCGCGTTCATCGCCCAGCTTGAACACGGCGACATCGTTGGCCTCAACCCGGAAACCGGCCACGAGCAGATGGCAGGCCTGAACTTCACCCATGGCATCGCCCAGGCATTGTGGGCCGGCAAGCTTTTCCACATCGACCTCAACGGCCAGCGTGGCATCAAGTACGATCAGGACCTCGTCTTCGGCCATGGCGACCTCACCAGCGCCTTCTTCACCGTTGACCTCCTGGAGAACGGCTTCCCCAACGGCGGACCCAAGTACGAAGGCCCGCGCCACTTCGATTACAAGCCTTCCCGCACCGATGGCTACGACGGCGTCTGGGAGTCAGCCAAGTCCAACATGTCCATGTACCTGCTGCTGAAGGAACGTGCCCTCGCTTTCCGCGCCGACCCTGAGGTTCAGGAAGCCCTCGCCACGTCCGGTGTCTTCGAGCTCGGCGAGCCCACCTTGAACGCGGGCGAAACCACGGCAGACCTGCTGGCTGACGCCAGCGCTTTCGACACGTTCGACGCCGATCAGGCCAGCGAGCGCTCGTTCGCCTTCGTCCGCCTCAACCAGTTGGCCATCGAGCACCTGCTCGGCGCCCGCTAAGTCCGAATCCAACCACCGCTTTTCCGTCGCCGGGCCCTCGCATATTCTTGCCGGGTCCGGTGACGCTCCCCCGAAGGAACAAACGCATGCCTCTCGTAGCCGGGATCGATAGCTCTACCCAGTCCTGCAAGGTGGTCATCCGGGACTCCGCCACGGGTGCCTTGGTCCGCCAGGGCCGCGCGTCGCACCCCGAAGGTACGGAAGTTCATCCAGACCACTGGTGGACAGCCCTCCAGGAAGCAATTGCTCACGCGGGAGGCCTGGACGACGTCGAGTCCGTTTCAGTGGGGGGCCAACAGCACGGAATGGTCTGCCTCGACTCCTCCGGAAACGTGGTCCGGCCAGCCCTGCTGTGGAACGACACCCGGTCCGCTGGAGATGCCGAGGAATTGATCCTCGAGGCTGGTGGTGGGGACGCCACAGCGGGAGCGGCACACTGGGCTTCAACGACGGGAACTGTGCCGGTAGCTTCCCTGACCGCCACAAAACTTCGCTGGCTGGCACGGAACGAACCCGAAAACGCCCAGCGCACTGCCGCCGTTTGCCTGCCCCACGACTGGTTGTCATGGCGGTTGGCAGGCCACGGTCCGGGAACAGGCCCTGCATCGCTGGAACTCCTGCGCACCGACCGTTCGGATGCCTCCGGAACCGGCTACTACTCCGCAACTTCGGGCGAGTACTTGACCGAAGTCCTGAGGAGCACACTGGGACATGTCCCGGTGCTGCCAACCGTCGTCGGACCCTTTGAAGCTGCAGGCAAGACGCCGGGCGGGGCCCTTATCGGGCCAGGAGCGGGTGACAACGCGGCGGCGGGCCTCGGCGTGAGCGCCGCAGTCGGGGATGTTGTCATTTCCATCGGGACGTCCGGCACCGTGTTTGCCGTGTCCGAGGTGCCTGCACGTGATTCCAGCGGGCTGGTCGCCGGGTTCGCTGACGCCACCGGCCACTACCTGCCGCTCGCTTGTACGCTGAATGCCACCCGGATTTTCGATGCCACGGCTGAACTGCTGGGCGTGGATTTGCGGCAACTCGGTGACCTGGCGATTTCCGCCCAGCCCGGCGCTGACGGACTGACGCTCGTGCCATATTTCGAGGGCGAGCGGACGCCCAACCTTCCCGATGCCACAGGCTCGCTCCATGGCATCACGGTCTCCAACTTCACGCCCGCAAACCTGGCCAGGGCCGCCGTCGAAGGTGTGCTCTGCTCGCTGGCCGACGGCCTGTCCGCGTTGCAGGCGCAGGGCGTTGCGGCGCGGCGCATCATCATGGTGGGTGGAGGTGCGCAATCGACGGCAGTGCAGCAGATCGCTGCGAACGTTTTCGGCCTGCCGGTCTTCATCCCGTCGCCAGGCGAGTATGTAGCCGACGGCGCCGCCCGCCAGGCAGCGGGCGTGCTGACCGGACACCTCCCGGACTGGCCCATTGCCGGACTGGATTTTGCACCGGAGTCCCCGTCAGGGCCTCCCGCATTCCTCTCGAGGTACCGCAGCTACGCCGCGAGGGCCGCCAAAGACTGAACACCCGGGGCCCGTGCTCTATCGTGACAAGGTGACCACTGAACAATCCGCACAACACCGGCCTCCCGTCATGGAGGACGTGGCCCGCGTGGCAGGCGTCTCGCACCAGACCGTTTCGCGTGTTTTGAACAATCACCCCAACGTGAGTTCAAAGACCCGCGAGCGCGTGGAGCAGGCGATCACGCAGCTCGGATATCGTCGCAACATTGCAGCCCGCAGCCTGGTGACGCGACGATCCCAGACCATAGGGGTCCTCGGCAGTGAGATGGCGCAATACGGACCGTCGCATACACTCCTCGGAGTGCAGCAGGCAGCGCGGGACGCAGGCTACTTTGTCAGCGTCGCCGGCTTGCGGGGAGTCACACCCGAGACCATCAAGGACGCCGTAGCCCACTTCATGGACCAAGGTGTGGACGGAATAGTGGTCATCGTTCCACACCCGGGAACCTTCGAGGTCCTCCGGGAGCTCACCGCGCCGTTGCCCTTGGTGGCCGTGGGTTCAATCGGTGATGAGCATCTGAGCGGCGCCACCGTGGACCAACGGGAGGGCGCCCGGCTCGCAGTCCAACACCTCCTGGAACTCGGACACCAGCGCATTGGTCATCTGTCCGGGCCTGCTGATTGGATTGACGCCGCCGCCCGCATTGAGGGCTGGCGCGAGGCCCTGGATGGCGCAGGGGTTCCTGTGGGCCCACTGGTGGAGGGTGACTGGAGTGCCGAATGCGGTTACCGGGAAGGCCTGAAGATCGCCGCCGAGCGTTCGGTCACCGCACTGTTCGTCGCGAACGACCAAATGGCGCTGGGCGTCCTGCGGGCCTTCAACGAATCGGGCATCCAGGTGCCCGGTGACATCAGCGTGGTGGGTTTCGATGACCAGCCTGAGTCTGCCTACTTCATCCCTCCACTGACAACAGTTGCCCAGGACTTCGAGGAACTCGGCCAGCGCTGCATCGACCTTCTGCTGGATCGCCTGGAGAACGGCATCTCCGGCGCCACCGCCACGGTCACCCCGCGGTTGGTGGTTCGGGCCACGACGACACGCCTCGCCAGCTAACCCACACCATGAGCGACGGTTCGATGTGACGTAGTGTTGACATCAAAATTGTTAGCGCTCACAATTGCATCAGACCTACTTCACCTTCCACCCCGACCCCCGGCAATGAGGCCCTGGCCAGCCGGATGGAGACCCATGAATACCTCTGAAAACCTCCCGCTCGACGAGCAGTTCGTCATCGGTGTCGACTTTGGCACGCTGTCCGGCCGTGCCGTCGTGGTCCGTGTGTCTGATGGCGCCGAACTGGGCAGCGGCGTTTTCGACTACCCGCACGCCGTCATTTCGGAGAAGCTTCCCGGGACTGGCCAGCGACTCCCCGCGGACTGGGCGCTCCAGGTGCCCAACGATTACCGCGACGTCCTGCGCAATGCGGTACCAGCCGCAGTCGCCGACGCCGGAATCGACCCCGCGCACGTGGTGGGAATCGCCACTGACTTCACCGCCTGCACCATGGTCCCGACCACGGCGGACGGCACTCCGTTGAACGAACTGGAACGCTTCGCGGACCGCCCTCACGCTTACGTGAAGCTGTGGCGCCACCATGCTGCGCAGCCCCATGCGGACCGCATCAACACATTGGCCGAAGAACGCGGCGAGGCGTGGCTTCCCCGTTACGGCGGCCTGATCTCCTCGGAATGGGAATTCGCCAAGGGCCTCCAGTTGCTTGAGGAAGACCCCGAGGTCTACAACGTCATGGACCACTGGGTCGAGGCGGCCGACTGGATCGTCTGGCAGCTGTGCGGCAGCTACGTACGCAACGCGTGCACTGCCGGCTACAAGGGCATCTTCCAGGACGGCAAGTACCCATCCGAGGACTTCCTGGCGGCGCTGAACCCTGCGTTCAAGGACTTCGTGGCAGAAAAACTGGAGCACACCATCGGCCGCTTGGGCGACGCCGCCGGTTACCTCACAGCAGAGGCCGCGGCTTGGACCGGGCTGCCGGCGGGGATCGCCGTCGCGGTTGGCAACGTCGATGCCCACGTCACCGCTCCCGCGGCCAATGCCGTTGCACCTGGCCAGCTCGTCGCGATCATGGGTACGTCCACGTGCCACGTGATGAACGGCGACGTCCTGAGGGAAGTCCCCGGCATGTGCGGTGTTGTGGACGGCGGGATCGTGGACGGGCTGTGGGGCTACGAAGCCGGGCAGTCGGGGGTCGGAGACATCTTCGGCTGGTTCACCAAGAACGGCGTCCCGCCGGAGTACCACCAGGCCGCCGCCGAAAAGGGCCTGGGCATCCACGAATACCTCACCGAACTCGCTTCCCTGCAGGCAATCGGCGAGCACGGCCTGATCGCTCTCGACTGGCACTCCGGCAACCGTTCGGTGTTGGTGGACCACGAACTCTCGGGCGTTGTAGTGGGCCAGACCCTGGCAACGAAACCCGAGGACACCTACCGGGCGTTGCTGGAAGCCACGGCCTTCGGCACGCGAACCATCGTTGACGCCTTCCGCGATTCCGGTGTCCCGGTCAAGGAATTCATCGTCGCGGGCGGCCTCTTGAAGAACGAGCTTCTGATGCAGATCTATTCGGACATCACCGGCCTGCAACTCTCCACTATAGGATCCGGTCAGGGTCCGGCACTCGGCTCGGCCATCCACGCCGCTGTGGCCGCCGGCAAGTACACAGACATTCGTACGGCGGCGGCTGCCATGGCCTCCGCACCCGGCGCCATCTACACACCGATCCCGGAAAACGTCGCCGCCTACGAAGAACTCTTCCAGGAATACCGGACCCTGCACGATTACTTCGGCCGCGGCGCCAACGGGGTCATGCACCGGCTGAAGGCGATCCAGCGGGCGGTACACGAAGCGACCGCCAAGAACGCTGCAACCATGGCGGAAATCGCGGAAGGAGTCAACGCATGAGCACCCTCCTGGAAACCATCGCGCGGGTCCGCCGCGAAGTCTGTGACCTCCACGCCGAGCTCACTCGTTACGGGCTGGTGGTCTGGACTGCGGGGAACGTCTCCGGCAGGATCCCCGGCTACGACCTCATGGTGATCAAACCGTCGGGCCTCTCTTATGACGCTCTGACACCGGAGAACATGGTGGTCACCGACCTCTATGGAATCCCGGTCCGGGGGACGAATACCGGGTCAGGCGGCACTGTGGACTGGGGCAACCCGGCCCTCTCCCCGTCGTCGGACACTGCAGCCCATGCTTACGTGTACCGGCACATGCCGGAGGTGGGCGGCGTGGTGCACACCCATTCCACCTACGCCACTGCCTGGGCGGCCCGCGGCGAAGAGATCCCGTGCGTCCTGACCATGATGGGCGACGAGTTCGGCGGACCCATTCCCGTGGGCCCTTTCGCGCTGATCGGGGATGACTCGATCGGCCAGGGCATTGTGGAGACGCTGAAGAACTCCCACTCCCCAGCGGTGCTCATGCAGAACCACGGCCCCTTCACCATCGGCAAGGACGCCCGTTCCGCGGTCAAAGCTGCCGTGATGTGCGAAGAAGTTGCCCGGACGGTCCATATTTCACGACAACTTGGCGAACCCCAGGCCATCGATCAGGCCAAGATCGAATCCCTCTACAACCGCTACCAGAACGTCTACGGCCGCTAACGCGACGCCGCTTTCGCGCCGACAAACACAGGAGCCTTGAAAATGCCTACCGCCAACAACACTTCCCTGGACCACTACGAGGTCTGGTTCCTCACCGGCAGCCAGCACCTCTACGGCGAGGATGTCCTCAAGCAGGTCGCGGCACAGTCGCAGGAAATCGCTGCAGCCCTGAATGCCAACAGCGACGTTCCCGTCAAGCTCGTGTGGAAGCCCGTGCTCACCGATTCCGACGCCATCCGCCGCACCGCATTGGAAGCCAACGCGGACGATTCCGTGATCGGCGTAACCGCGTGGATGCACACGTTCAGCCCAGCCAAGATGTGGATCCAAGGCCTGGACCTGCTCCGCAAGCCGTTGCTGCACCTGCACACCCAGGCGAACCGCGACTTGCCATGGGCTGACATCGATTTCGACTTCATGAACCTCAACCAGGCAGCCCACGGCGACCGCGAGTTCGGTTACATCCAGTCGCGCCTCGGCGTGCCGCGCAAGACCGTCGTCGGGCATGTCAGCAATCCCGAGGTCGCCCGCCAGGTGGGCGTCTGGCAGCGCGCTTCGGCCGGTTGGGCCGCCGTCCGCACACTGAAGCTGACGCGCTTTGGCGACAACATGCGCAACGTCGCAGTCACCGAAGGCGACAAGACCGAAGCTGAGCTGCGCTTCGGTGTCTCCGTCAACACCTGGTCCGTCAATGAGCTCGCCGACGCCGTCCACGGCGCCGCAGAGTCCGACGTCGACGCCTTGGTAGCCGAGTACGAGCGCCTTTACGAGGTTGTTGACGAGCTAAAAGCAGGCGGCCACCGCCACGAGTCGCTCCGGTACAGCGCGCGGATCGAATTGGGCCTGCGCAGCTTCCTCGAAGCCAACGGTTCGGCAGCGTTTACGACGTCGTTCGAGGACTTGGGCGAGCTGCGTCAGCTTCCCGGCATGGCAGTCCAGCGCCTCATGGCCGACGGCTACGGGTTCGGCGCCGAGGGCGACTGGAAGACCGCCATCCTGGTGCGCGCCGCCAAGGTCATGGGCGGTGACCTGCCTGGCGGCGCCTCGCTGATGGAGGATTACACGTACCACCTTGAGCCCGGCTCGGAGAAGATCCTGGGCGCGCACATGCTCGAGGTCTGCCCGTCGCTCACCGCCAAGAAACCCCGGGTGGAGATCCACCCGTTGGGCATCGGCGGCAAGGAAGATCCCGTGCGCATGGTGTTCGACACCGACGCCGGCCCAGGCATCGTCGTCGCGCTGTCCGATATGCGCGATCGGTTCCGTCTGGTCGCGAACGTCGTTGACGTCGTCGACCTTGACCAGCCGCTACCCAACCTGCCGGTGGCCCGCGCGCTGTGGGAGCCCAAGCCGAATTTCGCCACGTCGGCGGCCGCGTGGCTGACCGCCGGCGCAGCGCACCACACGGTATTGTCCACGCAGGTGGGTCTGGACGTGTTCGAGGACTTCGCCGACATCGCCAAAACCGAACTCCTGACCATCGACGAGGGCACCACCATCAAACAGTTCAAGAAAGAACTCAACTGGAACGCCGCCTACTACAAACTGGCTGGCGGCCTGTGAGCGCTGAATTCACGTTGAGTGCCGGCGGTTACACGGCCGTCATCACCGCGCGGGCTGCGGCGTTGCGGGTTTTGCAGTTCGAGGGCCGCGACCTTGTGGTTCCTTTCGCCGCCGGCGAGCCGATCCCCGACTACCGGGGCATCATTGCGGCGCCCTGGCCCAACAGGATCGCGGACGGTCACTACACGTTCAACGGCGTCGGGCAGCAGTTGCCCGTCAACGAACCGGAGCGGCAGACCTCGCTGCACGGGCTCGCGTTTCCGCTCGACTGGACCATGAAAGAGCACGACGCCGGTTCCCTCACCCTGACATGCGTGGTGGGTCCCGCTGCCGGGTACCCCTTTGTCCTGGAGCTCTCGGTTCGGTACGTGGTGGACGACGCTGGGCTCCATTCCACGGTGACGGCCCGGAACACCGGCCATCTTGCAGCCCCCTACGGCGTGTGCCCGCACCCGTACCTCGTGGCAGGATCTGCGCCGCTGGACGAGTGGGTGCTCGATTTCCCGGCGGATTCGTTCCTTGAGGTCACCCCGGACAGGTTGCTGCCTGTTGCCGTGGCAGCCGTGGACGGTCACGCCTACGATTTCCGTTCCGCCCGGGCCATCGGCAGCACCGAGATCGACCACGCCTTCACGGGAATAGCGTTCGACGGCGGACTGGCGCGGCTGTCGCTGCGGGACCCGGCGGGCACCGGCGTCGGAATGTCCTGGGACGAAAGCTGCCCGTGGCTGCAAATCCACACGGCTGACAAGCCCGCCCCGATTCCGGGTCGACTCGGACTGGCCGTGGAACCCATGACCTGCCCACCCGACGCCTTCAACAGCGGTACGAACCTGATCCGGCTGGAGCCCGGCGCGTCGCACGCGGCGCGGTGGAGCATCTACGCCCTGTAGCTACCCAACTAGGTCGCAATAGTGCGCGTTTTGGACGCTCAAAACGCGCACTACTGCGACCTAGTTGGGTGAGGCGGGCTAACTACCCGCGCCGGCAGTGCTTTGGCGGACTACGAGCTCGGGCGTGAAGACGACGGCGCGGTGCTTGGTGCCGCCGCTGTCCTGCTCTTCGGCGAGCAGCTCGATCGCCGTTCGCCCGAGCGCTTCCGTGGGCTGGCGGATGGAAGACAGAGGTACGACGGCGGAAATCGCGAAGTCGATGTCGTCATAGCCAATGAGCGCAATGTCCTCAGGGATCCGGACAGTCCGCAACATGGTCAGCGACTGCATGACGCCTAGCGCCAGCAGATCGTTGGAGCAGAACACGGCCTCGGGGCGCTCCTCCGGCGAGCGTTCCACCAACTTGTTGCCCACCTGTCTGCCTGCCAGTACTGTCTGTCCCGCGGAGTCGAGCACTTCAATGGATGCTCCTGGCACATCGGCCACAGCACGCTGCGCGCCCTTGAGTCGGTGGGCCACCTGGCGGATGGATGGGGTACCAACAAATGCCAGACGACGGCGGCTCGTGTCCAGCAGGTGCCGGGCGGCAAGATATCCGCCTTCTTCGTCATCCACGGAGACTGAACTGCAACGGTCCTCATCCGCGAGTTGGTCCACCAGAACGGTAGGCACGCCGCGTTCACGGAGCGTATCGATGCGCTCCGTGACATCACCCACCGGCGAAATCAGCAAGCCTTGAACGCGCTGTTCCTGGAAGAGATCCATGTAGTGGGCTTCCCGGGAGGCATCCTGGCCGCTGTCACCCACCAACACGACGCTTCCGAGGGCCGTCGCGGCATCTTCCGCGGCGCGGGCCACTGAGGAGAAGAACGGGTTTCCGACGTCGAGCACAATCAGGCCGATGGTCCGGCTCTGCCCGGCACGGAGCTGGCGGGCAGCGTCGTTGCGGACGAAGCCGAGTTCAGCGATGGACTTGAGGACGCGCTCCTTGGTCCTCTGCGACACGCGGTCCGGGTAGTTCAGCACGTTGGAAACAGTGCCCACAGCTACCTGCGCGTGGGTGGCAACGTCTTTGATGCTCGCTGTTTGGGACATGCTTTCCGTTCTCCGGTGACTTGAATTCAATGTGGATGAAACGCCTTGACACCCTCCTCGTTTCGAGGGTAATTTGAATCGTAACAAATGAAACGATTCAAAGACGAGTGACCTCGGGAGATTCACACATGAGGATTTGTTTCCGCTCTGCGGTCCAGCCGGAATTGATGGCCGAATACAGGCAGCGCCATGCCGCCGTCTGGCCGGAAATGCTGACGGCACTGAAGGATGCCGGCTGGAACAACTACTCCTTGTTCCTCGCTCCCGACGGCCAACTGATCGGATACCTGGAATGCGAAGACTACGAGGCAGCCCAGGCGCGCATGGCCGTCACGGACGTGAACGCCCGCTGGCAGGCAGAGATGGCCACCCTCTTCGCGAACAGCGAACTCCCGCCGGACCAAGGATTCGAGATCGTCGAAGAAGTTTTCAACCTTGAGGACCAACTGGCCGCCGTAAGCGCGAGTTCGCCGGCCAGCACCGCCACCCAAGTACTTACAGACACCACCGGACATCAAAGGGAACAATCATGAACACCACAGAATCGGCCTTGAGCCGTCTCGGGGAACTGGCCATTGAAGTGCCGTCCTGGGCCTACGGAAACTCCGGGACCCGGTTCAAGGTCTTCGGCACCCCGGGTACACCGCGCACCGTCCAGGAAAAGATCGCCGACGCCGCCAAAGTCCACGAGCTGACCGGCCTCGCCCCCACGGTCGCCCTGCACATCCCGTGGGACAAAGTTGATGACTACTCGGCACTGCGCGAATACGCCGCCGGCCTGGGTGTTGGGCTGGGCACCATCAACTCCAACACGTTCCAGGATGACGAGTACAAGTTCGGCTCCCTGACCTCGTCCAACGAATCCGTGCGCCGCCGTGCGATCGACCACCACCTTGAGTGCATCGGGATCATGCACGCCACCGGGTCCAAGGACTTAAAGATCTGGCTGGCAGATGGCACCAACTACCCGGGCCAGGACGACATCCGTGGTCGCCAGGACCGCCTCGCCGAGTCTCTCCAGGAAATCTACGCAGGCCTCGGCGACGAGCAGCGCTTGGTCCTGGAGTACAAGTTCTTCGAGCCCGCTTTCTACCACACCGATGTTCCGGACTGGGGTACGTCCTACGCCCAAACCTTGGCCCTCGGCGAGAAGGCGTTTGTTTGCCTGGATACCGGCCACCACGCCCCGGGCACCAACATCGAGTTCATCGTCATGCAGCTCCTGCGCCTGGGCAAGCTCGGTTCCTTCGACTTCAACTCCCGCTTCTACGCGGACGATGACCTGATTGTCGGCGCGGCTGATCCGTTCCAGCTGTTCCGCATCATGCACGAGGTCATCCGCGGCGGCGGCTTCGGGAAGGATTCCGGCGTCGCCCTGATGCTGGACCAGTGCCACAACCTGGAAGAGAAAATCCCGGGCCAGATCCGCTCGGTGCTCAACGTCCAGGAAATGACGGCCCGCGCGCTGCTCGTGGACACCGCAGCCTTGGCTGAAGCCCAGCGTGCCGGCGATGTCCTGGCCGCCAACGGTATCTTCAACGACGCCTTCTACACCGACGTCCGCCCGGTCCTGGCCGAGTGGCGCGAATCCCGTGGCCTGCCCGCCGACCCGATGGCCGCCTACAAGGCCAGCGGTTACCAGAAGAAGATCAACGAAGACCGCGCAGGCGGCCAGCAAGCCGGATGGGGCGCATAAAGCATGAACGTGCAAGACACCAACAAGACTGTTGAAGACCTGATCTCCCGTTCCAACCGCCTCGGCGCGGACAAGCGGAACACCAACTTCGCCGGCGGAAACACCTCCGCCAAGGGCACCGGGAAGGACCCTGTTACCGGCCAGGACGTCGAGCTCCTGTGGGTCAAGGGCTCCGGCGGCGACCTCGGCACGCTGAAGGCCGGGAACCTTGCTGTACTCCGCCTGGACCGGTTGCAGGCACTCAAGGATGTTTACCCCGGCGTTGAGCGTGAAGACGAAATGGTGGCCGCGTTCGATTACTGCCTGCACGGCAAGGGCGGCGCGGCTCCCTCGATCGATACCGCCATGCACGGCCTGGTGGATGCCGCACACGTGGACCACCTACACCCCGACTCCGGCATCGCAATCGCTACCGCCGTTGATGGCGAAGCACTGACCTCCAAGGTCTTCGGCGACAAGGTGGTGTGGGTTCCCTGGCGTCGCCCCGGTTTCCAGCTGGGCCTGGACATCGCCGCGATCAAGGAAGCCAATCCGCAGGCCATCGGCACCATCTTGGGCGGCCACGGCATCACTGCCTGGGGCGCCACCAGCGAAGAGGCCGAGGCCAACTCGCTCTGGATCATTGACCAGGCAGAGAACTACATCAAGGAAAACGGTAAAGCCGAGCCCTTCGGCGCCAAGCTCCCCGGCTACAGCGCGCTGCCCGAAGCTGAGCGCAAAGCCAAGGCAGCTGCCCTCGCACCCGTGATTCGCGGCCTGGCCTCCACGGACAAGCCGCAGCTGGGGCACTTCAGCGATGACGCCGTCGTCCTTGAATTCCTCGAGTCCGCAGAGCACCCGCGCCTCGGCGCGCTGGGCACCTCCTGCCCGGACCACTTCCTGCGCACCAAGGTCAAGCCCCTGGTCCTGGACCTGACAGCCGATGCCTCCATCGAGGAGTCAACCAACAGGCTCAAGGAACTTCACGCCGCCTACCGCGAGGATTATCAGGCCTACTACGACCGGCACGCCGACGAAAACAGTCCGGCACTGCGAGGCGCGGACCCGGCGATCGTGCTGGTCCCCGGCGTGGGCATGTTCTCCTTCGGCAAGGACAAGCAGACCGCACGCGTGGCGGGCGAGTTCTACATCAACGCCATCAACGTGATGCGCGGCGCCGAGGCCATCTCCACGTATGCCCCGATCGAGGAATCCGAGAAGTTCCGCATCGAGTACTGGGCCTTGGAAGAAGCCAAGCTCGCCCGCATGCCCAAGCCGAAGTCCCACGCCACCCGCATCGCACTGGTGACCGGTGCGGCGTCGGGCATCGGCAAGGCGATCGCCACCCGTTTGGCGTCCGACGGCGCGTGCGTCGTCATTGCCGACCTGAACCTTGAGAACGCGCAGAAGGTCGCCGAGGAACTGGGCGGCTCCGACGTCGCCATCGGCGTGCAGGCTGACGTGACCGACGAAGCCCAGATCGCCGCCGCCATCCAGGAAGCCGTGCTCGCGTTCGGTGGCCTGGACCTGGTGGTCAACAACGCCGGCCTGTCCATCTCCAAGCCGCTGCTGGAAACCACCGAGAAGGACTGGGACCTGCAGCACAACGTCATGGCCAAGGGCTCGTTCCTGGTGTCCAAGGCCGCTGCCAAGGTCATGATCGATCAGGGTCTGGGCGGAGACATCATCTACATCTCCTCCAAGAACTCGGTCTTCGCAGGCCCGAACAACATCGCCTACTCCGCCACCAAGGCAGACCAGGCCCACCAGGTCCGTCTCCTCGCTGCCGAACTTGGCGAGTACGGTGTCCGCGTCAACGGCATCAACCCCGACGGTGTGGTCCGCGGCTCCGGCATCTTCGCCGGCGGCTGGGGCGCAAAGCGCGCCGCGGTCTACGGCGTGGACGAGCAGGAACTGGGCAAGTACTACGCCCAGCGCACACTCCTCAAGCGCGAAGTCCTGCCCGAACACGTGGCCAACGCCGCATCCGTTCTCACCAGCAACGAACTGTCCCACACCACTGGCCTCCACATCCCCGTGGATGCCGGGGTCGCGGCCGCATTCCTGCGATGAGCAGCACTGATTCAACCGCGAACACCGTCCCGGCACGCGCCGGGGCGGTGTCCCCGCACCGCGTGTCCCCGCACCGCGTGTTCGCCGCCGTCGACATCGGTGCCTCCTCCGGCCGCGTCATGCTCGGCCGCGTCTCAGGGACGGAGGGGGCCTCGCTCGAAACCGTCCACCGTTTTCCGAACGGCGTGGTAGAACTCGACGGCGGCCTCCGCTGGGATTTCGACGCCCTGTTCACTGAGGTACTGGCGGGCCTCGCCGCCGCGGCTGCCATCGCCGCGAGCAACGGCGAGCACATCACCAGCATCGGCATCGACACCTGGGCTGTGGACTACGGGCTGGTGAACGACGACGGCGACCTCACCTCGGCGCCATACAGTTACCGGGACGAGCGCAGCCGTGCCACGGTGGAGCGGGTCCATGCAGCGATTCCGCCGGAAAAACTGTATGCCACCACCGGTCTGCAGTATTTGCAGTTCAACACGGTGTACCAGCTCGCCGCGGAGCCTTCCTTGGACGGTGTTCAGGCACTCCTGATCCCGGACCTGATCGCGTTCCTGCTCACGGGCGAGCGCCGTACCGAGGCAACGAACGCCTCGACCACCGGACTGTTTGACGCTGTTGCGGGAGAGTGGGCGACGGAGTTCCTGGACGCTTTGGGCTTTCCTCGGAACACTTTCCCGCCGATCATCCAGCCCGGGGAAACCGTAGGGACGCTGCTTCCGGCCATCCTCGAACGGACCGGCCTGCCTGCCGACACCACCGTGGTTGCAGTCGGCTCGCACGACACCGCGTCGGCCGTGGCAGCAGTTCCTGTGCAGTCTTCCGGACCGCAGTCTTCCGGACCGGAGTCTTCTGGTGCGGCCGGCCCGGAGGCCTTCGCCTACATCTCCTCCGGTACCTGGTCCTTGGTGGGCGTGGAGCTCCTCCACCCGGTACTGACTGAAGCGAGCCGCAAGGCCAATTTCACCAACGAACGCGGCGTTGACGGCACCATCCGGTACCTCCGTAACGTCGGTGGCCTCTGGCTGCTCAGCGAATGCCAGCGTTCCTGGGCGGCCGCAGGTTTCAGCCAGTCGCTGACCGCTTTGCTGGACGCCGCCACGGCATTGCCTGCAGGTGGGCCCCAGATCAACGCCGATGACCCGGTTTTCACGGCGCCGGACAACATGCCGGAGCGTATCCGCGCAGCCGTGCGCAACACCGGTGCCGTCCTGGCGGACCGGCCTGCCGCCGTCGTGCGTTGCATTATGGACAGTCTCGCGGCCGGTTACGCACGCACACTGGCGGACGCACAACGTCTCGCCGGCCGGAATGTTGATGTGGTGCACATTGTGGGTGGCGGTTCACAGAACCGGCTCCTGTGCCAGCTGACCGCCGACGCCACGGGCAAGCCTGTAGTGGCCGGTCCGGTGGAAGCTACGGCATTGGGCAACGTCCTGGTCCAGGCGCGCGCTGCGGGCGTGGTTGACGGTGGACTGCCTGAGCTCCGTGAGCTGGTGGCCGCCGGCACTCAACTGGAGTGCTACGAACCAGCGGGCGCCCTGCAGTCCAGCCGTTCCTGACCCTCTTTGAACGGGGAATGGCCGCGAAGCAACCGAGTGAGGTTGAATCGCGGCCATCCTGGTTTCAAAGAAGGTCAGGAAGCCGCAGGCTCCGGGAGTCTGGTACGTCACAGCGCCCGGCTGGGGTCCCGCGCTAAACTGATCGCATTATGATCCGCACAATGTTCAAGTCCAAGATCCACCGCGCCACGGTGACGCACGCCGACCTCCACTACGTCGGTTCGGTCACCGTTGACCTGGACCTCCTGGACGCGGCCGACATCCTTCCCGGCGAGCTCGTTTCCATTGTGGACGTGACCAACGGTGCCCGGCTGGAAACGTACACCATCGCGGGCGAGCGCGGTTCCGGCGTCATCGGTATCAACGGAGCGGCGGCCCACCAGGTCCATGTGGGCGACCTCGTCATCCTCATCACGTATGCAGAGATGACCACCGAAGAGGCCAAGTCCTACCAGCCCAAGGTTGTCCACGTGGACAAGGACAACAAGATCACCCAGCTTGGCAACGACCCCGCCGAGGCCCACACTCCCGGGCTCATGCGCCCGCCGCACGCGCTCAGCAACGCAGCGCACCTCAGCTAAGGCTCCACAACAAGCGTTCGACGTCGGCACTTACCAAAGTGCCGACGTCGAATGCGTTTGTGGCCAAGTGTCCGCATCGCGGAATCCATCGGTGAAAGCGTTTTCTCAACGACAGTTTCTGACTAGGCTGTAGTGGTGACCCAACTATTCCTTACCCTGGCGCCAGCATGATCGGCGTTCTTTCGGGGTTTTTCGTTGTTTGGGCCATCATCCTGGTGGGCATGTTCGTTGGTCGCCGTGAGCTGCTCGGCGAGAATGCGCGGTCGGTACTGAGTTCGCTGACGTTTTTCGTGGCGAGTCCGGCGCTCCTGTTCGAAACGCTCAGCAAGGCCAAACTTCACGATGTCTTCGCTGCGCCGCTGCTGGTGACTGCCGTCGGAGCCATCATCACGGGTTTGTTGTTCTTCGTGATCGTGAAGTTCTGGCTCAAACGCACCATGCCGGAAGCCCTCATGTCATCCATGAGTGCATCGCTGGCCAACTCCGCGAACCTGGGTATTCCAATTGCCGTGTTCGTTCTGGGTGACGCCAGCTACGTGGCGCCGTTGCTGATCTTCCAGCTCGCGTTCTTCACGCCCATGTATCTGATGGCCCTCGATGCCAGCACCAGTTCGCACCGCACCACTCCCCTGCGGTTCCTGCTGATGATCGTGAAGAACCCGATGATCGTGGGCTCCGCGCTGGGCCTGTTGGTGGCTGGCACGGGTTTCCACGTGCCCGAACTCATCCTGGAACCGATCCACTTGATTGGCGGGGCCGCGATTCCGGCCATGTTGATGGCGTTCGGCATGAGTTTGAACGGGTCCCGGCCCTTGCAGAAGGACGCTGGCCGGCGGCTGGACACCCTGCTGGCGAGCGGGTTCAAGCTGATCGTTCACCCATTGATCGCGTATGTGTTTGCCCGTTTTGCACTGGGAATGGACGGGCACGCGTTGTTCGCCGTGGTGGTGACGTCAGCCCTGCCGACTGCGCAGAACGTGTTCGTTGCGGCGAGCCGCTACCGTGCCGGGATCACCGTCGCCAAGGACACCGTGCTCATCACCACGATCGTGGCCGTGCCAGCCATGATCGCCGTCGCGCTGCTGCTCGCCTAGCGCTGTCCCCTGGGTTACTCCACGTCGGCGCTGGCCAAGTAATGGTCCAGGAGTTGCGCGCAGCGGATGAAGCCCAGGTGCGAGTACGCCTGCGGGTGGTTGCCCAGATGCGTTTCGGATCCGGGATCGTACTCCTCGGGCAGGAGTCCCGTGGGGCCGAACAGGGCTACGAGCTGGTTGAACAGCTCCAAGGCATCGTCCAGGCGGCCCACGGCAAGGTACGCCTCGATCAGCCAGGTGGTGCAGATGTGGAACCCGCCTTCCAAACCCGGCAGGCCGTCGTCGTACCTGTAGCGGAAAACGGTGGGCCCGACGCGCAACTCGCGCTCAACGGCAGTCACGGTGTCCAGGAACCGCTGGTCCTGGACGTCCAGCAGGCCGGACAAGCCGATGTGCAACACAGCAGCGTCCAGATCGGGGCTGTCATAGGCCACGGTGTAGGAGGCCGCGGACGAATCCCAGCCCTCGCGGAGGACTTCCTCGCGGATGGTGGCTGCTGTTGGCGCCCAGTCAGCACGCGGCGGACGGCCGTGCAAAGCCGCTGCCTGAAGGGCCCGGTCCAACGTCACCCAGCACATCACCTTGGTGTACACGTGGTGCCGTGGCGGGCGGCGGGCCTCCCAGATGCCGTGATCGGGTTCATGCCAGCGCGCGATCACTGCGTGGGCCATCTGCTCCATGAGGAACCAGTGCTCGTCTGGCAGGAATCCGCGCCGCTCACCCAGGCCGTGGATCAGCTCTGCGATGGGCCCGAATACGTCCAGCTGAACCTGGTGGTCAGCGGCATTGCCGATCCGCACGGGACGCGAACCTGCGTATCCCGGCAGGCTCTCCACAATGGCCTCCGTGGACAGCGGCGAGCCGGTCACGGAGTAGAGCGGGTGCAGCCATTCCGGCCCGGGCGCATTCTCCAAAATACGGTCCAGCCAGAGCAGGAACCCGTCGGCTTCATCGGTGGAACCCAGATCCACCAGCGCTTTCACGGTCATGGAACCGTCCCGCAGCCAGCAGTAGCGGTAGTCCCAGTTTCGCGTCCCGCCGATGCCCTCGGGCAGCGACGTGGTGGGCGCGGCGAGAACGGCGCCGGTCGGTTCGTGCACGAGCGACTTCAGCACCAGCGCCGAGCGCCGCACCAGCGAGGGCTTGATGGTGGGCAGCTGCAGCGTCTTGACCCACTCCCGGTAGACATGTCCGACGGCGGCACGACGCTCAGGCTCGCCGGTCGGGTCCGCGGGCCTCGGCTCGGTGTCTCCGCAGCGCAGGTTCAGGACAACGGGACCGTACTGCAGGGGCACTTCCGCGGTTGCAGTTGCATGGTTGCCGTCGCTGGTGATCTCGAAGGAAACACCCGGTGCCGAGAGGATGATGGGGTCCGAGGTACCCACAACGTGGACTTCTTCACCCCGGATCTCCATGCTGAACGGGGCGTTGGCATAGTCCGGCCTGGGCGCGAAAACCACTCGCGCCGTGCCCGTGCCCGTGAGCACGCGGACCAGGCTCGTGATCCCTTCGGGCGCTGGTTCGAGGTAGTCCGTCACCGTGACGTCGGCCCAACGGGTCTCCACGATCATGGTGTTGTCCACATAGCGCTGGGCCAGCACTGGCGAGGCCTTGACGGGTTCGATGCTGAAATGGCCGGCCGGATCGCCGCCCAGGATATGGGCGAACAAGGACCCCGAGTCCGGCAAGGGGTGGCTCATCCAACAGACTTTCGCGTCCGGGGTGAGCAACGCCGTCGAGCTTCCGTTCCCGATCATCGAATGACGTTCCAGCCCCACGGCGTCTTCGCCGAACAGCCATGCCCGCCGGAGCTCGAACAACAAGGCAAGGACGCGCGCAAAGGATTCCGGGTCCGGAATGGTGTGTGCCGCCGTCGTGTCCCCCGGACCGACGTGCAGCCCGAGGTCCGGGCCACGCAAGGTGGCGAGCGCCTTCTCGTCGCTGGCGGCATCGCCGGCGTACAGGGCAGCACTCACTCCGAGCCGCGCACGGAGCTGCTCCAGGGCCAGGCCTTTGGCCGGCTCCTCGACCGTGAGGTCCAGGACGGAGCCGTCAATGATGAAGAACAGCCCGTATTCAATGGCGATCTGCTGGGCGCGGAAGACCACGCGCTCCACCACCTCGGGCGTAGCGGGACGGGTATGGACGGCCACGCCCACCGGCTTACGAACAATGCTGATGCCCTTTTCGAAGCCCAGAGCCTCGGTCAACGCGGTGGCCACGTGTTGGAGCAGGGTTTCGGTGGCCAGTGAGAGCCCATAGGCATAACCCATGTCGAACTCCACGCCGTGGGAGCCCACCAAATGGACCTCAGCGGGCAGCCTGGAAACCGCGGCAAGGTCCCGCAACGATCGGCCGGAAATGATGGCCGTGTGCGTATTGGGCAGTGCCGCGAGCGCCCGCAGTGCCACGGCGGCGCTGTCCAACGGCAGTGTTTCCGTTGAAACCCCTTCGGCCGAGCAGAGCGTTCCACCGTAGTTGCAGGCCACCAGGAGGCCAGGGACCCGGGAGAGGACCCTGAGCTCCGCCAGGAGTTGAGGCGTGATTCCGTGCTGCGCGTCCGATTGCAGGAAAGTCCGCAGGAGGCCAAGCGGGAGCGAGTTCATCAGCAGCGCGGAGTCGGCAACTGATTGATTCAACGGAGTAGGCATGGCGGGTCCTTCCGGTCCGGATATTCCTAGTTTCCGCCCGGCCGGTTTCCGCTGTATAGCTCTCCCGTTGCGAATACGTAACAGCCCTAGGCTGTCACCAGCCCGGCAACCTCGGCCACGAGTTCCACGGACCGCAGGCGCGCCTCGGTGCCCGTGCTCTGGTGGGCCACGATGAGTTCGTCGGCGTCAGCGTGCTTGGCGAATTCGTCGAGGTAGTCGCGCACCACGTCCGGGGTTCCCACCGCCGAATACTTCACCATCTGCGCAATGTGCTGGCCCTGCGGGGAATCCAGGACCATATCCGCCTCGTCATCGGTGAACTCGCGGCCACCGCCGAAGAACAGCGAAACGCGGGCGCGCTTGACGGCGTGGAAGATCTCCTGGGCCTCGGCATTGGTGTCCGCCGCGGTGACGTTCACTCCGGCGATCACATGGGGCTCGGACAGTTGCTCTGAAGGCTTGAAATCGCGGCGGTAAATGGCCACAGCGTCCTGCAGTGCCGCCGGCGCGAAGTGCGAGGCGAACGCGTACGGGAGCCCGAACTGGGCGGCCAGCTGGGCACCGAACAGCGACGAGCCCAGAATGTAGAGCGGCACGTTGGTGCCCTTGCCCGGCGTCGCTTCCACCCCTTGGATGCGGGTGGGACCCGTGAGGTAGCCCTGCAACTCCAGGACGTCCTGGGGGAACGCGTCCGAGGACATGTGGTCGCGCCGAAGAGCACGCATGGTGTTCTGGTCACTGCCCGGAGCGCGGCCCAATCCGAGGTCGATGCGTCCCGGGTGCAGCGTCTCCAGGGTGCCGAACTGCTCAGCGATGGTCAGCGGCGAGTGGTTGGGAAGCATGACGCCGCCGGCGCCAAGCCGGATGCTGTTCGTGTGGGCGGCGACGTGGGCAATCAGGACACTCGTGGCCGAGGAGGCGATGGCCGACATGTTGTGGTGCTCGGCATACCAAACCCGGCGATAGCCCAGCTCTTCCGCCTTCTGCGCCATGGCCACGCTGCCTGCGAGGCTTTCCGCCACCGTCTGGCCCTTTCCGATGGTTGCCAGGTCGAGGATGGAAAGAGGAACAGTCACGGGGATGCCTTTCGGTACGTTTCGCGATGCCCGCACGATTGGTTGCCGGGCACTCCAGCGACAACGACGGCGGTACCCGGCTTATTTCCGTGAGTTGCGTCGCGCGCTTGTTTGGCCCCTGTTTTGTGACCCCGTTCGACGCCCGATTAACCGCCGTGAACCCTTGTATCCCAGCGTTTCAGAGCGCTTTGACGGTGTTCCAGCCCTGCCGGATAGTTGCAGCCACAAGTACGCATCAGACTTCCAAACAAGGGGACATCATGGCACGTTTTGCAGGCAGGACCAGCGTCACGGCGGCGCTGGCCGCTACCGCTCTTTTGGGGCTCGCCGCCTGCTCCGATCCGGGCGCGACGGCGGCGGTAGCACCGCCGTCGAACGCTTCTTCCAGCGCCCCCAAGGAGTTCAACCTGACGCCGCAGCAGGACCGCATCAAGGTGACGGTGGACTCCGCGGCGGCGGCGCTGGTTCCGGACGCCATCAAAGCCGACGGCAAGCTGACCGTGGTGACCACCGGCGGCACTCCCCCGCTGAGCACCTTCGCCACTGATAACAAGACACTCATCGGCAGTGAAGTGGACATCGCCTACGCAGTCGGCGAGAGCCTGGGCCTGCAGGTCGAGGTGCTGCCTGTAGCGTGGGCTGACTGGCCGCTGGGCGTCGAATCCGGCAAGTACGAAGCCGTCCTGTCCAACGTCACTGTCACGGAGGCACGCAAGGAGAAGTTCGACTTCGCCACCTACCGCAACGACCTCCTGGGCTTCTACGCAAAGTCGGATTCTGACATCTCCACGATCAAGGAGGCCAAGGACGTGGCCGGAAAGCGCATCATCGTGGGCTCGGGTACCAACCAGGAAGCCATCTTGGTTCGCTGGGACGAGGAGAACAAGAAGAACGGCTTGAAGCCGGTCGAGTTCCAGTATTACGACGACGACTCCGCCTCCCAGCTCGCCCTCCAGTCCGGCCGCGCGGACCTGACGTTCGGGCCCAACGCCTCCGCGGCGTACAAAGCGGCCAAGGACGGCAAGACCAAGGAGGTGGGCACGCTTGAGGGTGGCTGGCCGCTGAAGGCCGAGATTGCGTTCACCACCCAGAAGGGCAACGGTTTGGCCGTAGCCGCCCAGGCTGCGCTCAATACCCTCATCAAGGACGGCAGCTACGCCAAGATCCTGGACCGCTGGGGGCTCTCCTCCGAGGCCATTCCTGCGTCCGAACTGAACCCGGCAGGCCTGCCCAAGAAGTAGGAACCGCTGTGGCAGGGCAGACCTGCCGACGCCGAATCCCCGCCGGACACCAACCGGCGGGGATTCTTGCGTTGGGCGCTCCTAGAAGTGGGCCGGGTCCGTGTTGGCGCCGCAGAGGATCACGGCAACGGTTTCGCCTTCCCGTGGATTGTAAGCGCCGGACAGTAGTGCGGCGTAAGCTGCGGCAGCACCGTGTTCCACCACGATCCGGTGGTCCTCCCATAGGTTTCGGCGGGCCGCGACAATGTCCTCGTCACTGACCAGCACGCTCTGCACACCCGTGCGGCGGGCAACGCCAAAGCCGATCTCGCCGATCCGTCGGGCGCCCAAGGAATCCGCGGCGATCCCGGAGACCGCAACATCCACTGGCTCACCTGTTGCCAGCGCAGTGTGCAAGGTAGGGACCGTTTCGGGTTCAACGCCTACTACATGCGCCCTCCCCTCGGTGGCCGCCGCGATACCGCCCATCAACCCGCCGCCGCCAACGGCAACGAGGATAGTGTCGACATCGGGCAATTCATCCAGCAGCTCAAGCCCAACGCCACCTGCGCCCGCCACGATCTCCGGCTGGTCGTAGGCGTGGCAATAGATCGCGCCCTTCTCTTCAGCGAATTGGACGGCGGCAGCGTAGGCCTCGGCGTACTCGGTCCCGTGCGGAACAACAGTGGCGCCGATTTTGTGGAGCTTCGCTATTTTGTTCGCCGGCGCGGACTCAGGGACAAACACCGTGGCCGGAACCCCGAGCTTGGCCGCAGCGTAGGCATTGGCCAGGCCCGCGTTGCCGCCCGACGCCACCACAATGCCAATCTCCGGGTTGAGCTCGCCGCTCTCCCTCGCCGTGAGCAGGCGGTTGAACGCGCCGCGGGCCTTGAACGAACCGGTGTGCTGCATGTATTCGCACTTGAACCACAGGTGATAGGGCTCAGCGTTGCCGCTCTCCGTAACCGGTGTGTGCCGAACCCACCCGGCGGTCCGTGAATATGCTGCCTCGACCTCTTCGCGAGTGACCATGTTGGGCCCCTTTCCTCCGTTTCATCCTATGGTTCGAACGCGGTTCGGCGGAGATGTTCACTGCTTTCTGCTGGATCATTCGGAGGTTTGCCCGGCAGCACCTTGTGGTTCCGGGCCTTCGAGCGGTGGGGACGGGAATGATCCAGCAGAATGGAGCCATGCCTACCGCTTTTTCCCTTCGCCCGTCCCACGCCGACGATGCCCAGTGGATTGCCGAGCTGCGCGCCGTCGTCATGCGCCCGGATCTCGAACGGCTCGGCCGCTGGGACCCCCTACGCGTCCGCGAGCGCTTCCTGAACGCGTTCCGGCCTGAGCACGCCCTCGTCGTGGAAATCGCGGATGAGGACGCCGGGGTGATTGCCGTCCGACCGGAGCCCGACGCTCAATGGATCGAGCACTTTTTCATCGCACCGGAGCATCAAGGACAGGGCCTGGGCGGAGCGGTCCTCCGGCAGGTCATGCAGGAGTCCGCCGACGAGCGTCCGTTCAAGCTGGACGTCCTCCAAGGAAGCGCAGCGCGGCGTTTATACGAACGGCACGGCTTCATCGTGGAGACCGAAGATCCGATCGACGTGTTCATGGTTGCGCCGGGGCGCGGCTGAGCGAGCTATTCGGCACTGGGGCGCTCCGGCCGCCACCAGCCCCGGTGGTACCCTCAGCACATACTTTCGATGCTCACTTCAGGGGGGACAATGGGGATCTTTCGAGCGCGCACTTTGAGCCTTGCGGGCGCGCTGGTCTTGGCGCTGGCCGCCGGACTGCCAAGCGCAGGAACCGCCACCGCCGCTGACGCGCCAACACCTATCATCGACGGCGTCCCGTATGTCGGTGCGGAAATGCGCCGTCAGTACACCTACGAGTATTCGGGGTGTAAAAATCCCGACGGCACCGGCCACGGCATCACCCTTGAATGGCTCCGCGACGGCGAACCTCTCCCGGAGGAACGCCAGGGTGACACTCTGCGAATCCTTCCGGAAGATCAGGGCAGCAGGATCGCGCTCAAAGTAATTCCACTGACCCCAGGAGAATCCGGGTGCCCCGAAGGGACCCAGTTGAGCGCGGAAACGACACCCATCAAGGCATCCTCCAGGGCGATGGGCTGGACCGACCGGGGGAACCTGGAACTGCTGGGCCGCACGGACGACGGCCGTCTGGTGCTGTACCCGCGGACCTACACCTACCACGAGGGCGCGTGCGAGGGTGCCTGCCCTTCATACTTTGGTGAGTGGGACGAGCCCCGCCAAGTGGGCCAGGGCTGGAACATCTTCGACATCGTCTTCTCCCCGGGCGACTTCGACGGCGATGGATTCAACGATCTTCTTGGCAGGGATTCGGCTGGCGGCCTCTTCCTCTACCCGGGGGACGGCGACGGCGGCTGGCTTGACCGCCGGCAGGTTGGCCAGGGCTGGAACATCTTCGATTCAATCGTGGGCCCCGGCGATTTCAACGGCGACGGAACCAACGATGTCCTGGCCCGCAACACCGCCGGAGATCTCTACCTTTACCCCGGTGACGGCGAGGGCGGCTGGCTCCCGCGGTCCACGGTGGGGTGGGGGTGGCAGGTCATGGACAAGATCATCACGGCCGGCGACATGAATGCAGACGGCGCCGTGGACGTCTTCGCCCGCGACTACAACGGTTATCTGCACCTCTACCCCACGGACGGGCAGGGCGGCTGGGAGGAGCCTGCGTTCACGAGCGCGGATTGGGACACGTTCACCGAAATCGCCGGCTTGGGCAGTTTCGGCCACTCACAGTACAACCACCTCTTCGCCGTCGCGGGGAACGGCGACCTGGTCACCTACTCCACCGGCGCTGGACTTACCGGCTTGTGGGGTCCGTCCGCACCCGTCGGCACAGGTTGGGACGTGTTCCGGGAACTGCTCTAAAGCCGCAGCTCCCACACTGCCAGTTGCAGGCTGACGGTCCCGCGCGAAACGTCGACGGCGGCACTCTTCCCGCCGCCGTCGACGTCCTGCGTTGCCGGCGGTTGATTCTGCTGGATCATTCCGTGGTCCACGCGGCGAAATCCGTGCAGATCCAGGGTTCCGGTTTCGCGGCGAAGGGATGATCCAGCAAGAAACGCCCGCTTCAGGCTCATGGGACAGGCACCGACTCATCCGAACGGGCCGGCGTCTCCAGCCCCAGATTTTCTCGAAGCGTTGCGCCGCGATACTCCGTGGGGTACACACCGCGTTCCTGGAGTTCGGGAACCAAGTGGTTGACGATCTCGTCCAGTCCGGTGGGGATGAGCCACGGCGAGATGTTGAAACCATCCACCGCACCAACCCGGGCGTACTCGGCGAGGTGGTCAGCAACAGCCGTGTAAGAACCTGTGAAGGTGGCGTCGATGCGCGCCGTCTTGGAGGTGACGAACTGGCGGATCGAGAGATCTTTGTCCTTGGCCTCGGCCCTCCACTGATCGGCCAGCTGCCTGGCTTTGGCTCCGTGGAAGCCGCTCCCCCGCGTTTCGGAGGTCTCCTCAACTACGGGATCGATGTCCGGGAGCGGTCCGTCCGGATCATAGGAGGAGAGCTCGCGGCCCCAGAACTGTTCCAAGTATGCGATGGCTTGCTGTGGACCGATCTGCAGGCTGCGGACCCAGGCCTTCTTCTCTTGGGCTTCCTGGTCCGTGGCGGCAAGGATGAACTCGCTGGCTGGCATGATCTGTACGGCATTGGCGCCACGGCCCGCAGCCACGGAACGGGCTACGATGTCGCGGCGGAACTCCACGGCGTCATCGAACTTGGGGTGGGCCGAGAAGATCACGTCAGCCTGGCGTGCGGCGAAGTCACGGCCCTCCGGTGAGTCGCCGGCCTGGAAGAGGACGGGTCGGTACTGTGCGCTCCGCGGCAGGCGGGGCGTGAGGTCAACGGTGTAATGCTGACCCTCGTGGAGAACCCGGCGGGCCGGCCCCGACGGGGTTTCCCACGAGTCCCAGATCCGTTTGGCGGTTTCCACGAAGGCCTCTGCATGCTTGTAGCGGTCAGCGTGGTCCAGGTATCCGCCGCGGCGGAAGTTTGCCCCCGTCCACGCGTTGTCCGTGGTGACGACATTCCAGGCAGCGCGGCCGCCCGAGATCAGGTCAAGGGATGACAATCGGTGCGCCAGGTCCGCGGGGTCGTTGTACGTGGTGTTTTGCGTGGCAACCAAACCGATGTTGGTAGTCACTGCAGCCAAGGCGGCGAGCATGGTCTGCGCGTCCGGTCGGCCCACCACGTCCAAGGCATGCGGGCGCCCGAGGTGTTCACGCAGGCGCAGCCCTTCTCCGAGGAAGAAGGCAGCAAACTTACCGCGTTCAGCAGTCTGGACGATGTGCCGGAAGGACTCGAAGTCAGTCTGCGAGCCCGATTCCTCAGCCTTCCAGATCGTGCCGGAGTTGACGCCCTGGAAGAAGATTCCGAACTGGATCTGACCTGACGGCTGGAAAATAGCACGGTTGTGCTGTGTCATGGTTTCCCCCTAGTTTCCGGCGCCCAAGGCGCCAACGGCAGTGGCCGCAGAAGAAGTCGAATAGCGGCTCACTGGACGTCCCAGTCCGAGCACATCGCGGAACGTACCGTCCTGAACAGGCGCCCGCAAGGAACCGCGGCGGCGAAGTTCGGGCAACACCAGCCGTGCGAGTTCGCCCAGCTCGACGTCCACATCGGCGGGGTGGAGACGAACACCGTCGGCCTCCCTTAGCAGCGGGTCCAGGAATTCCGTGAGATCGCCAGCTGAGCCGACAAAACGTGGCCGGCCGGCGTCCGCCGCAGTGCCGGCTTCCGCCGAATTGACTACGCGGGAGGCCGCAGCCTGCCCGCGCGAGTCCAGAACGACGTCGAGCTCCGCAATAATCGCCACCGAAGTACCCAGACGGGCCCGCACGTCGCGAACCTCAGCTGCGAGCAATTCGGGTGTCGGTGCGGAGACGAGCACGGCGTCAACGGCATGGGCCGAAACCAAGCCATCGCCCACGAGCGAGGACGCGGCGAGCACCGGAAGCTGTCCTTGCAGCGGCCTCGGAATGATGGACGGGCCCTTGACGGAATACGCGGGGCCAGCAAAGTCCGCGGTAGTTTCGAAGTCCGCGTAGTGCAGCTTGTCGACGTCGATGTACCGCCCTGTCGCGACGTCGCGGATCACGGCGTCGTCCTCCCAGGAGTCCCACAACCGGCGACCAACCTCGATCGACGCTGCGGCTTCCTGAGCCAGCGCTTCGCCGCTGACAAGAGAGCGTCCGACGGCGGCAGCGGCCTCGGGTGAGTGCGCTGCGGTGACGATCCACCCGGCACGGCCACCCGATACGTAATCCAGGCTCGCGAGCTGCGTGGAGATGTGGAACGGCTCCGTATAGACGGTGTCCACTTCCGGGACCACGGCAATGGTCCGCGTCACCGGCCCGGCAAAGGCTGCGCGCTGCAAAGCGTTGGTACGGCCGGCTTCCGGCGCATCCTTGAAGGTTGCCACATGGAAGCCTGCGGACTCGGCGGCGAGGACGGCTGCGGCAAGGTTCCGGTGCCCCGCGCCGTCTAGTTCGATGGCCAGGAATCCGGCCCTTTGGGGAGTGCTCACTTCTGGTCCTGACGTTCGTAGGGAATCTTCTCGCCGGCTTCGATGGCCACCGGAAGCCGGTTTTCGGCAGGCGGCAGCGGGCAGGTCGCGAGGTCGGTGTAGGCGCACGGCAGGTTGACGGCGCGGTTGAAGTCGAGTTGCACGGTCCCGTCCGCGGCGGGAACCACCGACAGCGAGCGGTTGGCCGCGTAGGTGGTCCTGCCGGAGGTTTGGTCCGTGAACAGCACGGACAGGGAGCCCGGGGCATGCCCATTGAACGCAGTGAGCGCCAGCTCTTGGCCGGCGAGCTTGAAGCGGATCTCGCCCGGTGCTTCGTAGACGTGCTGGATCCCCTCGACGGCGGCACCCACTGTGGTGGGGCGAGGAACCTCGAACGGAACGAACGTACCGGCCACCGCGAAGGCAGCGTTGGGCGTGTAGGCCGGTGTTCCCTGATACTCCCGCAAGAGGGCATTCGACGGGTTCCGCGGCCGCACGATGTATTCGCCGCCCCGCTTGGCAACCTCGATCACGGTGTCGCCCGAGGCCAGGTTGATGCCGCCGCGCTCCTCGATCGGCCCGAAGGCAAGCGGCTCGCCAATCTTCAACTCCACGCCGTCCCGCTGCAGGCTTTCGCCGGGTTCCAGGACAACGCGTACGACGTCGTCCTCCGCACTCCAGCTGCCCGGGACGCCTTCCAGCCGGGTTGCCTCGCTGCCCAGCCAGTGCAGGTGGGTCACGGCGAGAAATCCGTGCGGGTGGGCACGGTGGCGTTCGTGGGCGTCGTGCCATTCCTGCCAATTTTCTTCAAACGATTCCAAGGCTGTTTCAGTGTGCGTAGACATGTGCGTTGTCGCTCCTGTTGAAGGCGTGGTCGGCGGTGACGGTTGCTGCTGCGTCGGGTTCGGTTGCCCCGGCGGATTCCGGGCGGCCACCGAACGGATCGCTGGATTCCCACAGGGTGCTCGGTGCTGCGGCACGGACGGCCGGGATGACCTCCAGCGCGAAGCGTTCCAGGATTTCGAGCTGCTGTTCGAAGGGCAGGGTGGTGGGCAAGGAAATCGACTGAAGATCGTGGCCGTACAACGAGTGGTAGCTGAGGATCTTGTCGATGACCTGCTCCGGGCTGCCAACCAGGGCGGGACCTTCGGCGACGGCATGGTGGATGTCCCGGAACGGTGAGTTGTTCCCAGGGACATTGCGGCTGGCAGTCAGCCCTTCGTAAACAGGACCGTATTGGCGGATGGCCTCCTGGGTGGTGTCCGCGATGAACACTCCGCCGGCACCGCTGCCCGAGCCCAAGTACTGGTGCCGCGGATCGTGTCCATGGCGCTCGTATTCTTCGCGGTAGTGATCAATGAGGACCTTGTAGTTCTCGCGCGGCTGGATGGCGTTGGCCGTGAACAGCGGGTCGCCCCACTTGGCCGCGAGCGCAGCGGATATCAGGGTTGTAGCCGAGCCGTGCCAAATCCGGGGCGATCCCGCGAACGGGCGTGGCGTCGTCGTCGTTGGTTCGGTGAGCGCCGGCCTGAAGCGACCCGACCAGGTGACGCTTTCCTTGCGCCACAGCGCTCGGAGAAGGGTGTACTTTTCGGCAAGGAGCTCCCACTGGTCCTCCAAGGACAGGCCGAACAGGGGGTACTGGAGCACCTCGTTGCCCTTGCCGATCACCAGTTCCAGACGGCCACGGCTCAGTTGGTCAATCGTGGCGTAGTCCTCGGCCACGCGAACGGGGTCCAGGACGGACAGCACTGTGACACCGGTCTGCAGCCGGATGCGGCTCGTGACGGCGGCAATCGCTGCGAGGACCGTGGTGGGGGATGACGAGACGAACTCGCCGGCGTGGCGCTCTCCCACAGAGAAGCTGTCGAACCCGAGTTCCTCCGCCCGGCGGGCCGTTTCCACCACCTGGTTGAGACGGTCTGCGGTGGAGACGATCTCCCCGGTCACCGGATTTTTCAGGTGCGGGATGATGTCCAGAACTTGGAACTTCACTTGGCCGCCCCAGTTGGGGAAGCGCCGAACGTTTCTTCAGTGACGGTCTTGGATTCCGGAATGGCTTCCTCGGAGAGGCCCCAGCGTTCCAGGATCTTGGCGTAGGAGCCGTCCTTGATGGCGGAGTTCAAGGCGTCCGTGATGGCCGGGGCCAGTCCGTTGCCCTTGAGCGTGGTGGTCGCAACGAGGGTCTCGGCAGGCCAGCCTGCGTTGACCTTGCCCACTACCTTGAGGTCGTCGCGGGTGTTCTCGCGGTACGTCACCGACGGGTACGGCGCCAGGTTCAGGTCCGTACGGCCGGACGAGAGCGCCAGGATGGTGTCGGCGTCCGACGAGTAGTACTGAAGCGTAGCCGGGGCCTTACCCTTGGCCTCGAGTTCCTTGTTCCACGCCAGCAGGATCTTCTCCTGGTTGGTGCCCGAGCCCACGGAAATCTTCAGGCCGGAAATGTCGTCCGAGCCCTTGATGTCGTAACTGGAGCTTTTCTTCGCCTCGAAGCCCATGTACGCGGCCCGGTAGGTGGAGAAGTCGAACAGCTTCACGCGGGCGGCGTTGATGCCCACGTTGGAGAACACTGCCTCGAAATCGCCGGACTGCGTTTTGAGCGGCCAGTTCTCCCACGACGTCACTTGGAGGTCCAGCTCCAGCCCGAGTTTGTCAGCTACGAGCTGCGCGATGTCCACCTCGACGCCGATCGGCGTCTTGTCATCCGTGGCGTGGAAGGACAGCGGGATGGAACCTGCGGTGGTGGCCACCGTCAGCTTGCCATCCTTGGCGATCGCTGCGGGAACGACGCCTGCGGCAGCAGCGTCCTTCTCCGCGCGGATCCGGTTCTGGTCCACCGAAGTGTTGTAGACGATCCCGTTCTTCGCGGCTTCAGACTCTGGCTTGGCTGCCGACGCACCTGGATCGGAGCAGCCAGCGAGCGCAGGAAGTACGACGGCGGGGAGCACCGCGAGTGCCAAGAGCCGGGCTTTGGTGCGGGGCAGTTTTGATGACTTGGTGGCGGGGCCACGGGTGTCGGGGATGGCGGGGCCACGGGTGATGCGAAGCATGGAGGGTTCCTAGATGTTGAAAGCTGGTTCGATGACTTTGGAGAAGAAACTGCGCGTACGTTCCTCGCGGGGGTTGCCGAAAATTTCCTTCGGTGTGCCGGACTCCACGATCTGGCCTTGATCCATGAAGATCACGGTGTCCGCCACGTCACGTGCGAAGCCCATTTCGTGGGTGACCACGATCAACGTGGTTCCTGACGTGGCGAGCTCGCGGATCACGTCCAGGACTTCATTGACGAGTTCGGGGTCAAGCGCAGAAGTTGGCTCGTCAAAAAGCAGGATCTTGGGATCCAGTGCCAGCGCCCGGGCAATCGCCACGCGCTGCTGCTGTCCTCCGGAAAGCTGCCGAGGATAGGCGTCAGCGCGGTCTTTCAAGCCCACCCGGTCCAGGAGTTCCAGGGCTCGTTTCCGGGCCTCGGCCTTGGACCGTTTCTGCGCCACGACGGGTGCTTCGGCGACGTTCTCCAGTGCTGTGAGGTGCGGGAACAGGTTGAAGTTCTGGAAGACCATCCCGATGTTGGTCCGCTGCTTGAGGATGTCCTTCTCCCGCAGCTCGTGGAGCTTGTTCCCGCGGATCTGGTAACCCACCAGTTCGCCGTCGATGGTGATGTAGCCGCCGTCCACCTTTTCCAGGTGGTTGATGGTGCGCAGCAGCGTGGACTTGCCGGATCCGGACGGACCCACGATCACGGCTACTCCACCTGGCGGCACGGAGAGCGAAACACCCTTGAGGACCTCGGTGGCGCCAAAGGACTTGCGGACGTTGGTGATGTCCACCTGCCCGCGGGTAGCGGATGCGGCCGAAGCTGACGCGGCCGGAGCTGACGCGGCCGGGGCTGGCTCGTCCGAACGGGTCGCGGCCGGAGCGCTGGCCGAGGCAGCAGCGGCCGCCTGTGCCGCCGTCGTGGATTCTTTGCGCGCGGCGAGGATGCTCATCGGGTTTCCTTGGCTGGGACGTGGGTGGCGAAAAACTTCCGGGCCTTCTCCAGCGGAGTGAGCGGCAGGTTCCGGAGGGCGCCCTTGGAGAAGTGGCGCTCGATGTAGTACTGGAAAACGCTCAGCACCGAGGTGATCACCACGTACCAGAGCGTGGCGACCAGCAGTAGCGGCAACACCTGCTGGGTCCGGTTGTAGATGACCTGGACCGTGTAGAAGAGCTCCGAGTAGGCCAGCACATACACAATCGAAGTGCCCTTGACCAGGCCGATGATCTCGTTGAAGGCGTTCGGGAGGATGGCTCGCATGGCCTGCGGCAGCACAATCCTGGTATTCCGCTGCCATGCCGGGATGCCCAGCGCTGAGGCAGCCTCAAGCTGGCCCTGGTCCACGGAGAGGATGCCGCCGCGGATGATCTCCGCCGAGTAGGCCGCCTGGTTCAGCGTCAGGCCGAGCACTGCTGCGGCGAACTGGCTGATCAGCGTGGTGGTCTGTGCCTCGAAGAAGCGGACATCAGTAAAGGGGATGCCCAGGCTGATCTTTTCGTACAGGTAGCCAAGGTTGTACCAAAGCAGGAGCTGGACCAACAGCGGCGTGGAGCGGAAGATCCAGGAGAACGTCCAGGACACGGAGACCAGCAGGGGCGAAGCGGACAAACGCATGAGGGCCAGGATGAACCCCAGGACAAAGCCCAGCAACCCGGAGATGGCAGTGAGCTTCAAAGTCTCCACGAGGCCGTTGACCACTGACTGTGCAGTGAACCACTCTGCCACCACACCCCACTCCCAACGGGGGTTGGTGATCAGGGACCATGCCACGGCCGCGACACCGGCAGCCACCAGTACGGTGCCCACCCATCGCCAGGGATGCTTGGCGGGAACCAGTTTGTAGTCGGAATAGTCCGGGGTGGGCGGTACGGTCTCCGCCGTGGCCGGCGGTGCAATTGCACTCATGCGCCACCTCGTTTCAGATCGGTTGTTTGCTATCGGATGGCTGCCAATCTATGGGCGCTCCAAACCCCGCAGCAAGGCGGGAATTTGCACTTCTTCACCGGACTTCGCGCGGCTTCGCCGGAGTTCGTGCGGCGTCACAATGGTCGTCATCAGGCGCCATATGCGTCTCTTCTTTGCGCGGGTTGACGTGGCGTGACGTGCAGTGAACGGCGGTTACCAGCGCCTCGACCGGCATGCCCCAACCTCCCTAGATTGGGCATCACCAACCACTTTTCCAGGAGATCCCATGCCGCCAAGAGTTCCCGCCATCGCCTTCATTGGCGGCGGTCCGCGCACGGCCGGTGTCCTCGAAAGACTGGCCGCCAGCCGCCCGGAATTGTTCGACGCTCCGCTGCACCTCCACGTCATTGAACCGTACGAGCCTGGCTCCGGGAGGATCTGGCGCTATGACCAGAGCCCGGGCCTGCTGCTCAACTCCACCGCCGCGGACGTCACCATGTTCACGGACGCGTCCGTGGCATGCGATGGACCTTCCGTGGACGGCCCCGGCCTGGCCACGTGGGCGGCGGGCGTGCTCGACGGCACCATCGGCGACGTGCCAGCGCTGGAGCCACATCTGCTCGCGCAGCTTCGCTCGCTGACACCCACGTCGTTTCCCACCCGACAGCTGCAGAGCAAGTATCTTGAGTGGTTCTTCGGCAGGGCCGTACGCGCACTCGCCCCCGACGTCACCGTGACGGTGCACCGGGACACGGCGACCGCCGTCGTGCCGTCCCCAATCTTGCCCGCGGATGCCGGGGTCGACGCCGCTGCGCACCGTGTGCGGTTGGCTTCGGGCGCTGAGGTGGTTGCCGACGTCGTGGTTTACGCTCTGGGCCACACCGACTCTTTACATGACCCCGAATCCGCACGGCTCGCGGAGTTCGCCGCGCGGCACGGCGGGTTCCATGCGCCGCCGTCGTACACCACGGACGTCGACTACTCGGCGATCGGCGCCAGGCAGGACGTGATCGTATCCGGCATGGGGCTCGCGTTCGTGGACCTTTTGGTGCTGCTGTTCGAGGGCCGCGGTGGCCGGTTCGAGGAAAGGCCCGACGGCGAACTCGACTACGTGCCGTCCGGCGCGGAACCGCGGGTTTGGGCAGGGTCACGGCGGGGCGTGCCGTACCACTCCAAGATTTCCTCGGTCCTGCAGGGCGAAGCGATCGGCCGCCCGCGGTATTTCACTGCCGAGGCCGTTGACGGCCTCCTCGCAGAGCACCAGGAACTGGATTTCCGTACGCAGCTGTGGCCGTTGATCGCCAAGGACGCAGGCTATGCCTACTATCGCGAGCTGTTTACGGGCTACCCGTCACGGGTCCTGGGGACCTGGACCAGCTTCGAAGCGCGGTTCGACGCCGTCGACTGGTACAGCAGCGCGCGGGAGGAACTGGTGGCTTTCTCCGTTCCGGATGCCGCGCTGCGCCTGGACCTCGAAGCGCTCGACCATCCCTTGAGTGGTTGTGCCTTCGCGGACCACCAGGCCGTACAGCGTTCTGTCGCCGGGTACATTCAGCGCGACCTCGACCTCCGCACCAGCTCCGACCATTCCGAGACTCTCGCGCTGTTCACGGCACTCCTGTTCGTCTACATGGATCTCGGTCGACTGGTCCCGCAGGAGCGGCTCAACGCACGGTCACAGCAGGCGATTCACGGCTGGTGGCACGGCTTTTTCAGCTTTGTCGACTCCGGCCCGCCGCCGCACCGACTCCGTGAAATGCTCGCCCTGCACCGGGCCGGACTCTTGAAATTCCTGGGTCCTGGCATGTGGGTCCGCGCGGACGACTCCATGGGCCGGTTCGTGGCCGGCTCCTTCCAGTCGCCAGTGGTGGTGGATGCGTCCGCCTACATCGAGGCGCGGTTGCCTTCAGCGTCCGTGGAACGTTCGGCGAATCCCGCGTTGGCAGACCTGCACGACGCCGGCTGGGGCACCGAACAGCGGCTGCTCACTTCCGACGGCGCCCACTCCACCGGGAAACTGCTGGTCTCCGGGAATCACGAGATACTGTCCCCTGTTGGTACTCCACAGAGAGGTTTGTTCGCCGTGGGGCCTTGGACGTCCGGTTGGGGCGCGGGAGCGTTCGCCCGTCCCAACACCAATGCAGCACCCTTCCGGGAGAACGACGCGCTGGCGCGGAGAATCCTGGAAACCCTCGCCGCGGCCACCCACCCAACTGAGTCGCAGCTGAGCGCGTTTTGAGCCCCCAAAACGCGCACAAATGCTACCTACTTGGGCTCCACCTACGAGAGGCTTGACATGACAAGCACGCCCACCCGACCGGCATCGGGCCTTACCGTCCTCAGCCTGCCCATGCGCGATCCGCGCGTGCGACCGCTCCTGGACGAACTCGCCGTCGAATACGAAACCCGCTACGGAAACCTGTTCGGCGCGGGCGGAGCCGCCGAGGAACTGAACAGGTACCCGGCCGAGGAGTTTGAGGCGCCGAACGGTGCCCTCATCATCATTCAACAAGACGGCGAATCCGTGGCCGGCGGCGCATTCCGGCGCTACGACGAGCACACCGCCGAACTCAAGCGAATCTGGACCCACTCGGCCCACAGGCGCCGCGGACTTGCTCGTTTGGTACTCATCGAACTCGAAAATGAGGCCCGCCGCCGCGGATACCGGAAGCTTTACCTCACCACCGGTCCCCGGCAACCCGAGGCCAAGAACCTGTACCTTGCCACGGGCTACAAAGCGCTGTTCGACCTCGCCGCGGACCCCGAAGAAATCAAGCATTTGGCGTTCAGCAAGGATCTTGCCGTGCACAGCTAAGCTATGCGCATGGCCAACAAAACCACCGCTGAAAAACTCGCCACCATCCAGGAGGGTTACACCCTGGAGGGCGCAACGATTGAGTTGGGTGCCGCGATCGTGGACGGAGAAATCCACAAGGAGGCTCAGGTCCGCCTGCCGCTCGCCATGATGAACCGGCACGGGCTCGTGGCCGGCGCCACCGGTACCGGCAAAACGGTGACACTGCACATGATGGCCGAACAGCTCTCGACGGCGGGTGTTCCGGTTTTCCTCGCGGACATCAAGGGTGATCTGTCGGGATTGGCCACGGCGGCAACTGCCAGCGAGAAACTCACGGCGCGCACCGAAGCCTTGGGACAACAATGGCAGGCCAAGAACTTCCCCGTTGAGTTCCTCTGCTTGGGCGGAGACGGCAACGGTGTACCTGTCCGGGCCACGATCACCTCGTTTGGGCCCATTCTGCTCTCACGCATCATGGACCTCAACGACACCCAGGAATCGAGCCTCCAACTCGTCTTCCACTTTGCGGACAAGAACAACCTTGAACTGATCGACCTCAAGGACCTCCGCGCCGTCATTCAGTTCCTTACCTCCGACGAGGGCAAGGACGAGCTCGAAAATCTTGGCGGGCTTTCCAAAGCCACGGCCGGCGTCATCCTGCGCGAACTCGTCACGCTCGAGGCACAGGGTATGGAAAGGTTCTTCGGCGAGCCTGAATTCGATACCGCCGAGCTCCTCCGCACGGCCCCGGACGGTCGCGGCGTCATCAGCTGCCTGGAGCTCCCCACGCTGCAGACCAAGCCGATGCTGTTCTCCACTTTCCTGATGTGGCTGCTCGCGGACTTGTTCGAAGACCTGCCCGAAGCCGGCGACCTCGACAAACCCAAGCTCGTGTTCTTCCTGGACGAGGCACACTTGCTGTTCAATGGCGCGTCCAAGGCCTTCCTTGAAGCCATCACCACCACGGTTCGGCTCATCCGTTCCAAGGGTGTGGGCATCTTCTTCGTCACGCAGACACCCAAGGACGTTCCCGCCGATGTACTGGGCCAGCTCGCCAACCGTGTGCAGCACGCACTGAGGGCGTTCACCCCGGAAGACGCCAAAGCGCTCAAGGCCACCGTCTCCACGTTCCCCGTGAGCGACTACGACCTCGAAAAGACGCTCACCTCCGCCGGGATCGGCGAGGCCGTGGTCACCGTCATGAATGAGAAGGGTGCGCCGACGCCGGTAGCCCTGACGCGCCTCCGGGCTCCTGAATCCGTCATGGGCCCCAGCACCGATGACCTGGTTCGCAGCACGGTGGCAGCGTCCGCCCTTCTGGTCAAGTACGGCACCGCAGTGGACAACCTGTCTGCCTTCGAGAAGCTGAACGGCAACTCCGCCGCTCCTACCGGTGATGCAGCACCGGGGTTGCCGCCGGTCCCGGGTAGCTTGTCTGTGCCTGGAAATGTCCCCGGGGGTGGCTCGATTCCCAGCTCGATTCCCAGCTCGCAGAGTGATGTGGACGCCGAGGCCCGCCGCATCGAGGAAGAAATTCTTGGCCGCCCCAGCTCGCGTCCTGCTCCCACACCCGAGTCCTTCCCCGCCCCGTCGGCTCCAGCTCCTGCTCCGCAACAGGACGGCGGAATGTTCGGCGACATCGCCGGCGCCCTGGGTGGAGCACTCGGCGGCGGGCTCAAGAGCATGGTCCGCTCCATGGGAACGCAGCTGGGCCGCGACCTCCTCCGAGGCGTCTTCGGCACGTCCTCGCGCCGGCGCCGCTGACTCCCCGCGGTGTCGCTGGCGCCGCCGTTCGTGCCGTTTACGCCGCCGTTCGTGCCCGCCGTCGGCGCCGCCTTTCGGGCCGCCGTCGGCGCGGGCCGGGCTCCGCCAAGCACGACGGCGGCCTGCCGCGAGACGTCCCTTCCAACCGCCGTCGGGCCTCACCAAAGGGGTCTTAGTAGGTCACTACGGCGCCCACCTGCAGGGCGAACGGCCCGACGACGGGTAACGTAAAGGGCGTGCAGTTGAGTCAGGCATTCATCAAGACCGCAGCCGGATGGCTGCTCGGTCTAATGCTTGCTGCCGCCGGAGCGATCGTCTGCATCAACTTGGTGAGCGCCTCCGTGGCCAGTCCGCAACAGCCCGTAAGGGAGTATTTCGAGGCCCTCCAGAAGGGCGAGGGAGAAGAAGCGCTTGGCTTGCTGAGGGCCAAGGTTCCCAACGCCAACGCGGCGATGCTGGACGGCACGGCCCTCCAAACTGCGGCCTCGAAAATCTCCGATGTGAAGCTTGGCAACGCCGCTTCCCGTGGCAGCAACCGCGTCGCAGTCCCCGTGGATTACACCTTGGACGGCAACAACCTGCACACCGAATTCCTGATGGAACGGACCGGCACACAATGGTTGTTCTTCGGAAAGTGGGCCTTCGTGCCCACCACCCTGCCCACCATCGAGGTGACAGTGGTCAACTCCAGCGAAGCCGCGCTCAACGGAGTTCCCGTGAACATGCCCAATGGCCGCAATACCTTTGCAGTGTTCTATCCGGGCAAGTACGAGGCAAGCCTCAACGGCACCTTCTTCGAGGCCCCCGCGACGTCGGCGTTGGTTTCCAACCGCGACGGCGGCCAGGCACCCCTTAACCTGCAAACGCGCTCCACGAAGGCCATGAACGAGGCCGTAGCCGGCAAGGTCAGGGAATTCCTGGACACCTGCGCGGCTCAAGCCACGGAGCAACAGCGCCTCCAGCCGGACTGCCCGTTCTACCACGCCAGCAACAGCCGCGTGGTGGATGGCACCATCAAATGGGAGATCACTGAATACCCCAAAATCGTGATCGAGCCCTTCGGTGGCCAGTGGGTCGTGGCGCCATTGAACGGTAAGGCGAGGCTCACGGCCAGGGAAATCAACCTGTTCACCGGTTTCGTCAACGACCTCAACGTGGTCCACGATTTCAGCTTCACCACGCAGCTGGACACCAGCAACGACACCGTGACAGTCACGCCGCTCCTGACGTTCTAGCTGGACGGCCGACCCGTTACGGCCACGTTGGCGTACTGCCTCATGACCACACTGGCCCGGCCCGGACCCTTTCCAGAGGGGTCCGCGCCGGGCCAGTTTGTTCAGCGTGTTACCGCCTGATTGTTGCTTCTTTAGTCCATGCCGCGCAGGTCAAGCACCAGCTCGGATTCGCCGTCCGCCTGCAGGATGACCGGAATTCCCCAGTCCTGCTGGTACAGATGGCATGCTGCGTGGTCCGGGATTTCGCCGTCCTCAGTTTCAGGTCCGTCGCATGCTGCCGCGCGGGCGGTGATGTGCAGGATGCCTTCGGGTACATCCGGCGACAACTCCAGCGTCCGCAGCAGTCCCACGGATGTTCCGCCACCGGATACCAGCAACTCCGGCGGTGTGGAAGAAATCTTCAGCTGTGTGGGATCGCCCCAGCGGTCGTCCAGTTTCTGGCCGGTCGGCGCTTTGAAGCGGACAGCCAGTTCCACGGTGCCAGGGACCACTGGGCTCTTGGGACGATGCGTTTGCGACGCACCTTCGTCCACCTGCTGGGCTTCCTTGGGAATGGGAACCAGGACCAGCTGGTGCTTGTTTGACTCCACCACCACCAACAGCGGCTCACTGCCATCCACTTGGACCACGACGACGTCGCTCGGCTCTGCCAAGCCCCTGGCCAGAGTTGACACGGACTTGGTCGCGGGGTCGTAGCGGCGAACGGCACCGTTGTAGGTGTCGGCGATGGCTACTGATCCGTCGGGCAGGACGGTGACGCCCAGCGGGTGCTGCAAACGTGCCTCTGCGGCCTCCCCATCCCGGAATCCGAAGTCGAACAGGCCCTTGCCCACCGCCGTTTCCACTGTGACGCCGGAGTCACTGACTACCAGGCGCCGCAGCGCGGAGGTCTCCGAGTCAGCCACCCAGATGTTTCCCTCGGCGTCGATGGCCAACCCGGAGGACTGAGCGAACCAGGCCTCCTCGGCGACGCCGTCGAGCAAGCCCTCAAGACCCGAGCCGGCCAGGATGGAAACCTCACGGGTCAGCGGATCGAACGCGAAAATCTGATGGGTTCCCGCCATGGCGATGACCACGCGCTGCAGCTTCTCGCTCCAGACCAGGTCCCACGGGGATGACAGGGAAACTCCGTCACCGCGCCCGAGCACGCCAACATCCACTGCGTCGGCGGCGAAGTCGGCCGGACCGGCGTCGTGGTGTTTTGCGTCGTGGTGCTTTACGTCCTGGTGTTCAGAGCGGTGGTTTTCGGAGCCGTCGTGTTGGGACCACACTCCGGCGCCGGTCTCCGTAACGCGGGCCGGGCCGGCGTCGAGCAGCCGCTGGACTCCATTGCCTGCCACAGTCTGGACGTAACCGGAACTCAGCGTTACGCCGCGCAGGCGGTGGTTCACGGTGTCTGCCACTACGGCGTCGTAGCCGAGCTTCCACGCGAGCTCAGCAGGCAGCAGGGCCACTCCCTGCGGCTCGTTGAACTGCGCGATCTCGGCCTGTCCGTCCAAGTAGCCCTTGGTGCCGGAGCCGATGACGCGCTCCACGGTCTCAAGGTCCGGGCGGAGCTCTACCAAGCGGTGGTGACCGGAGTCGACCACCAGGTAGTTGCCATTTTCCAGCTGGGTCGCCTTGCCCGGGAATCGAAGAGTGCCCGACGTCGGAACCGGGGCCACGTACGGACCGTCACCACGGTGCAGGGTCCCCTTGGCTTCGTGCTCGGCAACGAGTTCTTCCAGGAGCACCGCGAGTCCGTCCGCGTGTCCTTCGCCGGACAGGTGGGCCACGATGTAGCCCTCTGGATCCACAACAACCAGGGTCGGCCAGGCACGGGCCGTATAAGCCTTCCATGTGGCGAGCTCTGGGTCGTCCAAGACCGGGTGGTGGATCTCGTATCGTTCAACAGCGGACGCCAGCGCGACGGGATCGGCCTCGTGCTCGAACTTGGGCGAGTGCACACCCACGGTCACCAGGACGTCGGAGTACTTCTCCTCCAGCGGGCGGAGCTCGTCCAGGACGTGCAGGCAGTTGATGCAGCAGAACGTCCAGAAATCCAGCAACACGATCTTGCCGCGCAGGGATTCAAGATCCAGCGATTTGCCGCCAGTGTTGAGCCAGCCGCGGCCCTCCAGTTCGGAGGCCCGGACCCGGAGTTGGGTGCGTACGGTTTCGCTCATCAGCGTCCTTCCAGCTTGGTTTTTGGTTCAGGGTGCCCGGCGGACCTGTCCTTGGGTGTTGCGCGGTCGGCCAGTTTGGCATCGCGGTCGGCGAGCCGGGCAAACATATCGTTATAAGCACTGAGTTCGGCGTCGTTATTCCTGTCAGCCGCGCGGTCGACCCGCCGTGTCTCCCGTTCATCCGATCGCGACCACATGACGGCGACGCCAATTGCGACCAGCAGCGTCGGCACTTCGCCGATGCCCCAAGCCACCGCGCCACCCAATTGCTGGTCCCCGATGGCCGACGGTCCCCACGCACGGCCGAGGTTTCCGAAGTAGTCCGCGGCCAGCAACCCGGTCCCACCCATGATCGCCACGCCGAAGAACGCATGGAAACCCATAGTGGCCAAGAGAAGCAGGAGGCGCATGGGATACGGAGCCCTGCGAGGCAGCGGGTCTGTTCCGATCATGCTCAGCACAAATATGTAACCGGTCAACAGGAAGTGCACGTTCATGAGCTCATGGCCCACGTGTTCACGCATGGCAAGGCCAAAGAGATCCGAGTAGTAGAACAGCACGATCGAACCAGCGAAGTTCGCAGCGGCGAACAGGGGGTGCGTCACGAGCTGCGAGAACTTGGAGTGAACGAACAGCAGCAGCCACTCGCGCAAGCCGCGGGATCCATGGGAACCTTCGCCGCGGGCCGGCAATGCACGCAGAGCCAGCGTCACGGGCGCCCCGAGGACAAGGAAGATCGGCGCAACCATGGTCAGTGCCATGTGGTCCACCATGTGCGCAGAGAACAACACACGGCCATACACCGCGGGAGGGCCTGAGGTGATGTAGGTCAGGACCACCAGGCCGATCAGCCAGTTCACTGTCCGGAACCACGGCCATTTGTCGCCGCGCTTCCTGACTTTGATCAGACCCAGGATGTACGTCACAGCGCCGAACAGCGCGATGCCTACCCATAGCCAGTCCAAGCGCCATTCGGTAAGCCACCGTTCGGCGTTGAGCTCGGGGGGAAGCTCGTAGCCCGAGAGAATAAAAGCCGGCGAAGCGTCGGGCGCGTAAGTGGTGGACTGAGGCGGTGCCGAGCGTCCCAACGCTACGGCGAGTCCCGACGTCGCGCCCATCACCAGCAGCTCAACCAGGACCAGTTGCCACAGCACCCGCCGGGCGGACATGGAACCGTTCTTTCCGAGCTGCGGGATGACCCATTGACGGTGCATGAAGCCGATGCCGCCCAAGACCAACGTGGCCAATGACTTGGCGAGGATGAGCTGGCCATAGGCCGAACCGAAGAGGTCATTGATGCTCGTGACCCGGATGGCCGCATTGATGACGCCCGAAGCAAACACCAGAACGAAGGCGAACCCGGCCAGTGCCGAGAAGCGGCGGAGCGTCTGCTCAGTGATGTCACTGATGCCGGAGCCCCTGGAGCCCGTGAGGATGCCGGACAGGACAGCCAGCATGATGACTCCGCCAACCCATGTTGAAACCCCCACCAGGTGAAGGCCCAGGGAGTTGATGGCGCCCTCATGGTCGCTGGAACTGGAGGAGTGGCCAATCAGCGCCGTGGGAACGAGCCCAATCAGAGCGAGCAGCAGCGTGAACGCCAGCCCCGTCAATGACCGCACGCCGAACAGCGCGGTGGTCACCACCGCAGCGATGATCGTGACGGCGAGCCACGCCTTGCCCGTTTCAATGTCCGTCATGAAGTACACGAGCGAGCGGGTGAACTCTGCGTCGCCGGAGAGACCCTGACCTGCGACGTCGGCATAGGTCGTCACCAGAACAGCGACGGCGGACAGTGTCCACGCTGCGCCCGCGGCCGCCGCGACGGCAAGCGCGCGTGCGAATGCGGGATGCTCCGGCGCCTCAACGTCCTTATCACGGGACCGGGAGCCACCGATGTTCTTGGGCAGGATGCCCACCGCGAAGATCAAGCCGCCGATGACTGTAGCCAACGAGACATTGTGGAGCGCTTTTGCGAACGGAAGCCCCCACCGGACGAAAGCACCCGGGTCAGAGACCTGCCGCGCTGCTGCTGCTCCAGAGAAGATCAGAGCCAAGGCCAAAGCGACGAAGAGTACAGCGAGTCCGGCCAACTGCCATGGAACGGAAATTCCCGCAGCTGTAGCGCCTCCCCGTGTTTCCGGCTTGGGAGCAGGCGAAGGGGCAGTTGCGGAACTTCTAGCTGATGGCACCTATCCATTGTCCGTTACCCGCGCCCGGGCTGCGAATCGAGCGCACACATGGGGAGGGGAAGTGGGTTCGTGGCGGACCTTGGCCGACTGCGTTGGCGGCGTGTCCGGCGTCTAAAGGCAGAAGGCTCGCTACTTGCAGAAAGGAGGGGTAAAGCAGAAGGGACAGCAACCAGCAGGTTGCCGTCCCTTCCAGGCGTTCGCCGAAGTGGAATTACTTCTTCTTGGCGACAGCAGCCTTCAGCTTGGAACCAGCGGTCAGCTTGACGCTGTGGCCGGCTGCAATCTGGATGGTCTCGCCGGTCTGCGGGTTGCGGCCGGTGCGGGCTGCACGGTCGGTGCGCTCAACTGCGAGCCAGCCCGGGATGGTGATCTTCTCGCCAGCGGCAACAGAAGTCTCGAAAACTTCGAACAGTGCATCGAGCACGGAGTTGACGGCTGCCTGGCTGGTGCCAGCCTTGCCTGCTACCTCTGCAACGAGTTCACTACGGTTCTTAGCCATTTACGTCCTCCTGGACTAATACGTTTTTGAGCCTGCAAGCGGAACGCAAGCAAGCCACTGCTCGAAAACTTACCAGCTTGCACTGGCTAGGCCAGCAAATTCCGCGTGTTTCCGCGCTTTTTTGACCAAAATCACCGGAAATTCAGGGTTTTTGGGCCTTGGACCTGTCCATGGCGTACCCTTTGGCCTGCTGCAGTCCGCACTCAGGCTGCACTGCGCACGTGCGGGATCAGTAGAGAATCCTTTGATAAAGGGCGTGGTCCTGCCAGATGCCGGCGATCTGGAGATAGGCAGGTGCCATGCCAATCTGCTCGAATCCTGACCGTTCCAGAACCGTCTGGGAAGCGACGTTGTGCAACAAGGTTGCCGCCTGGATACGGTGAAGACCCAGCTCGTCCCTGGCTATGGAGAGGACGGCTTGCACCGACGACGAGGCGATGCCGCCCCCGGTACTGGCTTCGTCGATCCAGTAGCCCAGATGAGCGCTCAGAAAAGGGCCACGAACGATCCCCGTCAGGGTAATCATGCCGATGATTCGGTCTTCCTCCACGACCACCCATGGCACCTCGCTGCCAGCGGTCTGAAGCATCAGCTTGGATTCGATGACGGACCGTTGACCCGCTTCAGAAAAGAACTCCGGCTTCCGCTCCGGCTCCCACGGCGCCAGATGCTCTGCGTTCCGGCGATATGCAGCATCCAGCGGAGCCGCGTCGGCAAAGGCGAGCCCGCGGATCCGTAGGGTCCCGGGCCGTACGCCGGCAGCAGGAATGTCCAGGTTTCGGTTGAGGGTCATTCGGAAACTCTAATGCGCCCGTTGGTGGTTAAATGCGAGAAGCCCCGGTGGTGGGCCGGGGCTTGGGGTGTTTGGTGGTTAATGTGGGAGACCCCCCAACCGTGTGGTTGGGGGGTCTCGACCGAATGGTTGTCCGGCGGTGTCCTACTCTCCCACACCCTCCCGGGTGCAGTACCATCGGCGCTGTGGGTCTTAGCTTCCGGGTTCGGAATGGGACCGGGCGTTTCCCCCACGCTATGACCGCCGTAACCTTGTTACCCGTCCCCCGTGCCACGGTGTGGTGGGGGTGGGAAGTATGTGTGGTTACAACTGTGGTGTTGTTATAACGGTGTGGTTATAACTGTGGTGTTGTTATTCAGTTGTG
>NZ_JBIVQG010000013.1:0-96035 GCF_044755025.1 Paenarthrobacter sp. NPDC092416
TTCTACATTGCCGGGGCGGGACTGCCCAACTTGCCCTCGGTACTGAGTGAAGCGCGCTCCTACGCAGAGAGGATCTTCAATTACCGCAGCATCGGGGCACTGTCGAGGGAGGCCGCCGAGGCGGCCTTGGTCGCCCCGGCTCAACGCTATGGGGCGTCATTCGTACCCGAGGCCAGAGACCTCCTCCTGAGCGCATCGGGGGCGTACCCATACTTTCTGCAGGAATACGGATACGCGGCCTGGGAAACAGCCCCTGAGAAGACAGTAACTTTCGAAGATGCCAAAATCGCGGTGGAAATCGGCCGCGCGCAGCTGGACCAGGGATTCTTCCCCTCACGCTGGAAACGCGCATCGAAGGCAGAGAAGGACTTCCTGCGCCTGATGGCTATCGATGGCGATGACGGATCCGCCACGGCGGCTCTTGCCCAACGGGCGCAGAAGAAGCAAAGCTCCATGACTATGACGCGCGCAGCGTTGATCGACAAGGGCATCATCTATGCCCCTGCGCTGGGTGTTGTGGCGTTCACCGTGCCGGGAATGGCTGATTACGTCAAACGACTCCATGAATAGCGCTGGACATCGCTGGCATGTGTCCCGCTGGCACCCGAGGCCTCCATCGTCCCAGTTGAGACCGAAACGGGGCGTCTGTGAGCAGCGCCAAATCTGTGTTCATCGAGCACGCTTTGGGCACCCGGTATGGTCTGCTGACGTCCGGCCCGTCCCGAGGGCCGGACGTCAGCAGAGTCCCAGGAGCTGGCAGATCCCGCTGCCGGACGGTGAAGGGCTCGGTGACGGGCTGGGCGATGGCGTCGCGGTTGCCGTCGCCGAGGCCGTCGGTGTAGGTGTAGCTGTCGGAGAGGGTGCCGGTGCAGCCTGTTGTTGGGACGCGGCGGTCGTGGAGTACACGACGTCCACGAAGTAGTTCGTGGCGTTCCATGAGTTGGCTGGCATGACCCCGCCGGTGCCGTACCGGTACCGCCCGTTGTTTGGTCCGGAGGCTGTGAATACTCCGCTCGTGTAGGTCTGGTTGAAGAAGCCGGGGGTGGAGGAGTAGCGGCCGTTCGGTGCCCTGTAGGACACCATGTAGGTTTGGCCTGTTACCAGGGCCACCGGAGCGGACAAGGTAGCGGTTTGCCAGCCCGTGGCCGTTTCGTTGGTGAAGGTCACTTGGGCCAGGCGTGTGCCTGCCGAGTTCCAGAGTGATCCCACATGGGTTCCGGTGTTCCCGGCCCCTTTGTAGAAGCGGATGCCTGTGACGTTCCCGGCTTGGGAAACGGTGAAGGCAGTTCCCAGCTCCACGGAGAGGGTGTCGGATGCTGAGGCCGTTTGCGGCGTCAGGGACCCGAAGATCGTGGATACCTGGACACTGGCGGCAGCGGTGGTGAATTGCCAGTTGGTGGTGGGGAACGCCTGACCTTGTTGGGAGACGACGTTGGACACGCTGGCCGATATTGCCGTGCTGTTGGGCAGTGCCGCGGCCGGGGTGAACGTCACGGTCCTGCTGTCCGCTGAGAGGGCGGCCGTGCCGGCGACGGATGCCCCGTTCGCAGTCAGGGTGAAGGACGAACCAGGATTGATGCCGGAGGAGAACGTGATGGAGGGTTTCACATCCGTCGGAATGCCCGTGGCACCGGGTGCCGGTACTTGTTCGGAGACCGTCAGTGGCGGGGTAACCGTAGCGAAGACCAGATCCACCAGATAGCTGGCCGTGGACGAGGAATTGGGGAAGTCGCTGTTGTAGGCGAAGGCTCCAGAATCGGTGACAGTGCGCAAGGGGCCGTTGGTGAAGCCCGGACCGAATCCGCCGGCGGTGTAGGAGTACTTGCCGGTTGGAGCCTTGTACGCCGCTACATACTCCGTGTCGGCCTGGATGCTCACTGGCTGGCTGAACGTTGCGGTCTGCCAGCCTGAGCTGGATTCATTGGTGAAGGTGACCGTGGCCAACAGCTGTCCTGCGGCGGTGTAGAGCGAACCGGTGTGGGTTCCCGTGTTCCCGGCCGCCTTATAGAAGCGAACACCGGTGACCTGGCCTGCCGTGTCACTGGCAAACCGGACACCGAGGGACAAGGAGACCCCGTCATTGGCGTCGGGCGTCGTGGGTGTCACCGTGTCCTGGTACAGGGTGCACGGGCACACACCGGGCGTTCTTGGTGCAGGGACCGTGGTGAAGGACCAAGCGGGGCCGGTGAGTGGTTGGCCCGAGACGGCGGTGGCGCTCACCGTGGCCGTGTAGGAGGTGCCCGCAGCCAGGGCAGTGGTTGGGGTGAACGTGACTTTGCGGGTTTGCGAGTCATAGCTGGACGAGCCAGCGATGACGGTCCCCGCGGAGTTTTTCAGGACCAGGTTCACGCTGTTGGCTGCTTCGGACAGGACCGCGCTGACGGCGGTGCCCAACGGGACACTGGACGCACCTGGCAGCGGAGTCTGGGAGCTGAGCGTGAACGCTTGCGCCGGGATGGTGACGATGACGTCGACGAGGTAGCTGGCGGTGGAGCGTGAGCCGGGGAAGTCGCCGCTGTAGGCGTAGGCCCCGGCATCCGATCCTGCCCGCAGCGGACCTACGCTGAGCCCCGAACCAAAACCATTCGCCGTCGCGGAATAGGCGCCGGTGGGGGACTTGTAGGAGACGATGTATTCGGTGTTCGCTGCCATCTGGACCGGCTGGCTGAACATCGCCGTCTGCCACCCGGAGGTGGATTCGTTGGTGAAGGTCAGGGTGGCCAGTTGCTGTCCCGCGGCGGTGTAGAGGGACCCGGTGTGGGTACCGGTGTTCCCCGCTGACTTGTAGAAGCGCATGCCTGTCACCTGACCGGCGGAGACACTCGTGAACCGGACCCCCAGGGTCAGCGGCACGCCGTCCCGGATTTCGGCTATTCCCGGTGTCATTGAGTCGTCGAAGAGACTGCAAGGGCAGGCCCCGGGAACCGGCACGGTCGCCCCTGTCGTGAAGGACCATGTGCCGCCGGCGCTTACCTGCCCGCCGATCGCATCGGTTCCGGCGAGGGTGGCGGTGTATTGGGTGCTGAACGCCAGGGCGTTCGACGGCGTGAATGTCGCCCGCCGTGTGGCGGCGTCGTACGCCGTGGTCCCTGCTACCGGACCCGACGCGGACTGCAGGGTGACTTTGACGGTGGAGGCTGTGACGGGTTTGGAGAAGACCGCGCTGACCTTGGTATTGACTGAAATGCTCGAGGACGACGGGAAAGGTGATTGCCCGGAGACGGTCAGGGGCGAAGTGTCCACGGTGCTGAACAGCGCGTCGGCAAAGTAGTTGCCACCGTTGTAGCTGGCTGTTGGGAATCCCTGGGAGGTGCTGTAGACACCGGCGGGTTCGGCCCCGAACCCGCCGGCGATTTTCAGTGGTGCATCGTTGGAACCGAAGCTTGCCCACTGGAAGTTCTGGATTGAGTACCGGCCGTTGGGAGCCCAGTACGACACGGTGTACTTCTGGCCTGCTGTCACCGGTACCGCCTGGCTGAACAGGACGGTCTGCCAGCCGGACGCGGTCTCATTGGTGAAGGTGGCTGTCGCCAGACGTTCCCCGGTGGAGCTCCACAACGAGCCGGTGTGGGTGCCGGAGTTTGCGGTGCTCTTGTAGAAGCGGACACCGGTGACGAACCCGTCCACGGAGGGGGTGAAGCGCAGCCCCATTTCGTAGGCGCCGCTGTCCCCGGAGTCCGGTACGGAGGGAACGCTTTGGCCAAAGACGCTGTAGGGGCCGCTCAGGGTCAGGTTGCGGGTGGTGACGGCGCCGATGTTGGCGCTGTCGTCAATCGCCCGGACCTGGATGGTGGCGGTGGCCAGCCCTTTCTGGATGTAGGTGTAGGTCCAGTTCTGTTTCCCTTGGGCCGGGTGCCACGTGGTTCCGCCGTCGGTGGAAACTTCGACGCCGGCCACGACGCCGCCGGTGTCAGCTGCGGTGCCGGTGACGGTCACGGACGTGCCGTGGGCCACGGTGGTGCCGTTGGCTGGGGAGGTGATGGCCGCGGTGGGGCCGGTGCGGTCGCTGCTGGGGGTGGCCGCGGCCAGCCCGGCGGCCAGCGTTGCGGGTTGGGCTCCCATATCGGCGAGGAGATTGATTTGGGCCTGGCGCATGCGCGTGTCAGCCGGGGCGCCCTCGCCGTCGTGGACGGCGTCCAGGCCCCAGGTCCATTGGACGCTGCCGGCGGAAAAGACCAGAGCCCCGCTGGCGGCCCGGTACAGGGTTACGTGGTGGGTGGTCGTTCCCGGGGCCACGGTGTTGCCGTAGTCCTGGAGGTATTGCGGGACGGCCCCGGTGGACGTGGAGAGCCGGATCAGGCCGGCAGGCCGGAAGCCATTGTCCAGGTCCTCGTTCGATTCATACCCCACGGTGTGCGGCGCCAACGCTGCTGAGGACCCGGCAGCCAATGACGCAAGGGTCGTGTTGCGCCACAGGCGCGTCTTGCCTTCCTCGGCGGAAACGGTGACAGGAAGGTCGGAGAAGTTGGACTGGTACAAGGTACCGGTGAGGGCGTTTTCGGGGAGTCCGCCGCCGTTGGCCTGGGACGCGAAGCGGGGGTCCCGCCAAGTGCCGGTCCATTGGGTGGTGGGGTCGATTTTTTCGTTCGCCCAGGTTTCTTTGTAGCAGGTCATGGTCCTGCCGGCCGTGCCGTCGACGGTGGATGCTTCGAAGCGGGTACGCCAGTACATCTCGTTGCCGGAGAGGAATTGCAGGTTCACTCCTGCATCCCGGGCGGCGGTGACATTGGTCCGTTGCGGGCCTGACCAGTATTCGTCGTGGCCCACGGAGAGGAACACTTTGTGGCTCAGCAGCTGTGCACCGCTGCGGTCGGCGTCCAGGCCGCTGATGTAGCTGACGTCGTAGCCGTTCTGCTCCAGGAAACGGACCATGGGGTATTCGTTGGAGAAATAGAAGTCCCTGCCGCCGGGGCCGCCCCTGGTGGCCATGGGCCGGTTGTAGCTGACTTTATACGCCCGCCCGTTCACGCCCTGGTACAGATCGGATCCGCCGTAGGAGTTGTAAGCCTGCCAGGTCTGGTCGGACGTTTGGAACAGCACCGCGGAGGTGTTGCCGTCCTTGCGGACAATGAAGGTGATATGGCTTTGCGCGCCGGTATCCGGGCGGGTCAACAGGGCGATGTAGACACCCGACACGGCAGTTGCCGGGACCTGCCACGTGGCCGATACCGCCCACGTGGCGCAGTCATAAAGTCCTGTCGCCACGTCGTTGAGGCAGCTTGGCTGGTTCTGGCGAAAGGCAGACGGAACCACATCGGCGATCTTGCGGGCACCGTTGCCTCCATACCAGCCCGTCCGGTAGATGGCGATGGTGTAACTGGGGGCGTTGGTGTCGATCTTGAAGCGGATGGGCTGCCCGGCGTTGACGCTGATGTCCGTCGAAAAGCCCTGGATGCTGTCATCCCCGGGGCCGCTGATGTCCCACTCCGACGGAGGGCTGCCGGGTTTGGAATTCTCGCAGACCACGGGGTTCACGACCGGGTCACACGGTCCTGCCGCGTGCGCTGCAGGGGCCATGAACGGCAGCAACGCGGCCACCATGACGATCACCAAAGGCATCAACAACCTGCCGGCGAATGGCTGCCGTCGTTCGACTCGAAGACCGGGCATCGGATACTCCTGGGGTGGCGCGCCAATAGCGAATGCGGTTCCGCGCTTGACGCCCGGTCCCGGTTTGCCGCTCCCCAGCCAGGCCAAAACAAGATCTTCAACTATCGATCAACGCAACGGGCGCCCCACATCCAGGGGCAGTCATTCCGGAACAACGGGACCGGATCCAACCCGAGACCGCGCGACGCTCCGACCAAAGGGTGGATCACCTGACTGACTTCACCTTGGTAACCCTTGGGACGGAGTGTAGGCCTCCTTGCCGCCACACGGCAAGACCCTCCGGCGTGACGGGACCCCGTCGGCTCTTTGGGAACGTCGATCATTCCCTGTTGTGAGGCGTAGATCGGCATATGAAGATGCCCCCGTGACACACTCACGACGGGCCGTTATGTAAATGTGACAGTTCCGGGTGGTGTGACGTAAGGTCATCGATGTGCCGGTTTCTCCGAATGCGGCACTCCCGGAGCAGATTGCCTAACTCTGCCGCTGCCAGGGATCCGTTCGCAACTTCGTCCGGCAGAGACGGGGAAACCAACGACGGCCTGCCTTCAGCAAGCCTTGGGGTGAAGCCGTGCATCAGCACGGCCGGGTGTCTCCCATCCGAATCCGACAGCTAACCTCGCAGGCAGTGGGAGAGGCCCTTCCATGCCCGTTCGCAAAGCTCACGGCCGCCGCCGCGCGGTTACCGCAAAGACCAATGCCCTCGCGGTCTTGTCCAGATCCGCCGTCGGCAACGCCAGCGGTGTAGGTCGCCAGGCGGCTGTCCTCGCAGCTGCGTCCGGCCTCGTCTTGACCAGCGGGATTGCCGCCCAGGCCGCAGACGCTCCGGAACAACGCGAGGCAACGCCGACTTCCAGGCTGGAGATCGCCAGTCAGGTACAGGCGCCGCTGAGCGCAGATGCCACTGTCCAGGTCGCTTTCGAGCGCCCTGTCGTTGTGACGACGCCGGCCCCCGTCTTGGAAACACCGAAGCCTGTCGCTGCCAAGGTCCCAAAGGCGACTGCTCCGACGGCGCCGGCCCCCGCGAAGGCGGCTGCACCGGCCAAGGCCCAGATCACCGTCACCCCTGCTCCTGCTGCTGCCCCGGCAGCAGGCGGAGTCAACGCCACGATGGTTTCCTCCGCCTACGCCCAAATCGGCATGATCCAGGACTGTACGCGACTGGTGGAAAACGCCCTGAACGCCGCCGGAATCCCCGTCGGGGACCTTGGCCCGATGCAGTTCATGAATTACGGCACCGTAGTCACCGACCCCCAGCCCGGTGACATGGTGATGCAACCCGGCCACGTGGGAATTTATGTCGGGAACGGTCAGGTCCTCAGCTCAGGCCTGAACGGTAAGAACGAAACGGCTGTCCACCCCCTGACGTGGATGACGGCCAAGGGCGCGGTCACCTTCGTACGCGCAGGAAAATAAACCACCGAAGGCCGGTGACTCAACGCCTTGGAGGCAGTAAGTCACCGGCTATCAGCATGCCTGCGCTATGGACCATTGCCCCCGGGCGGGGGCGATTGCTGTCCTGGCCGCATCCTTAATGCCTTCAACGCCGGTCAGGGCACCTGTTGGAGCCTTGACCGGCGCTGTTTTTGCCCGTACCGGGTCATGCCTCTGGGTTTATAGATGGCCAGGATGGTCGCCAGCAAAAGCACCACGAGTGCTCCGCCTGTGTGCAGCAGCGGGGAAGGCATTTGCGTACCGGCCATAACGGGGTCTTGCGCGATTTCCGCCAGCGGCTCGATGGTTTCGGTGTACAAAACCAGGACGACCGTTGCGACGAGGGTTAGTACAAGCTTCAGGAGAACCCAGTAGTGGCGGAAGAGTCCCCACCGGGTGCCAAGAGCCAGGACCGTTCCGGTCAGCAGGGACGCCAAGGCCAACGGGATGAGCAACGACCAGACGGTAGCTTGCAGGCCCACCCACAACAGGCGCCCCAGCTCGGGGTTGGCCCCGGTGAGGCTCGCAATGTCGAGGACAACGAAAACCGCGACTGCCCCAACCCATCCCAGAGAGCACGTGACGTGCAGGGTCAATAGAAACTTCCTGGCCGCGGAGCTAAGAACCATCAGTGATCTATCCGTGAGCTGACGGCCGGAGTGTGCCCGGCCGCTGAACCGGTTGCCGTCATGTTGGTGCTGGTCTCCGGGCTTCCTATTCCGACTCCGTGCCGTCCCGGCCCGTGCTCTCCACCGCTGAGGAGCATCACGGCAACGACTATCAAGACCAGGACGCCGGCAGCGATAGCCGAGATCTTGACCCATCGGGGCGGGCCGGTGAACGTATCCCCGTCCTGGTGCTTGGCTTCTCCGGTCTGTCCGGTGCTTTCACTCATGGCGCTCCTGTCAGTTGGCCATCCTGCCATCTCTTTACGAGACAGTATGTCTTGTATGTGCCATTCTGTCTAAGAGATGACGGAGCGTATGATCGGGGTCATGCCGAAGTTGTGGAACGAGACAATCGAGGAGCATCGCGGTGCGGTGCGGACAGCCATTCTAGATGCCGTCGCTGATCTGGTGGTCCATCGCGGGTTGCTTTCGGTGACGATGTCCCAGATAGCCCAGGACGCCGGTATCGGACGGGCAACGCTGTATAAGTACTTTCCTGATGTTGAGGCAGTTCTGGACGCGTGGCACGAACGCCAGATCGGCTATCATCTGGCTCATCTGTCGCAGATCAGGGACGACACGGCCGGGGATCCGTTGCGGACACTGGAGGAGGTTCTGCAAGGATATGCACTCATGGCGCAGTCCAGGCCTAGCGGAAAGGATGCAGCTCGGCTGCATTACCGCAGTTACGTTGGACATGCCGAAGAGCACTTGAACGCTTTCTTGGCCGAGCTGCTGGCCGAGGGCGCTTCCGCAGGCGTTGTCCGCGGCGATATTGCCTCCGACGAGCTGGCTGGCTATTGTCTTCATGCCTTGGGCGCGGCCGCCGGCCTCACCTCCGGCGCCGCGCTGCGGCTCGTCGGGATCATCATGACCGGACTACGACCGGAAACACAGCGGTCCGCCCACTAATCCTTGTTGCAGAAAGCTTCCTGGATATTTCCTCGTCCGGGATGCGCCTTTTGGTTATGCGAGGGTTGTAAGGAGAGCGGCGCAGGCGGCTTCGCAACGACGGCATGCTTCGGCGCAGATCCTGCAATGTTCGTGCATCTCAGCGTGCTGTTCACAGTCCCTGGCGCAGAGGCCGCACGCGGTCCGGCAGGCTTCAAGTATTGCCCTGACAATGTCGGTGTTGGTGGCGGTTTGACGACTGAGGATGGTGCCGGTCACGGCGCAGATGTCGGCGCAATCGAGGTCCGTGCGGATGCAGGCGACCAGATCGCCGACCATGTCCTCACCCAGGCACGCGTCAGCGCAGGCCGTACATATCTGGGCGCATTCGGAACAGGCGGCAATACATTCGGCCAGTTTCTCTTTGTCCACAGTCTCTGACGTTCTTGGGTGGGAATCCATCATCGCGCTGATGTGGTGTGTCATGGGGTCTTCTCCTGACGTTGGATCACGAAGCGGCCGGGCCGCCCGGCCGTGAGCCCACACTAAACCTCGAACGGGCTAAGTCGAAGGGGACCGCATGAAGTTGCGCGGGGCACTGTCAAGGAACCCCAAAGCCAGGCCAATCCGGTCTTCAGTTATCGAGGGACGTAAGGTCCACCCATCCGTCTTTCGGTTGTCCGTCGGAACAACGGAGCCGGATCCAACTCTTGCCGTGCAGCACGCCGCTACCAAAGGTGGATCACCGGAGTGACTTCACCAAGGAACCCTTGCAGGCTGTGTTGCTTCGTTCAGGGAACGTCGGGCCCCTCTGCTTCGTTGGGAAAGCTGCGGAGCTGGAGTACTGCACACAGCCCGGTACCCTTAAACCAAGAATCACCCTCGTTGAGGCATAGCCCACCGGAAGGAGGAACACCGTGGCTGCTGAGATTGGCCGGCGTCTGCTGGTGTTCCTGCGGCTGGCGGGGGTCCTTACCTGCATGATGGCCCTCATCGCCGGGATCCTCGGCATGCACATCCTCTCCGGAGCACACGGCATGCACGCGACCGCCCCTTCACCGGTAGCGGCGGCGCAGCTGGACGGGCACGTGGGCGGAGTGGTGGAAGGGACCCTCGGGCAACTGCCCGCGGCAGCGGCTGAGCCGACAGCTTTTTTCTCCAACGTCCTGTCTCCCTGCTTGGACCCGGTCACTTGCCCGACCATGTCCGCGACAGCGCAAGAGTGTATCCCGGCGCCAGTTAGCGCATCCTTCGAGGCCCCTGGCCCCGGGGCAGCATTGCTGGCCTCCCGCATGGACACCATTGGCGGGATCCGGTTCTGCCACTCACCTTCAACGCTAAGCCCATCGCCGGGCACCTTGGGCATCAGCAGGACATAGGCAGCACTGACGCGCCGACTTCATTTCCGCACCAACCTGCTCTTACCTCGATGCACCGCACAGGCCCACTCGTGCCTAACAGCGATGTCGTCGCCACCTGCGCGAATGCGCCCCCATGTCTTGAAGGACCCCGATTCCATGAAAAAGCCTCTAAACGTTTCCACGGTTGCCACAGCCGCAGGACAAACCATGACCCGAGATCAACATTTGCCGGAAGAAACACAGCAGCCTGGCACGCAGCACAATAGCGCTGCCTTCGACGCTGGCACCAGTAACCCGACCGCTGCCATGACACCCCAGGCACGGATGGATTTGCTCCGAGGCCTGCCTTCCTTCGGATTTGAAATGGTCGGCGATGAGTCCCAGAGCGAAGCAGCAAGGAACTAGCGACCTTGTTGAGGCGGTGTGGGGACCAGCTCGTCAAGGGGACTGACCCATGGACCTTGGTGGCTATTCCGCCTCCGGGGTAAACCCTCGGCGGTGTCGGTTCCTGTCACAGGATGGTCATGCATCGCGGGAGCGTCCATGCGCGTCCTCCTCGGCGTCCGCGTGGCCGCCGATGTGAGGGCGCCGTGGGCTCATCAGCTCCTGAACCTTTCCGGAACTTAACTCGCCCCGAATATTGACCTCCGCGGGAACCCGACCCGCCGTCCAAAGGACCGCGCATGCACATCGAGCTGAACAGGCGTTATTCTTCCGGGCTCTCCGCCCCGAAACGTCGGCTATGGACCCCCGGTGGCTCCACCAGCAGGGAGACCACCACGTGCTTCGCTGATGCCGCCGATCCTCCAGGAGCGGCTGCTACCAACGTAGGAGCGCCTCCAAGGACTGCGGGAACAGCGTGGTTGCAATGAGAGTCCTGCATCTGGGCTTTGAGGATCCAGTAATGCCCGGTGCAGGTGGAGGATCCGTCAGGACCCATGAAATCAACCGCCGGCTCGTGAGTGCTGGCTTCCAAGTGACGGTGCTGACTACCCGGTATCCTGGTTGGCGGGAACGGATCCAAGACGGTGTGCTTTACGTGCCCATCGGCTTTGGTATGGGCAGGAACCGGCTGACCCGACTGCTGGGATACGTCGTGCGCGTGCCCATCGAAGCACGAAACCGCCGGACAACGACTGACTTGGTGGTGGAGGACTTCTTTGCCCCATTTTCAACCATGGCCGCACCGCTCTGGACTCAAAGGCCCACCATCGGGATTGTCCAATGGCTTCACGCCGCAGAAAAGGCGCGGCAGTACAAGGTGCCATTGCAGTGGATAGAGCGCCTGGGTGTACGGAAGCATCGCCGCCTGATCGCCGTTTCTGCAGGAATCGCCGACCGCTTGGAGGCACTGAACCCGGGCCTCCATGTGGACGTGATCGGAAACGGTGTCGATCCCGGGGCGTGGACGCCGGAACCCCGGCTCGGGCAGGACGTCCTTTTCATAGGACGTCTGGAATACGGCCACAAAGGTCTGGACCTCCTCCTGGAAGCTTGGGTGCAATGCTGTGACCGCATCGACGGCAACCTTCTCATCGCGGGCACGGGTCCGGATGAGGCCAGACTGCGCGCAGCCATCCACGACGCAGGTCTTTCGAATCGGGTACGTCTGCTCGGATGGCTGTCCGGAGACAAGAAGTTCCAAGCCCTCAGCCATGCCCGGCTGGTGGTCATGCCATCCCGGCATGAGACTTTCGGCTTGGTAGCAATCGAAGCACTCGCCGCTGGCACGCCGGTGATTGCCTTCAATATCCCTTGCCTCCGAGAAATCATCCCGGACGGTGCCGGCTGGCTCGTTGACGCGTTCGACGTCGCGGCCCTCGCCGAGGAGATCTCACGCAGATACCTACAGGCAGGACTAGCAGAGGCTTCTGACCACGGCCGGGCATTTGCCGCCGGCTACAACTGGGACGGCCTCGCTGACTTGCAGGCCGAGGCATACCGTAACGCCCTCACCCAACTGCTTGAAAAGGGCCTCGTGCAGCAACAGGACAGCTACGAGGAAAGGACTTAGATGCCGCTTCAATTAGGAACCGAACGCTCGGGGACGGACTGGATACCTGGTTACCCAAAGGTTGTGGACTTCACGAAGAGCCACACCACCCCCTCAAACAAAGCGCATGCCGTGAAGCAATCGATCTGCCGCCACCCAAGGTGCTGGAACCACACCTTGCCCGAGGGTGTCGTAGCCGGCCTTAAACCCATGACCTACCCGCCGCAAAGGCCGCGCCTTCCGGGCGCAGAACCGTTGTCCTGGCGCTCAGTCCAGGTCGCAACGAACCCCGGGCAGGCCTTGCCGCTAAGCCAAGGGGGCCGGGCATGACGTTGAACAACGGAAAAAATGCGCAGCAACCGGGCTATGGGACCGGTAACGGCATCCAACGCGGCGCCCTGGCCAGCACCGCTGCCGAAGACCTGGTGGCGGCGGTCCTCGGCCTTGTCATCGTCACGGCCGTGTATTTCGATGGCCGCGCCCACATTTTGGGCCTGCCGGACTCCTTCTTTACTCCCTGGCACGGCTTCCTTTATGGCGGACTTCTGCTGCTCGTGGCATGGTTGGCCGTTATCAGCCGCACCACGGCCAGACGCCATCGGGTTGAGCGTGCCGGGAGGATACCAGCCGGCTATGGGCCTGCCGTTGTGGGGGCGGGCCTGTTTCTGGCAGGCGGCGTCGGGGACATGGTTTGGCACCAGATATTTGGTGTGGAATCGGGAATCGACGCGCTGCTGAGTCCTACTCATCTTTTGATGTTTGCCGGGGCTTCCCTTCTGCTTTCAGGGCCCGTCCGTTCGTTCGGGCTTCGGGTTGACCGACGGTCGCCCGCGAACCTCCTGGCGCCGACATTGGGCGTTGTGGGCATCGCCGGGATCGCCGCGTTCGCCCTGAGCTTCCTTTCGGGGTTCATTACCGACTACGCCACCATTGGCGTCGGTCACGCGCCTGAAGGCACGGACGAGCACAATGTTGCAGAAGCCCTGGCCTCGGCTGGAGTGGCAAGTTATTTGCTTACCTCGCTCGTCATGGTTGTCCCTTTGGTGTTCCTTGTTCGCTCCCGGGCGGCGGTGCCGGGGACGGTGACAGGTGTTGTTGGCTTCCTGGCCCTGATGGCCACGATTCTGGTCGATTTCCGCACCCTGGGCACCGTTTACGCGGCGGTGGCAGCGGCGGCAGCGGTCGATGTGTTGCTTCTCGTCCTGCGTCGTTTCCACCTTCCGATGCGCGGGCAGGAGCTCGTCGTCGCCTCGGCGCTGCCATTGCTGGTCTGGCCAGGTCAGCTTCTGGCAACGAACGCTGTCAAAGGTGTCCAGTGGTCAGCGGAACTGGTGACAGGGGTGCCGATCCTCGCCGCACTGATTTCGTTCGGCGCCGTTTTCGTGCTTGGCGCCCCCGCCCAAACGGGCCATCGAAGGAACCCCATGTGAATCAAAAGAACCCTCGCACGTGAGCGGCAGAGGTGGCCGGCACGGCACCCGCTGATCACCAACCCGGGCTGGTGCAACTGAATCCGGCGCCGCTTCGTTAAACAGGCTGCGGACCGTCCTGCCGGACACAGCCGGTACCCTTAAGCAGACACAAAGAACCCGAGATGACGCCAACCCTGACGGAAGGAGGAACACCATGGTCACAGCTCTGACTCGCAACACCACGGCGTTCCTGCGCAGGGTCGGCATGGTTGCCGGGATGCTGGCGATCATCGCCGGAATTTTTGGCATGCATATCCTCTCCGGTTCCCATGACATGCCCATGGCTGCCGGCGGATCCCAGGCCGGGACACTGCACGGCGCTCATGTGATGAGCGGACCTGTGGACGGACAAACGGTCGGGGAAGAATCAACGTCCCCCGTGCCGGGAGCCTCGTCCTGCCTGGACCCGGCCCCGTGTCCGATCATGGCGGCCATGGACCAGGAGTGCGTCCCTGCCCCCGGCAACACGTCCTTCGACGCACCGGTGCCCGGTTCGGTGACCCTGGCGTACCGGACGGAAACCGCCCCGGACCAGACGGCGGGGCAGTTGTATCGTTCTTCGAGCCCTTCACCGGGAGACCTGGGAATCAGCCGGACATAGGAAGGACTGTCGTGCGGCCATCACCGCGCCAGCCCTTAAATGAATGCATCGTTGCGGCCCTATGCGGGCCACTGCGGCGGTGCCCTTTCTTACGGTGCCCCGTGCACTCCTATGTCTATTGAAGGACCCTGATTCCCATGAAAAAGTTTGTGACCATTTCCGCAGCCACCATCGCCGCAGCCCTGGTTCTTGCCGGCTGTTCCGCTGGCGGCGGGAGCATGCCCGGCATGAACCACGGCAGCTCCGGCATGTCCTCGAGTTCCGCTGCCCTGGTCGGTGACCACAGCGGCGATGACACCATGTTTGCCCAGTCCATGATCGTTCACCACACCCAGGCGGTGGAGATGAGTGACATGATTCTCGCCAAGCAGAACATCCCCGCCTCCGTGACGGCCCTGGCGGAGAAGATCAAGGCAGCCCAGGCCCCGGAGATCGAAAAGATGACGACCTGGCTTCAGAACTGGAACGAGTCCGCGACCATGGCCGCGGGACATACGATGAGCGGCATGATGGGCGCCGAGGACATGGCCAAGCTTGAACAGGCCCAGGGTGTTGAAGCCGCGAAGTTGTTTCTGACGCAGATGATCGCCCACCACCAAGGCGCGGTGGCGATGTCCAAAACCGAAGCAGCCGCAGGCAAGAACCCCGATGCCGTCGCCCTGGCCCAGAGCATCGTGACCTCCCAGGAAACGGAAATCCAGGAAATGAAAGACCTGCTGGCCGGTCTCTAACGGCTCGTCGGCGCCACTCGCGTTCACAGCAGCGCCGGACACCCCCTTTCTTTTCTTTCCCTTACCTCTTCTCCTGGAGTCCCCATGCCTACTCTGACCTTCATCCAATCCCGGGCCCTGACCATCACCACGGCCGCGATCGTCCTCACTCTGGGCATCTCGGCATGCTCATCAAACGCCTCTTCTTCGGGGCCGTCCCCGACAGTTTCCCTGTCTACAGGACCAGGAACGGGGCTGCCCAGCGCCCACGTCCACGGCCTCAGCGTCAACTCCGAAACCGGTCAAGTGCTGCTGGCAACACACGATGGCCTGTTTGACGTCTCCAAGAACCAATCCGTCAAGATCGGGCCCACCAACGACCTTATGGGTTTCACCGCGGCCATGGATGAGGGCGTGTTCTACGCGTCCGGTCACCCTGGCCCGGGATCGGAGTTACCCAATCCCCTTGGGCTTATCCGGTCCACGGACGGCGGCAAGTCGTGGGAGAAGCTCTCCCGGCAGGGAGAGTCTGACTTCCATGCCCTGGCAACAACCAAATCCGGAATCGTCGCCTATGACGGAACACTGCAAACCAGCACTGACGGCAAGAGCTGGAAGACAGCCACTGCCGGTTTCGCCCCGGCCGCCCTGGCCGGTAACCCCTACAGCGATACTGTGCTGGCAACCACCCCGCAGGGCCTTCAACGCTCGACCGACGCCGGGAACACCTGGGCTGTGGACCCCGCCGCGCCGATCATCCAGTTCGCCGCCTTCGCAGGGACCACCGAAGCCGTAGGCGTCACACCGGACGGGACCGTGTACATTTCCGCGGACGCGGGCGCTACGTGGAAAAAGACCGGGAAGATCGACGGAGAGGTCCAGGCCATCGCCGCTTCAGAGGGTGCCGAGGGCAGCCCCTGGATCTGGGCGGCGACCACCACCGGGCTGACCGTGTCCACTGACGGCGGAACCACCTTCCGCCCCGCCGACGCGGACTAAAGCCATGGACGTTGGTGGCTTCTTCGCCTCCACCGTGACCTCCGGTGCCCTGCTCATCGCCATTCCGATGGCGATGGCCGCCGGGCTGGTCTCGTTCCTCTCCCCGTGCATCCTGCCCCTGGTCCCGGGATACCTCGGGTATGTATCCGGGCTCACCGACCCCGGCCAGCCACGTAACCGGCGCAGGGTCCTGGCCGGGGTCGGGCTGTTCGTGCTGGGCTTCGCTGCGGTGTTCACTCTCTACGGGGCGGCGTTCGGGGCGATCGGTTCATGGTTGCTGCGCTGGCAGGACCAACTGATGCGCGGACTCGGTGTTGTCGTGATCATCATGGGTGCGGCTTTGCTCGGGCTGGTGCCGTGGCTCCAGCAAACCCGCAAAATCAACCTCGCACGCCGGACCGGATTGGGCGGCGCACCCCTGCTGGGCATCGTGTTCGGACTCGGATGGACTCCCTGTATGGGGCCGACCCTGAGCGCGGTGCTGTCCTTGAGCGTCACGACCGGCAGCGCCGGACGCGGTGCGCTCCTGGCCTTCGCTTACTGCCTCGGGCTTGGCATTCCCTTCGCGTTGGCCGCCCTTGGCCTGGGCTGGGTCAGTTCCGCCCTGGCCCTGATACGCCGGCACATCCGGGTCGTGAACATCGCCGGAGCATCCATGCTCATCGTTCTTGGCGTACTCATGGTCACCGGCGTCTGGGTGCAGTGGATCTACCAGCTGCAAAACCTCTCCGGAACTTTCCTCACCCCCATCTGATAGCTGCGGAGCTTTGCTCCGCGGACCAAAGGACTTTCCATGAACAACCAACTGAACAGACGCCACTTCCTGGCCCTGTCGGTCGCCGGTGCCGCGGCCGCCGCGCTGGCCGCCTGCACCCCACCCGACTCCGCAGCAACGGGACCGGAACGCATCACGCCCACCGACCCCGCGGTCGCCGACACTGAATCCCGACGCCCGGCCACGGGCAGCACCGTGAACCAGGACCTGGCCGCCGCTTCACTCACCGCAGCGGTGGCCGGCAAAACACTCACGACGTGGGGCTTCAACGCTGCCTTGGCGGGTCCGCTCATCCGTGCCCGGGCCGGGGACCGCTTGAGCGTGGACCTGGCCAACGACCTGCCCGAGGAGACCTCCATCCACTGGCACGGCCTGGCCCTGCGCAACGACCAGGACGGAGTCCAACACATCACCCAATCCCCAGTGGCCGCCGGGAGCAGCTTCAGTTACGACTTCCGGCTCTCCCACCCCGGCACTTACTGGTACCACTCCCATGTGGAACTCCAGCGCGAACGGGCCCTGTACGGGGCCTTGATCGTGGACGACCCGGACGAACCGCTCATCTACGACAAGGACTGGGTGGTGATCCTTGATGACTGGATGGATGGCATCACCGGCACTCCCGAAGACGTATTGGCCGAACTGTCCCAGGGCATGTCCATGGGCGGCATGGACCACAGCTCGATGGGTTCCTCTCCGGGACCCTCAGGTAGCTCCATGGGCATGGGGATGAAACACATGCTCATGGGCTCACGCAGCGATTTTCTGGGAGGCGACGCAGGTGATGTCAGCTACCCGTTCCACCTGTTCAACGCCAAGGCCCCCGACGACGCAGAAGTCTTTACAGCCGCAGCCGGGGAAGTGGTCCGGTTACGGATCATCAACGCCGCCGGGGACACCGCTTACCGGGTCGGCGTCCCAGAACAAAAAATCACCCTCACCCACACCGACGGGTTCCCGGTCCAGCATCAGGACGTGGACGCCGTCGTGCTGGGCATGGGCGAACGCATCGATGCCCTGATCACCGTCGGGGAAGGATTCACCCCCATCCTTGCCCTGCCCGAAGGCAAAACCGGTAAAGCCCTCGGATTCATCGGTACCGGCACAGGCAAAAAGCCCCTACCGGCAGTCCTACCGGACAGCCTGGACGGAACCGTCCTGGACGGTGGACAACTCAAAGCCGATCCCGCCGTCGCCCTGGAAGCAAAAACCCCGGACCGCGCCCACGAGGTCAAACTCACCGGAGGGATGGACAAATACGACTGGGGGATCAACGGGAACCGTTTCGACATGAGCAAACCGTTCGAGCATGCCTTCGACGTCAAGGCCGGGGAACGGGTCCAGGTGGCTTTCGTCAACGACACCGACATGTGGCACCCGATGCACCTGCACGGGCACACGTTTCAGGTCGGGGCCGACGGGGCCCGTAAAGACACGGTGATCGTCCGCCCGAAACAGACCGTGACGGTGTTCTTCGACGCCGACAACCCTGGCCAGTGGCTGGTCCACTGCCACAACGCCTTCCACGCCGAGCAGGGCATGATGGCCCTCTTCTCCTACGTGAAATGAGCGGCGCCGTGAGAACCCTCGCCACCACTGATTTCTTCATCCCTTCACCCACCGTCAGCGCTTTTCAACTCGGGCCGCTGACCATCCGGTTCTATGCCGTGTGCATCCTGGCCGGGATCATCGTCGGCGTCTGGCTGACCGCTCGACGACTACGCGCCCGGGGAGGCACAACAGCCCAGGCCCTGGACGTGGTGATGTGGGCCGTCCCGTTCGGGATCATCGGAGGCCGGCTGTACCACGTGATCACGGACAACCAGTTGTACTTCGCCCCCGGCAAGGACCCGTGGGGTGCGCTGCGCATCTGGGAAGGCGGCCTGGGCATCTGGGGGGCGGTCGCTCTCGGCCTGGTCGGTGCCCTTATCGGTGCCCGGCGGACCGGGATCACCCTGGCGGTCTTCGCTGACGCGGCAGCCCCTGGCCTGCTGATCGCCCAAGGGTTGGGCCGGTGGGGCAACTGGTTCAACAACGAACTCTACGGCGGGCCCACGGACCTGCCGTGGAAACTGCAGGTCCACGCCATGAACCAAGCCACCGGCCAGGCCGTGACCACAGCCGAGGGCACCCCCGAAGTCCTGGGTTACTTCCAGCCCACATTCCTCTATGAATCGCTGTGGTGCCTTGCCGCCGCGTCACTGCTGATGTTCCTGGACCGCAAATACCATCTCGGCGCCGGAGCGGTCTTCGCCGCCTACATCGTCCTGTACACCAGCGGCCGGTTCGTGTTCGAACTGATGCGCGCCGACCCCGCCAACACCATCCTGGGCCTGCGCGTGAACACCTGGGTTTCCGGGCTGCTTCTTGTCGCTGGGATCCTCTTGTTCCTGATCCTGCGCCCTGGACCACGATCCTTCGTGCTGGCCGCCGGCCAGGCCCGACCCCCCTCACGCCCCCTCCCACATACAGGAGAACCCTCATGAGCAACGCCAGCAAACGCCGCGCCGACCACGAAGCCTTACTCGCCGGAATCCGGGCACAGCAAAAAGCCAAGCAACGCAAATGGAACATTCTGGTCTACGGCGGGTTCGGTCTTCTCCTGACCGTCATCATCACCGCCGTCGCGTTGGTAGTCACCGGCGCCGTCCAGGAAAAGAACGCGGCCATGGAGGCCGCCAAGAAACCCATCGACGGTGCCCAGACCTACTCGGGACTCTCCCGCAACCACGTCCAAACACCTGTCTCCTACCCCCAGGAACCTGGTGTCGGAGGCGACCACGCACCCGTCTGGGTCAACTGCGGCATCTACACCGAACCTGTCACCAAAGAACGGGCCGTTCACTCCCTGGAACACGGCGCCGTATGGCTGAGCTACAAGCCCGGTCTGCCTGAGGATGAGATCACCAAACTGGCCGCCCTGGCCAAGGCAAACCCCTACGTTCTGCTCAGCCCCGACGCGAACCAAAGCGAACCGGTCACCGCGACAGCCTGGGGTGCTCAACTGGGTGTGACCGAAGCAGCCGATCCCCGGATCCCGACGTTCATCAGCGCCTACGCCCAATCCCCGAAGGCCCCCGAACCCGGAGCCGCGTGCACCGGCGGAAGCAACGGCTGAAACCACTGAAGGGCAATCCCCATGAACACCAAACCCAACAACAATGACGACCCCGAAACACGGCACCGCAGGCACCGCCGGCTGGTGCGCATCGGACAGGTAATCATGGCCGCCGGGGCGGCGGTCGCGATCTGGCATTGGATCCTGCACCTGGCGCCGGCCGGGCAGGGACCGAGCGTGGCCCTGGACCTCTACGCCGGTTACCCCACAGCGGGTCTGCTGTTCCTGGCCGGGGCGCTCCTGGCCGGGCGGACAGAAGCAAAGCGCTGACGATGCCTCCTTGGGACGCCGTCGTGTCATCCTGGACGTTGAATGTGCCGGCAGCGGCCATCATCGCCACAGCAGCCGTCCTTTACGGCCAGGGCATCCGTGCAGCCGCGCGCCGGGGCGTGCACTGGCCATGGTGGCGGGCAGCGACCTTCTATGGCCTGGGCCTGGGCAGCTTCGCCGTGCTCAGCTTCGGGTTCACGGGCGTGTACAGCCACGATCTTCGCTGGGCCTTCACCCTGAGAATCACCTCGTACCTGTTCATCGTCCCGCTGCTGATCGCAGCCGGCCAGCCCCTGACGCTGGCCAGGGCAGCCTCGGGAAAACAGGGTCAGGAACGGCTCGCCCGCGTTCTGAGCAGCCGGGTGACCAAGGCACTGAGCAACACGGTCGTCGCGGCCCTGCTGGGCCTTGCCCTGTTCACCCTCTTGTTGACCCCACTGTTCTACGCGATGAGAACGGACCCGTGGTGGGATGCAGCACTGACGGTCCTCGTCCCCGCAGCGGGGTTACTGATGGCCGTACCGATCATTGAAGATGGCTCGACGAAAGACGTCACATCCCTGATCGTGGTGGAATTCATCTACGTCTTCATCGAACTGGTCGCCGACGCCGTGCCGGGGGTGCTGATGCGCATCAGCCCTCAGATCCTGGACGGCGCGACATTGCCCCTTACCGGCCACCCATCCTGGCTCCCGGACCCGTTCCGGGACCAACAACTCGCCGGGGACCTGCTGTGGTTCCTCGCCGAGATCGTGGACCTGCCACTGATCATCCTCATGTTTGTCAGGTTCTCCCGCAGCGACCGCAGGGAGGCCCGCTCCTTTGATGAGCTCAGCGACGACGAGCTCGACGTGCTGAACCGGAAGCATCTGCAAGGCCCCCGCGGCCCGGGAACCCACGATGCGTGAGCACCTGCGCGGCAGAGGTCCGTCTCAGATGAAGCTGGCAGGATCCACGGTCTTGTCATTGACCATGACCTCAAAGTGCAGGTGGCAGCCGGTTGAGTTACCCGTCGTTCCCACACCCGCGATCTGGGCGCCCGATGCAACGGCCTGTCCCATGGCAACACCGATGCTGGCCAAATGGTTGTACGTGGTTTTCAAACCATTGCCGTGGTCGATGACAATTCTGTTCCCGCCTCCGTACTGGCTCCAACCGGCTTCCACGACGGTTCCGGCGCCAGCTGCGAACACCGGCGTGCTGCAGGCCCCCGTCAGGTCAATCCCCGTATGCCATTCCCCGGTCGACCCGGTGAGGGGGTTGACTCTGAGGCCGAACGGTGAACTGACGTTGATTGAAGCCATGGGTGCCTTCAACGCTGTCGATGCCTCCGCCGGAGCGGAAGGGACCTGTACTGCTGCCTTGGCCTTCTGGGGCGCGACAGCTGCCACAGGCGGCGCAACAGTGGCTGGCGGTGCGGCCTTTGATCCCACCACCGGCCGGTCAAAGGTGAGGGAAGCGCCGGCTTCGGCATTGATCACCGGCTGCGCGGACACGGTAGCTGGTACTGCGGGTGAAAGGGCCTGGTCGGTTCCGACGCGCCCGGGATCAGCCTGGGCGGCTGATAGGACACTCATGGCAATCAGGCCGGTGACAGCGGCGGCAGCACCGAACCGATGGCCGCGGTCCTGCAGAGGGGAGGGAAGAAACGCCGTTTCACGACGGCGCTTGACGGGTGCTGAACTGGGCGTGGCGCGGCGACGGCCGTGCTGGGGCTGGGAAGGCAAGGTGGGGGTCCTCTCGGCGCCGACGAAGTTAGCTGTCGGATTCGGACGAGTGGACTGTCCGGCCAGCCCCGCTCCCGGATGGGTAGCTGCAGGGCCGGCTTCACCCCAAGGTGCTCATGCACCGTTGTTGGGTCCTCCGCCCCCGTCTGGAACTGGATGCTCATTGGGCCGCCGACGGGGTTTGGCGAGACGGCCAACCCATACCCCGGACGGGTATGGACGAAACCCAGCCTAACCAAAACACCAAGAAGTTACAATTTCGTTATCTAAGGATCGCAATGTCTAAGTTCGTAGGACGACTACTTTCAGCCGGCGGCGCCGGTACACAGAAGCCGGGTATCACGCGTCGGCGTTTCATCACCGCATCGTCTTTGACCGGGCTGGGAGCGCTGGTTCTCACAGGATGTGGAGCCAGGGACACCCTTTCTGAACAGGCCAAGGCGGGCGACAACAAAAACTACATCGCAGGGGACGGGTCTGTCACCGAATATGTGGATGCCGAGCGGAAGGCCCCCGTGGTCCTGAAAGGCAAGCTCTACGACGGCACGGCAATCACCTCCAGTGATTGGCAGGGCAAAATCATCGTGCTGAACTTCTGGTATGCCGCCTGCGCCCCCTGCCGGCTCGAAGCCCCGAGGCTCGAAGCCATCGCGGAACAGTTCAAAGGCCAAGGTGTCCAGTTCTATGGTGTCAACGTCCGCGATGAAGAACCGGCAGCGGCCGCCTTTGAACGAACCTTTGGTGTCACCTACCCCAGCATGCAGGACAAAGACGGGGGCATCCTCCTGGCCATGACCCAATACGTCCCCCCGCAGGCAGTTCCTTCCACTCTCGTGATCGACAAGAAAGGACGAGTCGCGGCACGCATCCTGGGACTGGCGGACCAAAGCATCCTCAGATCCCTTGTCGCCGCGGCGGTGGCCGAGACATAGCGTCTCGCCGAGCACAATCGCATCCCCAACCTAAGAAAACACCACCGGATCGAGCCCGCCCCATGACAAGAAAACAACAGCCGCAGCGGACCCCGCATCCGCTTGCAGACACTGCCAGGAAGACAAGGGTCTTCGTCTGGGTCTTGCTGTCCGTCCTCATCGGCCTTGGTCTGGTCTGGTACAGCGTCTTCACGCTCAATAAGCCAGCGACGACGTCGGCCCAACCCACCGCCGTCGCCCAACTGGTTCGGGAAGATAGCCACCGCACCACCTTACCGACCACAGAGAAAGCCCAACTGGTCGAGTTCGTGGACTTTGAATGCGACCCCTGCCGCGCCGCTCAGCCGCTTATCGAGGAACTGAAGAATGAATACGGGGACCGAATCACCTTCGTGCAGCGATACTTCCCGGTTCCCGCGCATCGTAACTCAGCCGCGGCGGCTCTCGCCGCCGAAGCCGCAGCCCAGCAGGGGAAATATCAGCAGATGACTATCAAACTGTTCGAAACCGGGACTCAATGGGGCAACAAACAAGACTCACAAGCCCAGCTGTTCCGTTCGTTCGCCCAGGACCTGGGCCTGGACCTGAGAACCTATGACGACTCCGTGACAGCTGACAAGACCAAGGAACGGATCAAGGAAGACATCGCAGACGGTACCTCCTTTGGCGTCACCGACACTCCAACCTTTTTCCTCAACGGGCAAATGATCCCCTTCAACACAGAGGAACAATTCCGCGGGCTCGTAGCGGCCGCCGCGAACTAGACCCGCCCAGCCAGGCGGGCAGCCGCCACACCATCACCACTATTGGAGCAAATGTGCACAACACATCCCGCAAGAGGTCCGTCATAGCCCTATGGGGTCTCCCGGGTCTCGTCCTCGCCGCTGCGGCGAGCTTCTCGACTGTGGCCGCGGTCCCGGCCCGCGCCGATCCTCCGCAGGTCACCGCGACGGTACAGCAGACAACTGCCGGACCTGCAGCTCCGAAGGACACGGTTCTTCAGGGTCGGCGGTCACTCAACGACAAAGTCAGCTTGAACTTCGGGCTCACGCCATCGGATGACCGGCGGCAGGAGGTCTTCGGCGAGGAAACCCCACCCCAAACAGCGGCTACACCCTCTTCTCAGCCAAGCAACTCAACACAGCCGTCCGCACCGGAGAGCATCGGTCCAAATGATGCCAATGCTCCGCTCGTCGCAGGGATCGTGGCCGTTATCCTGGCCATGGCCGCTGTTGGATTCTTCCTCTCTCAAAGAAACCGGCGAGATCAGCCCTAAAATTCGGGGTTTGCGGCAGCCAAGGCGATGCAGAGCGGTCGCCGTTCCGGCTCCCCGCAACGGCATGAACCAGGGCACGGTTTTCATTGTTTCAGCATGCCGGCACCGCCGCTGTACCGGGATGGTTTGAGAGCGGCGGTGCCGGTGCTTGTTGGGTCAACGGACCTGGGACGGGTTCAGTTTCACCCGCCGGAGCAGTTGGGCGTTCAGGGCGACGACGATTGTAGAGACTGACATCAGCACCGCGCCCGCAGCCGGGGAGAGCACGATCCCGGCGAAGGCCAGTACGCCCGCAGCCAGCGGGACGGCGATGACGTTGTATCCGGTGGCCCACACCAGGTTCTGCCACATTTTCGCGTAGCTTGCCCTGGACAGGTCTACCATGGACAGCACCGCCCGCGGGTCGTTGCCGGCCAGGATCACCCCAGCCGATTCCATGGCCACGTCGGTGCCGGCTCCGATGGCGATGCCGACCTCGGCGCGTGCCAGGGCGGGGGAGTCGTTGACCCCGTCACCGACCATGGCAACCTTCAGGCCCCGGGCCTGCAGTTCGGCGACTTTCTTGTCCTTGTCCGCTGGAAGGACTTCAGCGAAGACCTCATCGATGTTCAGCTCCGCTCCCACCGCGGTGGCTACCTGGGTGGCGTCTCCGGTGATCATGGCGACCATAACGCCCCTGCTTTGCAAGGCCGCCACAGCCTGGCGGGACTCGGGTCGGATGGCGTCTTCGAGGCTGACGGCGCCCAGGATGCGGTCACCGTCGATGACATGGAGCACGGCGGCGCCGCGTCCCATCCACTCCCGGGTTGCGGCGGCCAGGGATTCGGGTTCGGTGAGCCTGAGTTCGCGCAGCAGTGCCGGACCGCCGACCTGGACGGTGCGGCCGTCGATCGTGGCGCGCACTCCCCGCCCTGTCATGGAGGTGAAACCGGTGGCGTTCGGCAGCTGCAGGCCCTTGTGGTGGGCTGCGCGGACGATGGCCCGGGCCACGGGGTGTTCGCTGTCGGATTCGACGGCTGCGGCCAGGGCCAGCAGGTCATCGGTGCCGTCACCGTCGGAGGTGGCCGTGCTGCTGACTTCAGGTTCTCCTTTGGTCAAGGTGCCGGTCTTGTCGAAGAGCACGACGTCGATGGTGCGCATCCGTTCCAGTGCGATCCGGTCCTTGATCAGCACTCCGGCCCGGGCGGCTTGCTCAGTGGAGATCGCTATCACCAGCGGAATGGCCAGGCCCAGCGCGTGAGGGCAGGCGATGACCAAGACCGTGACCATGCGGGTCACGGCTTCGGGCAGGCTACCCAGCAAGGTCCATGCGATGAAGGTGATGACACCGGCGATGGTGGCGAAGTAGAAAAGGAACGCAGCGGCCCGGTCCGCGAGGGCCTGGGCCTTCGAGGACGAGGCCTGGGCTTCGGCCACCAGACGTTGAATTCCCGCCAGGGCGGTGTCATCCCCGACCGCTGTCACGGTTACCCGGACGGTGTTGTCAGTGGCCACAGTTCCTGCCACGACAGGATCCCCGACGCTTCTGGTCACCGTCTTGGATTCGCCGGTGATCATGGATTCATCAAACTCGGCCTGCCCCTCCGCGATGGTCCCGTCAGCGGGCATCCGCGCCCCGGACCGGACCAGGACCTTATCCCCGGTCCGGAGATCGGAGACTGAGACGGTTTCCACTCCGGTGTCGGTGATGCGTTCTGCTTCGTCCGGCAACAACGCGGCCAGGGCGTCCAACGCGCCTTGGGCTGAGCCGAGGGCCCGCATTTCGATCCAGTGACCCAGCAGCATGATGGCTACCAGCAGTGCCAGTTCCCACCAGAAGTCCAGATCGAAGTTCCCGATCCGCAGGCTGGTCGCCCAGGAAGCCGCGAAGGCGACTGAGATGGCCATGCTTATCAGCAGCATCATGCCCGGTTGCCGGGACTTGAGTTCATTCAGCCCGCCCTTGAGGAAGGGCATGCCTCCGTAGAGGAAGATCACCGTTCCAAGGACGGGTGGTATCCAGGCCGAGCCCGGGAATTCCGGCGGCATGTACCCGAGGAGGTGTCCGAACATGGGGCTGAAATAGACGACCGGGACCGACAGTGCCAGGGTCAGCCAGAACCTATCTTTGAACATGGCCGTGCTGTGCCCGGCGTGCTGGCCGTGGCTGTGCACGGCATGATCGTCGCGGTCCTCGCGGCCCTGCACATGGCCGTGATGCTGATGGGCGGCTGGCCCTGTCCCCTCCACCTTGCGTGAGGGGACCGCCGAGTCGTCCCGGTCCGCTTCACCGACCGGTGACGGATGATGGTGATGATGGTCGTGCTCTGCCATGGTGTACTCCTCCAAATACGGCCGCGGTATCGCACATAGCGCTGCAGGCCGAGTGGGTTCGAGCTACTTAGTCAGGCTGTATCCAGCCGAGATGACGGCGTCCCGGATCTCCGAGGTCCCTGCGGGGCCGGAAACGATCAGCCGGGAGAGACCGCCGGGGACGAGTTCAACGGTCGCTGTGTCAACCCCGTCAATGGCAGTGACGGCCTTTTCGACGGTGGCAACGCAGCCGCCACAGGTCAGGCCTTCAACGGCGTACTCAACGCCGGCGGTCTTTTCGGCGGGAGTCTCACGGGAATTCGTGGAGCAGCAACCGCAGCCCGATCCGGAGGATGTCAGAGGCAGTTCGGTACGTGATGGTGTTTGCATGTCAGTTCCATTCATTGCAGAAGATGCGATGGGTGTTGTGGTTGAACGGTTGTAAAGAGGGACCCTCAGGGCCTCCGCGACAGACCACTCACTGACAACACGGCAACTATACCCCCGGGGGGTATGGTTGGCAAGAGCTTAGCCGGGTGCGTGACAGTAAGGTCTTGAGGCATCCGGCAGGGGAGGCCATTCTTGAAGAAACCGGAACCGAGGAGACCGCGATGGAACACATCCTTCCCGCCGCAGAACCGGCGGGAATCACGACAGCACTGCTCGCCGTCCTGACCCATATCGACACGGTGGGCTTCCACGGCATCGCCACCGCGCTGACCGGGTCAGAACCCAAAATCGACCGCAACTGGGCACCTCTGATCCGTAACGCACGCATCGCCGTAGCCGTGACGGCGTGGCCTGATGAGCTCCGACCAGCCGCGGAGCGATTCGTGGCCTCGGTCGAACAGCTGACCCCTGTCCTGGAACGCCGCGATACCGCCGGAGTTGCAGAACCGGCGAAAGAACTCCACATCGCCTACCACGCACTCAGCGACGCCGGTTGGGGCTACCTTGCCTCAGCTGCGGGGATCCCTGGAGGTGAGGAACACGGCCACGGCGCCCAGCACGGAAGCCACTAGCGCCGACGCTCGAGATGGTGAGTATGTCAACTGTTCTTGGCCCCGGGATGACGGGTAAATCTGGCCGCAAATGAGGGGTTTGTATGAGTTCAGGTGTTGCGGGGCGCGAACATGATTACGGCGACGCCGATAAGGCAGATCACTGATCCAGTGATGTCCCAGCGGTCGGGCCGGAACCGATCGATGATCATGCCCCAGGCCAACGAGCCGGCTACGAAGACGCCGCCGTAGGCGGCAAGGATTCTGCCGAAGTGCGCGTCGGGCTGGAGTGTGGCGGCGAAGCCGTAGATCCCCAGGGCGATCACACCGAGACCGGCCCACCACCAGGCTTTGCCTTCCCTGACTGATTGCCAAACGAGCCAGGCGCCGCCTATTTCAGCGATAGCGGCGAGGACAAATAACAGGACGGATTTGGCGATGGTCATGGCCTCATCCTGTCAGTTTGATGGTCAGTCGTGGTTCCAGACCTTGATGGAGGACAGCAGTAGGAGCAGGACCAGCAGCGGGATGAGTACCAGCGAGGGGATGACGCCGAGCATGAGCCCGCCGATGATGGTTCCGGTGATGGAGCCCAGGGTCATGGTGACCAAGAACGGCTTGTTTTGGCCGAGCACGGAGAAGCTTTTATCCCTGCTGAATCGGGCGAATGCGACGAGCATTGTGGGGAGTGAAACGGCCAGGGAGAGGCTGCCGGCGATTTTGATGTCGGTGCCATAGAGCAACACGATCGTGGGGATCAGCAGTTCCCCGCCAGCAACGCCCATGAGCGCGGCGACGACGCCGATGATGATCCCCGCTCCGATGCCGGCAATGGTCCGCGGGGCCTCCGGCAGTGCGAGCGGATCAACGGCGAAGAAATGCGTGTAGAACAGTAGAGCCGCGATGAGCACCAGCAGCACCGCGATGACACGGTAGAGGGTCTTGGATCTCAGCTTCGTGGCCCAGTGAGCGCCTGCCCAGGCCCCCACCAGGCTTCCGGCCAGAAGATTCAAGACGATAAACCAGTACGGGGACAGGTCCCCGAACGGGATCGCGAAAAGTCGTGCCGGCAATGCGGTGACGACCACGATCAGGCTCATGGCCTTGTTCATGATGATGGCCTGCAGCGCCGCGAAGCCAAACACGCCGATCAGCAAGGGCAACCGGAACTCGGCGCCGCCCAAACCGATCATGCCTCCCAACACACCGATGATGGCACCGGTGAGAAAAACCAGAGGCAAGTTGTGTTGTCGTGCCGTTCCCGGAGTCAACGTCGGCAGGGCGGTGCTGTTCATAAGTGAAAATTATCAGCTGCGCGATCTGGAACGTCGGGGCAGGAGCCGCTGGGCAGTCACAATGACACTAATTGCCTGCCAGATCGGTGTAGAGCTGGTGGACGCGGGTTTTGATGTCGTCCCGGACCAGGCGCATGCGTTCCATGCCTTCGATGCCTCGGGTGGAGGGTTCGTCGGTTTCCCAGATCTCGAAGCGTTTCCCGGCAGGTGCGTCGAGTTTGGCTTCGGTGCCGAGGACGATGACGGCGTCCACGAGGTTCAGGACCTCGTCGGTGACGGGTTTGGGGTATTCGCCGGTGACGTCGATGCCCAGCTCCGTTAGCGAGTCCACGGCTTGGCCGTTCAGGGATGCGGCTGGTTTGGTGCCTGCGGAGTAGACGGTGATGTTGTCCCCGGCGAGGTCGCGCATGAGACCTGCGGCGAGTTGGGATTTGCCGCCGTTCTTGCTGCAGACGAAGAGGACCGCGGGGTGTTCGGTTGTCATTAGAGTGCTGCTTCTTTCGTGAGGGAGGCGACCAGGGTTTTGACCCGGTCGTGGATCTGGTCGCGGATGTCCCGGACGGTTTCCAGGGATTGGCCTGCGGGGTCTGTGAGGTCCCAGTCTTCGTAGCGTTTGCCGGGGTAGATCGGGCATGAGTCCCCGCAGCCCATGGTGATGACGACGTCGGAAGCCCGCACCACGTCATCGGTGAGGGGTTTGGGGTATTCCTTGCCCAGGTCCAGGCCCATCTCGTTCATCACGGTCACGACGGTCGCATCCAGTTCGGAGGCCGGGAGGGAGCCGGCGGAGCGGACCCGGATCCTGCCCTTGGCTTCGACGTTCAGCAGAGCGGCGGCCATTTGGGACCGGCCGGCGTTCTGGACGCAGACGAACAACACTTCGGGCACGTCGGAGACGATGGCGCCCTTGGATTTGGCCAGGGCGTGGAGCCTGTCGTTGGCGAAGTGTTCGGTGGTCGCGGGCAGGTAGGCGCTGATCTTCGCGGTCCTGGCCAGGGCGGTGTAGGACTCGAAGACGTAGCGTTCGACGGTTTCGGCCGCGAACGTTCCGGCGTAGCGGTCGGCGAGGCGGTTGCTGATCCGGTGCAGGACTTCGGTGTTGTCCTGCAGTCCCAGCGTTGTTTCCTGGTGATCGGTCATGGCAGTACTCCCTAGGGGTGGGTCCGGCTCGATGATGACTGGCGCTGTGAGTTAGGTGGGTCAGTTGTCGGAGGAGCGGCCGTGGGCAAGGCCGGTCGGGAACCCGACGAACGCTGGTTCCGGTGCGGCGCAGCACCCTCCCTGCGACTCAGGCTCCTGCGATGTCTTAGGGGTGGTTGCTGCGGCGGGGACGTCGCAGCTCGTGCCGGCGTCCGCGGAGCAGACCCCGGTTTCGGGCAGTTCGAGGTGGACGGTGTCTGCTGCGGCCTGGTCGCCGGCGAGGGCGGCAGCCACGGAGCGGACCTGTTCGTAGCCGGTGGCCAGCAGGAACGTCGGTGCCCTTCCGTAGGACTTCATCCCGACAATGTAGAAGTCCTTCTCCGGGTGGGCCAGAACCTTGGCGCCGTGCGCTGGGACGGTGCCGCAGGAGTGGAACTCAGGGTCGATCAGCGGGCCGAGCTCGATCGGTGCTTCCACTGCCGGGTCCAGGTTCAGGCGCAGTTCCCGCAGGACCTCCAGATCGGGTCGGAACCCGGTGCAGGGCACGATGACGTCAGTCTCGACGGTGCGCCCGTCCACGGCTTCGACCGTGACGTGCGTGTCGAGGGTTTTCAGGGCGGCGATGCCGAAGCTGGTGTGGAGTTCGATGGTTCCGGCTTCGACGAGGCGGCGGAGCCGGGAGCCGAGCTGGCCGCGGGCGGGCAGGCCGTCGGCGTCCCCGCCTCCGTAGACCTTTTCCGCTGACGCGCCACGGACGGCCCAAATGATCGTAGTGCCGGGTTCTTCCTTGGCCAGGTCGGCGAGGTTGATTAGGGTGTTCGCAGCGGAGTGGCCGGCGCCGACGACGAGGACGCGGCGGCCGGCGAACGCGGCACGGTCCCGCCCAATAACGTCGGGCAGGGGTGAGGAGATCCGGTCAGCTGCGGTGGTCTCGCCGATGGCGGGCAGGCCGGAGGTTCCGAGGGGGTTGCGGGTGGACCAGGTCCCGGAGGCGTCGATGACGGCGGCGACGACATGGTCGCGAACTTCGCCGCCGTCGTGCTCGACGCGGACGACGAACGGGGTGGTGTCGCGGTCCCGGACATGGGTTTTGTCCATGCCCTGCCGGGTGACGGCGATGACGCGGGCGCCGGTCTGGAGCCGGGGGCCGATTGCCGGGGTGGCGGCCAGCGGGGTGAGGTAGTGGTCGATGAGTTCGCCGCCGTAGGGCAGTGCTGTGGGGCGGGGGGACTCCCAGCCGGTGGGTTCGAGCAGGCGCACGGCGGCGTCGTCGAGGTTGAACCGCCACGGGGAGAACAGCCGGATGTGGCGCCATTGTTCAATGGCGGCACCGGCGGTGGGTCCGGCTTCGAAGATGACCGGTTCGAGGCCGCGTTCGAGCAGGTGTGCGGCGGTGGCCAAACCGATGGGTCCTGCGCCGATCACGGCGACGGGAAGGTTCTTCACTGAATCCATGCTGTCCTCTGTTCTTTTCCGTTGGTGCGGTGGTTTCGGGTTGGGTGCCTGCCGGTCCTTGTGGGTCCGGCAGGCCGGGGGTGGTGCTGTTCAGCAGCAGTCCAGATCGTCCTCGTCGCAGCAGCCCGTGTCGGTGCAGCATCCGGTGTCCATCCAGTTCACCCCCTCCCGTATTGGCTGGTTAGGCGTGGGTTGGTTCTTCAACCAAGGCGGTGGCGATGCTTTCGGCATCTTCCAGCGCGGCCAGGAACCGTTCGGCGTCCAACGCGGCGGCGCATCCGGTGCCCGCGGCGGTAATGGCCTGCCGGTAGCGGTGATCCACCGCGTCACCGCAGGCGAAGACACCCGAGAGGTTGGTGACCGTGGTGGGTGAGTCGACCTTGATGTAGCCCTCAGCGTCCAGATCGACCTGCCCGGTGACCAGTTCGGTGCGGGGCACATGTCCGATGGCGACAAAGATGCCGGTGGCGTCCTGTTCGCGGGTTTCCCCGCTGCGGGTGTCCGTCAGGGTGACACCGGTGACCTTGGTATCGCCGTGGATCTTGGTGATCGCGGAATTCCAGGCGAAGCTGATCTTGGGGTTGTCCTTGGCGCGCTGGGCCATGATCCGGGAAGCGCGGAGCTCGTCTTTGCGGACGACGACGGTGACTGTCCTGGCGAAGCGGGTCAGGAAGGTCGCTTCCTCCATGGCGGAGTCACCGCCGCCGACGACGATGATGTCCTGCTCGCGGAAGAAGAACCCGTCGCAGGTGGCACACCAGGACACCCCGTGGCCGCTGAGCTTCTTCTCTTCCGGCAGGCCAAGCTCTTTGTAGGCCGACCCGGTGGCGAGGATAACCGCCGGTGCCTCGTGCGTGTTACCGGCGCCGATGACCACGCGCTTGAGGTGACCGGTCAGATCGACCTCGGTGACGTCGTCGAACACGATCCGGGCGCCGAACTTCTCGGCCTGTTCCTGGAGCCCATCCATCAGCTCCGGGCCCTGAACACCGCCCGGGAAGCCGGGGAAGTTCTCCACCTCGGTGGTGTTCATCAACGCGCCACCGGCGGTGACCGAACCGGCCAGGACCAACGGGGTCAACCCGGCCCGGGCGGCATAAATCGCGGCCGTGTAACCGGCGGGGCCGGAGCCGATGATGATCAGCTGTTCTGTCTGGACGTCGGTACTGGCGTCGGTGCTCACGGAAGTCTCTCCTGGTGCTCGAAAAAAGATGGGTTACTTGGCGGCCGGGACCAGCGAGGCGATCAGGGCCTCGATGCGGGTCTTGATCTCGTCGCGGATCGGACGGACAGCGGCCACGCCCTGGCCGGCGGGGTCTTCAAGGACCCAGTCCTCGTAGCGCTTGCCGGGGAAGTACGGGCATTCATCGCCGCAGCCCATGGTGATCACGACGTCGGATTCCTTCACGGCCTCGGTGGTGAGGACCTTCGGGATCTCGGCGGACATGTCGATGCCTAGCTCGGCCATTGCCTCAACGGCGGCCGGGTTGACCTTGTCCGCGGGCTGCGAGCCGGCGGAGCGGACCTCGATGGCCCCGTCGGACAGGGTGGTCAGAAACGCGGCGGCCATCTGGGACCGGCCGGCGTTATGGACACAGACGAACAAGACGGAAGGCTTCTTGATGGTTTCGGCGCTCACGGGTTTCTCCTGGGATCAGTTGGGTGAGGGGGTAGGGAACTCTCTGAATCTCTGTCCGCTCCGTTGAAGCAGCACCGGCCCTGATATTGATGCTTGTCGATATATGGAGTATCGGACAGTAGATTGATGATTGTCAATATTTAGCTTGGAAGGCTTCCCGTAGGCGCCCGGTCGCCCTTGGTTCAGGCGGCGTGCAGGCGGGGAGCGAGGTCGTTGATACGGGCAGACAAGTCCGTGAAGGCGGTCTCGAAGGCGTCTTCATTGTTCAGCCGCAGGGGGTCGGGCACGGACCAGTGGATTCCACCGAGGCCGGCCAGTTCCTCATGGGCGTTGTCGCAGACGGTCACGATGAAATCATCGGCGGCCGCCACCTGATCCAGTTGGCGCGGGGTCAGTTGGTCAAGATCGACGCCGTGGCGGCGGGCCACGGCTACAGCGCCCTCGGCAATGCGCTCGGCCGGATGGGTTCCGGCCGAGATGGAGGGGATGTCGCTGACCTGGCGCCAGAGCGCGGTCGCCAGCTGGGAACGGGCGCTGTTGCGGGTGCAGATGAACAGCACGCGTCGTGCTGCGTGCTCACGCCCGGGCGCCAGTCCGTCAAGGGCCCCGGCTGCGAGCCGGAAGTAGCTGCGCCGCTTGTCCGCTTCCGAGCGGTGGCGGGTAGCGAGCCCGGCTTCCTCAAGGCTGCGCAGGTGGTGCGAGAGCAGGTTCGAGGGCATCCCCAGTTCGGCCTGCAGCTCCGTCGGCGACAAGTCCCCTAGGGTCAACAGGTCCACGATGCGAAGGCGGGCAGGATCGGCGAGGGCGGCATGCTTTGCAACCCGCGCCCGAAAGATGTTCATCTGCTCAGTATCCATTGACTCAATTTTGACTGAGATACTTTCTTCGGTCAAGCTGGTTGCCATGACTTCACACCAGCCGCCGTTGTGGCGCCGCGCCGTCGCCGAACTGCTCGGCACCGCTTTGCTTGTCTCCATCGTCGTGGGCTCGGGGATCGCCGCAGCCCAGCTTTCACCCAATGATGTGGGCTTGCAGTTGCTGCAGAACAGCACAGCGACCGTGCTCGGGTTGACCGTTCTGATCCTCGTGTTCGGGCCGGTCAGTGGAGCGCACTTCAACCCCGTTGTGTCCCTGGTCGACTGGTTCCTGGGCAGGAGTACCCGAACCGGCCTGTCGCTGGCCGAAGTTGGAACCTACGTGATCGCGCAGGTCATCGGTGCGATCGGCGGCAGTGTGCTCGCCAACGCCATGTTCGAGGTCGGCACCTCCATCTCGGTCAAGGACCGCGCCACCAGCGGGCATCTGCTTGGCGAAGTCGTCGCCACTGCTGGATTGATCGTGTTGATTTTCGCGCTGGCGGCCACCAACCGCGGCGCTCTCGCGGCCCCTGCGGTGGGCGCTTACATCGGCGCGGCCTACTGGTTCACCTCCTCGACGTCTTTCGCCAACCCGGCAGTGACTGTCGGGCGCATCTTCAGCGATACCTTCGCCGGTATCGCGCCCGGATCCGTTCCAGGGTTCGTGGTGGCGCAGCTGATCGGCGCTGCGTTGGGCATCGGCGTCCTGGCGCTGCTGTTCCCGACAGCATCTCGCGCCGCGGACGACATCGTCATTCCGCACTCGCTGGAGAAAACCGGGGCCTAGTCATCCGCTGACGGAAGCGGCGGGCCACTTGCCCGACTACATTGATGATGGTCAATATTCGGGCATAATGGATAAATGAACGCACTGCCCGTCCTCGAACCAGCCACGGATGAATCCTGCTGCGCCCCGGCCTCGGCGCCTGCGCTGGGCGCTGAAGAAGCCAAGCAGAAAGCGCTGGTCTTCAAGGCCCTGGCAGACCCGAACCGGCTGCGGCTGCTCTCCATCGTCAAGGCCGAGGCCTCCGGGGAATCCTGCGTCTGTGACCTCACCGAGCCCCTGGACCTGGGCCAGCCCACCGTGTCCCACCACCTGAAGATCCTGGTTGAGGCCGGACTGCTGCACCGCGAAAAGCGTGGCACCTGGGCCTACTACTCCCTCGTCCCGGGCGCCCTGGACGACGTCGCCGGGATCCTGGCCGCACTATGAGCCACGGCTTCACCGTTCGTCACATGGACCCGGCCGACTGGCCCGCGGTCCAGCGGATCTTCCAGGAGGGCATCGACACCGGGCACTCGACGTTCGAATCGACTACCCCTGACTGGGAATCCTTCGACGCATCCCGGCTCCAGGCACACCGACTGGTTGCCGAAACCACAGATCAGGGTGTTCTGGGTTGGGCGGCAGTTTCGGCCGTCTCGGCCCGGCCCGTCTACGCCGGCGTCGTCGAACACTCCGTCTACGTGGCCGCTGATGCCCGCGGACTCGGGCTCGGAAAAGCCCTCCTGCAAGCCCTCATCGACTCCACCGAACGCGCCGGCATCTGGACCATCCAATCCAGCATCTTCCCCGAGAACCACTCCAGCCTCCGGATCCACGAAACCGCCGGCTTCCGGATCATCGGACACCGGAGCCGGATCGCCAGAATGACCCACGGCCCCGCCGCCGGCCAATGGCGCGACACCCTGATGCTTGAACGTCGTTCCGCACTGGACGCATCGACGTCATCAGGCGCCAACTAGGAAAACCAGGCCTACTCGCCGAAAACCCACATGGTGGTCCGCCAGCACGCCGGGGGCGGTGTGGACGGCTTGCACGGCCAATGGGGACAGCTTTGAGCTGTGCGGAGGGCTCCACCTGGCCCCCAGTGGGCACAACCCGTCCACCGCGAATCGCAGGGGTTACCGGTTTTGGAGATGCGGTGGCAGTTCGACGTCGGCGGGATCGAGTTCGGGTCTGGTGCGGAGCAGCGTGATCGGGTGGCGGTAGGACTTGCCTGTCCATGCGAGGTCGGACGCGATCTCCACCACGAACGGTTCGACCAACGTCGGCCGCACCGTCCCCTTGTCTTTGCTGAACCTGTTCAGCGACGTTTCGGTGATCTCTTCGGTCCAGGGATGCCCTGGCTGCGCCGGTCGGAGCTGGTGAACCAGCTCCGACGCGGTCTTTGTTGAAAGCAAGGTGGAGCGGCTGGAATACCCCTGGTCAGAAGGTGGTGTACTCCACGGATGATGTCTTCCAGAGCTCTGTCGCTGTCCTCAGAGCGGAATCAACGTCTTCGCCCCTGACGGAGAAGGTCGTTTCAATATCCTGGTCCGTCCAGGTGAAAACCACCGACAACGCTCCTGCGGCGACTTTGTGATCAACCCAAAATGAGGTGGTCCAGAAGTTGTTGTGCCCCTCATGCGTGACAATTTCAGCTGTGGAACGCCCGGAGCCATCTTGATCAACAGCCAGTAGAGGGCCCTCGGCTGGAGAATTCCGCAGATAGGCGCCGACCTGGCGATCGATGTCCCGCTGCTGCTCGAGTGTCAACGGGCCCTTAAATCTGACGCTTATCTGAACCCATAAACCAAAGGGGTAAACCTCAGCGAAGCCCAGGCTGCAGCCGGCTCCGTTCAGAAGAATAGAGCCCCTGCCAGCCACAAAGCCCGGTTGCCAGTTGTACGGTCTCCTGGGCATTGGGGCTCCTAACAAGTAACCAGACGGGTCGGGGTGTTTCTCGATTTTGTATTGGTTGTGATGATAAGACCTGTCACCTGCAGCATCCAGCAAACCCGTCCGTGGGTGCCGCTCATGCCGTCCTGGTGGGCTCCAAACAGGTTGACGCAGTCACTCGCTGCGCTCCATCCAGTTGTTGGGCGTCCTCTCCGCTTCGCTCCGTGGCCGGCTGTTGGGCGTCCTCTCCGCTTCGCTCCGTGGCCGGCTGTTGGGCCCGGTCCCGACGTCGCAGAGCTCCGCCGTGCCCGGACCTGGTGTGTCTACGACGATGCTCCTATAGTCGTCAAAATTGGCGTAGTGGTCGGCGTCAGTCTGACTTGTACCTTTCGAGGATCGCCTTCATCTGGGTGATTTCTTCCTGTTGGGATTTCACGATGGAGTCGCACAGGGTGATGATTTCCGGGTCGGTGATATTCGATTCCTCGCAGACGAGTAATGCCCGGGAATGATGGGGGATCATGGATTTGAGGAACTGTTCGTTGCCGACGAAGGTTTCTGTGCGGCCCAGTGCGAACACGGCGACGAAGAGTACGGCGAAGCCGATCAGCATGGCGATGTTGGCTTTTCTGTTCTTGAACATGGACCACATGCCGATGATCATGACGACGGCCATCGCGGACACCATCAGCAACGCCATCCAAAAATTGCTCAGGTTGAAGTAGAAGTGGTCGATCGAGCGGATCATTGACATCGACAGGACCCACATCAACGCCAGGCTGATCAGCAGTATCAGGGCGAATTTGAGATACATCCTGGATGAGTGGTGGCCGGTTTTGTCGTCTCGGGCGCGTGGGCCGCTGCTGTGGGTTTCTGATTCTCGGTGCTGGTGGCTGGGTTGCTGCTGCTCGTGCCCGGCGGCGCTAACGCGAGGGGAGTCTGGCTGGTTTTGCGGGGTACTCATGTGAGTTTCCTTCATGTGCGTGGCCCCTTCCCTACACAAATCCGGGGCGGGAAGGGGCGCCAAGGCGTAGGCGGGGCGACTAGCCCAGCGAGGAGAGGAGCTCGTGGCACGCTGTTTCACAGCGGCGGCAGGCTTCGGCGCAGATCTTGCAGTGCTCATGCATTTGGGCGTGGCGTTCACATTCATCTGCGCATGCCTTGCAGGCGGTGCGGCATGCTTCGAGGACTGCCCGGGTGATGTTGGCGTCGTACCCGGTGTGCCGGGACAGGACGTTGCCTGTCGTTGCGCAGATGTCGGCGCAGTCCATATTGGTGCGAATGCACTTGGTCAGCTCGGCCACCATGTCCTCGCTCAGGCAGGCATCGGCGCAGGCCGTGCAGGTCTGTGCGCATTCGAAGCATGCCTGGATGCACTCGGCGAGTTTTTCCTGATCCACTCCGCCCAGGTCCTTGGGGTAGGTTGCGAGCATGGGGGTTACGTGATGCGTCATTGTCTTATCTCCCTGTTTAAATACAGCAGTCCGTTACTACTGCTGTGAAGCGATTTATTGGGTCTGCTCTGTGCAGCCCCGGGTTTCCTCAGCCGGCTAATAGCCGCTGATCCGGTTACGGTCGGGTCATCGCTGTACGGAGATTTATGTCCTGCTGATCGATAGGACCGTCAAAGACGGTCTGAGGTGATCGAGTCGTTCCAAAGCGGGGTCAAACCAACCAGGCGGGACGTAATCCGGCCGGTATTCCCCCGTCTCGATCAGTGTGGAGGCCGCAGCCACTTTCTCGGGCAGAAGCCGGAGGGTTTGGGCGACCATCATTTGGGTCCCGTGCTGATCGCTGCAGCAGGCGCGCTGAGACTCCGGCAGGTCAGACGCTGCGGTGACGGCCGTTGCTGCTGAAGCAGTGAGTTCATGGACCTCGGCGGTGACCATCTGATGGGAACTGATTCCCATGGCGTTCGGGTGCTTCATCAGCAGGCAAAGCGCCGCGCACAGGCTGAATGAGAAGACCAGCAACAGCGACACGGTCAGCACCCCGCACAGCATTCGCCTGCTGGGTTGCGTAGCGTCAATTACTGATGCTGAGATAGGTCATCCCCTCCGGTCTTGCCGGTCTAAAGCCACTTTAACCCTAGTAAATGATCAGCATACTTACCAGTGTTGAGGCTCTTTCGGCGAGCTGCTCGGCTACGGCCGTTCGTCTTTTGTTCAGACGGCCGCCGCTGCGGATTGATCCCCTAGCCATTGCCGGTAGGTGGTCGCAAGGGTGTCGTTGCGGAGGAGTCCTCGTTCCAGGAGGGAAATTTTCGAGGGCCATTGGCCGAGTTCGCGGGCTGCGGTTGTGATGGTGCAACCGAGTGTGGTGCGCGTCTGCCGGAGATCGCTGTTGTCCGGTGCTGGCTGGGGGTTGGTGATCTGGCGGTAGATTTCCCGGGCGGCGTAGCGTTTGAGGCAGCGCATGATTTCCCGTTTGCTCTTGCCTTCCGCGGTGCGTTTGGCCACGTACTCCTTCGTCCTTTGGCACGATGCCATCCGGACCAGGACCACTTGATAGAGGGCGTGATTGGCGTTGCGGTCCCCGCCTCGGCTGAGCCGGTGGCGGGTTGTTTTGCCTGACGATGCCGGTACGGGGGCGACCCCGACGAGGGAGGCGAACTGGGCTTCGTTTCCCAACCGGTCCGGGTTGTCTCCGACGGTGACCAGCAGCTGGCTGGCCACGTCGGTGCCGACGCCTGGCAGGTCGCAGAGCATCGGGGCGTAGGCTTCGATGATTTCCTGGAGTGCGGCATCCGCCTCAGCGATCTCTGTGGCCAGGGACTGGCAGCGCGTGGCGAGGGCTTTTAGCGTCAGAAGGGTCACGTACTCCGGGTCAGCCATGTGTCCCGATGGTCTCGTGCGCTGCAGGGCAGTGATCAGGGCGGAAGTGGCCATTGCCCGGTACTTCGCCCGGAGTCTGTCCGGGGCTGAAACGAGGAGTCCCTTGATCTGGTTGATGGCTGCGGTACGTGCCTTGAGCGCGGAGGCGCGCCCAGCGCGCAGGACCCGCAGGCATTCAACGGGGCCGTCCTTGGCTTTCGGGACCGACGTCGCCCGTCCCTCGAGTACCGACTTTGCAGCCTGGTAGGCATCCAGCGGATCGGACTTGCCCCGTAGCCGCCGCGCGGCCCGGTTCGGTCGGTTCACTTCCAGCACCGTCAGCCCGGCGGCCCGGAGGGTCCGGGCGAGCTCGGCGCCGTAGGAGCCGGTTCCTTCGATCCCGACGGCGGTGACCGTTCCATGGCTGGTGATGAAGTCGAGGATTTTCCGGTATCCGGATCCCACGGCCAGGAATTCCTTGTCCGCGAGGGGTTTGCCGTGTTCGTTTATGACGGCTACGTGGTGTGTGTCGGCGTGGGTGTCGATACCCGCGATGACTTTGATTGGTTCGTTTGCCAAGATGGAAATTGCCCCTCAGTCGCGTCGAATGCTGATTGATCGGGCGCGGGCCAGGTGGGCAGACAAAACGGTAATGGGACTGGTCGAATCAGGCTCCTATAAAGTCATGTCCGCCTGGCTCGACACCCTTTGACGGACCTTGAGCCGGCTGACAGATCGTCGGAAAGACAGTGCCGGCAGGCACGTCAGTTTTTGGGTGGGCCACGCCGGCTCAAGGACTTTTCCAGTATTACCGTTTTTTGGCTGCTGTCCTTCGGATTCTATGTGTCCGCTCCACCCCGTCTAGCCCCTCCTTCGTCGGGGCCTGCGGTGCAGGAAATGTCCCTCCGGCGCTCCTGCGTCGCTTATTTCCTTGAGGGAATTTCCCACCCCTTGCCCTGTGGGTAGACAGGCTTCCGTCGGCCACAGCTCCGCAAGCTTCGCCAGCAGCCAAAAAACAACGGGGGAGGAACCCAAGCAGCTGGCCGGGTCACACCGCCCCCTTCACCAATCCTCTGCAAAGGACACACAACCATGAACGCAACACCCACGCTCGAAATGCTCGACCCCACCACCCTGACCGTGGACACCAACGTCCGCAAAGAAGCCGGACTCACCAAGGAGTTCGTAGCCAGCATCAAAGAACACGGCGTGCTTGTGCCCGTCGTCGCCCACCGGACCGAGGACGGAACCGTGCACGTCCTGATGGGACAGCGCCGCACCCTCGGAGCCATCGAAGCAGGAGTCACGCCCATTCCCGTACTCGTCGGTGCCACTCCCGAGGAAGCGGAACGACTCGCCACGCAGGTAGTGGAGAACGACCACCGCAGCGCACTCACCGACGGCGACCGTGCCGAAGCGTTCCACCAAATGGCACTGCTGGGAGTGAACGCCAGCGTCATCGCCCGGAAGATGGGAGCCAAGAAAGCACTGGTGGAAACCGCGCTGAAGGTCAAAGCGAACGCCACCGCCTCACAGGCACTGGACCAAGGCCTGACGCTGGAACAGTCCGCCGTGATCGAGGAATTCGCAGACGATGCCAACACCGTGGCCATCCTCGAACGCCTCGCCACCGAGAACCCCGGCAACTTCGCCCACCGGGCGCAGCGGCTCCGCGACGAACGCAAGAACAACGCCCTGCTCGCCGAAGCCTGCGCCGAGGCTGCCGCCAAAGGTCTCACCGTGCTGGAAGAAGACCCCGGCTACTACGACTACAAAGGAGCCGCCGCGCTGATCTCCACACTGACCACCGCCGAGGGCGAACGCCTCAGCGAGGCGGACGCCGACGCGGTTCACATCGGCATCGGATACAGCGGTCTGGTGACGCGGTTCGCCGTCGCTGACTGGAAGGGACGTGGACTGCGGAAGGACGGCAAAGCCCCGGCAGGAGGCATGACCGAGGAGGAAAAGGCCGCACGACGGGAGGTCATTGAAAACAACAAAGCCATGGATTCGGCCGAAGTCGTACGGAGGGACTTCGTCAAAACCTTGCTGGCCCGCAAGGCCCTGCCAAAGAACGCCCAGAAGTTTATCGCCCACACGATCGCCCATTCGGCCTACATCCTGACCAAGGCCTTGAATAAGACCGGACTCACGGCCGAGCTGCTGGGCACCGGTACCGGGTACGGCGAGTTCACCGCCTACGTCGACAAGCCCACCACCAAACCCGAAACAGTCACCCTCGCCACCATGATCACCGCCTACGAGGCAAACATCGACCGCACGAGCTGGCGGACCCGCCACAGCGACACCCGCTACTACCTCACCCAGCTCACGGCCTGGGGATACGAGGCCAGCGACGTCGAAAAGATCATCCTCACCGACCCCGAAACAGAAACCGAGGAGACCACGGAAAGCGCGGACGAACCAGAAGCCGCCTAAACCCCCTTGCCGGGTGGAACCCCCACCGCCCGGCAAGGCCCCCGGCCACTCACCACGGACAGGGCCGGGAACCTCCCACACGTCGGGCGGTCCGCCGCCCAGGGCGAACCACAGCAGCCCATCACCAGCGGCGGACCGCCGTTCAACGCCACCAAGCACACACCCACCAACAGCCGCGCCTAGCCGGCTACCGGGCTACTCCATCGACTCACCACCGGGAAGTTTGTCAGAGGCCACCGATAGGTTCATCCCAAGGCGCCACGACAGGAGCCACTATGACCAAGCCACCAATACCCGACAATCTCATCACCGACTTCGTGAACAGCGCCTTCGCCGACACGTTCGACTGGTCACTGTTGGCAATGATGCTGACCAATACCGCGCTGGTGGCTTTATACGTCAGGTCGGCCATGTTCTTCCGGGGAAGACACTCGTCAGCATCGAGGGCTCCTCAGTCGATGGACCTGGCATTCGGCCTTGCCATCGCGATGCCCCTCGCCGGACTCCTTGTCTTGGGCCGCAGCGGGCTCGGATGGGGGCTAATCATTGGAGGTTTCGCGCTGGTCATCGGCCTGGTCCTCTGGGGCACTGCGCGCGGCACACCAAGTGAAACCAGCCCGGCACCCATGGTGAGGATCCGCTAGACTGAACCACAGATTTCCTTTTGCAGAGGGAAAACGAAGGGCCGGCACTCAGTGCCGGCCCTTCACCCTTTAACCCGGAAACACCAGCTGATGAATCCACCAATGCGGGCCCAGTGCTCCACCAGCTCCGGCGACCCAACCAGGATCAGTTCGCTACCCAGAGCAGAACGACCGGCCATGTGCCCCATGGGCCAAGACCACCGCTCCCGGACCACCACACGCTGGGGATCAGTTCCTTTCAGCCGGGACGACACACTGGGGCACGTAGAAACACCTGACGCAGGGACCAGAACCCCATGTCCAGGGAAGCTGTTAAAAGAAGCCGGGGGAGTCACGCTGGACTACTGCCGGAAAGACCAATCCCGCCTCCCGAAGCACTCACTTTTTCCGCAACAAAAATGGGATAAAAACCCCTAGATTACGGGTTAAAAGCCTTTAAATCCGAGTGGATAATTGCTAGAATTGAAGTAGCAAGTCAGCCAGACGAACCTAACTAAAACTGATACGAAACGCAGGACTGAAAATGACTACTTCAATCACCGATTACACGGTTTACACCAAGCCAGGTTGCCCGAACTGCGACCGCACCATGGAGTACTTCGACTCCAAAGGCATCACCTACACTCCCGTGGACATCACCGAAGTGCCGGCCGCGCTGGAGTACATCACCGCTGAGCTTGGCTACTCCCAGGCACCCGTTGTCGTGAACAACTCCGATGACCAGGACCACTGGTCCGGCCTGCGCCGCGACAAACTCGTCCACGCCGCTATGAACCACGCACCCGCCCAGGAGGCATCATGAACGAGGCACCCATCACCGCCGAGACCATCACCGCGATCCTGGACCAGCTCCGTGTTCCCGTCGAACTGCACACCGATCCGCAACTGCAGGCTATTGCCTACGGCTTCGCCTTTCTGAACGCCCCGGCCACCCCGGCGGAGGCACGCTTCTACAACGCCACGACCTCCTTCTACAGCGAAGAGGACCTCGATGAAGGGTTTCCTGCACGGTACGAAGTCAACAACCGGGACCTGATGGCAGAACAACTCTCCTACCGGGCCAGCATCCGTATCGGCGAACTCGCGCACAGCGACGCCGACGATGCGGTGAACCTCCGATGAGGCAGCCGCACCCCGTCGACGGATTCACCATCAGTCCCCGGAAATACGTGGACCTCGAGGAATTCGGCCGTATCGGCAACCCCTCCGGCGTCATCAACGTCCCCGCCCCGGACCCCTACGAGCCCGCAGCCGTGAACTATTCGATGATCACCGCCGACCTGCCGCCGTGGCCGATCGGGACCATCTGGGATCCCTACGCAGAGGATCCCGACATCGCAGGCCAGTACCAAACCGAACAACCCGACGAAACAGCGCCTCAGAACGAAACCACAACACACACCGAGAACACGAACAGCACGCGAGGAAAAGGAACCATCATGGCCGGCGAAACCACCATCACAGTCATCGGAAACCTCACCAACGACCCCGAGCTGCGCTTCACCCCCTCCGGATCCGCAGTCGCGAATTTCACCATCGCCTCCACGCCCAGGACCTTCGACCGCCAGTCCAACGAATGGAAGGACGGAGAGACGCTTTTCCTCCGCGCCAGCGTCTGGCGGGAAGCAGCAGAGAACGTCGCCGAGTCCCTGACCAAAGGCACCCGCGTCATCGTCTCCGGCCGGCTCAAGTCCCGGTCCTATGAGACCAAAGAAGGCGAAAAGCGCACCGTGATCGAACTCGAAGTAGACGAAATCGGCCCGTCCCTGCGATACGCCAATGCCAAGGTCAACCGCACCCAGCGCAGCAACAACCAGGGCGAAGGAAACGCCGGAGGGTTCGGCAACCAGAACAACACCAGCCAACCCGCCCAGCAGGACGATCCATGGGCCGCGAACTCCCAGACCAACGCAGGGTCCTGGGGCAACGGCCCGGACTCCGAACCCCCGTTCTAACCATCAGTTTGTCTGGGCCTCAACCGGGGCCCGACACGTCCTCTGAAACGCGCCAGGAGCATTGCAGAGCACATGAAGAAGTCCAGCGAGAAGAAGGGCCCCTACTTCACCGAAGAGGACCTGCAACAGATCCGCGCAGCCGTCCAAACCGTCGGGAAGCTCGAAGGCTATGCGTCCATCACGGACTTCGTTGAAGCAGCCGCCCACCGGGAACTGCGTCGGCTGCAGCGCAAGTACAACAACGGACAAAAATGGCCCGGAGTGGAAGCCGGTAAGCTCCGCCCAGGACGACGCACCAGAGCCGAAACGGCAGCGAAGGAGGACCACCCATGAACGACCCCCGCTCCAAGTGCCGGCTACTGTTCCGGGCCGTCGTGACCGTTCTTTCCCTGACTGGGTGCACGGCCCAGGGCGGACCACAGGTTGTTCCTGCCGGCGGCCCGGCACCGCTGCAGGAAGTCCCCTGCGACGCTACGGGTACGGCGGCGCGGCCGCCGGCACTTCCGGCCGGGACCAGCGGACCGTACCAGGTGGAGAAAGTTGTCGATGGGGACACCATCCGGATCAGCTGCAACGGCACCAGCACCCGCGTCAGGCTCGTGGGGATCAACGCCCCGGAGAGCGTCAAAGAGAACGCACCGGTCGAATGCGGCGGGCCCGAAGCGTCGGCATTCCTGCACGCACTCCTGGACGGGAACCAAGTGTTCCTGGCAGCGGACCCCGGCCAAGGGGTCCGCGATCAGTACGACCGGCTTCTTGCCTACGTCTGGACGACGGACGGTGCCCTGGTCAACAGGTCCATCGTGGAGCAAGGCCACGCCGAGGCGACCGGATACGGGAAGTCCTTCGCGTACAGCAAGGACTTCACTACGGCTGCCGACGAGGCCAGAAAGAATGGGGTGGGCAGATGGGCCTGCTGAGATCACCGGAAACACGCCAGCGACTTGTTAGGGAAACATCATGGCCGTCGTTCTGATCTTCGTCGCAACATTCGCAGTTGTCGCCCTGGGCGGCTGGATCATCTACGCACTCACGCACCCGGTGGCCGCCGGCCAAGGGATCCTGATCTTCCTCTGCAAGGCAGCCGGGGTCATTGCGTTGATCACGGCCGTGGTGGCCTGGCTCGGTCAGAGTCTGCTCCAGGCAGTGCCGCCGGCGGTGTTCATGGTTGCCTTCTTCGTCGCCGCTAACCGGCTCGAACGCCGCTGGCGCCGCTGGTGAACCAGGCACGCCCATGACTCGCGACCAGGACCGTTTCTGGTCCAAAGTCATTAAAGGACCGCGGGAGAACGACTGCTGGCTTTGGGTTCGAGCTGTTGCCGATGACGGGTACGGCCGGTTCACTCTCAACAGCAACGGACGAACGCAGGCCGTCCGTCCGCATCGCTTCGCCTTTCATCTGGCATACGGCGTCGACCTGGACGGATTCGGGCCGCTGATGCACCACTGCGATATCCCGCTGTGCGTCCGCGCGACCACGACGGCAGATACGCATCTGAGTGTGGGCGATGCCAGAGTCAACATGCTCGATCGTCAAGCCAAGGGACGTGACACGAACGGTTCAGGATTCCGATGGCGCGGGCTGGCCCGCCGACAGTTCGCAGAACGGTCCAAGACACTGCGGGACGAAGTCCGCGAACATGGCTGGGATAGGGAGGACCGGGTGCGGGCACTGCTGGCCGGCGTCGATCCTGACGCCCCAACGCTCTTCTAAAACCGGTGATGCCCCCGGCCTGCCGGCCGGGGGCATCACCCTATCATCAGCTATCCGCCCTCAGGCAGCGGCGTCATGGCTCTCACGGTCAGCCGCTTCCGGTGCTGCTGGACTGTTGCTCTCCGTGGATGCCTTCTTTTCGTCCTCACTGAGGAGGTCCAGCAGCCGCTTCAACTCAGCGGCGCTGAGTCCCAGACGCGCCGACACGCCGGACTTCGGTTCGCCCGAATCGAGCATGGCACGAACTGTCATCGCGGCACCGCGGACTGCATCCTGCGCGTCCTCTTCGGCTTTCGCCAGGAGAACATCGGCCTTCTTCCTGGCATCGGCACGGACGAGCTCGGCTTGTTCCTGACGCTGGAAGAAATCCGCTGCCAGCTCAATCAACTTCTCGTGCCGTTCTGTCAGTTCCTTGGCCTTGGCCAGTGCCTTCTCGCGGGCAGCCTGCTGCTGCGCTGACTTGCGTGGTGTTGCCATGATGTGGGTCCCTCCCCCAGGTAGTCCTTCACACAAACCTAACGGCTAGCACCGGTACGGGTGGCCAGGCACGCGCCGCGCGCCATAACGGTCCTCGCTGACGCTCGGGCTGGCCATGCCAGGCTTGTCCACACGTGGACAGCTCCGAGATAAGGGCAGTCTCTCCGCTGACCACCAGGGGATAAGCCTGGCCGCGGTTCAACACAATCGAACGAACCGTGGATAACGGAAAAGCGTGTTACCCACCGCCCATTCTCATGTGCAGAACCGCATCAAAACCTTGATGGCCCGATCTTACCCGTTTTCGATCTCTTCCATCGATCCCCGCTCGCAAGCTCCCATCAGCCGATTCCAAAAATCAAAAACGACCAATATCTGTCACACCTCATGCATCATCGATAGGTGGGGCCGTTTCGCGGGTATGCTGGGTGTCGTGATGACCGTGCACAAGCTCAGTGCCGGCGACGGATACACGTACTACACACGTGAGGTCGCCAGCGGTGATGAGCTGCGTGTCAAGGGCCGTGAGCTGGGTGATTACTACACGGTGGACGGCAACCCTCCCGGCCAGTGGGGCGGGTCCGGCGTGCAGCATTTGGGTGTTTCAGGTGACGTCACCGAGACACAAATGGCGGCCTTGTTCGGACTGGGATTACATCCCAACGCGGAGAAAATGCTTGCCGATGACCCCACATCAGATGTCGCTTTGGGTCAGAAGTACCGACAAGCGAATCAGAAAGACAACGAACTGCAGGCGCGCATCAACCGTGCCACCGGTGACTACCAGCGCCTGAACCATCGCGAGCCGGACGCGGATAACCGTCGCCGGATCCGCACGAAAGAGGGCGCCCAGTACTTCCGTGAACTCAACGGCCGAAACCCTGCTGACAAGGAAGAGCTGGGTAAGTTCATCACCGCCCAGACCAAACCCGCAGCACAGACAGTTGCCGGATACGACCTTGTTTTCGCCCCCGCGAAATCAGCCTCTGTTCTGTGGGCCATCGGCGGTGCCGACGCCCGCAAACAGATCGAGGCCGCACATAACGAGGCCATCGAAGAGACCATGGAGTACCTCGAAAAGGAAGCAACGTTTACTCGACGCGGCCGCAACGGCGTCCGCCAAGAGGACGTCGATGGCGGCCTGATTTACACCAAGTTCCGCCACTACGACTCCCGCACCGGGGATCCGCAACTGCACGATCACATCGTGGTGTCCAACAAGGTCCTCGGTGCCGATGGCAAATGGTCCAGCCTCGACGGGCGGCTGCTGTACCAATTCAATGTGGCCGCCTCGGAGATGTACAACAGGGTGGTCATGGAGAAGATCTGTGCACGCCTGGGCGTCGGCCTGACCGAACGCAAAGTCAACGGCGACCGCCCCGTCACCGAGATCGCCGGCGTCGATGTAGCCGCCATCGAAGCTGCCTCCTCACGACGGGAAGGCATCAAACCTGTCATTGATGAACTGACAAAAGAGTTCACTGAGAAGCACGGCTACGCACCCAACAAGAAGCAGCTGATTTCCCTGGCCCAACAGGCAACACTGGACACCCGACCGGCCAAGAAGGAAGCCAGACAGCTCTCCGCACTGGTGGAAGAGTGGACGACCGAACTAGGCGCTCTGCCCGGCGTTGCCACCGGCCCGGCCGCTGTCGAACAAGCACGCAAGCATCGCCATGATGCACGCGAACAGTCCGAAAAGGACCGGCCCTCATGGATGGTCGCCCACGCCGATGAGCTCGACCCGGCCGTCGAAGCACAAGGTGTCATTGAACGGCTCGAACGCAGCCGTGGGGTCTGGGGAGAGCACCACATCAGGGCCGAAGCAACCAGGCGACTGGGTTCCAGGCTCGGGGAAATGCCCATCCCGCAGGCGCTTCTTGAACAGGTCACCGCGCGTGCGACAGATCAGTTCTCCCTCCGCATCACCCCCGAAACACCCGCCCCTGACATTGAGGCCTTGCGCCTGTCCAACGGCGGATCCAAGTACGGCAAACCACACTCCACCCTCTACACCTCAGCCGGGATCCTCCACAGCGAAGACCGGCTCCTGACAGCCGCGCAAAGCGTTGTCATCCCGGCAGCGACGGTCGATTCATTCGATGCGGCGTTGGCCCTGCAAGAGAAGACATTCGACGCCGGGCAGCTGCGCATGGCCCAGGAGTTCGCGTGCAGCGACCGCCTGCTGCTGGTCGGTGTAGGGCCGGCCGGTGCAGGCAAAACAACAGCCTTGAAACTTGCAGCTGACACCATCCGGGAAGCCGGCGGTCGGGTGTTCGGACTCGCGCCTACTGCCGTGGCCGCGGCTGTGATGGGCACTGAACTGGGAGCCACAGCGACCACCATTGACTCCTTCGTCCTCGCCCACAAAACAGGGGCGGCGGACGAGAAAACCACCCCGCGACCGGGGGACGTCATCATCATCGATGAGGCCGGGATGGTCGGCACTGAACTGTTCGCCTCAGCCGTGACCATCGCCGAACAGCACGGCGCGGTCGTGCGCGCACTCGGGGATGACCAGCAGCTCTCCGCCGTAGGCTCCGGTGGCGCGCTGCGGCTTTTGAAGAACACCGTCGGTGCTGTTCACCTGGAAGACCTGCACCGGTTCCGGAACGCGGACGGCACCCCGAACGAGGCAGAAGCGGAAGCCACCCTAGCCCTGCGCGAACCATCCCTTAACGGCGTTGATGACCCGTGGACCTTCTACCGGGAGAACCGCCGCGTCGTCGGCGGCGACGCCGAAACCATGACCTCCCAGGTCTTCGAGGCATGGCAGAAAGACACCAACGCCGGCCACCACGCCATCATGATGGCCTTCGACAATGCCACCGTCACCGAACTGAACGCCCGCGCCCAGGCCTACCGGATCGCCACCGGAGAACTGGACTCCACCACCCCTGCAGCCATGCTCCGGGACGGCCTGACCGCCCGCGCAGGGGACATCATCGTCACCCGTGAGAACAACCGCAGGCTCTCCACCAACAGGGGCAAGGACTTCGTCAAGAACAACGACGTCTGGAATGTTCTCAGTGCCCACGAGGATGGATCCTTGACCGTCCGGCACCACGGACACCAAGGAACCATCACTCTTCCCGCTGAGTACGTGCGCGGCAACACGATGCTCGGATACGCGGCAACCATCCACCGCACCCAGGGCGTCACGTGCGACACCGTCCACGCCCTGATCAGCTCGGGACTGTCCCGCGCCCTGGCCTACGTCGCCGCGTCCCGCGGCCGCTACTCCAACAAGCTCTACGGCATCGTGGGCGAGGGAGAAACCATGGAGGACGTCCTGACGGCAGTGGCCGCCAACCATGACGGCAACCTCACCGCGCACGAACAGATGGACGCCGCCCGCGCCCAGGCGCGCTCTCTGCCGCAAATGTCCGAGCAGTACCGGGACATCGATGCCCAAGCCAACGAGCTGCGCATGGCAAACATCGCCCGCCGTGAACTCGGCGAAGGCGTCGCAGGGACTTTCACGAAATCCACCGCCTGGGGAGCAGTCGCCACGCACCTGCGCGCGGCCGAGAACGAAGGATTCAACCTCGTCCACCTCCTTAGGGACAGCCTTAACGAGGAAGACTTCGGCGCATCCGCGGATCCCGCGGCTGTTCTGGCGTGGCGGGTTGAGGACCGCCTTGACCGGTGGCGCTCACGCGCAGCCGATCCCGGCCGCCGGCCGCTGGAATCAATGACCGATGAGGCACTTGAACGGCTGGACCGCAGGGCCACCGGTGAGCTGATGCGCGCCAAAGCCGAAGCAGCCCGCACACCAGATGTGAAGACCCCGGACCGGAAGAACCTTGCCCGCAACTGGACCGCCGAACGGAAAGAAACGCCGTGGCAGCGACGCCTGCACGGCCACCTCAGCGACGACGACCTGGCAGCGCGGATCCACGCAGCGCAGCAGCAGGGACGTACGGACACGACGGTCAACGATCCCGCGGCGACGCGTAAAAACCAGTGGCTGACATCATCACTGCACAAGGAACAATCGCTCCGCGAACAGATACACCCCGAAGCCCGGGCCGATGAAGCCTACGAACGCGGCCCGGTAAGCAACTACCGCCGGGACGAAAACGCCCCCAAGATCGAAGCAGCCGCACAGGTCCACCGCAGGATCCGTGCCGAAATCGAACTGCGCCGGCAACTGCCCGCATCCGTCGGAACGCCACCAGCGGCTGACCGGTTGCCGGCATGGATGGCACCGGCCGACGTCGCAACCCACGACGACACCCCGGCCTTGTGGCGGAAGGAACTCCTCGAGCGCCGGGAAATCATGGCCACCGAAGTCAGTCGCCTTGGTGCGCAGCTCGCGGCTGAGCCTCCGAGCTGGGCAGCTGCCCTCGGCCCGGTGCCGTCCGACACCGCACGGCAGGAGCAATGGCGGACCCTCGCCGTGGAAATCTCCTCCTACCGTGACATGTACAGGATCCCGGCCAGCGAAACATCCCCCGTACCCAAGGACCACCAAGAAAAGGGTCTCGGGTTGGAACTGACCGCACGCGTCACCGCCATGCACAAGCACACGGCGCAAACGCACAAGGAGCCACTGTCCGCCGCCGACGCTTCACTCATGGCCGAAGCCGCGCACGTCGAAGCCGTCGTGAAGGAGACCCCGACACCGGCCGAGGAAGTCGTGGACCACCTGCAGCAGGCACGCGGTGAGCAAGCGCAGCTGAGCCCGGCACAGGAACGCGCCGAACGGCTGGCCGAACTCGCCCGCAAGATCCGCCAAAACCGGGCAGAACGCCACGGCGGCGACTCCGAGGCCCGCAGCCCGGAAGCCGTCCAGGAAGCCCTGGACCAGCTCAAAGCACGGCGAGAACAGGAAAAGAAGCAACCGAGGACGACAGAGAAGGACTTCGCTAAGAAGCTGGCGGCACGACGCGCGGCACAGCCCAGAACCTCCGCCCCGTCCGCTGTTGAGAAACTCCGGCAAGAACAAGCCGAAGCCAAAGCCGCCGAAGAACGCCGTCGCCGGGACCAGCCAGGTCCGGGCAGGGGGCCGGAACAGGGTCCCCGCGGTCCGCGCCTGTAGGTTGACTTGATTGCGGGCAAGTCTGGCAGCTGTACGAATGGATCGCGCACCTTCCGGGGATCGCCTCTATCAAGATCCCTGGCACCTAACACCTCAGACTCGATAGCGCCACCGGAATCAGTGTCTTGGGGAAAGACCATACCGATCACCACATGAGCGTTCTGCTGGACCAGCGGGGTCCGTTCTGCAAATGCGACATGCAAAAACACCGCGACCCCGAACACCTGGAGCCCAAGAAAGCACCATCAGGCTGGGTCCCCGATGTCCGAGCCTTCCAGCCGTGAACCCGGTCCGCATCAGAGCCAGACTGCCGACAAAGATCCAGGCACCTCAAATGAGAGGAAACTCCCAATAGTGCCACAGGCTGTGGCACATTTGCCGATCGATAGGGTGGAGCCATGATGTCTTCAGAAATTGACCTCCCGACGGGCTACGACCAGCTGCTGGAGTCCCTGAAGAACCGGGTCCACGGCGCCAGGACGCAGGCGCAGCGGACCGTTAACACCTTACTGATCGAGCTCTACTGGTCTCTGGGCAGTGACATCCTCGCCCGGCAGGAAACACAGGGCTGGGGCAGTGGCGTCCTGAACCGGCTTGCCTCCGACCTCCGAACGGCCTTTCCCGATATGAAGGGGCTCTCTGCCCGGAACCTGCAGTACATGACCGCGATGGTGCGTGCCTGGGACGGCGGAGCAAATGTGCCACAAGCTGTGGCACATTTGCCGTGGGGTCACATCCGCACCATCCTCGACAAAGCCACCACCGCCGACGAACGCAACTGGTACGCCGCCGCGGCTGTAGAGTACGGATGGTCGCGGAACGTCCTGCTGAACATGATGATGAACCGCTCGATGGAGCGCACCGGCACAGCACCTTCGAACTTCACCCGCCAGCTCGCGTCCCCTGACTCGGAGCTGGCACAGCAGATGGCCAAAGACCCCTACAACTTCGAATTCCTCGGCCTCTCCGGTGAAGTCGCCGAACGGGATCTCGAAAACGCACTGACCAACCGGATCACCGAAACCTTGCAGGAACTCGGGCCTGGATTCTCTTTCGTCGGTCGGCAAGTCCACTTCGACGTCGATGGAGATGACTACTACATCGACCTGCTCTTCTTCCACATCGAACAGCTCCGGTACGTGGTCATCGAACTGAAGACCGGCCGCTTCCGGCCGGCTTGGGCCGGCCAGCTCAATTTTTACGTCGCCCTGGTCGATGACGTCCTCCGGCGCGACTTTCACAACGAAACCGTCGGCATCCTGATCTGCGGCACCAAAAACGACCGCAGCGTCCGATACAGCCTCGGCCGCTCCACCTCACCCATGGCAGTGGCCGCCTACACCTACGACAAACTCCCAGCCGCCGAAAAACATGCCCTGCCCAACGAAGGACACCTTGTCGCAGCCCTCGACTGGGCCGAACCCGGCGAAGACCAAGGCAACGAGGAATAATCCTCACTGCCGCCAGAAGCCCAACTCGCGCGCCCGTGCAACGTATGACTCCCGAAGCCGAATAAGGCCGGACGTCTCGTCCCCACAGCAGCGTCCGGTACGTTAAAAGCGGCATATCCAAGAGCACGCGAAGCGCCCGCAACGGGCGAGCAAGGAACATCATGGCCGGCACTGAGCACGCCCGCGGCAAAGCACCCGAAGACGCGGGGCTGCCCCAGGAAGCGGTCACCGACGCCCTGGAGTGGATGAGGATAACTTACGCATTGGACTACGCAGCCAAAGCGGACTCCTGGGACCGGCCCGAGGACTACCCACAACTATGGACCGCGCGCGCCTACGTTAGCGACCAGATTTTGGAACTGGACGGCGGCACCGTTCACGCGGACGCCCAAGGCGAGATCGCCGTGGCCGAAGCCAGCGTCTACGTGATTCCCAACGTCGGGGACGTCAATTTCTTCGACACCATGGACGCCCACAGTGCCGAACTATGCCAGTTCGCCGAGGCGTTCATCGCAGCCGGCTCCGATCACGAGGACCTCAGCATCGATGGGGAACCGGTCATCGACGGGGATTTGTTGATCTTGTCGTGGTTGGCTGTTCAGCCACCCTTCCGTGGGCATCGGGTCGGACAGCAAGTCCTCAAAGCCATACTCCGGGCAGTGGGTCGTAGCACGGGAGTCGTGGCTCTGCGTGCGGCACCAGGCTTGCGGGACGGAATGGAGGAGGGATCTCTCGAGCACCGCAGGGAATCCCGGGCCCTCGCCAAATATTGGGGTGAACTGGGATTCCGCCGACTCAACGGTGACTTCATGGTCCTGGCCGACGAGGCGATCTTCGACCTGCTCGAAGACCAGCAGCAAGATGACAGCGAGGTTGCTGTTGAGGCGCTGCAGGATGTTCCTCTGATGCAGATGTCCGAGCAGGAACGGGACGCAGTCTTCAAAAGCCTCCGTAGGGAGCTCGACGACTAACCGGCCGGATAAGGCCCAAGGACGGTACTCGTTCGTGACATGCGTGTGCCGGCGAGAAAGCCAAACGCCGATAAGCACCCATGTGTCAGCCTGATTGTGTCAAGCCTTTTGGGACTAGTTGTGTCAAGTATTTTGGCCCCGGGCAGATGGTTTTATCTGGTCCCGATACGATGGCTGTGGCCCCTTCCGAGTTGACGGGAAGGGGTGCAGGCGCCACTTTCTGTCTGTGAGGGTTGGTTCAGGGAGAGCCGGGGGTGAAGCCCCTAAGAGGGTTAGTTTGTTGTGAGTTCCGCGTAAAGCTGTCGGACGCGGGTCTTGATGTCGTCCTGGACCAGGCGCAGTACCCCCGACTGGGAAAATCCTTCGACGCATCCCGGCTCGAGTTGCACCGGCTTGTTGCCGAAGCGGCCGAGCACGGGGTTGTTAGGTGGGCTGCCGTTTCGGCCGTATCCGGCCAAGGCCGGTCTACGCCGGCGTCGTGGAGCACTCCGTGTACGTCGCTGCAGAGGCCCGTGGACTCGGTCTGGGCAAAGCACTCGTGAAAGCCTCATCGACTCCACCGAACGCGCCGAGATCTGCACCATTCAATCCAGCATCTTTCCCGAGGCCACTCCAACCTCAGGATCCACGAAACCGCCGACTTCCGGATCATCAGACACAGAAGCCGCATCGCCAGAATGACCCACGGACAGCCTCGGGCTGGCAAACGGTGATGGTCACCGTGGATCAACTGTCCAGCTAAGCGCCATTGAACCTGTGGCCGGTGAACGGCACAGTCCTGATGCCCTGCCCCAGCCACGGAGCCATCCACATCGCAACGCCTGCTGCTCCGGCCGCCTAAGTGGCGGGATCGTCGTTTCGTTTCGTCGGCCGGTGGCCGGCGATTGCGGCGCGCACGTCCCCTTCGTCGTGCCCGTCTTTCTTATTGGCAAATGGCAGCACCTTTAGCAGCGGATGCACGATGACCATGATGAACAGCCCCCAAGCGGCTCCGAGAATGGCAGAGGATAGCGTGTTTACAAGCCAGGCAAGGAAGCCGCCCACGACTGGGATCCCGGCGAAGGGTGTCTCGAGGACATGGACTAAGTCATACGGCGCGTGCCAGCCGAGGTCGTATGCGCCCTGGAGCATGATGTGACCACCGACCCACAGCATAGCGATCGTCCCGATGAGGGTGATCGCGGCCAGCACGGCGGGCATCCCCTTCACAAGCAGCTGGCCGAAACGCTGGGAGCCCGCGGAGTCTTTAGTGGTCAGGTGCAGGCCGATGTCGTCCATCTTGACGATGAGTGCAACGGCACCGTACACGATGATCGTGATTGCAAACGCTACAACAACCAAGATGAGCGCCCGGACCCATAAAGACTCATCGGCTACCTCGTTCATGGCGATGACCATAATCTCGCAGGACAGGATGAAGTCGGTGGTGATAGCGCCCTTGGTCACCTTGGCCTCCGCTTCGGGTCCACGTTGGACGGCCGGCGCCTTCTCGGTCGCGGAATGGCCGCGGAGCTTGTGCCAAACCTTTTCGGCGCCCTCATAGCAGAGGTACGTACCGCCCAGCATGAGGATGAACGGAATGAACCCCGGGATGAAGGCGCTGACGAGAAGCAGCGCGGGGAGGATGATCACGAGTTTGTTTCGGAGCGAGCCCCAGAAGATCCGCTTGATCATCGGCAGTTCGCGGGACGGGTCTGCCCCGGAGACGTACTGCGGAGTGACAGCGGCGTCGTCGATTACCACGCCGGCAGCTTTGGCTCCGGCCTTGGCGGCTCCTGCTGCGATGTCATCCACGGAGGCAGCCGCTATGCGGGCCAGGGCTGCGACGTCGTCCAACAGGGCAACGAGACCGCCGCTCACAGCACGACCCCGCGCTGCTCAAGGACGGACGGCTGGGCGTGCCTGCCTCGGTCAGGGCGTGTGATTGTCATGATCGGAGTATATGGTGGCAGGCAACTCGTCGAGGGGCTGACGGCTGAGGCGGGCCGCTCAACGGCTCAGGAGTGTTCCATCAGTGCCTTGAGGGTGGCCAGTGCCTTTTTGTCGGCCCGTTTGAAGATGCCTGTCAGAAGCGGTACGGCGTACCGGGCCAGGCCGGCCACCTTGAAGTCCACGGTGCTGACGAGTCGACAGGTGTCGGGACCTATTGGTTTCACAAGATAGCTGGCGACCCCGGTCATTTTGCCCGATGGAATTTCGAATGCGACGAAGCGGCCAGCGTCATATTCGATGAACCGGTTACGGGCGACGACCCTCATTCCTGCGAATCGCCGCACCAACTCATGTTCTGTTCCAACTCCGACAGGGCCCGGGGTGATGCGCCGTATCTCATCGATTCCGCTTTGCCATCGGGGCGCATTTGTTTGGTCTGAAACGAAGTTGAAAACCTTTGCGGCCGGCGCCTGCAGTTCGGTCCACGTTTCCAGTTGGAGTCGTTTCATGAGGCTGCCTTTCTCAGGGGCGTTCGCACTCCATGGCTTGCACGTTCCGGCGATTGGAACGGCACGAGCGGGCCCGTGGCTGTCACCACCGGCCGGTGCGGGATCGACGAGGCGAATGCCAGTACAGTCACGAACGACACTACTAAAATGGCCACCCAAGCGCCGCGAGGCTCTGTCAGAGCCAGCACCGGGCCGGTGATTGCAGGCCCTGCCAGCGCGAGGGCCGCCAGGGCGACTGCGCTGGCGAGGCCACAGGCCAGCCTGCCCCATAGGGGGCCGCGGCGCGATACAGCGTAGCCTCCACCCATTGCTATCAGCGCCACGGCGATAGCTCCTCCGCCCAGACCTTGGGTAAGAAGGGCGGGAACTGCTCCAGGCAGAAGCATCGGAGCCACGGCTAACGCTAATGGCGCCACTGCGAGCCAGCGCCAATGTTGCCGTCCGCCGGTTCGTCGGAGGGCTTCCGCCCAGCCCAGGAGTCCGCCCGCAGCCGCGCCGGGGAGGATGAGTCCGCCGAATGTCCCCCACCAATCAACAGTGGACGCCGGACCGGCGAGCTCTACCATGTAGCCACGGAAACCTGCGGCCCAGGCGATCCCGCCCGTCGTGCCCAGTGCAACAAGAGTTACCGCTGGTTTGCCAAAGAAATGCATGTTCATGGATCCTTACTGGCTCTTGTGGCGGAGGGCGCGCGCCATGGGGAATGGCCGCCTGCCGCGTTGAAAGTTTGTTCTCCTCGGCAGGGGTTCCCCGTCATCCCTCATCAGCACCCAACCAAGAGCCGCGAAGAGCAGCATCCAGCTGGCTATTGCGAATCCAGCGCCGACGAATGACCAAGCCAACGCGGGAAGCACGAGCACATAGAGCCAGATACCCAGCGAGAGTGGAATCCAGCGCTTCCAGCCCTGCCAGAATTTTTCCCGAATAACGGCAACGCCCGTCACCATAAGGGCGGCACCGAGAAGGAGGCTGAAGACGCCATAAGCTGCGCCGAGGAGAAGCGCGATCGGCGAGTCCGTGGGTTCGGCAGCTGCGGCGATGGCGGCAAGTTCCGTCACTGCGAATCCTGCCATGGAGATGACGGCGACAGGATGTCCAATGCGTGCCGGGCCGCCGTTACCTGGCGCTCCCGTCGCATGAAGTGCTCTCAGGCCTGGCAAAAGGGCTGCATGCTGAAGGGCAAACCACACCTGGACGACTGTGAACGAGGCACGATCAAACGGATAGCTCCACTGAGTTTCAGGGACCGACGGATTTACGAAGACCTTGTAGACGCTTAAGGCTGCCCCCAGAAGTCCGGCAGAAAAACAGCCCAAGCCTGCGGTTCGGTTGGTGAGGTGGTGGTTGCGGTTCTGCGTAGTCATGACACGGTCCTTGTGGTGACTCTCGCTAGGGTCATGCTCTAGTGAGATACTCTAAATATGGACCCGGACACAGTACGCGTCAAGAGCATCCGCAGGAAGAGGGCGGATGCCACGAGACGCAAGCTCGTTGTGGCAGCGCACCAGGAATTCATTACCCGAGGATTCGCTGGGGCGACCATGGCCGGCATCGCCGCCCGCGCGGGAGTGGCTCCGCAGACCGTGTACTTCGTCTTCCATACCAAGGCCGAACTCATCAGCGCCGTCATTGACGCTGCGGTCCTGGGCGAGGAGGATCCCCGCCCGCCGCAGTCCCAACCGTGGTGGACAGCGATGGAGGAGGAGGAGGACGCTGCTGAGGCTTTGCGGATTTTCATTCGGGGCGCCGGCCCCCTCTTTGCGCGCGCGTCGGCCATTTCGGAGGTTCTTCGCGCGGCTGCCTTGACCGACGACGAAGTGCGCCAAACGCACGATGATCATGAGAACCTTCGCCGGGAAGGGTTCAGGCAGGTCCTGGAGATACTGTCAGGCAAGGGCCCGCTCCGGGCCAACTGGCCCATCGATCAGCTCACCGATGCGTTCATGACTGTGTATGGTGACAGCACATACCACCAACTCGCAGACGAGCGCGGTTGGAGCCACGACCAGATCATGGTCTGGCTCTGCGACGTCCTCCCGGGCATGCTGCTGGCCGAAAGCTGAATGGAGTTCTGAGCCGGGCCTCTAATCCATAAGCGATCAACATGCCGACGCCGGCTCTGCCGGCTGCCCATGGAATGCAACCCTTCTGCTCGAACGCCGTTCGAGTACAAACGCTTGATCCCGTGGCTGGAAAGATACATCCGCGCCCCGGATCGGCGCGGTCCGCTTCTCGCGACTGACCAAGCCGAGATGACACGATGGGATCATGCCCGTTGCCAAGTCTGCAGCCGACGGAACTGGGATCTGCCCCGGGCGGGGAGTCCTAACGGTGATCTGGCGTGCAGGAGCTACCGCACCCCGATGGCTCTCCGGAATCCCGACCAATTATTTGAGGTAAGGAGTCTTCATGGCATCTGATTTGGAACTTCGGTGCTCCTGCTGTGGCCGCTCTCTGAAACGGGAGAAGCTCCACGCCCTCGGCGCAGAACCTGCCTATATATGCCGCAGATGTGCCCTATGGGTTGCGTTGCGCCCACGATCGTCAGCCTGAGATTTTCACCCAGCCCTCTGAATCCCCAAAGCAGCGGAACGTTATCGGTGATGCATCGATGGCGATACGAGCTGCGATAAGGCTCGCTGCAAAGCCGCAACCTACCGGATAAGTCGTCATTAGGCACCCGGTAGAATTGATTGCACTATGGATGACCCTCCTTCACATATGCCCAGGCCCCTCGATCTTTTGACCGGTTCTCCGGTCACCAAGGGAGAGGGGCGCCCGAATGTATGAATGGATCATGTTGGGTGTCGGCCTTGTCCTGACGGTCGGTACCGGATTCTTCGTAGCTTCAGAGTTCGCTCTGGTTAATCTTGACCGCAGCGACCTTGAGGCCCGGCAAAGCCGTGGTGAGAAACGCCTCGCACCCACCATCAAGGCGCTGAAAATAACGTCAACGCACCTCTCAGGTGCCCAGCTCGGCATTACACTAACCACGCTGTTGACCGGTTACACGTTTGAACCTGCCATCAGCAGTATGCTCAGGGGCCCGCTTCTCTCCATAGGCCTACCGGAAGCCATCGTGCCGGGTATCGGGGCGGTGGCAGGCATTTTCCTGGCGACGGTATTCTCGATGGTTATCGGCGAGCTCGTACCCAAGAACTTTGCACTGGCGTTGCCGTTGGCAACTGCCAAGGTCGTGGTCCCGTTCCAGACGATGTTCACTGCCGTGTTCAAGCCGGTGATCCTGCTGTTCAACAACACTGCGAACCAAATCATTCGCTCTTTTGGCATTGAGCCCAAGGAAGAGCTCTCCGGGGCACGCAGTGCTGAGGAGCTCAGCTCTCTGGTCCGCCGCTCAGCTTTGGAAGGTTCGCTGGATCTTGACCATGCGGTCCTGCTCCACCGCACGCTGCGCTTCGCGGAACACTCAGCGGCCGATGTCATGACGCCGCGGGTCAGGATGGCCGCAGTGCACGGCGGTGAGACGGCAGACGACATACTGAGCCTTGCAACGGCCACTGGCTACTCCCGCTTCCCGGTCATCGGTGAAGACCGCGACGACGTTCTGGGTGTGCTGCACGTGAAGCAGGCCTTCGCTGTTGCTCTGGCAGACCGCAACGCCATCACGGCTTCCGTCCTCATGTCCAAACCGCTGCGTGTTCCAGAGTCCGTGGGCGTTGACACCCTGCTCCCGCTGCTGCGCAAACAGGGCCTGCAAGTGGCCATCGTCTCGGACGAACACGGAGGAACGGCCGGAATCGTCACCCTCGAGGACCTGGTGGAAGAAATCGTCGGCGAGCTCGAGGACGAACACGACCGGGCACGCGTAGGCGTGGTCAGAACCGGACGGTCCATCACCTTCGATGCTTCCCTACGGCCGGACGAACTGCTGGACCGGACCGGCGTCATTGTTCCGGACGGCGAGGAATACGACACCCTTGCCGGCTTTGTCACCGACCAACTGGACCGCATCCCTGAACTTGGGGACGAGGTGGCTGTTAGCGGGGGAAGCTTGCGCGTTGAACGCGTCGTCGGCACCCACGTGGAGCGGTTGCGCTTCACACCGGATGAGACCGGGGAAGCTCCCAAGAGCGCCCACGATCGCATCGTCGACAACCTCACGCAGGAGCTAACCCATGAGTGAATACCTTCCCGGCATCATCTGGCTCATCGTGCTGCTGGTCGTCAACGCCTTCTTCGTCGGCGCCGAGTTTGCCGTCATCTCCGCCCGCCGGTCACAGATTGAACCCAAGGCCGAGGCCGGCAGCAAGGCTGCGAAGACCACACTGTGGGCTATGGAACACGCAACACTTATGCTGGCGACCAGCCAGCTGGGCATCACCGTATGTTCCCTGGTGATTCTCAACGTCTCCGAACCAGCCATCCACCACCTGCTTGAGATCCCGCTGGGCCTGACTTCGCTCTCCGGCGAGGCAGTCGGCATCATTGCCTTCGTGATGGCGTTGCTGCTGGTGACGTTCCTGCACGTGGTTCTCGGCGAAATGGTCCCGAAGAACATCTCGTTCTCCGTTCCAACCCGTGCTGCCCTGATCCTTGCACCGCCTCTGGTGCTGGTCTCCAAAATGGTCAGGCCAGTGATCTGGACGCTGAACGGGATCGCCAACTCCATCCTCCGCCTCTGCAAGGTGACGCCGAAGGACGAAGCAACCAGCGCATACACCCTGGATGAAGTAGCCAATATCGTGGAGCAATCAACACGTGACGGCATGCTCAGCGACACCACCGGCACTCTCACCGCGGCATTCGAGTTCACCGCCAAAAAGGTTGCCGACGTGGAGGTGCCCATCGACGAGATGGTGCTGCTGCCCGCGTCCGCGACACCGGCTGACATCCAGCGCGCGGTGGCAGAACACGGCTACTCCCGCTACATCCTCACCGATGACGACGGCGCCCCTTCCGGGTATCTGCACCTCAAGGACGTCATGGATCTGACATCCGGGGATAAGTTCACCACGTCCGTTCCGACCAAGAGGATCCGCCGCCTCGCCTCAGCATTCAGCGGCAGCGACCTTGAAGACGCCCTGGCCGCGATGCGCCGCAGTGGCTCCCACGTCGCCCGGGTCTTCGATGCGGAGGGCAACACCACGGGCGTGCTGTTCCTTGAAGACATCATCGAAGAACTCGTCGGCGAAGTACAGGACGCCACCAGCGCCTGAAGACAAAGGGAAACCCTGCCCGGGACCGACCGGGCAGGGTTTTCATTCTTCCCTTGCTGGGCATCAGCCTGCTCATTTTCGTGGCCTTCGATGCCGTCCTTGGCATCGCCAAGAACGGACGCCAGAACATGGAGACCGGCACGAAGTAGTCCGTACATGGCCGGGGGATGAGCGTCTGGGTCTTGCCAGCTGCAGCGCACAGTGCCAAGGTCTAACTATTGTTCCTCCCGTTCCACATGACAGGGCTCAGTCCAGGGGGTTGCGCTATGAATCAATGGTTTCTTCCACCGGGCGGGATTCTGAGCAATTACATTGCTCCGGGGCAGACCGTCCGCCACTCGTTCTGGTGGGAAGATCGCGCGTTTGGTCCTGCCATCCTGGCTGTCGCGATGCCACCTTCAATCGTGGTCTCGACCGGCGGGGTGACGACCCTCAGTAACGGATTCAGCCAAAGTCGCGATCGGCTCACCTACTTTGCTGATCTGCGGGCAGAAGCCTCGTATGGCAGCAGCTATCGCCTCCTCATTACAGCATTGCGCTAAGGGGCCACCATGGAATGTACGGTCATCAGCGACGAGCGCGGCGTGATTATCGCCATTGGTCCGGCGCCGGGCCCGGTGGAGTCCTCTGACGGAGAGGGACCAGCGCTCTGGCACGAGCTGCTGCCCCTTGAAGGACAAACCAGTCAGATTGTGGACGTACCCGATGACTTGCTCAGCGACCCGAAGCAGCTGGCAAATCTGCATCAAACCCACCGTCTTCGCGACGGCAAAGTGCAGGCTATTGGCGGTCTGGCCACGGGCTAGGTTCCTGGCAATTGAAAGAACAGCACCTGAACGTCGGACTGGCTAGGCTCTTCGAATATAACCAATGACGCTCATCTCAAAGTATCCGTGACTATAAAGGGGTATCCAAAATATTGGATACCCCTTTATAGTTCTTGATATGGAAAGCGCTTTGAATCCTTACTCGCCCGGTTCGGGCCGACGGCCTTTCGAGCTGGTCGGGCGCCAGAGCGAGATCGATGCCTTCGACCTGCTGTTGGCCAAGACCCGTCAGCGAAGGCCTGACCGGGGGATCGTTCTGCACGGGCTGCGTGGGGTGGGCAAAACGGTTCTGTTGAACGAGTTTCGGCGTCAGGCCGAACATGCGGAGTTCATGGTCGTCTTCCTCGAAGGCAGGGATGCCGAGGGAGGTCCCGAGGCTGTACGGGCCAAGCTCGCCCGGAACCTGCTGCAGGCCGGGCGGAAGCTGAACCGCCGCGGCGCAGGGGAACGACTCTTGGCGGCGCTTGGCAGCATCGCATCCTTTTCAGCGAAATTGGGCGTGACCGGGATCGATATCGGTGTGAACCTCAATCACGGTCGCGCTGACTCCGGATCGATTGAAGTGGACCTGGAAGAACTGATTGAGGACCTCTGCTTGGCACTGGCGGAGAAGCGATCGGGCCTGATTTTCGTCATCGATGAAATGCAGGATCTGGACGACGGACTCATCGCTGCCCTCCTCAGTGCCCAGCATCTGGCCGGCCAACGCGAATGGCCTTTCTACATTGCCGGGGCGGGACTGCCCAACTTGCCCTCGGTACTGAGTGAAGCGCGCTCCTACGCAGAGAGGATCTTCAATTACCGCAGCATCGGAGCGTTGTCGAGGGAGGCCGCCGAGGCGGCCCTGGTCGCCCCGGCCCAACGCTATGGGGCGTCATTCGTACCCGAAGCCAAAGACCTCCTCCTGAGCGCATCGGGGGCGTACCCATACTTCCTGCAGGAATACGGATACGCCGCATGGGAAACAGCCCCGGAGAAAACCGTAACCTTCGACGACGCCAAAATCGCGGTGGAAATCGGCCGCGCACAGCTGGACCAAGGGTTCTTCCCCTCACGCTGGAAACGCGCCTCGAAAGCTGAGAAAGACTTCCTGCGCCTGATGGCCATCGACGGTGATGACGGATCCAGCACAGCTGACCTCGCTGACCGGGCGAAAAAGAAGCAAAGCTCCATGACCATGACCCGCGCATCGTTGATCGACAAGGGGATCATCTACGCACCCGCCCTGGGTGTTGTGGCGTTCACCGTGCCAGGAATGGCTGATTACGTCAAACGCCTCCATGAATAGCACGAACGCAGGAACCGGCACCACTGCAGGCGGGAGGTTGCGGTGGGGAATTCTCCTGACCGTAACTGTGCTGGTTCTTGCCGGAGCCTCGATCTACGCGGTGGGAGCGTACCAGCGCTTTGAGGAGAGCCGCACGGCCGCCTCATCCGTGGGGGTCACCGCAGGCCGATCTCTCCCCGAGGTTCCTTTCGTCCTGTTCAGGAACACAGCCGCCGGGCAGGGGTATGGCAATGCAGCCACGGTACCGCTGTCGGCTCCGGGTGGCACACGTGCTGTCAGTGATCAGGCGTGCGAACGTGTCTATGGCACCTCCGCCATGGTGGTCTGTCTAAAGTCCAACCGTGGGTTGGTGACTACGTACGAAGCGTCAGTCCTGAACCGTGACTGGCAGCAGGAGCGGGCGTGGCCTGTCCCTGGCATTCCGAGCAGGACACGCATCAGTCCGGACGGTCCCATGATCGCCACCACGGTGTTCGTCTCGGGGCACTCATACACGCAAGCCGGGTTTTCCACAGCAACCGAAATCACTGTGCCCGGCGGCGGCACGGGAAACCTCGAAGACTTCGCCCTCATCGTGAACGGAGAACGCCTGCTGGCCAGCGACCGGAACATCTGGGGCGTCACTTTCGCACCAGACCAGAGCGATATCTTCTATGCCACCGCAGCCTCGTCTGGGCGTATCTGGCTCGTCCGGGGAAGCCTGACAGATAAGACCCTGACAGCCGTTCGGGACAACGTCGAGTGCCCCTCCATATCGCCCGACGGCACCCGGATCGCGTACAAGAAGAATGTTGGCGGTCCGCTGACCGCTCACTGGAACGTCGCCCTTCTTGACCTGGCGACCGGCGCGGACACGGTGCTCCCGGAAAAGCGCAGCGTCGATGACCAGATCGAATGGTTGGATAATCAAAACCTGCTCTACGGCCTGGCTGACGAGGACACCGAAGGTGACAGCAACATTTGGAAACTGCCGACCGATCCCGCGTCCCAGCCGAGCCTCTTCATCGAACACGCGTGGTCGCCCAGCGTGGTCCGCTGACGTCCGGCCCAAGAACCCGGGGAGCGGACGGACGTCAGCAGCCTTAAAGAGCGCCCCACACGTCAGCAGGTTCCCAGTAATCCGCATAGCAGCCGGCCGGACCCTGTCGGACTCGGCGAGGGGCTGGGTGACGGACTGGGGGCAGGACTTGGTGAGGGGCTCGCTGTCGCTGTTCCGGATGGGGCCGGCGTTGCGGTCGGTGTAGGCGTGGGCGTCGGTGCGGGCGCCGCCTGCGCTGGCGTGGTGGTGGCCGAGTAGAGGACATCGACGAAGTAGTTCGTGGAGTTCCATGAGTTCGTTGGCGCCGCACCGCCGGTACCGTACAGATAGCGGCCGTTGTCAGGGCCGGCGGCGGTGAACACCCCACTGACCCAGGTTTGGGCGAAGAACGCAGGAGTGTAGGCGTAGCGGCCGTTGGGCGCCAGATAGGACACGACGTACGTTTCCCCCGGAGCTACGGCTACAGGGGAGGACAGCATCGCGGTTTGCCAGCCAGTTGCTGTTTCGTTCGAGAACGTCACCTGAGCCAGCCGCGTACCAGCAGCGTTCCAGAAGGAACCCACATGGGTTCCGGTATTTCCGGTTCCCTTGTAGAACCGGATGCCAGTGACATGGCCGGCCTCGGAGACCGTGAACGCCGTTCCCAGCTCAACAGATGACGCGTCATCGGAGGATGCTGTCTGCGGTTGAAGCTCACCGAAGATGGATGATTGCTGGGCATCAGGGTCGGTAGTGGCGAACTGCCAGGTGGTGGTCGGCAGCCTCTGGCCCTGCTGGGATTCGATGTTGCTGACGCTGACGGAGATCGCTGTGTTGCCCGGCAGAGGAGCTCCCGGGGTGAAGGTTAGGGCGCGGCCGTCGGTGGACAAGGCAGTGCTGCCGGCAAGGGGTGCCTCGTTCGCCGCCAGCGCGAACGAGGCACCTGGCTTGATGGCGGACGAGAGTGTGAGCGTTGGTTTGACGTTGACGGGCACGCCCGTGGCGTCGGGCGCAGGGGACCGGTCAGTTATCGTCAGCGGCGGCACCGCAGCCATGAACACCAGGTCCACAAGGTAACTTGCCGTGGAGGGTGAGTTGGGGAAGTCATTGTTGTAGGCGAACGCCCCGGAATCGGGTGCTGTCCGCAGCGGCCCGCTGGTGAACCCGTTTCCGAATCCGCCAGCCGTGTAGGAGTAGTGGCCGCCCGGGGACTTGTAGGCCACCACATACTCGGTGTTGGCGTTGATGTTCACCGGCTGGTTGAACGTTGCTGTTTGCCAGCCGGAACTGGACTCATTGGTGAAGGTGACGGAGGCCAGGAGCTGCCCGCCGGCCGTATACACCGAGCCGGTATGTGTCCCGGTGTTGCCGGCGGCCTTGTAGAACCGAACGCCGGTGATCTCCCCTGCAGTGTCGCTGGCGAACCGGACGCCCAGGGACAGCGGCACGCCGTCGTTGGCGTCGGGCGTGCCCGGCGCCACGGTGTCCTGGTACAGGGTGCACGGGCATGTCCCCGGTGTCCTGGGGACAGGGACGGTGCTGAAGGTCCAAGTAGCGTCGCTCAGTGGTTGCCGGGATACCGCGGTTGCCGTGACGGTGGCCGTGTAGGACGTCCCGGCCGCAAGCGGCCCGGTGGGAGTGAACGTGACCTTCCGGGTTTGGGTATCGTAGCTGGTGGATCCGGCCGCGATGGTTCCGCCTGCGTCTTTTACCGTCAGGTTCACGCTGGAGGCTTCGGCCGGTTCGGACAGTACGGCACTGATCTGGCTGTCCAGTGCAACGCTGGACGCCCCGGGAAGCGGGGACTGCCCTGTTGGAGTGAAAGCCGGCGGTGGAACCCTGACGATGACGTCCACGAGGTAGCTGGCGTTCGAACGTGACCCCGGGAAGTCTCCGCTGTACGTGTACGCGCCGGCGTCCGAAGTTGTTCGCAGTGGTCCGACGCTCATGCCGGATCCGAACCCGTTGGTAGTGGCTGAGTAGGTGCCGGTCAGTGACTTGTAGGCCACGATGTAGTCCGTGTTTGCGGCCATCTGGATTGGTTGGCTAAACATCGCCGTCTGCCATCCGGAGGCGCTCTCATTGGTGAACGCGACAGTTGCCAGCTGCTGTCCGGCGGCCGTGTACAGGGCGCCGTTGTGGGTGCCCGTGTTGCCGGTCGACTTGTAGAAACGCATGCCCACGACTTCCCCGGCTGAAACGCTGGAGAACCGGACGCCCAGCGTCAATGGGACGCCGTCCCGAATCTCAGCAATGCCCGGGGTGACGGAGTCGTCAAAGAGGCTGCACGGGCAGGACCCGGGAACCGGCAGTGTCGCCGCGGTCGCGAACGACCAGGTTCCACCGGCTGTGACCGGACCGCCCAAGGTGTCCGCCCCGGCGAGGGTGGCCGTGTACTGGGTGCTGAACGCCAGTGCGCTTGTTGGTGTAAAGGTCGCCCGCCGCGTGGCGGGGTCGTACGCCGTCGTACCGGCCACCGGGCCGTCGGGGGACTGAAGCGTCAGCTGGACGCTGGAGGCAGTGACGGGCTTGGAGAACACGGCACTGACCTTGGTGTCCACGGAGACGCTGGACGAGGACGGGAACGGTGTGTGCCCGGTTACCGTCATGGGGCTGCTGTCCACCGTGCTGAACAGGGCATCGGCGAAGTAGTTGCCGCCGTTATAGCTCGAGGTCGGGAACGCGGAGGAGGTGGCATAGACACCGGCAGGCTCGGCCCCGAAACCCCCGGCCACCTTCAACGGCGCGTCGGAGGACCCAAAGCTAGCCCATTGGAAATTCTGGATGGAGTATCGGCCGTTGGGCGCCCAGTAGGACACCGTGTACTTCTGGCCTGCCGCCACCGGGACGGCTTGGCTGAACAGCACGGACTGCCATCCGGAGGTGGTCTCGTTGGTGAACGTCGCCGTGGCAAGACGCTCTCCGGTGGAGCTCCACAGGGACCCGGTGTGCGTACCGGTGTTGGCGGCGCTCTTGTAGAAGCGCACCCCGGTGATAAAACCGTCCACGGTGGGGGTGAAGCGCACGCCCATTTCGTAGCTGCCGCCGTCACCGGAATCCTGCACTGTCGGAACGGTTTGGCCGAAGACGCTGTAGGGTCCGCTCAGGAGCAGGTTCCTGCTGGCGGCTGCGCCGATGTTGGCGCTGTCATCAATGGCCCTGGCTTGGATGGTGGCGGTCTCGAAGCCCTTCTGGATATAGGTGTAGGTCCAGTTTTGCTTGCCCACGGCCGGGTGCCATGTGCTGCCGCCGTCGGTGGAAACCTCGACACCGGCCACCACCCCGCCGGTGTCGGCGGCGGTTCCGGTCACGATGACGCTGGTGCCATGCGGCACAGTGGCGCCGTTGGCCGGGGCAGTAATGGCCGCGATGGGCGCGGCCCGGTCGGTGCTTGGGACGGCAGCGATCAGCCCGGCAGCGCGGGTGGCGGGCTGGGCCCCCATATCGGCCAAGAGGTTGACCTGGGCCTGCCGCATCCGCGGATCGGCCGGTGCGCCGTCGCCGTCATGCACTTCGTCCAGGCCCCAGGTCCACTGGACGCTGCCGGCGGAGAACACCAAGGCACCGCTGGGGGCACGGTAAAGGGTCAAGTGGTGGGTTGTCGTGCCGGGCAGGACGGTGTTTCCGAAATCCTGAAGATACTGGGGCACGTCCCCGACGGTGGTGGACAGGCGCACCAAACCCGGTGGGCGGAATCCGTTGTCAAGGTCCTCGTCGGACTCGTATCCCACCGTGTGGGGCGCCAACGCCGCGGAGGATCCGGGCGACAACGAGGACAGGGAGGTGTTCCGCCAGAGCCTGGTTTTGCCTTCCTCCGAATTGACGGTCACCGGCAGGTCGGAGTAGTTGGACATGTAAATGGTTCCGGTCAGCGCGTTTTCGGGCAATCCGCCGCCATTGGTCTGGGCCGCGAACCGCGGGTCCCGCCAGGTTCCGGTCCATTGGGGACTGGGGTCGATTTTTTCGTTGGCCCAGGTTTCCTTGTAGGAGGTCAGCGTCCGTCCCACACCACCATCCACCGGGGAGGGTTCGAAGCGGGTGCGCCAATACCCCTCGTTGCCGGAGAGGAACTGCAGGTTCACGCCCGCGTCACGGGCGGCGGTGATGTTGGCCCGTTGGGGGCCGGACCAGTACTCGTCGTGCCCGACGGAAAGGAAGACCTTGTGGTTCAACAGTTGAGCACCGTTGCCGTCGGTATCGAGCCCGCTGATATAGCTGACATCGTAGCCGTTTTGTTCCAGGAAACGCACCATCGGGTACTCGTTGGAGAAGTAGAAGTCCCGGCCGCCGGGACCGCCGCGGGTTGCTACCGGGCGGTTGTAGCTGACCTTGTAGGCGCGTCCGTTGGGCCCTTGGTAGAAGTCCGAGCCACCGTAGGAGTTGTAGGCCTGCCAGGAGGGATCGGAGGTTTGGAAAACAACGTCGGAACGGCTGCCGTCGGAGCGGACGATGAAGGTGATGTGGCTTTGCCCGCCGGTATCGGGCCGGGTCAGCAGGGCGATGTAGATACCTGAGACCGCGGAGGCGGGAACCTGCCACGTTGCGGACACCGCCCACGTGCCGCAGTCATACAACCCCGTGGTGAGGTCATTGAGGCACTGCGGCTGGTTCTGCCGGAACGCGGACGGCGTCACGTCAGCGATCTTCCGGGCACCGTTACCGCCATACCAGCCGGTCCGGTAGATCGCGATGGTGTAGCTGGACGCGCTGGTATCGATCTTAAAGCGAATGGGCTGGCCCGCATTGACGCTGATCTCGGTGGAGAAACCTTGGATGCTGTCGTCACCGGGGCCGGAAATGTCCCACTCCGATGGCGGACTTCCGGGCTTGGAGTTTTCACAGACAACAGGGTTCACTACGGGCTCGCAGGGTCCCGCAGCGAGGGCTGTCGGGGCGGTAAGGGGCAGCAGGGCTGCCATCACGGCAATCACCAAGGGCGTGATGAATCCCTTCAAGGGTGACTGCGGCCGGGTGGCTGAATGACCGGGCATCGGAACTCCTGGGAGTGGTACGCCTGTTGCGAGTATGGATCCGTGCTTGCCGCACGGTCCCTGCTTGCCGCTCCCCAGCCAGGGTCAAACCAAGAATCTTCAGTTAGAAACTCCCGGGTCCTTGTCCTTTGGGTGGTCATGAAGAAGAACCAGACCGGATCCACTATCGACCTTGTAGACCAAGAGGTCGAAGCACATCATCAAGTAACCCTTGGCAGGAGTGTAGGGGGCCGGCGTGCACACGGCAAGGCTTCCCGCCTACCAGGGCTGGAGTTCCCCGCTCCGTCAGCCTCACGGGTCCCCGGCTCCAGGCCAACGACAGCCAGCACTTCGCCGCTATTGCATCAGGGCAAAGGCACTTGGACTGGCTTCCGGAGCAAGGCTCGTTCGAACACCCAAGGTCGATGACATCCAAAGTTGACGCTATCATCGTTGTATGACGATTGATGATGCATTCTCGCCTGATCCATGCGCCCCGCTGGACCCCGCGGCGGCCCTGTTCCATTCTCTCAGTGATCCGACCCGCTTGAGCATCGTGAAGCGGATGGCCGGGGGAGAGGTGAGGGTGGGTGACCTGACCGGGGAGCTGGGCCTGGCCCAATCCACGGTCTCTGCCCATGTGGCGTGCTTGCGTGACTGTGGTCTGGTGGAGGGTCGTATGCAGGGCCGCAGCGTCTATTACTCGCTCTCGCGTCCGGAGCTGATGGACATGCTCGCCCAGGCGGAGGTCCTGCTGGCAGCTACCGGCAACGCGGTCAGTCTCTGCCCGAACTATGGCATTGGCAGCACCGGCACAGTGCAGACGACGGAGGTGGCCCGATGAGTGACGCCTGCGGTTGCAGCGACGAAAAGCCCGGGACAGGCGAGACCGAGGAAACCGAGGAGGCCGTAGGATTCTGGCAGGTCCGGGAGGTCCGCGCGGCCGCCGTTTCCGGTGCCCTGCTCCTTGCGGCGTGGATCGCGTCCCTGGCCGGCGCACCGCAGTGGCTGACACTTCCTCTGGAGATCGCCGCACTGCTGGTTGCCGCATGGACGTTCGTTCCGTCCACCCTCCGCCGCCTGCTTAAGGGCAAAATCGGCGTCGGCACTTTGATGACGATTGCCGCGGCCGGTGCGGTCGCGCTGGGCCAGTACGAGGAAGCGGCCATGTTGGCCTTCCTCTATGCCATCTCCGAAGGCCTGGAGGAATACTCGCTGGCGAAAACCCGCCGCGGCCTGCGGGCACTGCTGGACCTGGTACCCGCCGAAGCGACCGTCATACACAACGGCGAAGAGGTCACGGTCGATCCTGCGGCTCTGGTCCTTGGGGACCGAATGGTCGTCCGGCCCGGGGAACGCCTGGCCACCGACGGCAGGATCCTGACCGGGCGCACTTCCGTAGACACTTCAGCGCTGACCGGCGAGTCCGTGCCCGTTGAGGTTGGCCCGGGCAGCGAGGTCTGGGCCGGGTCGATCAACGGTACCGGCCCGCTTGAGGTCGAAGTGACCAGCACCGCCGAGAACAACTCACTCGCCAGGATCGTGCACATCGTCGAAGCCGAGCAGTCCCGCAAGGGCCCGGGCCAGCGACTGGCTGACTCCATCGCCAGCAAACTCGTTCCAGGTATTCTGATCGCCGCTGCCCTGATCATCGGTTTCGGCTTCATCGTCGGGGAACCGCTGCTGTGGTTCGAACGCGCCCTGGTTGTGCTTGTTGCCGCCTCACCCTGCGCCCTGGCCATCTCCGTGCCCGTCACCGTTGTCGCATCCGTCGGAGCGGCCAGCCGCATGGGCGTACTCATCAAGGGCGGCGGAGCATTGGAAACCCTCGGCAAGATCCGCACCATCGCATTGGACAAGACCGGAACCCTGACCCGCAACAAGCCAGCCGTGATCGACGTTGCCACCACCGGAACGTCCACCAAAGAGCAGGTTCTTTCTCTCGCGGCCGGTCTGGAGGCCCGCAGTGAACACCCGCTCGCCCGAGCCATCCTCGCCGCGGCCGTGGACCGGGCACCGGTCACCGATGTCGACGCCGTCCCCGGCGCAGGCCTGACAGGCCTGTTTGAAGGCAGGACGGTGCGTCTCGGCAGGCCGGGCTGGATCGACGCCGAACCCTTGGCCGACGAAGTGCGGCGAATGCAACAGGCCGGCGCAACCGCCGTTCTGATCGAAGACGACGGACAGGTCATCGGCGCCATCGCGGTCCGCGACGAGCTGCGCCCCGAGGCCCGGGAGGTCATCGCCCGCCTCACTGCCTCCGGTTACACCACCGCCATGCTCACCGGTGATAACACGATCACCGCCAACGCCTTGGGCAAGGAAGCAGGCATCACCGAGGTCCACGCCGACCTGCGCCCCGAAGACAAGGCGGACATCATCCGTACCCTCCAAGGCCGTGCCCCGACCGCGATGGTCGGCGACGGTGTCAACGACGCACCCGCGCTGGCGACCGCCGACACCGGCATTGCCATGGGTGCCATGGGCACCGACGTCGCGATCGAGACCGCCGATATCGCCCTGATGGGTGAGGACCTGAACCACCTGCCCCAGGTCCTCGGTCACGCCCGCCGCACCCGGTCCATCATGCTCCAAAACGTCGGGCTGTCCCTGCTGCTGATCACTGTGCTCATCCCGCTGGCGCTGGTCGGTGCGCTCGGTCTGGCCGCGGTGGTCCTGATCCATGAACTGGCCGAAATCGTCGTGATCGCCAACGGCGTCAGGGCGGGACGGATCAGCCGCAGAACCGTGCTCAAGACTGCCCAGCCGGTCCCGGCTTTGGAACCAGCATCATGAGTGTCGAACCCACATCAACAGCCAAGGCCACGCCGGGCCCCGCGAACCGGACCTCGCGGCGGATCCGGGTCCTGCTGGTTGTTGTTGCGGCCGCCCTGGCGGCCGCGGATCTTATCGTCAAGGCCGTGGCCGAGGCCGTTCTCTCTGCGGGTGCAACCAATGACGTCGGGCCGATTAACATCCGGCTGGTCTACAACCGCGGTGTCGCTTTCAGCATGGGCGCGGGCCTGCCAGCCTGGGCCGTCATCGCCGGCACGGGGGTGATCCTGGCCGCCCTGCTCTGGTTCCTGCTCGCCGCAGCGCCCGGCATGTCCCTGCTCTCCCGGACAGGTGCGGCCCTGTTGCTTGGAGGAGCCACCGGAAACTTCATCGACCGGCTGGACGGGCAGGGGGTGGTGGACTACCTGCACAGCGGTTGGTTCCCCACCTTCAACCTCGCCGATGTATTCGTCACCACCGGCGTAGCAGTCATGATCCTCGGGACCGTCCTTTCCCCGAGGCCACGACCGGAGGACTAGGCGCTCTGGCCACTTCCTCCGGGGCTGGGCGATGGTGATCCGGCCGGGCCCGATTCCATATCGTTCGGCAAACGCCAAGACCAACCCATAGGCAGTGCTATCAGTGCGGAGCCGGGTGGCCGGCAATCCCGCGCGTATGAACATATGTTCATAAGCTGTTGCTAGAATCAGTCTCTGATATTCCCACGGCAGTTGTGAGGCTTCTTCGTACCAATGGTCTTGGCCCGAATGTGATAGCGCGCACCAAGAGCCCCGTGGTGGTCGTCTGATGGTGCTGCCGACTGTCGCCTCAGCCGTCATTGATGATGATCCAGGTACTGCGGAACATCAAGGCGGGGCGCCCGGCCTGCCCCTGTCTTGGTGCACGGCTTTCTGTGCACGGCCGGTCCCGCCGCTATTACGAAATGATCCCGCAGTACCCACTCTTCAAGGAGCCCCCGAACCAATGCTTTCAAACCCCGACACAAGCCAATCGGTGAATCCCGCGGATGCCGCCAAGATGCCGCTGGGCGCCCGTCGTCTCGTGCTCATCGGCGGCCTTTGCATTCCGGTGGGGCTGGTTGCTGGCCCATACCTCTTTGGCCTTCAGCTGATTGCTGCGGCCGGTGTCGTGGCTGTCGCCATTGCCCTCTCTTACCGGCGGGGCCAGTCCTGGTTTTCGCGCTGGTCCTGGCTGACAACGGCGGCCGGTGCGCTGTGGGTAATCGCAACCGTGGCCTACTGGCTGAGCATCATGGCTGCTGTGGACGGTTCGTCGTCACCGTCCAGCCTTCCGACGGTGCTGTTCTATCTTGGTATGGCGGCCTTGGCCGTCATGGTTTTCGGCACCATCGCGGGTTGGACCTCACGTTTGCTGTCCGATCGACGCTCCGTTGCCGCGGCACGGTAGCGCATCCGGGCCCGTCGGCTCCGGGCACGCTACCCCGGAGCCGACGGGCGAGGCGGAATGCTCGCTGGTTTGCCGGTTCTGCTACGCTCCCGAGGTCTTGTCTCTGCGCTTGCGTGCAAGGAAGAAGACAGCGGCTGCGACAGCCAGGATCGCGGCCGCGATTCCGACGGCGATGGGTGCGTTGTCATCGTTGGGTTTAATTTGCTCCGGCGCCGTTTGTGCAGCCGGTGCGGCAGCGCTGGAAGCAGTGCTCGCGGCCGGGGTTGGCGTCGCAGATGGCGTAGCAGTGACGGCTTGGGCGGGGTCCTGGACGGTGAAGGCATAGTTGCCTTCGATGGGATGCCCATCGGAGGAAACCGTCCGCCAGAGGACCTTGTACACCCCGTTGCTCCCACCGGCTATGGCCGTGGAGATGGTCGGGCCGTCCACGGTAACCTTGCCGTCACTGAGTGTCTTGCCCGTCTCATCGGTCACGGTGATGACGCTGAGATTGAGCTGCGTGGCATCCATGGGCGGTTCCGAGAGCGTCAGGGAAACGGCACCCGGGGCTGTGGTGACGGTGGCGTCCTTGGCCGGGACCGTGGATTCCAGGGCGTCGTGGGCCATTGCCGGCCCCGCCGCGAAGGCCGGGATGAGGATGGCCGCGGCAAGCGCCAGGCGGATGCGGACGCGCCGCTTGTTGTTGAGGGGATTCATGGTGAATTCTGCGATTCTGCTCGTTGAGAAAGGTTCAATGTGCTCGGTGCGCGCCGGTGGCACCCTAAGCCAATGCCTGGAGTGTCGTGGCGGCGGAAACGTTCCGGGGCGGCCCCCGGGCCGGTGGCCGTGCAAGCCCGTTCCTTCGCAGATGGATGGTCTCCATGGCAGTGACCGGCATGCAGGGATATGCCCGGAGTTCGGTTGGTTTGAGCAGGCCCAACAGGGGCCGCAGCCAGGCGGCCAAGGCCCACAAAGCCGACTCGCCCCGCGCCATCAGAAGAGCGGTGGCGAGGATTGCGACCACATGCATTCCGAGCATTCCGGGGCTGCTGTCCGCGCTGAGATGCTCATGAGGGACAACCCCGACACCGGCGCCCGGGCCGGCTGCCATCCCAGGGTGGTGGGCCAAACCGGGGTTGGGCGTTCCCGCGCCTGCCAAGGCTGAGAACGCCAGGTGCAGTGCAGCCTGGGATGCTCCCAGATATACGGCCAGAAGGGGGGCCGTCATCTTTCTGCCGGCCAGCATGATCGCCGAAAGGCCGACAACGGCTGTCAGCGCTGTCATGACCGGGAAAGCAGGCAGTTCACCTCCGGCCAGCAAGTGTGCCGTTGCGGCCAGGGCCAGGACGGCGGCCGCAACAGCCGCGGCCCGCGGAATGCGGAACGGTGCACGCACAGCACTCATCGCACACCGTTCCTTTCAAGAGAGGGGTTCCTTTTACGTTACGTAGAAGGATGGGGGCGGGCAACGCCCACGGCGAAGTATCTGTCCCGGGACAGCCTGTTATTTGGCGGCGTCCGCGAGCAGTTGACGGAATTGCTCCTTGGTCTCAAGGGTGAGCATTTTCCCGTTCAGGAAGAACGTCGGCGTGCCCTTGACGCCCAGGGCGGTGCCATCTGCGATGTCCTTCTTGATCCGTTCCTTGGTCTTGTCATCGGCCACTGCCGCGTCGTACGCGGTCAGGTCCAGACCGAGTTCTTCAGCGAACGTGCGGAACAGTGGCGCCTGAGATTCGGTCTTCTCGCCCCATTGCGGCTGGGTTTCGAACATTTTGGCATACATTTGTTCGTATTTGCCCTGCTGGGCTGCGGCTTCGACGGCAAGAGCGGCGGTGGCTGAATTACGGTGCGCAGGCAACGGGAAGTAGCGGTTGACGAAGGTGATCCGGTCCCCGAATTCCTTCTTCAGTTCCTCGACCACGGGTTGAGCGGCAAGGCATGCTTCGCATTCGAAGTCCAGGAATTCAACGAGCTGGGCTTTTTCGGTGGCCGGGGAGGTGACGCGGTGGCTGTCTTCGCGGACCAGTTGGGCTTCCGCGACCGGCGTCGGGGCCGCGGGGGCTGGCTTGTTCAGCGTAAAGACCGTGTACCAGATCACGCCAACGGCGACGAGGACGGCCAGCAGGACCCAAATGAAGACCCGGGCCTTCTTCGCGGTGTCCACGGGTGGGGGAGAGGTTTTGGTTTTGCTCATCAGTGGTGGATGCTTTCCTGGTCGCGGTGGGCGGCTGGCTCTATTTGGAAGGTGGAGTGTTCGACGCTGATGTCGAAGTGCTGGGCCACGCAGCCCTGCAGATCTGCCAGGATCGTGGCGGCATGCCCGTCGGTCATGCAGTTGTCCTCCACGGTGACGTGAGCGGAGAGGACCGGCGTTCCGGAGGCCACCAGGGTGGCGTGGAGGTCGTGGACGTCGATGACGTGGGGCAGCGCCAGGATGTGCTCGCGCACCTTGGCCAGGTCCAATCCCTTGGGGGTGGATTCCATGAGCACGTTCACGGTGTCACGGAGCAGTTTAAGTGTGCGCGGGATGATCAGGACGCCGATGAGCAACGACACGAGGGCATCTGCCTGAAGCCAGCCGGTCAGGGCGATAATGATGGCTGCCGCGATGACGGCCACGGACCCGAGGGCGTCGTTGAGCACCTCCAGGAAGGCCGCCTTCATGTTGAAGTTGTGGTTCCGTCCGGAAGCGAGGATCAGGAGGCCGATCGCGTTGCCGGCCAGCCCGATGATGCCGAACCAAAGCATCGTGGACTCCCCAATTTCCGGGGGCTCGAAGAACCGGCGGATGCCTTCAACGATGACGAAGCCGCCGACCGCGAGCAGCAGGGCCGCTTGTCCGGCGGCGGCGATGATTTCGGCACGCTTGTAACCCCAGGTGCGCGTCAGCGTGGCTGGCTTCAACGCCAATGATGCGGCGATGAGCGCAATCAGCAGGCCTGCCGAGTCGGTGAACATGTGGCCGGCATCTGCCAGCAGCGCCAGACTGCCGGTCAATACGGAGCCGATGATCTCTGCAATCATGACCGTGAAGGTGATGGCAAAGACGGTGATGAGTTTGCCGCGGCGGGCCGTTGCCGCGGCGGCGTGGTCGTGCTCGTGACCACTCATGACCGGACGTCCAGCGTGTCGGGAGAGACCAGGAGGCCTGCAGTATCGTCCTGGACGCATTCGGGTTCGGCGCAGCCGCAGATTGTATCGACTGTCAGGATGGTGCCGAGCAGATCCTCCAGTGCGTGCGCCAATTTGGCGTCGGAGAGTTCGTAGCGGACACGCCGTCCGACCGGCTCCGCGGCGACCAGCCCGCAGTCGCGCAGGCATGCCAGGTGGTTGGAGAGGATCTGCCGGCTGACGCCAATGCTGTCGGCCAGATCCGACGGGAACGCCGGGCCGTCTTTGAGCTGCAGCAGGATCGCGGCCCGGGTGGGGTCTGCGAGGGCTTTACCGAACCTGGCCAGGACGTCAATCGTGGAAAGTATGCGCATACCAGTAATGATACAGAAATGTGTGGATTCAGAATATGCTGAACTTGATGAGGGTGCGGGACTGTCCGGTCTAGGCCTGGCCACCGCGGCCCCTTGTGTCGCGTTCCTCAAGGCGGGCGAGCATGGCGTTGTAGGCGTCCAGGTCCGCGTCGTTGGTGCGCGCGGCCGCCCTGTCGCTGCGTCGCATTTCGCGGGCGTCGGAGCGTGACCACATGACGGCCACGCCGATGGCGATCAGCAAGGTCGGGACCTCGCCGATACCCCAGGTGATGGCGCCGGCCATTTGCTGGTCCTCCAACGGCGGTGCACCCCACTCACGGCCCAGTTCGGTGAACCACTCGGGCTGGATCAGGGTGGTCGAGCCCATCAGGGTGACACCAAAGAAGGCGTGGAAGGCCATAGTGGCTAGAAGCAGCAGCAGCCGCAGCGGATAGGGTGCCCGGCGCGGGATGGGGTCGGTACCGATCATTGACAGGACGAACAGGTAACCGGTGATCACGAAATGGACCGTCATGAGTTCGTGCCCGGCGTGCTCCCTGAGGGCAAAGCCGAACGCATCGGAGTAGTAGAACAAGACGATGGAACCGGCGAAATTGGCGGCAACGAAGAGGGGATGCGTCACGATCGCGGCCACCCGCGAATGAACCAGGACCATGATCCACTCGCGTGGTCCGCGGGAACCGTCGGTCCGCGGCTTGAGCGCCCTGAGCGCCAGCGTTACCGGGGCTCCGAGAACGAGAAACACCGGTACGACCATGGTCAACGCCATGTGATCCAGCATGTGTGCACTGAAAAGTATCCGCCCGTACACCGCCGGTCCGCCTGAGGTGAAAAACACCAGCGCCGCCAACCCAACAAGCCATGCCACACTGCGTATCCACGGCCAGCTGTCACCGCGGCGGCGCAGCGTCTGCGCCGCCCGCAGGTACAGGTAGGCGGCGAAGAGGGCGAGGGCGATCCAGAGCCAGTCCGGGCGCCACACCGTGAACCAGCGTTCGGGGGTTAGTTCCGGTGGCAGGAGGTAGCCGGTGAGGACCTCGGCGGGGGTCAGGGCGGGACGGATGTCCTCCCCGGTTGGTGTCGGGGTGCGGCTCAGCGCTGCGGCGAGGCCGCTGACGGCGCCCATGATCAGCAGCTCGACCACGATGAACCGCCACAGCAGCCCGGTGGCCTGCCCGTTCCCGGATTTCGCGCTCAACGCCGGAATCAGTCGCTTCCGGTGCAGGAATCCGATCGCTCCCAAGGCAATGGCGGCCACGGTTTTTGCCATCAGCAGGACGCCATAGGGAGAGGCCAGCCCCGCGGGAAACTCGATGCGGATCGTGGCATTGATGATGCCCGAGGCCACCACGAGGACAAAAGCGAAACCGGCCAGAGTGGAGAACCTCCCGAGGACCGCCGCGGTGTCTTTGCCCAGGGCTGTCCCGGCAACGCCCAAAGCAATGAGACCGCCGAACCACAGGCACACCCCAACCAGGTGCAGGCCCAGGGAGTTGATGGCCTGTTCGTGGTCGCTGCCACCGGCCGCATGGCCGATCAGCATCACCGGCACCAGTCCTGACAAGGCCAGCAACGCGGTGGCACCCAGGCCCGCGCTGGATCGGACACCGAAGGTCAGGGTGGCAACGACCGAGGAAATGATAACGACCCACAGCCAGGCCGCCCCGTTGGGAAGCTCCGTGATATAGGAGGTCAATTGCGCCGCGAATTCGGGGCTGCCCGAGACGGGCACGCCGGCGATGTCGGAGAAGCTGAACACCAATACTGCCAGGGCCGAAAGGGTCCACGTCAGGCTCGCCACCGAGGCCAGCACCATGATCCGGCTGAACGCCGGATGCTCGTCGGCGGCAGCGATTTGCGCCGCCGTCACCCCGTACCCGGCCCGGCCCGCATTCTTGCGGCCCTTCAGGACCGGCGGCACGATGAACGCCGCAAAAACCAGCGCACCGATGGTGGCTGCGGCCGCTATGTTCTGCAGGGTCTGGGCGACACCATAGCCCCACCGGACCAAAGCGCCGGGATCGCGGGTCTCGGCGGGCAGGGTTCCTCTCCCATACGCCGTCGCCACCAGCACGACAACCACGGCGATCACGCCGGCCACGGCGAACCAGCGCAGTTTCGGCGATACTGCCGTGCTGCCGCCGGCAGCGGGGGCTTTCAAAGCCACAATGGTTCCTTAACGCAGGTCCGGACCTGGCTCCTCCAAGGTTTCGGAGCAGGCAGCGCCGGTGCATTCCAGCGCCATTCAAGATTATCTGTAGAGTTGTTCAGACGTTAATCGGTGGATGCCATCCGAGCCACGACGGGCTCTCCCGCGGCCCCACCCGGCACGCCACAAGGCAAATGCGACGCATTAGCAAGTAAAGGTAGTCTTGATGAATGACCGGAACAGCACAGGCACTGCCGACACCGCCCGGCCAGCCGGGCAGCGAATGCGCCATCCGTTTGGTCGACGCCGAGAAGGTAGAAGCGGTCAGGTCCCGGATGCCCGCCGAGTCGGACGTGACGGATCTCGCGGTGATCTTCGGGCTGCTCTCGGACCCGGGACGGGTAAGGATCCTCATCGCCCTGCTCGAAGGGGAGATGTGCGTGTGCGATCTGGCCGCAACCACGGGGTTGAGCGAATCCGGCGTCTCCCATGCGCTGCGGCTGCTGCGCGGCCCCCGCGTGGTGCAGGTCCGTCGCGCCGGCAGGATGGCCTATTACTCACTGGCCGACTCCCACGTGCGCATGCTGCTGGATCTGGGTCTCACACACGTCGGACACGCCGGACAGGACCGGCTGGCAATGGTCAGCAACAACTAGCGCAAGCCCTTGGCGTCACCGTCTCGTCCGGACGGCGGTACTGACATGGGCGACCCAGGAGTCGAGGGCCCGGTCTGGCTTCCCTCGCTGCCGCCGTCGCTGGGTGAGTACCTCGCCCCGAACCTGCAGCCTGTTCCGCTGATCCCGGCCTTGACGCTGCTGGCAGCTCTTTTCTACCTGGCCGGTGCCATCCGCCTCTGGCGGCAGGGCCGGCACTGGTCCCCGGTCCGCACTGCATCCTTTTTGTTCGGTTGCCTGGCGATCATCGTCGTCATGGGAGCCGGCATCGAAGGGTACGGACTGCGGATGTTCTCCATCTTCATGTTCCAGCAACTGACCTTGATGATGGCCGTCCCGCCGCTACTGGTCATCGGATCCCCTGGGACCTTGCTGCTGCGGGCAATCCCGCACGGCCGGGTCGGCCGGCCGGTTCTGAAGTTTGCCCTCTGGGGTCTGCGCTCCCGCTGGGGCCGGCTGGCCATCCACCCGGCCTTCATGGTGCCGCTGTTCCTGCTCAGCTTCTACGGCGTCTACTTCTCCGGGCTCGCGGACCTGCTGCTGCCCACCTGGTACGGGCACGTCGGCCTGGAACTGTTGTTCCTTGCAGCCGGGATCCTGTTCACGGTGCCACTGATTTCCGCGGACCCGCTGCCGACCAGGCAAACACATTTCGGCCGGATGCTGGACATCTTCGCTGAGATGCCCTTGCACGCCTTTTTTGGGGTTGTGATCATGATGGCCACAGCCCCCATGGTCAAGTTCTTCGCCGCACCGCCGGAAAGCTGGAAGGTGGACCCGATGCAGGACCAGGGCCTGGCCGGCGGCCTTGCCTGGTCTTACGGGGAACTGCCAGGGGTGCTGCTGCTGATGTTCATCCTCGTGCGGTGGCAACGGGACGAGGCCCGCGGATGGGTCAAGGCGGACAAGAACGCGGCCGTGGCGGGCGACCCGGATCTGGACGCCTACAACGAATACCTGCGCCAGCTGGCCAACCGTCCGGTGCGCCGCCGATGACCACCGATGGCTCCGCGGCGCCTGCCCGCACCGAAAAGAAAACCCACCCCACCCCGCCGCCGCTGGGAGCCTTTGGCATGCTGCGCTGGGCCTGGACCCAGTTGACCAGCATGCGCACGGCTCTGTTCCTGCTGCTGTTGTTGGCCATCGCCGCGGTGCCGGGATCACTCTTCCCACAACGTCCGGCCAACCCCTCGCTCGTCACTCAGTACATCAAGAACCGCCCCGACTATGGACCACTCCTGGATGCACTGCAGCTTTTCGACGTCTACTCCTCGGCCTGGTTCTCAGCCATCTACATCCTGCTGTTCATCTCCCTGATCGGCTGCGTCGTTCCGAGGGCCCGAGCCCATTACAGAGCCATGCGATCGCACCCCCCGCGTACCCCGAAGCGGCTCTCCCGGCTCCCGGAGTACGGAACCCTGGAGCTGCCTGCGGACGCCGGGGTCCCCGCAGCGGCCGCCATCGCGGATGCGGCCGCTGCGCTGAAGAAGCGCGGCTACCGTGTCCAGGTCAGGGACCAGGAAGAAGCTTTGCCGTCCCTGGGTGCTGAGCGCGGCTTCCTGAAGGAGGCCGGGAACCTGGTGTTCCACACCTCGCTGATCGGCGTGCTGATCTGTTTGGCCATCGGCGGGCTGTTCGGGTTCCGGGGTCAGAAGATCCTGATAGAAGGCGATACCTTCGTCAACACGCTCGTCGGCTACGACAACTTCGCACCGGGAACCAACTTCCAGTCCTCCTGGCTGGAGCCGTTCACGATCACCTTGGACACGTTCGCAGTCCGGTTCGACAGGGAGTCCACCAGACAGTTCGGCCAACCCATCGATTTCACCGCCCAGCTGAGAACCCGGGATGCACCCGACGCAGCCCAGGAACCCCGCACGCTGAAGGTCAATGACCCTGTCTACTTCGGCGAGGTGGGCGTCTTCTTGGTCGGCAACGGCTACGCCCCGGTCATCACTGTGCGGGACGGCAACGGCGACACGGCATTCAGTGGCCCGGTCGTGTCCATCCCGAACGACGGGGTCTACACCTCAACGGTTGTCATCAAGGTCCCGGATGCACGCCCGGCGCAACTGGGTTTCGTGGGATTCTTTCTGCCCTCCGCCATCAAAAATGATGAAGGGGTCGCCTACAGCTTCGACCCGGACCCGCTGAACCCCCAACTGAACCTGAACTCCTACTACGGCGATCTGGGCCTGGACACCGGCGTGCCGCAGAATGTCTACAACCTGGATGTGAAGGGATTGACCCAGCTCAACGGGAGGGAACTTCCGGCCAAGGGCATCACCCTGGCTCCCGGTGGCACGTACACGCTGCCCGAGGGCAAGGGAAGCATCAGCTTCGATGGCCTCAAACGCTACATCGGCGTGGACATCCGCAGCACCCCTGGACAGACCGGCGTCCTGGTCTTCTCGTTGATGGCCGTCGCGGGCCTGCTTGCCTCGCTTTACGTGAATCGCCGCAGGGTCTGGGTTCGTGCCGGAACCCACAACGACGGGCGGACGATGGTCGAATACGGTCTTCTGGCCCGCGGCGAGGATCACCGTCTGTCCGCCGAGGCGACGGCTGTCCGCGCACTGCTGGTAGGGCAGTGGCAGCTCCAGGAGGACTCCCGTGGCGTATAGGTTCCTGCTGTCCTGGCGTTGGGCCGGTTTCCTGATGGCGGCGGCAGTGTTCGCCGCCGCGTGCATTGGACTGGGGAACTGGCAGATGGATCGCCGGAATCAGGCCGTGACCGAGATCCGCAGGGTCCAGGAGAACTACGACAAATCCCCCGTGCCGTTCAATGACGCCCGGCCCTACTTCGCTGTCGCCGACCCTGATGCGAAGTGGACTACCGTATCCGTGACGGGCCGCTACCTAGCGCAGGACCAGAGAATCGTCAGGAACCGGCCCAACAATTCCGCCGCCGGATACGAAGTGCTGGTCCCGTTCCGGTTGAGCTCCGGTGAGACGATCGCGATTAACAGGGGATGGCTGCCGATCGGCAACGACCGGCCCGGATACCCCGACGCCGTGCCCGCCCCGCCAACCGGGGAGGTTACGGCGGTCATCAGGATCAAACCGTCCGAGCCCGATCTTGGCCGTGACGCGCCAGAGGGCCAGCTGGCCAGCATCGACCTGTCCAACTACGGCAAGCAACTGGACTACCCGCTCATGACGGGCAGCTACGGGGTGATGTCCTCGGAGTCCCCACAGCCGGTCATTACCCCCCAGCAGCTCGCCGCACCGGCCGTGAAGGAAGGGTCGAACCTCTCCTACGCCCTGCAGTGGATCACCTTCGGGATCCTGGCATTCGTCGGCTTCGGATACATGGCACGGCAACAGGCCCGGATCGGGCGCGAGGAACGCAACATGCCGGACGACATGGCGGACCCGGCTGAAGCCGTTCAGGAGGCCCGGGCGCCATCCCGGCGTAAACGCTCCGGGTCCGAAGAAGAAGACGCTCTTCTGGACTCCATGGGACTCTGACACCCCGGTCATGGCAGGACGACACTGGCATCGCGGCGATGGGGTCACCGAGTGTGCACGGTTGGGTGTCCGGGTCCATCCGGTAGCGCAGAAAGAAGCGCGTGTTGGCGAGGAAACACCACGATGCTGAAGCTGAGCCCGGCCGCGACATAAGGGATCCGGGGGCGGCACGGCCCCGGGGCCGGAACCATCCGGAGGTGGAGTGCGTTGATGCCATTAGCTGCTTATCTGAAGACACGCCCATATGTTGTAGGGCTGGGCTGAGGAAAGCACCCCCGGGCAGGGAACCAGCGCCCGAGGCCGCGCGCGCCGTGTCACGAAATTGTAACGATCACGCTTTGCGGCTACTATTGGTTCAGGTTTTTCTGTACTAAAACCCTTGATGCCGCACGCTCAGCCCCGCCGGCGGCATCAAACGACTATCACTTTTCACGGCGGGGGTGGAGGACCCAGAATCGGCAGCCAGTCTGCCTTGGGGTGAAGCCGCAATGTCGGTGGTCAGATGGCCGCCGGGGGCGCGGCCGGGCATTTTCCTTGGCCCGAACCCGACAGCTAACTTCGCAGGCGACCGAAAGGATCCCCCTTTGACTTCCTCATCCCCCCATGGCCGGCGCCGAAAACCAACCTCCGGCCCCTTCCCCCGCACGTCCGCCCCGACAACTTCCCGGGCTAAGCCGCAGCACCGGGGTGTGCCAGCTGCCGGGTCGGGCGGGAGTCGGCGCAAACAGGTCACGGCAGCCGCCACGCTGAGCGTCGCCGCGATGTTGACCGCCGCACTCACCGCAGCCCATGCCGGACCGGCCCCCACCGGCACCGGTCCGGCCGTGCAAGCCGCAGCGACAAAAGCTTCCATTGCACCGGTTCAGGCCTCTGCCGGAGCATCCATCAGCTATGAACGGCCGGCTGTCACCACCGAGCAGGCACCGTTGCCCGTGCCGGCCAAGACCCAGGTTGCCGCCGCGGCAGCTCCGAAGGCTGTCGCTGCCGCACCGGCCGCTGCTGCACCCGCTGCTTCCTCCGCCCGGCTCGGCGCACCGCTGGCCAGCATGTCGGTCACTTCGCCGTTCGGTATCCGCTCCAGCCCGATCAGCGGCTCCGGGGAACTGCATACCGGTCTTGACCTCGTGGCAGCGTGCCAGACAGCGGTGTTCTCCGCCGGCGCTGGAAAGGTCGTGGAGGCCGGCTGGTCGGCCTATGGCGGAGGAAACAGGATTGTCGTGGACCACGGCAACGGCTTGAAGAGTACCTATAACCATTTGGCGTCCATCGAAACCTCTGTCGGGGCGACCGTGGCCGCCGGCCAGCGGCTTGCCGCGGCCGGGACCACCGGAGCCTCCACCGGCTGCCACCTGCACTTCGAGGTGCTCCTGAACGGTCAGACCGTGAACCCGCAAGGCTGGATGTGATCACGGAGGCGCCACACCTCACCTCGAAGAGGCGCATCTTGTCGATCGAAGGGCGCGCGGCTAACCGATGATCGGTCGCTCTTCGGGATAGTGGTACAGCTGGCTGCGCTGGCGCAGGGCCAGCGCAGCGGCCAGGGTCACGGTGCCGACACGGCCGGCAAACATCAGCGCCGATAGCACATACACCCCGGATGGCGGCAGTTCGGCACTGAGGTTGGTGCTCAGTCCCACGGTGGCGAAGGCCGAGATGGTTTCGAACAATACCCGGTCCAGGGAGGCCCCGCTGATCTGCAGGAGCAGGAAGGCGGCGACGGACACGAGCGTGGCGCCAGCGACGATCACCGAGATGGCCACCCGCATGGTGCCCTGGGGGATGGTGCGGCCATAGACCTTCACGTCGGCATCGCCGCGGGCTTCGGCCACGATGGCCAGGAACATCACGGCAATGGTGGTCACCTTGATGCCGCCTGCCGTGGACGCCGAGCCCCCGCCCGCGAACATCAGCGCGTCCGTCAGGAGCATCGTGGTGGATTCCATCTGGTTCTGGTCCACCAGGTTGAACCCGCCGGAGCGGGTCATGACGGAGGCGAAGATCGAATGGACGACTTTCTCGCCAGCACCCAAGTTGCCGATGGTCCGCACGTTGTCCCACTCCATCAGCCCCCAGAGGACCGTGCCTGCCGCGAGCAGGATGAAGGAGACCTGGATGGTGAGCTTGGTATGGAGGTTCCACTTCTTCCAGTTCAGCCCGTTCTGCTGGAGCACCATCACCACGGGAAAGCCCAGGCTGCCCAGGAACACACCCAGCATCAGCGGAACCAGGATCCACAGGTCGGTCTCGTACGGGACGATGCCATCGGAGTGCGGCGTGAACCCTGCGTTGTTGAACGCTGAGATGGAATAGAAGACGCCGTGCCACACGGCTTGCCAGAACGGCTCGCCCAGGACCAGGAATCGGGGGATCAGGGCGAGGGCCAGCGCCGCTTCGATCACAACTGATGTCACGATCACGATCCGCAGCAGCGCACCAACCTCACCGAACCTGCCCGCGTTGTTCATGGCTTCCTGGGCGATGAGCTTGCCACGCACTCCCAGCCGCTTGCTGACCATCAGTGCCAACAGGGACGCGAGCGTCAGCGTGCCCAAACCCCCGACGAAGATGCCCACCAGGATGACGATCTGCCCGAAGAAGGACCAGTGAGTGGCGGTGGACACCACAGTCAGGCCGGTGACGCAGACGCTGGAAACGGCCGTGAACATGGCCTGATGGAGGGGTGTTTGCTCACCGGTGGCAGAGGACGCAGGCAGGGATAGCAGGCCGGTAAAGAGCAGAATCACCAACACGAAAGCACTGAAGGCCAACCGGGCCGGGGAAGTGTTGGCGATGTTGTCGATGAGGTCGCGCAGCCCGGTCAGGATTCCCGCTCCCTCACGGTCCGGTTGGCGGTCCTGGGCTTTGGCTGGTTCTGGGCCATGGGCATTCCTCGATTGGCGGGGCGATGAAGGTTTGGGGCGGGGCCCGTTAAGGCGGTTCTGGTGCACGTCAGAGGTTCCCCGCCCTGCACATCGGGCCGCCCGCGGAGCGAGCCATCCTTGCGGCTGCCGGACTTAGGCCGCGCTCCGGGGGCCCTTTCTAGAAACCGGAGGTGCCAATGAACACGTGAAGGAAGGCGAAGAAGATGGTCGCGGTCACGGCCACGTACAGCAAGGCAGTGATGATCCAGCCGGACTCGGCCACGATGCGAGCGGCCCGAGCGGGTATCTTGATGATTCCGTGGCTGAGGTTCCTGGCCGTGACCCAGACGAACAGGGGAATCATTGCGGCCCAGACGATCATGCAGAAGGGGCAGAGGATGTGGATCGAGTACAGGGCCTGGGACCACAGCCACACGACAAAGGCAAAACCAAGGGTGACCCCGGCCTGGAGCCCTGCCCAGTACCAGGGCGCGAAGGTGGCTCCGGAGAGCAGCGCCATGCCGGTGGTGATGATGACAGCGAACGCCACGATCCCGATGAACATGTTGGGAAAGCCGAAGACCGAGCTCTGCCAGGTCTGCATGACCTGCCCGCAGGAAATCCACGGATTGATGTCGCAGACGGTTTGGTAGCCGGGGTCTTTGAGTACTTCGAGTTTCTCCAGTACCAAGGCGCCGGAGGCCAGCCAGCCGATAACCCCGGTGATGAGCAGGAGCCAGCCAAGAGGCTTGTCACGGGTCAAACGGGGGGACTGCGGCTGTGCGGTGGAGGCGGCAGGTTTCGTGGTCCCTGCGGGTGGTGTGGTGCTGGTCATGGGGAGGGATTCCTTGGGGTTGGATTCACGGCGGGGCTTAGTTCAGGATCCGGCCGCGGCGGAGGTGATCAGTGCCTTCAGCGTTCCTTTTTGGGAGACCCCGAGGACTCGGGCACTGACGCGGCCTTCGGTGTCGAGCACGAGGGTGGTGGGGACCGCGCGTGGCGGGACGTACTCGGTCATGGCGAGAAGGATGCCGCCATCGCTGTCATCCAAGCTGGGGTACTGCACGTTGAAGGTCCGTTCGAAGGCTTCTGAGGTGGCGGCGTCGTCGCGGACGTTGACCCCGTAGAACAGCACGCCCTTGTCTTTGAATTCGGTGTGGAGGGCGGCCAGATCCGGCGCCTCGACCCGGCAGGGTGCGCAGGCTGCATACCAGAAGTTGAGGACCACGACCTTGCCGGCCCAGTCCTGGGCAGAGATTTTATCGCCGTTGAAGAGTTGGCCTTCCAGGGAGACCCGAGCACCACGTGACTCGGGTGGGTATTCGTTCACGGACCCGTCCCCGGCGATGTAGTTCTTGTCGTCTCCGGCTTTGGCTTGCTCGGCCAGATCGTCCTGGCTCGCGCAGCCGGCGAGGGCCAAGAGGGCCCCGCCCAGGCCCAGGATGGTGCGGCGGCGGGGTCCCCGGCGCGCTTGTGGTTGACTGCTCATTGCGTTGTCCTTGCTGTTCGTATCAGAATTCCGGGGCGGACGTGCCTAGACGGGCATCAGGAACGTTCCGGCGAGGTTTTGCAGTTGGTAGATCCATTGCACCCACAGGCCGGACACCATCAGGACGCCGAGGATGATGAGCATGACGGCGCCGCCGATGTTCACAGCTCTGATGTGCCTGCGCACCACGCTCAGGACCTTTGAGACCCAGTTCAGGCCAAGGGCCACGAGGACGAAAGGGATGCCCAGGCCAAGACAATAGACAAAAGCCAGCAGGGCCCCGCGCCAGGCGCTTCCGGCGGTGACGCTCAGGCTGAGGACGGCGCTGAGCGTCGGCCCCATGCAGGGTGTCCAGCCCAGGCCGAAGACGATTCCGAGCAGCGGGGCACCGGTAAGCCCGTTGCGGCCGGGGAGCTGGAATTTCCGGGTTTGTTGGAGCCAGGAAAACCGTCCGAGCAGCACCAGCCCCATGAGGATGACCACGATCCCCAGCCCCCTCATGAGGGGGTCCTGCCAACGGATCAGCCATGACCCGATGGCTCCGAAAGCCGCCCCGTACAGGGTGAATACGGCACCGAAGCCTAAAATAAACAGTGCAACGCCGGCCAGGACGCGGCGCCTGTTCCGCGGTTGGGTCGGGTCCGTCAGCCCGGAAACGAAGCCCAGGTAGCCGGGAACCAACGGAAGAATGCAGGGCGAGAGGAAGGACACCAAGCCTGCCACGGCCGCCAAGGGCAGTGCCAGGACCAGCGCGCCGGAGGTCACCGTCGAAGCAAAGTACTCACCTATGTCCACCGGTCAGGAACCTTCTTCCGAAGCCCGGGCAGGGGCGCGCATGGATCCGAGCACCAGCAGGCCGACTCCACCAGTGACGAAGATGTCGGCAAGGTTGAAGGTCGGGAACCATCCGGTGTGCAGGTAGTCAACGACCCCTGCCCCGTCCATCCGGTCCACCAGGTTGCCGACGGCACCGCCGAGCAGGAGGACCGCTCCGGCCCGGGACATACGGCTGAACCCGGGAGTCGCCCGGTACAGGTAAACAGCCAGCGCAGTCACGATCACGGCCGTCGCGGCCACGACAATCCATGGGGACAAGGCTGCACCGAGGCCGAACGCGACACCGGTGTTATAGGCGAGCCGGAGATTCATAACCCCGTAGTCCAGGACTCGGCCATCGGCCATGGTGATCACAACGATGGACTTGACCAACAAGTCGCCCAACGCCAGAGAAGCGACCGCCAGTGCCATCGCGGCACGCGTCGGGAGCAGCACCTTGGTTTCCTGGGCTCTCATGCCTCCTGACCTGTCCCGCGCACAGCTGCCAGCAAAGACCCAAAAGCCGGCAGTCCTGCCATTTTCCCAGCGGAAGGGTATACGCGGCAGCTCACAGCGGGAACTGCGACCGCCGGAAACAAGTCATCTCCGGCGGCAAGGAACGATGGGGAGCCCTGAAAGCCCAGTTCCTGCGCATCGCGTTCGGAGGTGACGACACGGACACGTAGACGTTTCACTGGTAGCCCCGCAGCTTCCAGGACGCGTCGAAACAGAGTCAGCGCCGGGACAGTGTTCGGGCAGCCCTCAATGACGCGTAGTTCATAGTCGGTCATGACCTAGCCGTTCCTCCAGTGCGAAGCCACGGCCGGCCGGCCAGGGTCGGTTTCGAGCGTGCCGGAAAGGGGCGGGCCGGGCACTCCTCCGCCTGGAGCGCAGCAGGTAGGGTCCACAGCCAAGACGACGCCCAGAAGGTCAGTAATGGCATGGCCCAGCCTGGCATCGGCAAGCTCGTAGCGCATCCGACGTCCGTCCGGGACTGCTACCACCAGGCCGCAACCGCGAAGGCAGGTCAGGTGGTTGGACATGCTCTGCCGCGATACAGACAGCGAGTCGGCGAGGTCTGACGGGTAGCCCGGGGCTTCGGAGAGTGCCAGGAGGATCCTGGCCCTGGTGGGATCCGATACCGCGTAGCCAAACCGCGCGAGCACCGGGGCATGCGTGAGGGTTTCCATGCTTCATGATTACATTCGTCGATGTATCCACGCAACTATGTACTTTTGCTCGAGAAGCCTAGCGGTTGCCGTTAGGCCTGGACGAGCAGCCCCGTGGTGAACATGATGCCGAGGCCGAGTATGATGCCGGCGCTGGCCAGCGGAGTGAGTACCTTGCCTGTGTGGTCCTTCATCATTGGCAGGATCTTGAGGGCGACTTGGGCGACGGCGCCTGCTCCAAGCCCCAGGAGGAAGGCCGAGAGGGCGGGCTGGTTGACGGTGGCTCCGATGAGGGCGCCGGCTATGGCGGGTGCTCCGGCGACCAGGCCCAGAACCGCGAGGCGGCCCAGGCGTGCGGGTTCCTTGGCCAGCGGTGTGACGATGGCGAGGCCTTCGGTGGTGTTGTGGATGGCGAAGCCGACAATCAGCGTGGCTCCGAGTGCCAGGGATCCTACGGCATACGCGGAGCCGATGGCCAATCCTTCGCCGAGGTTGTGCAGACCGATGCCGATGGCGATGAGCAGGGCCAGCCGATGTGGTGGCAGGGCGGTCGGTTGTCCGGTGCTGCTGAGGTCCTGGTGTCGGCGCATCCAGGCGTCGGTGCCTTCAAGGACCAGATATGCGACGAGGGCGCCGAGGAACACCACGAGGGGTCCGCCGAAGGCGCCGCTTGTGGCGACGAGTTCCATGCCTTCAAGGGTGGCGTCGATGGCCAGGAATGCGAGGAGCCCTACCGTGATACCGAGCAGGAGCTTGATCCAGGAGGCTGATGAGCGGCGGATAAACGGCATCCACAGCATGCCCAGGGCAACGGGAATGACGCCGACGTAAACACCAAGCAGGGTCATCAGTCCGAAGAACGACGTGCCGCGTTCAGGGCTGAGGGCTGCTGCGTCGACGGTGATGGGGATTTTGCCGCCGATGGACGTAACGAGAGCTATCTCGTAAGGGTCCCCATCCACCCAGTGGTAGCTGATGTTCAGCGTCGTGGTTTCGAGCGGGGCCATGGTTTCGCGGGTCTGGGTGAAGGCCGCGTAATAGTCCGAGACGTTCACTTGGGCGATGGTGACCGGGTCCGGGCCTTCGTTGCGGGCTGTGATCTGGATCTGGCCGGGCAGGAAACGGACGTCTTCGACGGCGATCTCTTCCTTGGGCGGGATGCCTTCTGACAGCTTCGCCAAACCTGGTCCGTTCAGGACGGCGAACACGGCCATCAGGACGGCGATCAGGACCAACGGTCCGAGTCCGAGCAACCAGGCGGGTGCCGACGGGCGTCTGCCCCCGGCCAGGGTGGGTGGCGTTGTCGTCGGGGTCTTTTCTTCAATGCTCATGCCGGGGTCACCTCGAAGAAGCCCATCCAGCCGAGTTCGGCGAACTCGGTCTTGTGGGCGTGGAACATGAATTTGCCGGGGTAGGGGAACCGCATTTCCACGATGCCGCGTTGGCCCTGCACCTGGGAAATGGTGTCGGTGAATTCGCTCGGGGTGAGCATTGTCCCGGTGGGGTAGTAGTGGAAGAAGTTGCCGTGCACGTGGAAGGAATTGATGGGGTCGTATTCAAGAACGTTGATCAGGTGGATTCGCACCAGCGCGTTTTGCTTGACCTGCACGGGGTAGTCCATGAAATGGAAGGGCAGACCGTTGACGGAGTAGAACTCGTTGTCGTCCCCCCCATCGGTGTTGTAGCCGTTCATGACCATGACCATCTCGTCATCGGCCGCCGGCCGGCCCTCTTTGGGTTCGATGATGAATCCGCCGTAGAGCCCTTTGGCGATGTGTGGTGCCAGCGGTGACTGGTGGCAGTGGTAGAGGTGGGTTCCGAACGGTGTGGCGTCGAATTCGTAGGTAAAAGACTGGCCGGGCGCGATGGAGCCGGCGCCGATGCCGGGCGTGCCGTCCATTTCTGCGCGGTGGACGCCGTGGAAGTGCATGGTGTGCGGGTGCGCGCCGGCGTTGGTGAAGTGGATGCGCAGCAGGTCTCCTTCCCGCGCCCAGAGCGTGGGTCCGGGGATCCGTCCGTTGTAGCTCCATCCCGGAAAGGTCACTCCGGGGGCAATTTCGAAGTCCTTGTCAACGGCTACGATGTCCCACTCCCGCAGCGTCCGCCCGTCCGGCAGCGTGCTGGTCTTTCCCCTGTCGAAGTCCCGCAGGATCGCCGTGGGGTCGATCCCGGCCCGGTCGACCGGGACGGATCCGCCAGCGAAGCCAGCGTGTCCGGCATGGCTCATGGAGCTGGCGTCAGCTGAGGGCGTCGTGGTCGCGGCAGGACTGCCGGTGGATGCTCGTGGGGGCGTGTCCTGGGCAGGTGTGCCGTGACCGGAGTGCGGTCCCGTGCCGTTGGCCTGCGCCTCAACTGGCGCTAGTACCGGCACTGCGGCGAGGGCTGCGGCGCCGTAGATCATCGCCCGCCGGCTAAGCAGCTTCTCGAGACTAAATTTCGGCACGCCGACTCCTTGGAATTCAACATTGAAAACAAAATTGTTCGTTAAGCCTAACATTTCTGAGGCGGGCAAAGTAGTATGAAGCAATGCTCGTAACCGATCTGTCCACCTCAGCCCAGGACTATTTGAAACTGATCTGGACCGCCACGGAATGGTCCGCAACACCCATTACCGTCAGCTCCATAGCCGGGCGTCTGGGGGTTCGGCCCCCCACGGTTTCGGACGGAATCAAGAAACTGGCCGCGCAGAACCTGGTCACCCACGCACCGTACGGCAGCATCGAACTAACCGCTGAGGGTCGTAAACACGCCGTCTCCATGGTCCGGCGGCATCGTCTCCTGGAGACCTTCCTCGTGCAATCTCTCGGCTACGGGTGGGACGAGGTCCACGAGGAGGCCGAAATCCTGGAACATGCCGTATCGGACAAGCTCATCGAGCGCATTGACCAACGCCTGGGCCATCCCACCCGTGATCCGCACGGCGACCCGATACCCTCTCCTGAGGGGCAGCAGTGCCAGCCAGTCGGAACCCAACTCTCAGCCGCGGCGGCAGGCAGCACCGTTACGGTGACTCGTATTTCCGATGCTGACCCTGAACTGCTGCGCTACTTCACCGAACTGGGCCTTACGCCGGATACACAGTTGTCCATTCAGGAGCATCGACGATTCGCGGACCTCACTACGATCCGACTCAGCGGCAAGGAACAGAACATCGACCTCGGGGCCGCGGCATCGGAAGCGATCTGGGTTGTTGCTGTCTAGGCTCAACCGGAATATCCGGGCAGCGGAGACCGTAAGCCACCCAGACTCAACCTAAGCGAAGATTCGCGGCTCCAAAGGCGAATTGATCAGCGGAATCGTCGGATTTGTTATGAGCCGGGAGTTCTTGCAGCTTCCTCTACTCCCGTTAGTTTGAAGCCGATAACCGTGATTATGACAAGTAAAGTTGCCTATGTTGAATACCTTGGCAACCATGGTTGCTATCAGGCATACTGATGACTGTAGCAACCGGAGGCCGATGGAGGGAAGCAACGATGGGCTGGTTCACCGAGGGCAGCGGACACGAGGGCTATGTTGTCTGCGTGTTCGCCGACGGCATGTTCGGGGCCGGCGGCAAGCACATGGAAATCAGCCTGATGTCACCGGATGGCAAGGTTATTGGGGAAAACGACGACCCGGACAGCCAGGCCTGGCGGCCGCCATCCCAGGTGGTCGGTTGGAGAGTTGCCTGCAGCTGCGAACCGTTCAAGAAGCACGTCGTTCTGGACCCGCTGTGGACCCGCGTCTGGGACCCCGTCGAGGAAGACCTCACCCGCTATCTCATCTATGCTGGGGCCCCCTCCAGCGATGACCCCAGCTACGTCAGCGACCGCGACGACCTTGAACCGCTTTTCCTGGCTCAATGGCATTCCCACATCGCCCCGGACCTCCATCTCCACACCATCCAGACCCTGGGTGAGCAAATAAAGACGGTCGAAGCCCAGCTTGATGAGGCCGTGGCCGCCGCGAGGGCTGAAGGCCTTTCTTGGGACAAAATCGGCAGAGCATACGGAGTCACCCGGCAAGGAGCCCGGAAGCGCTGGGACGCTCAGGAACCTGACCGCGAGCAGTGACGGGGCGGACGGCATTTCATGTGGACCACCGCCTGCATTCGATAGGCGTTCCCACCTGGGATGAGTATCAAGGGAGACAGCCTACCGAGGGTCGGTGGCCCCGTTGTTGGAGTCTGAACGGGAGGCCTTGGGTGCGCGTCGGGTCTCTGTTGATAAGGTCACTCAAAACTTCAAAGGCTAGGAGTAAGGCATGGAGACGGAAGCGGGATTTCTAGGAACAGAAAGCTCCGATTGGAGTTACTCGGAGGACGCTTGCTTTCTGTGTTTGAGTGCGTTGAATGACTCGAACCGCACCAAAGAACATGTCTTTCCGAAGTGGCTGCTTAAGAGACATGGCCTGATCAACGAGACCGTGACACTCCAGAACGGCACGTACATTCCGTATCGTCAGTTGACGATCCCGAGCTGCCTTGAGTGTAACGGAACCCATCTTTCGCAGATGGAAAGCACGGTAAGGGCGGCATTTGAACTCGGCTTCGATGGAGTTAAAGCCATGGACCGCCGCGTGCTCTTCCTTTGGCTGGCCAAGATCTTCTATGGCTTGTTGGTTAAGGAACGATCGAGTCTCTTGGACCGAAAGGACGCCGACGGACCCACAATCGTCCGTGATGAAGATCTGGGTCGCTTCGCCATGCATCACTTCCTGATGCAGAACGTCCGTGGGACTGCTGCGTGGGTCGGAAGTGCAGGGGAAAACCCATGGTCCATCTTCGTTCTGAAGTGCCAAGTCTCCGAGGCGGAACCGCATCTGAACTTCGATTACGTTGATTCCAATGAGATCCCCTTTCTCGCCATAAGGTCCGGGGATATCGCCGTGATCGCCAGTCTCCAGGATTGGGGACATTTAGAAACCGACCTCGAGGTACAGCATCTTGTCGCAGCACAACAGCTTGAACTTCATCCCCTGCAGTTCAAAGAGGCAGCTGTTGTTGCTGGCTACCTCTCCATGGCCTTTTTCCATACCAGACGCTTCGTACTCGTCCAGGGGGAAAAACAGACAACTGCGATATTGATGCCAAACGGCTCAACCTCGCCAAATTTTGACCCGGAATTGGTTGGGTTGGCGCCTTCTTTGGCTCATCACTTCGGAGTGGACGTGGACCAGGTAACGGACGGCCGGCGCGTAATATCAACGCTTTCCTCTGCGGACGGTTCACCTTTTCAAATGCACTGGGACGGAAGCAGTAACTATCCGAAACCGACCATCCACCCGGTGGGCCTGGAGGCTGCACCCCCTGAACGGCCCATCAGCTGAGCAGGAAGTTCATGTGGTGGTCTGCGTGGTCGCGCCACCAGAGCTCATGCCGGTGGCGCCATCCAGGCGGAGGTGTCCGAGGTGCTCCAAAGCGCTTCGAGGCGGCTGATTGCTTCGGCGCGTTTCCACCATTGGGGGCCCCAGTCTTCCGAAGCCACCGACACCAGCGTCTTACCTGCGATTTGTGCGTATGTGGGCAACTGCAGAGCCAGACGGACGGCTACGGAAGTCAGCACAAGAGCGAACAAAAATGAAGTCGGAATCCTGATCTTGGCAGCCGAAAGGGTGCATCGAGCCCCTTACCAGCGGCCGGAGCGTTTGCGCCCGCGCCCGTTGGCGAGGAGACCAGGTTTTCCTCCCTTGCTGCTTTTTGCCCCGGGCTTTGGCTTGGCCTCGAGGCCGTACAGCCGGTCGTAGGCCTTGCCCGTAGCTTTCCAAGAGACCGCTACGTTCGGTGTTCCAACAGCGGAGAGAACAGCACCGAGGAAAGGGTTACTGAGAAAAATCATCAACAGTATCGCAAAGAGACTGGTTACCGCCACGATCTGAAGTCCTGTTCGAACAGCCGAATCGTGCCCAAAAGGCATCGTGAGGTTGAGAAATTCTGCCGTCTCATCGAGTAAATCTTCAGGCGCCCCCAGGCGTTCAAAAATTTCATCTATTTCTAAGGCAAGCGCTGGGTCAACAGCAAGGTCTTCTCGCAGGGAAGCCACGAAACCCTCCGTGCCATCCTTCTCAAATTCGTCTAGCCATGACCTGCTGAGGCCGGAGAATTTTCCTGTCACGTTCATGTCCAGCAGCGGGCTCTTGTAGTTGACGATCCCGCTCATCGTCAGGCTGCTGGCCAGCTGCTTGCCGATGCCTTCCATCGGATCCCGAAGACCCTTCGACAGCTGCCCGCTGAAACCAGCCAGGGCGCTGGGTACCTTCATGTCCAGCAGCGGGCTCTTGTAGTTGACGATCCCGCTCATCGTCAGGCTGCTGGCCAGCTGCTTGCCGATGCCTTCCATCGGATCCCGAAGACC
>NZ_JBIVQG010000013.1:96131-120993 GCF_044755025.1 Paenarthrobacter sp. NPDC092416
GACCCTTCGACAGCTGCCCGCTGAAACCAGCCACACTTGAGTTGGCAGGAAGAGTTTCGGGGTCAGCGGCTTCCACCGGATCTAATCCATTGAGGTCCTGATTATTATCATCGGAGTGCACCTGTCCATTCTCGCGGTTCACTCCGACATTCTTGGTCCTACTCCGGCCTCAGCCACTGTTATTCCGGGCCGACCCTAGGATGCGTCTCTGCTGAGACCTCGTACATCTGCTCAAGTCGATCCCCACGAGTAGGCACCGGGCCGAAACAATGCCAGCGCGGTCCCCGCCTGTAGGCTGGTTTGACTGGCCGGCAGGCCCGGCTGATGGCAAAGGGAGAACATGGGGAGTTTTCGCGAGCGGGAGGCACAGGAGCGTCTACGCATCCTGTACGCCCGCACTCCCGGGCCAGTGGTGTTCGTCGATGAGAGCTTTCGCCCGCCGGGCAACAGCTACGGTGAGCGCCCGTTCTACACCATGAGTGGAGTCACGATCCCCAAAGAGTCGTTGGAGATCGTTCGCAAAGAGCTCGAACGCATCGTTGATGCTGACTACTGGCACACCACCGAGGCGTACGCTGGGAAACTCGGCCCCGTTGCGGAACTACGTCCGCGGATCCTGGAGCTGAACAACTACCTCGCGCAGACCGTGGATTTCAGCATTGTCACTGTTCAAACGGAAGTCAGGACCGGTGGTGACGGCATGGCGAAGGCGCGGGAGGAATGCATCACTACCCTTGCCCGCGCTGCCACCCAATCCGGCCGCGAAAATCCACCCCGGCTGATGGTCTTCGAACGCGTCAATGAGGAACACAGCCCGGACGCCAACCGACAGGACCAGGACGTAGTGGCCAGGTTGCGTAAAGCCGGGCTGTTGGACAGGCAGGTGACAGTGGAGGCCGTCTCACCACGTGATGAGCATCTGCTGTGGGCCGCTGACCTGTCTTCCTGGAGTTTCTACCACCAGATGGCCAGAGCAGAAGGGGCATGGTTTCAACCACTCGCGCCGGTCACTACGGTGCTGCATGCCCGGACCGGGTTGCCCGTTAAAGGAAGCAACCCCCATCTGCCGCAGCCAAGTCCGGGGGTCCAGCCAACTGTCGGCTCTCAAAGAGGCGGAGGGCCAGCTGTTGCTTCTGAATCAAGGTTAGTCCACCAAGGCAAAGAGAACCAAGCCCTCAGGGCCGTACGGGCTCAAGCAGATACCCAGCGCCCTGCGCTGGACCACTCCGTCAGTCTGGGAGTCGGAACGAACTCACCCAAAAGCATCGACGCGATCAAAGAGCGCTTCGACTGGTACCTCAGTGCCCAACGCAGCCAGCGCGCAGACCCTGCAGCCTCCGAACCCATCCGACAGCTTCTCGAACAGGCCGCCCAAGCCCTGAAGGAACCCCGCCGACGGGATGGCCCATCCAACGCGGGACCGAACATAGGCCCACAAGCGGCCCCTTAGGCCGCTAAGCCCCTAGTTCTTCCTCCAGCACGATATAGACCCGGTGCCCTGCCCCATATCGTCTGCCCAGCATGTCCTGGGTGCTGTGCTGCCGGAAGCCCGCGACACGATACAGCTGACCGGGTTTGAGAATGAGTTCGTGTTCATTGAACTGCATCGTCGTTGCCGACCCCAGATAAAAGCCCTTGGTTGCGGTGATGATGAAGTGAACGTTTCGGTTCTCGGGGCTCCATTCCTCACCGGCGCCCAGACCCGGTGCCCCCTGCCGGGTGAACCCCGGATCGACCGAGGTCGAAACCGGACGGTCATCCCAACTGATGGTGTCCCCTGGGGCCAGCGCCAGAAGACGGTCCCACCATTGCCGGTCCAGCAGGTAGGCACGGGACTCCTGCCGGTACGTCACCACGGGCAGCGGAAGCTGGCCGTGCTCAGCGATCCATGATCCGAGCTGCTGCACCGGTTCACCGGGGATCCGGCCCCAGCGGTTGTAATCATCCTTGGCGTGGTTGTGCAGTACGCGCTGGACGTTTTCAGGAACGCTGTCCCAGATCGTTTTGCGGTGCTGTTCCAACATCTCGATCACCGATGGATCAGGGCCAATGGCGTAGGCCGACGGATACCCGGCCAGCAACGCCATGGTTTCGTAATAGCTCAGGAATGCAGGACTGCCCACAAATCCCAGCTCGTCCTTCTTGAACGTCTCATAGGCCTGCCGGGTGGGGAAGCCCCGCTCTCGCGGGCTCTCAACCCGGAACGCTTCGATAGCGGATACTTCCTTGGCTGCCAGCGCAAACGCGAAATCACGACCGGGCTCTGCAGGATCTTTGCGGACCCACCACCGTTGACGACGTCGTATTTCCTCGCGGGCCTCACGCGCAGCAGCACTGAAGTGCTCGACAGCCTCTCGCGGGGTGGACTGTTCACGGACGGCGCTCACGAGAGCCTGCGCGCACTCTTCACATCCGTACCGTCCCTGCCGCTGATGCCGCGGGACAGCAACACAAACAATGTTCATTGAGGGCCTAGGGCGGAGATGAATTCTGAGAAGCCGTCGTCGGTGGAGGGCTCGGCCTTGGGGCGCGGGTCCTTGTGCGCGGGTATGCACGCAGCCAGGCCCCAGTTGCTCTTGATGATCCGTGCAATGGCCGGCCAGAGGATCCGTTCATGCCAAGACGCCGGAGCATCGTTCGGTGTTTTGTGGCCGTAGTAGGCTGCCCGCCAACCGATCCATACCCCGGTGAGCTCTTCCACGACGGGCCCGTGTCGGTACCAGCAGCCGGGGATCCTTGAATCGGCCGTTACCCCGTAGCGGCCGTTGTACCAGTCAACCCAGGCGCGCAGCTCCGTCAAGAGCGCCGCTGCGCCAGGTCCGTCCAGTTCCTTCCAATTCCAAGGCGCTGGTTTCCCAGCGGGCGGCGTCCGGATCAGATCCCCAACCAGTCCGGCCAATCCGTCGACGTCTGCGCGGAGCTGGCCCAACTGGCCGTCATGGTCCAAGACCAGTTCCTCCACAGAGGGCAAAACGCCGTCGCCGTCAACGCCAGCCGGTGCATCACTTTCGGTATAGGAATCCTCCGGTGTCGGTCCCTCATCCGGTAGCGGGAGGTCGGCGTATGGGTCCTGGCTCATGCGGTGATCCGGCGAGTCATGGCCTCGGCGGCCTTCTTGTCCTTCTTGATCTGCTCAACATCTTCCCGTTCCCAGTAGGGGGTCAATTCCACAACGGCCGGGCGGACGTTCGTGTAATGCATGAAGGCCTTGCCTTGGGGAAGTTGCTGGATTTCGTGGCCACGGATCACTGGGCGTTCCTCTTCACTGGTGGTCTTCGAGGACCCACCCTTTCCTTGTGATGTGGAGATGCGCTTGCGGTGGGTAGTTCCGGCGGCTTTCGCCACGGTCTCAAGTTCGGCCATTTCCTCCAGCCCGGGAAGGAACAGACGCACGGACGAGGTGCCGCGGATTGCCTTGGCCCCATCGTCTCCCCAACGGGCACGGTTCTGGGCGAAGGACTGGCTGAACCCGATGATGCGTATACCGCGCCCGCCGGAGTCCGAAAGGGCACCGGCCATCTTCGGAAACGCTGCGACGTTGGGTGCTTCGTCCAAAACCATGGTGAAGACCGGCCACAGGCGTCCTCCGGCGCGAGTCTGGGAGATCTTCTGGGCTTTACGGAAGACGTGGTCCGCGAACATTGTCACCAGCGGAGCGACCGGGGAATCTTCCCCATCAGTCACAAGGTAGAGGGTGTTGGCGCCGGAGAGGAAGTCTTCGACGTCGAAGCCTTGTCCTTCGCCAGGGGTGAGGAACTTCAGGGCCTTCGGCGACGACAGAGGCTCAAGCAGCCCGGCAAGGGTCTCCTGGATGGAGTCCACCGTTTCGCCGGCACGGGAGGAAGTCAGCGCTTGCAGGCGTTCAGCGAACGCGGCCGGTGCCCCATGTTCGCGGAGGATTTCCAGAGGTTCGGGATCGGCGAAGTTGTTGGACCAGCGCACGACGTCCTCAATCGTTCCACCATCGAGCGCCGCGGCGTGCAGAAACCGGCCCAGGATCGCGGCGGCCTTGGAATTGAACCAGTCGCCATTCTTCACGTTCCCCATCGGCTGGGCACCGGCCCAGGCTTTGCCCCGGGCAAGGGCTTCGTCCGGGTCTTCGCATCCTGCGACGGGGCTCCAACTGATCGTGTCAGGCCAACCGGAAATGTCCTGCAAGTCGAAGACCTGCGCGCGGCCGCGCCGCTTGCGGGCTATCGCTGTGTACATCAACAGGTCATTCTTCGTGGACGTCGCCAGCACCGGGCCCGGCGCATCCAACACGATCCCGACCGCAATATAGAGGGTCTTTCCTGAACGCTGCGGCGCGTAGACCCACATGGAGTCTTCATGCTGGACGTAGAGGACTTTGCTGTCGAGTTTGAACGCAGGGACAATGATGTCCGCTTCGGCAGCGTCTTCGGGAAGGTGGAGTGACTGCCGGGCTTTGGCCAAGGCTGCTTTCTTGCCCATCCGGGGTTCGAGGTCCTTGTACCTGGGCAGGCCGTCGTCCTTCGGCTTGCTGCCCCCAAGCACGATGGTCACTAACGCAATGCCGAGGAAAGCAAGAATCGCGAGCACGATCAGGATGTATGTTGCAGCTCCTGGCCAGACGAAGGTGCCCTCCTTGAACCGGGCCACCAACTCCGTGAAGTTCGTCCAGGGCATCCCCGTGGGTGTCAGCATCTCACCGAAGAATGCTGAGACCCAGGCGAGGCCCGCCAAGACGACGACGGATCCGGCAAGGCCCAGCTTCAGAAGAGTGTCTGTTGACGTTTGCTTGCTCATACCGGGAGAACCTCCATGGCTTCGTCGGTGCTGGTTTCTTCGGTGAACGCGATCGTGGAGGTGGACTTCATGGCACCGTCCGTGTCGGTCAGCTCCACCTCCAACGGGCTGCGGACGTGGATGGCTTCGAAAGGATCGAACTGGTCGATTTTGAACAGGCACGTCCCCTTGACCAGCTTCGTGATCACTTCGGCCGTCCCAGCCGGGAGGGTGAACATCTCTTCGCAGGCCAGCGCGTCGGCGCTCTTTTGCTGTTTGTACAGCAGGACCGTTCCGCATTCTTTGAGCATGGAGATCGCCGGACTGTCTGCCGGGATATCGGAGATGTGGTGGAACGCGAACTGGCACGACAGGGACAGGGCGCGGGAGAGTTTGGTGTTGCGGCGCGTCACCGTGGCCACCGAGCCTTGCACGGTGTGCCAGGCCTCTTCAATCAGCAACACCGTCGGGACCGCTTCTTCCTGCCGGTAGAGGGTATTCGCCAGCCAGGTGTTGATGATCGTCATGACGATCGGCAGCGCCGGTCCGTCCTCCGGGAGCAGGGACACGTCAAAGACGGTCAGCCCGGCGTTGAGCTGGATGTCGGAGCTGGTCTCCCCGTCGATCAAACCGGCCAGATCGTCCTCGATCATGCGTTCAAGCTCAAAAGCAGGGTCCTGGCCCCACTCACGCAACTCTTCCACGGTCAGGTCAGTGGCTTTCGCGGCGGCTTCGTTGGGCGCGTACAGGGCTTTGAGGACGTGCCCGATGTGCGCGACTTCCCCGGCTTTCTTCGCCTCCGTCAACGCCTGCCGGTGTGCCATGCGGACTGCTTTGCCTTCCTTGGGTGTCATTGGCCGGCGGAGGGCTTCTTCCATGACGGCACGGACCAGCATGGATTGGCCGGCCGGGGTGCTGAGCGATTCGGCGCTGTCGTGATTTTCCTCGTTCAACCGGGCAGCGATACGGGGGTCCAGAATGTTGATCCGGGATCCACCGCCACCGATGCTGAACCGGACCGGGGCAACGTCGAGCTTGCGTGCAAGCGGCGTGTACTCTCCCCCGCCAACGTCCTTCTGGTACTTCTTATCGATCACGACCACGCGGCGGCCGAGGATCAGCTGACGGAGCACACCCCAGGTCTTCATGGCCGAGGACTTCCCCTGCCCAAGGTCACCGATGTAGCAGACGTTCGGGGATTCCAGGGTGTCACCGTAGGCGGTGAACGGGTCATGGACGATCATCCACCCCGAACCGGCGTCGACACCGAACACCAGGCCTCGGTGCGATGTCGGCGGTGAAGCAATCGCCATATGCGAGAACTCCATCTGCCGTGTCGAAGACGGCACACCCGGTGCTGCAGGATCGTAGAAGCCCAGCTTTGAGGCGAACGTCCACTTCCGTTCGTGGTGCCAGCGGGTCTTTGCGGTCGCTTGGGCCTCGATCAGCTCACGGTCTTTGGCTTCCTTCTTCTCGGCCTTCTTCACCGCCCGCTTACTCAATGGCTTGTTGCGCCGCAAACCCTCGGCGGCGGTGCCGGATGCAGATGCTTCGAGTTCCAGTTTCCCGGCACGGGCCTGAGCCCGGAGTGTCCGCTTGGATTTGTTGGCGGCAGCCCACGGCAGGCTGAAACGCTTTACGTCGTTCGTGGTGCTCATCGGATTCCCCTTGTGAACGGCATGGTGGCGATCAGGGCAAGGTCGTTGCGGTGATCCAACCAGTCAATGAACTCGATACCGGCATCGGAAGCTGCTGCCTCAACAATGTCGGTGGTGGACAGGATCTCGTTCGCCTCTTCCACCGCGAAGGAGATATACAGCCCGTAAGCCACGCCGTGATGGCCGGAGCCGGGCTTCAGATCCAGGAGGCGTTGGTGGGAGGCCCCCATCAGCACTTCTTCGGTGCCATCGGTGACGACACCCGATTTGGCGACCTTGTTGCCCGTTGCCCTGTCCATGGCGGCATCTGAGCGAGCCTTGGACCGGGCACTGCGGGCGTCTTCAAGTTCCATGACCATGGACACCGAGTGCACGACCGCGGGCTGGATGCCGCTAATGATCGCTTCCAACGCCTCGACCGGGATGGGTGCGGGACTGAATGCAGGGGCCGGCACGTAGCCGGTGCGGATGTGCCAGTGATCATTCACTACCACCGAGATGGGCGACGCTGCGCCGTCAAGGTGCTGCCAGCAGTCCATCAGGTTGGCGCCGTCGTAGTCGTCAATGTCGAAGTCCGGGTCCTGCAGGTGGCGCAGCAGCGCGGCCATGGCCTGGGGGCCAAGGGGCCGGGAGTTCGTGATGGAGCCCATCATGGACGCTTGGGCCATGGCTGAGCGGATTTCCTGATAGATTGCCTGACCGATGGCTTCGTCCCCTGATCCGTACGCTTCCGCGCGCCGGTACAGAGCTGCGGAGCCGGGGATCCGGAACGTCTCGTAGGTGCGGTGCTGTTCGGAGCGGGAACGGGTCGTCTCGCACAGCTCCCCGTAGGACTCCAAGAGGATCCGGGGAACGTTCTGCGCGACGCGCTTCTTGACCCACAGCAGATGATCGGCCGAGTCCATCGGCACCGCCCGGGCTAACGTCTGGACATGGGTGACCAGGGATTGGCGGCGTGCCAACCGGGCGAGGTACTGGCCACGGGCGACGTGGCCGGATTCCTTCCGGTATTCCTCCCGGATGGCCGAGGAAGAGCCCATGACCTCCATGGTGGCCGTGTAGTAGGACTTCTTGACTTTGCCCTGATGCCGGAAGATGACCAGCGGCCCTTCCGGGGTGTCGATGGAGAAGTGACGGACGGTGCCCACCATGAGCGGTGCGTTGTCCTTGTGTCGGATTGGGACTTCGATCATGCCGTGCTCGTCGGCGCGGTCACGGTCCTTCTTCCCGGCTTTGATCATCCGTGTCTGCGGGCGGTCCTTGACCGGGACATAGACCAGGGACTTGTTCTTGGCGCGGGCCTTCTTGTGACGGACCTCTACGAACAGGGCACCCAGGGAGCGGTGGCCGGAGAACTTGTTGGGTGTGGTCAGGATGAGCCCGGCCAGGACCAGCACGGCGGCGAGGATCAGGGGGACGATCTGGACGCCGCCGGCCATGACGAGCACCAGCGCGGTACCGATGGCGGCTGAGAGGCCGATCCATTCCGGTGCTGTGCGGTTTCCTCCGAACAGGCCGCGGCTCTGGACCTCACCACCGACAACAACCATTCTTCCCATGACTACCTACTCCTTGTGTACTTCTGCTTACCGGCCACTGATGTGGTCGGTATCCGGTGCCATCGTTCGTGCTGAACGCTGGCCGCGCATTGCGGCCTGCCGTGCCGCTTCCCGGCCTGCCAGCAGGAACGCCGTTGCGCCACCAGCTGCGACCTTCACGGATCCCCGGCCCACTGCCCCGGCACCGGTCCTCATTGCCTGGGTTGCTTTTGCCCCGCCCGTGCCGGCGCGGTCGGCTTTCTGCAGCTCCCCGATCGTGCGGGTTTCCGGCTGCCCCTGGGCATGACTGCCTTGACGGTCTTGGCCCGAGGAAGAAGTACCCTGCTCGTTGGGAACCCTGGAGGCTGCGCTCCGGCGACCGGAAACGCCCGAACCATTGGATCCAAGTCCTGAACCGTCTTGACCTTCTGAATGGGAGCCCATTGCAGAGGGGCCCGTGGTTGCGGTTCCGCCGGTGCGTGCCGGTCCTCCGATGGTCCCGGACTGTACCTGGGCGGTACGGCGCTGCCGGATGGAGGAAGAGATGGCCGCGCCCGCCCCGGCGACCATGGCCGCGCCCGCGACGGACTGGCGGCCCTCGCCCATGCTGGTTGATGAGGACGGCAGGATGGGGACGTACTTGTAAAGCATCGGCAGAGCAAAGGCCAGAACACACATGGCCGCTGCGGCCAGGAACACCGACGTCGCGTTCACCATGCCGTCGTCAACGCCCTCGCCGGAGAATGCCGGACGGGAAGCGACGTAGCTGAACACCGCCCCCATGAGCAGCAGCAGCAAGGGCTTGGACAGCGAAATCCCGAGCCACAGCGCACCGACCTTGCCCACCCGTTCGCGGTACTTGGGGTGAATCATGAATCCGATCATCAACGCGATACCAAGACCAAGCAGGTACAGGGCCAGCGGCTGCAAGGCGAGCAACCCGAGCATGGCCCACGCCGCGATGAACAACAACCCGAACAACAGGACAGCGGCCAGCGGACCGAACGCGCCGCTGGATTCATAAGAAGCGAACCGGGAAATGGCGACCCCAAAATCCGTGACACGGCTGGAAGTCCAGAAGGTGACCCCTTCAGTAAGGCCGCTCATCCAGCCGTTGACCACATAACCCATCGCGGGACCGAACAGCACCAGGACCATGGACAACGGGCCGTACCAGAGCAGGGATGTCCTGGCCGAATCCATGTCGATCTCTTCGTTGGAAACGTCCTTCCAGAGCTTGAAGTACATCAAGCCCATGACCAGGATCCCGATCGCGGCAAAAGCGGCCCAAGTGGCCCGGAAAGCATCGTCCACATCGAACACGGAGACTTTCAGCAGGTTGTTCAACACCTCGTTGGTGGACTTCACGCCCTCGGCCTTGACCGTGTTGGCGAACTTCTCAAAACCGTCCTTCGCGTTGGCGATGAACGCCACGGTATCGACCGTGCCCAACACCACCTGGCCCCCAGGCATCGCCGAAAGAGCCGTGCGCATCGCCACCCCAGCAATCGGGAGGAACTTCGCAACCAAGGCCCCTTGAGCGCACCACAGAGTCGCTGAGTCAGGTGCGCCCGCCCCGGGCAGTCCAGCGCAGAAGGCGGTTGTATTTTTACCGTCGTAGTCCAGCACTTTCTCAGGCGTGGTCAGAAACGAGCCAAACGCCTTTGCAGAGATAGCTTCACAATTACTCGGCCCCATGGCCGTGTGAAAAGCGAGATCCCCACAAGCGTTCTTTGCTAGCTCTTGGTTCAGGCGGTCCCTGATTTTGTCGCGCTGATTCGGGGGCAGGCCGGCAAGGCGCTTGAGCTGGTCTGCGTTCAGTTTTTCGGACTTGCTCACGTCATCCGCCGCTTGGGCAGGGCCGGCGGTGATGATGCCAATGGTCAGGAACATTGCCAGAACGATCGCGACCAGGCGGACCGTCCTGCTAACGCTTAGCGTTTGCATACTCAACCCACCCCTCACGGGTTATGTCCTTGAAGAAGGCGTTGACCAGCTCGTCCCGCAGGACCGGCGTGGCCTCGTCCTCCATATTGGTGCCGACGCTCATCGGACCGCCGTCCTTGACCCTGCCACCGAAATCCTGACCGCTCTGCACGATGGCAGCATCGGAAATTTTCCAGTCACCACCCCACGTGAGCTCGAGGGTGACTGTCTGGAAGAACGCACTGGGGGCAGTCTTTACATTTGCGCTGACTGCCCCGAAGAAGACCTGTACGACTGCCTTCTTTTTCTCATCGCAGCTGGCAACGCGGTATAGGCCAGCCGAAGCAATGTCCGTGCGGGTGAACCACCCTCCATCGAAAGGACCGCTGGGTAGATCCTTGGCTGTGGTTAGCAAGTCTCCCTCATAGGTCATCTTTTCTATCCAGGGGCCCGGCTTGCCGACCTCGGCCAAGGTCTTCTTCTGCTGTGCCCAGGTGGATACGTTTACGTCTTTGACCAAGGGTGTGTAGTTGGCGGCGGCCTGGGCTGCGGAGTCGCAGGTGCCGTTGTAGCCGGTGATGGTTTTACCGTCGCTGGCCGTTTTGGTGCCGCCTTCACCGATTTTGATCCCGGAGACGGGGAACCCGAATTTGCCCGAGGCCTGCAGGGCGCTGGGCTCGTCCTTTCTGGGGGCGGGTGTTGGCGGGTTCAGGAGAACCACGGCAACGGCGATGATCACGATCACCGCCCCCAGCGCTGTGAGGAGTTTCCAGTGTTTCCGCATGGGCTAGGCTCCTGCTGCGCTGGTCAGTGCCAGGATGCCGCCGAGGATGACACTGGCTCCGGCTGCTGCGCCGAAAGCGATACCGGTCTTCTTGGCCCCTGATGCGCCTTCTTCGATGTCATCGGCGTGGCCACGCTGGCGTGCGACGCCCCACTTCATGAGGTTCCACAGGAAAGCACCTGCCAAGAGGAACAGGACGAGGGCCCAGATGCCGCCGAGGATCAGTTGCATTGCGCCGGTGAACTGCACTCCGAAGACGTTGATGTTCGGAGTGACCCCTCCCAGGGGGTTGTCGGCGGCCGTGCGGATGATGATTTCGCTGGTGATGGTGCGGAACATGTTCTTGGTTTCCTTATCGGGTAGAGGTTTTGGTGGAGGTGGTGCGGTCGATGGCCAGCAGGCCTTCGGCGATTTCCGCCGAGGCGCGTTCGAACGCGCGACGGGCCGGGTCACCGACCAGCTGCCAGTCGATGATCGAGCCGGTATCCAAGGCAGCGTCGTAAGGAATGTCGATCATCACGCGCACCGCCGAGGCCAGGTTCTCGCGAAGCTCGGCCTGTTCGGCTGCGGAGACTTTCGCCCCGCCTCCCTGGGTGACCAAGACGACGGCGTTGGTCACCAGGTCTTTGTAGTGCGGGTTGCCGGTCCGCTCGGACATGGATTCGAGCTGTTCGATCATCCGCAAAGCGGAGACGACGGCATTGCGCTTGAGCGTCGTGGGGACCACCAGCTGGTCGGTGACCTCAATCGAGGCGAGCCAGTTCGCTGAGCGGGTGTTGTTGCCGGTGTCCACAATGATGGTGTCGTAGAAACGGCTCACCACCGTGTGGATGCGGTTGAACTCATCGGCACCGATGGACTTCATCCGGTCCGCGTCCTCGTCGGCGACCAGGACGGAGAACTGGTTGTTGCCCTGATGCCGGGTGTAGTAGGACAGCTCACCCTTGCGGGCAGTGACGGTCTCGAAGGACTCCAGGACGTTCAACAGATCCCACACGGTGCGGGTGGAGTCGTTGGCGTTGGTCCGGACGCCGGCGGTGCCCATCATTTCGTTGTTGTCCCACACGAGTGTCTGCTGACCGGAGTGGATCCCGAACGTAGAGCCAAGACCGACGCTGCACATGGTTTTGCCGACCCCGCCCAAAGGCTGGGCGACCATGATCTGCATCGGGCGGGAGTACACGCGCTGGATCGCGGACAGGTCCGCTCGGCGTGCCAGCTCTGCTGCGCCCACTTTGGGGCTGATAAGCCCGAAGCTCACCGCCCGGAGGAACGCCTGCCAGCCGGTGGCCGGCGGCAGCTGGTCGTTCACGTTCTCCTTACGGAGCACAGCTGCGCTGCGGCGGCCGCTGACCAACGGTGCTTCGCGGTGGTCCATCGCCGCGGGCTTTGCCTCTGCAGGGGCTGGCTCGGCATCCGGTACGGCGTGGATGATCGTGGCCGGATCCACGGTGGTGGGTTCCGGTTCGGTGTCGGTGAGGCTGATGGGTGCGCGGCTCTTCCGTTCGCTCCCTTGCCAGTTCGTGCTCATCGGATGGTTCCTCTCGCTCGTTTCTGGTTCTGTCTTTGGGTTCATGAGGTTGGGTCTTGCGGGGATATGGCTGTGACCAACCAAGGCTGCTGCTGCCCGGAACGGTGCAGCAGCATCTGCCAGCGCCCCGCGTCGGTAGCGAACGTTGCCGTAACGGTCATCGGGTTACCGGCGTCTCTGCTGATCGCTGGTCCGTCTGTGATCTTCCTGATCGGGACCCGGGCCGGGTCGATGTACTTCGCGTCCTCCGCGTACTCGGGTGCGAGGTGTGGGGCCAGGTCGGAGAACCAGGTCGTTTCCGGGACGTCCGGACGGGCAAACAGGGCCATGGCCTTGGCCGCGGTGTCCTTGACCGACTTCTCCGAAGCCGCATCCCAGGTCACTTCAGGGATTCCGTAGTGCTCGTCGGCTCCGTGGTCGTGGCCGTCCTCGGCGTGGTGGCTTTCCTGACCGGTGTTCACCGTGGGGGTCGAACCGGCTGCCGGTTCGGTACCGGTATTGCCAGCGCAGGCGCTCAGCGAGAGTGCGGCGACCAGGGCGGCTGTCAGTGCTAGGTGCTGGCGCATCAGAGAATGCCTTTCTCTTTCAGGATCGGAGTCGGGTCGATGGTCGGGTTGATCGGGACCATGGGGTTGGGAAGGGCTCCGGCGAAGAACTCCATGTGCAGGTGGCGGCCGGTGACGTTGCCCGTTGCGCCTTCTGTGCCAAGAGGTGTTCCGGCGGCCACGGTGTCACCCTCTTTTACCTTCACTGACCCGGCTTCCATGTGGTACATGCCGATCGTGAGCTTTCCGTCCACGGTCTGGCCGGTCACGCCGGTGCCGAACAGGCCATCGAGGTTGCGGACCTTGACGATCTTCATATCCGTCAGTGCCACGATCGTTCCCGGCTCTCTGGGGTGAACGAAGTCAATGCCGTAGTGGAAGTTGGCCAGCACTCCCCCGGCCGTCCCTGGCGGTGCAGGGCGGGGACCGTAGCCGCTGCTGTTGATCGCACCCTCCATGGGCTTGACCCATTTGCCGGCAAGGTCGCCGACGACTTGGTTGCCCTCAGCCGGGCATACCCCTGACGGGTCCACTGCTGCGCCGGACTCCCCGCCCAGGGCTTTGAAGACCTCCGTGGCCTGGGCGCGGAACTTTGTGTAGTGGTTAGGGTCAGCGTTGCGCTGCGCCCGGTGGATGGCGATTGTCGGTTCGAGGGTTTCCCAACCCTCCACCTTCTGGAGGGCTTTGAAGAAGTTCGTCGCCGAAATGGTGGGATCCATCCGGTCCGCATACGACCCCCAGGAACCGTTCGCGCGCTGCTGAAACAACCCACGCGAGTCCGGGCCAGCCCCGTCACCGTAATCAATGACACGGAGAGTGGACTCACCGATCGCCGCCTGGATCCCGATCAACTGCGCCGCGACCGGCAACTTAAGAGACTTGGCCGCGTTCATGATCGCCTGGGCATTCTTCATCTGCTCGGCGTCAAACCCCGCCACTCCCCCAGCAGGAGCAGGACCGGCGGCAACACTGGCTGGTGCAGCACACGAGGACGCCGCCTGCGCCGGATCACCGTCATCCAAGACAACCGTGACCAGGCCAACGGTCAACAGCGCCACGATCGAGGCACCCGTGACGACCTTTCGGGTAGTCACCGCTTCACCTCAACATGTGCACGTAGGGACGAGGCCGACCACGGTGCTCGGAACGACTGCCTATTGTTCAAAACCTGTCCTCCCCCTGGAACATCGATTCCCACCCAACCAGTAGCCACCGACAAGATGATGAATTTATCCATTCGATAGCCCGCGCCATTGTCCCTGTCTTTTCGCGGAAACGCATGTCACACGGAACCTGAAGAGACGTAGGTCTCACGAACGATGAATTGTCGAACGTTGAAGGCTGAATTAACTCCCGGTCAATGAACTGCAACTCTCATTGAATGGTAGTCTATCCTCAATAGGTTCGCATGGGGAGGAAATTCAAGTGAAAATGGCAACATGGTTTCCCCGATACGCGTCGTTCAGACTTGGCCAAAAGAGGTCGACATGGCTCTGAGCGCATTTGGCAACCCGGCGCGCTTGGAAGTGCTTTGCTTTCTCCGCGACCATGGGCCGTCCTATTTCGGGGACATTCTGGAAGGCGTTGGCTCTTCTTCTTCAAGCCTCGCGCGCACCCTGAAATACCTGGAGCAGGAACTGGGCATCATCAAAGGCGACGTACCCCTAGGCGAACGGAAGGGCAGGGCGCCACGCTACTCCCTGAATGAGGACAAGGTGCGAGAGGCTATAAGCGCCCTCCAGGCCCGACTCCTCTCCTAGCACCAAGGCAGGCGACACGCCGGGAAGCCCTGCATCCCACTTAATGGAAGCTGCTTCATTTTGGATAGGTGTATCCACTTCGAGGAACAGGAGACAAAATGCCTATGCCAAGCAAGGGCAAGCGTCACAGCGTCACAGCGCGCCTGCCGATCGCTGATGCGGAGAAATTGGAGGCAATCGTCAAGGCCACCAACGACACTCGCGGCGACTACATCGTCCGTCTCGTGACTGCACACCTCGCGACTATTGACCTCGAAGCACTCAAGGCCAAGCAGGAGGCCTTACCAATGGCCAGTTAACTAGGAAGGCCCGCACTAGGCGGGCCTTCAACAAGTATGACGTTCAGATCTCGTTCTTGGCGGGACTGCGATCTGAACTAAAAAAGCTTCCTCTCACGAGGATGCTCCCTTTTTCGTACCTTCGAACGAAAGGTAACTGCTGTCTATGGTACCGGAACCGGTTACCGCGTCAACGCATGCATTCACGAGTGTCGGCGTGTCGACCCCACCTGAGCAGGCGTGGAGCCTCGCGCCGTTGATTGCGGGTGAGCCTTCCTACAGGCTCGGGCGCTGGATCGGGCAGAAATTCCAATATCCACGCCCTAATCAGCCTCCGAAGATCACGCGGACGTTACCGGACCGCCCGGCAGCCGTAACGCTTCACGGTCCCGACGGCCGCGTCGCAACACTCTGCCTGGACCTCGACACCTCAAAGGCGCTCAAACACGTCGTAGACGCAGACGCTGCGCAGCTGGCCAGCCTCCTGAGGAATGCCGGCATGGGCTTTGTTGAGGACTTCTCCCCTAGCGGCGGCCGTCACCTCTATATCCCGCTGCGGGAACGCATGGATGCCGCGGAGGCCCGCGAACTCGTAGAAGCCCTCTCACTTGTGGTCACAAGCCTCGACCCCAGCCCACACCAAAACATCACGGACGGCTGCATCCGAGTCCCGGGATCCGCGCACAAGTCTGGTGGCCACCAAACCCTCATCACTCCCCTAGCCCAGGCTTACGACATCCTGCGCCGCAGGAACTCCCCCTTTGCCGTTGATTCCCTCAGAACCGCCTTGGCGCCTGAACTGGCCCGCAACCGGTCTCGAAAAGCTCGTGAAGCGAGAACGACCGCTCAGCGTTCCATGGCTGCGTCGCTCCTTCTCGCTACTGCAGGAAGCGATTCACCGCTCCGCAGAGTAGCCCGGACAGGGCTCTACGACACAGCCCGCTACAAGAGCCCCTCAGAGGCCCGCATGGCTGTCCTGAACCACTTCGCAGCGTGCGGCTGGACCCGTGAACAAGTTCAGAGCGAACTGGTCGGCCAGTTTCCCGGCCTCGCGGCCCTGTACGGCACGACCAGCAAGCAAGAACGCCTGCTGCCCGACGAATGGGCGAAAGCCCAGGCATTTGCGGCCAACCGGGCAGCAACTAAAGCCACCCTCCGAAAAACAGGGGAAAAGACTGCACTCATTAACAACACAAGCCCCACACAACTCACAGGGGGGGCACCCAAACCCAGCCCCGCCGCAATCCACCAGCTCGTGAACGATTTGGAAAACATCATCTACGCGGTTCTGGACCATCGTCTTCAAACCCGCGGCCGCGAAAGTCTGGGACTCAGACTTCTCATGCGCGGGCTGCTCGGATACATGAGGACCATGCAAACGGACGTCCTCGACGTCGGCTGCCGGACCCTCGCCGTGGCAATGGGAAAACACCACGTCACCATCGCCCGGCTATTGCCCATCCTGGCTGCAGCCTCGGACGGGATCCTGTCAAAGGTCGCTGACGCACGACACAAGACCGCGGACGTCTACGTCATCCAACTGCCCGAGCACTACCGGCAGCTGGCTCGCGAACTCACCTGGCGCAGAGGACAAGTGCACGCCGTCCGGCCCGTATTCCGCGCCCTCGGCGACGTTGCAGCCCTGATTTACGAAGCAATCGAACGTGGCCGGCACTCCCCCACCACCGCCGACCTCGTACGAATCACAGGCATCAGCCGCAACGCAGTGGCAAAAGTGCTGGCGGACATGGAAACCCTGGCCATGATCAAACGCGACGGCCGGCATTGGAAGACCACCGCCATAAACCTGACCGACCTGGCCGCACGCCTGGGCGTATTGGACGACTACCAAGCACACATCAGCCGCAACCGACGAGAACGCGCCGCCTGGCACGCCTACCTCAACCGCTTCCGGGAGCAGCACATAGACGAGTCCGACCTCTACGACGCCGAACGCGAAGAACATTGGCTACCGCCCGACGATGAAACGGCCCTATGGCTGGCGGCATAAGTCATTGAGGGGTCGGCACAGTCCGAGTACCTAAAAGACCTTTTATCCCCTTTAGGTCCAATCCACCGGTTCTGTCCGCCGCGGGATCTCATCCCACTCCAATTCCCGGGAACCGTCCGGATATGACCCCTCGCCCAGACGAAGGTTGTTCACTCGTCGAGCGTAAAGATACGGGTTGTGGCCACACATGATCTGGCCCTCCCAAGGTACGTTTCTTTCCCCGGTACCGTCTTTGACTCGGAGGGTCCCGTAAGTCGCGGGATACGGGTTCAAAGATGGGTCAGACAGAAAGGTCAGCTGCTCCTCGCCACTGAACTGATTCGTCAAATACATGAATTCCACATAGTCCTTGACAGTGCCAGAGGCCTTCCTCGAGCTGAATATTGCCGCGATCGGGCTTTTCAGATGCTGATTGTTCGCTGTCACCCAAGTCACCAGCCATGCCTTCCGACCTCGCCTGGACACCATTGCCCACTCCCCTTCATTCAGGACCGCCGTTAGGCAATCATCGCGGTCAAGGTGCGAGTGAACAAGCTAAAAGGTTGATTAGGTATAAAAGGTACTGTCGTGTGTATAGTGTCATTAGGTCTAAAAGGTACTGTCGTGTGTATAGTGTCATTAGGTACAAAAGCCCCATACACTCCTAAATCCCTAATAGGGGGAGTGTCGCACTCAGCTCCAATAGACCTAAAAGGTATGTTGGCTGTAATAGCTGGAATGGAGACAAAAGTGAATGCAACCATATACGGCCTTATCAACCAGAAGGGCGGGGTCGGCAAGACCTCGGAAACCTACAGTCTCGCGCGAGTATTGACCCAGGCAGGGAAGCGGGTCCTGGTGATTGATGCGGATCCGCAGGGAAACCTCAGCGGTCTGTTGGCTGCCGAACCAGTTGAGCAGGACCAACTAACATTTGCCGACGTGTTGCTGGGGGAGAACCTGCGCGACGTCGAAGTGGACGGTATCTGGGAAGGGCTCACAGTCATCCCAGCCAACTCCAACACAACCAAGGCTGTCCAACAGCTCCACACCGAACACGGGCGTGAATACAGGCTCAAGGAAGCACTGTCGGACCACATGGACCGCTTCGACGTCATACTTATCGATTGCGCTCCAAGCCTTGAACTCCACACCATCAACGCCCTGGCCGCAGCGCACAGAGCCTTGGTAGTCACGCAGCCTTCAAAATTCTCGCTGGACGGACTCAGCCAACTCCAACTGAGTTTCGACAGCGTGGCCAAGTACTACAACCCCCTCCTGACGGTCGCCGGCGTCATCGTCAATGGCAACCGCAACACCATCAGTCATCGCGCATGGATCGGTGACCTCATCGATGCGTCACCCTGGCGGGTCTTCGAACCCTACCTGCCGTACTGGAGCGTTATCCAAGACGCCATGGAAGCAGGACTCGGGTTGGACGAGTGGCCTGATGACAAAGCCCGGCAGGCCTATGAGATCTATGCCCGACACCTTGCACATCTTGACGAAATTGAGCTTCGACCGCATCTGGAAAAGATGTTCCCCAAACACGACTACAGCAAGCTGGAGGCCTAAGAATGGCACAACGACCTGAACGCCGAAAGAGCGCCCTCGGAGCCGCCCACCCCATCGAGCACCAGAACTCCCAGCCAACGGAGCCGGGGGAGAGGGGCGCGGTGGACAGTCGTGTTGTCGTGCAGCCCATCGTTACCAAAGAAGAGCAGGCCGAACGCCAGGTGCGCGATGGCCGAACCGCCAAGCCCAAGGTACAGCCCAAGGGGTCCTTTTACGCAGATGAGGACGTTCTGGAACGCATTCGGGCCGCCTGGTTCCACACTCCGACCACCGCCGCAGAGCGTGAGGCCTCCTTCTCGGACTTCCTCCGCGAAGCTGCCCTGGACCGGATGCTCCGGCGAGAGAACACGTACAACGACGGCAAGCCGTTCCCTGTCGTGGCCTCCGGCAAGATAGCGCGGGGTCGTCGCTGAAAGGGTCTATGTCCCCAATGGCTCTTTTAGACCTAAAAGATCTTTTGGGGAGCGGAGACATATTGTCTTGCGTTCGAATCCTAGAAAGGGCCTGAGATTGCTTCACAATGGTGGACGGCGGTCCCATCCTTACACGGGGCCCACAGGCACCAATGACTTCGACAACCTCACTGCCGAAGAAATGTCCGAGCTTGCTTCGTCCTACAAGCTTCTGGGGGAGGCATTTGAAGACAGGGACGACGACGGAATGTTTGGTCTGGGCTTCCACATGGAAGAACCGCTTGCGTTGATCAGATACAAAGCAACCCGGGCCGACCAAGCCCGCCGCGAACTCGTGGCCGCCATCAAGCTGGCCCGGTACAAAGGCCAGGATTGGAAGGAAATCGGCTCCGTACTTGGCCTAACGTGGGTGGATGCCATGAGGGCATTCCCTGAAGTCGGAAGGTGAGGATCATCCTTGAGTGCTCAACCTGGTGGATCACTAAGGCGTGCATGGAGGTATTTCCTAACTTGGTCACCCCGAGAGGTGATCCTGTTGGCAATCGCCAGTGTCTCGTCCCTTCTGGCGGCTGCTTTTGCAATTGCTTGGTCAACCTCATTGGTGCCGTTGGAAACGAAGTGGGGACCAGTCGCATCCTGGGCGAATGTAGGCGTTACAGCCTTGGGCTTCTTGGTGGCAGGGTTGACGTTTTACCTTAGATTTCGTGAAGTCGCTCAAGGGGATGACGAGAAGAAGGCGCAGCAAGAGAACGATGACCTGCAGAGCACATTCCAGCTGCACCAGCTGACGGACACTGCACGGGACGCCATGCTGCACGAGGCCTCCCAAGTGACATGGGAGGTCGTCTGTGACGCATTCACCATGACGTCGGAGATCCCGGGATTCAGTCTGAAGTTTCAGGCGCGTTTCCGGATTCGGAATGGTACGGGGAAGCGCCTGACAGACGTTCACGTGCACATCCCTGAAACGGAGACTCACTATGGCGAATTTGCAGCGTCAAGGATTGACGTGTCAGATTTCGGCAGTAAGTCCATCCTTACGCTCTACGCAGAGCCCTTTTTTGCTAGCAAGCTTGGACTGCACGCGATAGCAACACTTGAAGGAATACATTCGCGAGGCGGAGGACCTATGGGGCCGCTGGAAGTCTTCGCCAACAGAGCGGCCCTGACATTCAGGGTTGACGGTGGTCCGCGATGGCAGCTTCCGTTGAACGAGTCTGGTGAGTCGCACCCGACCCTCAAGCTCTGAACTGGTAACGAGAGCCGTCTTATCTCTTTTAGGTATAAATGACCTAAAAGAGACCCTATCGGTTCAGTCGTCCCGCATTGTCCTGCGGAAGAAGGCCCTCAGGGATTGCCATCTTGACTTGGTTGGGGCGTCGATTCGCAGCGGACGCGGATGGTTCCACTCTTCCTTCGCATAATCTTGAACTTTTGCGTAGAGTGCCAGGCCGCTTGTAGACGCGAGAATAGCTCCCAGGAAAAGGACCAGAACAACCCACTCGGATATGTGCGCCGGGTTAGGTCCCGCGCCTGCAAAGCTCCCGATGGCCGCAGCCATGCCGGTTAGGCCAAAACCGAATGCGAAGATTTGGATCAAGCTAAAGCCCCCAAGATTGTCCTTCAGCGATCGGTCCGCGTTGATGCTGTCGAGCTCCAGAGGATCGCCATCGAGATAGGCCCGGGCGACCTTCTTCCTAAGTAGCAGGGGGTTCAAGAAAGCTGCCGTTCCCAATGAAGCTATTGAGGGGAGGATTATCAACAGTAGAGTCCCGGGATCTTGTTCCTCCTTTTCCAGTAGTTTGGTCCACGTAAGCTCTGCTGGTGGTATCTCCCCAATCCGGATTCCTAGGGTTACTGCCGCGGCCACTGAAGAGAGAATCAAGAGGGCCGGCACTAATAGCCATTTTGCTGGAAGAGCGCTAAGCGCCACTAGCTTGCCTAGGGCCTCTCTTTGCAAGCTGTGAGAGACATCGGAATCACGGGAGAGTGCATGTTCTTGCGCTGCCATATCGCGCCAGAAGATTGCTTGGCGGCGGAGGCGGGAACCAGCGGTTATCTGATCGACGGCAATAAGGATTGCCATCAACGTACCTATCACGCTCACAATCGGCACAATTAGCTCAGTAAGCAAGTTCACTCACCCAGTATGCCGTTCATGCGCGATGAATCTGGAGCCGGTGAACGGGGCGGCAGGTGCCGGTACAGAGTGGTGCGTTTCAGGCCGGTCTTTTCCGTGATCTCGCGGATGCTTGCTCCTTTGTCACGGAGCATGGCAGCGTGTTCGAGCTTGTCGGGGTCCACGACCGATGGGCGCCCGGTTCGGCGACCGTTGGCTGTAGCCACGGCTCTGGCATGGGCAACCCGTTCGGCGGAGTAGGTCCGTTCCATCTCGGCGAACAGGGCCAGCATCACGAATGCGAGTTGTGCCATCGAGCTATCTGGTGCCGTCGTGTCTATCGCTAGGGGATCGGCCAGTGTCCGGATACCGATGCCTCGTTCTTTGAGCTCGTGGACGAGGTTCAGGGTGTCTCGAACTGTTCGACCGAAGCGGTCGAGGGTGTGGACAACGATTACGTCCCCGGCCCTCGCATGGCGCATCGCTTCTTGGAGTCCTGGCCTGTTCGTGGTCGCCCCGGATTTCTTGTCCACGTAAATGTGCTGAGGCTCGATGCCGGCGGCTGCTAGGGCGTCCATCTGACGGGCAAGGTCCTGCTTCGTGGTTGAGACCCTTGCGTACCCGATATTCATGTCTGAACCGTACCGAAAGTTGTCTCTGCAACAGGGATTTGTTGCATGACTTTTGGGACTACATGCGGGACGTTTATGTTTCGCAGGATCTCGCGGATTCGGATGGGTGGGGGAGTGTCTCACCTGCCGTGTCCCACTTCTAAGGAAGTGGGACGACTGGAGGGCTGCTCTCAAAACACTAAGAGATCTACGCTGAAGCATGCGCATAATTTGGTTGGCCGCAGTCCTGTTGACTCCGGCCTGCGCGGCCCCAGTCACGGCCTGCCCTGCGATTGCCCAGGCGCCGGTTGTGACAACAACTATCCTGCAGAGCTATGTTCCAGCGGTGCGCACCCTCCACATGAAGGTGTGCCAATCCGGGACGTGCCGGGAGGGGGACCTGGAGCTGGCGCCCGGCACCACCCCTGTGGACCAGAGATGCGAGCAGGGCCCTGAATCGGCGTGCTCCGCGAATGCGTCCCCGGATGGGACGCTCACTGGCCATCTATGGCTGGACCTGCTCACGGAGAATCCGATTGAAGCTACCCTGTCGGGCAGCGGGGTGGACGGCTCACCTTTGCCCGTTCGAACGATTACCTTTACGCCCAAGCTCACGGAATGTCCGAAATTCATCACCGCCAGCCTTCTTCTGGATGCCGACGGCGTACGCCAAGCCTGAGTCGGACGGACTGACTTTCCCGTCGGCTTAGCTGCCGCGCAATTCGACGTCCGTTTACGGTCTTACCAAGGCACTAGTAGGTCAACCAGGGCCCCTCCGCCATGTGGCTGAATGCCTGCATGGGAATTTGCTCCGGCGACCTCTCAGTGGGAGCGCCAACAACTAAGCGCGATGTAACAGTTGTTACACTTGAGCGTGTGACTATTGAAACCGTGTCTTGGCTCGTGATGATCGTACAGATGCCGGCGCAGCCGTCGAAACATCGGGTGGCCGTTTGGCGGGAGCTTCGTCGCTTTGGGGCTGTTCCCGTAGGGCAGGGTACTTGGACTGCGCCGGATGTTCCCGTTTGCCGTGCGGGTGCCGGGAAGGCACGTGAGCTGGCCAGCACCGGCGATGGAGGACTGATTTTGTTGACGACCGGCGCGGGGGACGCTGATGCGGCCGAGCTGCGCAGACTCTTCGACGCAGCTCGGGCAGAGGAGTGGGCGGAGTTCACGGCGGACTGCGGCAAATTTAATGAAGAGATCGCGCAGGAGATCGCAAAGCGTAAATTTACCCTCGCTGAGTTGGAGGAGGAAGAACAGGGCCTGGAACGGCTTCGCCGATGGTTCCGGAGCATTCGATCCAAGTCAGTCTTTGCCAGTGCCTTGATTGATGAGGCGGAGAGCGAACTTAGCCGCTGCGCTGCCGCCCTTGAAGATTTTTCGGATCAGGTCTATCGCCAGGTGCACCAATGAGCGCCATGCATCCCGTTGAGACGATTCCCCGGGCGACCACGCCCCTCTACGCTGCGGGATTCGTGACTGCGTTTGGAGCCCACAGTATTGCTGCTGGAGTAGGGGCTCAGAGCGAAAACATCGGCCTGAGTCTTCTCAATCTGGGCGTCCTGCTGGCCGTCTATGACCTGGCCGAGGTTTTCCTGAAGCCCGTATTTGGTGCGCTCAGTGACCGGATTGGTCCCAAGCCGGTCATTGTTGGCGGTCTGCTGGCATTTGCTGCTTTCTCGCTCATGGGTTTCTGGGCAGCGGATCCGGCCCTTTTGTTTTTAACCCGTTTTGGTCAGGGCGCTGCAGCCTCGGCGTTCTCTCCGGCCTCATCGGCTACCGTGGCGCGCCTGGCTGGCGGTAAGAACACCGGCAGGTATTTTGGCCGCTACGGATCCTGGAAAAGCCTTGGATACGTGATCGGCCCGCTCCTTGGAGCCGGCCTGATCCACCTCGGGGGCTTTGCGCTGCTGTTTGCAACCTTGTCGGTTCTGGCGTTCGTTACCGCCGCTTGGGTAGCGGCGAGCCTACCCCGGTTCGAATCGGTTCGGCGCACGAGATACACGGTCGTGGATTTGGTCCGGCAGGTAGCCGAACGCGGGTTCCTGGTGCCGACCATGGTGTTGGCAGCCTCGACCGGCGCCCTGGGAGCAGCGATCGGATTCCTGCCTGCCTTAGCGACCCGGCACGGGCTGGATCCCATCGCTGGGACGGCCGCAGTAAGTGTGCTGGCCATCGCATCGGCGACCACCCAGCCATGGGTCGGGAAGCAACGTGACTTGGAAAGGATCAGGGACGCGGCCGGGATGAAGGCCGGGCTGCTGCTCATCGCGGCCGGTATCGGCGCCGTTGCCGTCGTCCCTTCCAGCACTACCGTCTTCATTGCGGCCCTCTTGGTCGGGGCTGGTGTCGGGCTTACCACACCCTTGGCTTTTGCCCACTTGGCCGACGTCACTCCACAGGAACGGATGGGAAGAACCATGGGCTCAGCCGAACTCGGCAGGGAACTTGGCGACGCCGGAGGCCCGTTGATTGTTGGAGGCATCGCCACTCTGGCCGGACTACCACTGGGGCTGGGTGCCTTGGCACTGCTCGTCGTTGCCGCCAGTCGACTGCGCCTGAGTGATAGACCAGTTCAGTCACCCTGATGGGTGGGTTTCAGGCCAGAAGCGAGACTACAAGTAAACCATCCGTATCCGAAACTATAAGGCCATATCCAAAATTGTGGATACGGCACTATAGTTCTTGATATGGAAAGCGCTTTGAATCCTTACTCGCCCGGTTCGGGCCGACGGCCTTTCGAGCTGGTCGGGCGCCAGAGCGAGATCGATGCCTTCGACCTGCTGTTGGCCAAGACCCGTCAGCGAAGGCCTGACCGGGGGATCGTTCTGCATGGTCTGCGGGGTGTGGGTAAAACGGTTCTGTTGAACGAGTTTCGGCGTCAGGCCGAACATGCGGAGTTCATGGTCGTCTTCCTCGAAGGCAGGGATGCCGAGGGAGGTCCCGAGGCTGTACGGGCCAAGCTCGCCCGGAACCTGCTGCAGGCCGGGCGGAAGCTGAACCGCCGCGGCGCAGGGGCACGACTCTTGGCGGCGCTTGGCAGCATCGCATCCTTTTCGGCGAAATTGGGCGTGACCGGGATCGATATCGGTGTGAACCTCAATCACGGTCGCGCTGACTCCGGATCGATTGAAGTGGACCTGGAAGAACTGATTGAGGACCTCTGCTTGGCACTGGCGGAGAAGCGATCGGGCCTGATTTTCGTCATCGATGAAATGCAGGATCTGGACGACGGACTCATCGCTGCCCTCCTCAGTGCCCAGCATCTGGCCGGCCAACGCGAATGGCCTTTCTACATTGCCGGGGCGGGACTGCCCAACTTGCCCTCGGTACTGAGTGAAGCGCGCTCCTACGCAGAGAGGATCTTCAATTACCGCAGCATCGG
>NZ_JBIVQG010000014.1:0-115112 GCF_044755025.1 Paenarthrobacter sp. NPDC092416
CCCCCCAACCACACGGTTGGGGGGTCTCCCACATTAACCACCAAACACCCCAAGCCCCGGCCCACCACCGGGGCTTCTCGCATTTAACCACCAACACACCCCAACACCGCCTCCACGACGTGGCTGAGCTGGTTCTCCGTCCGGTACACCAGGTACTCCGTGATCGGCGGAATGGGATCGGCGAAGTCGAGCAGGACCAGCCGGGGATCGTCATTGAATTCGTCCTCGGCGACGACCCCAACCCCCAGGCCTGCAATCACTGCTGCATGAACGGCTTCCCGGCTGTCAGTCTCCAAAATTTCGGTTGGCTGCAGGCGGGCGACCGTGAGGGCCTGCTCAATGGATCGGCGCGTCACCGAGCCGATCTCTCGAATGACCAGTGGCTGGCTGATCAGATCACGGAGCCGGATGGTCTTGGCATCGGCCATCTCATGGTCGTGCCTGACAAACGCAACGAGGTCTTGCGTGCCAAGGATCCGCGTTGTCAGCTCCGGGTGCGGCGTTTCGTCCGCGATGATTCCGACGTCCACTGTCCCGGCAAGAACGCGTTTCCGGATGTCCGCGGAGTTTCCGCTTACCAGCTGAATGCCGACGCCAGGATTGCGCCCTCGGAAGGCAGCCAGGAGGCCCACGGCGTTGATGGGGGCATCGGTTCCAAACCGCAGTTCGCCCAGCATCACGTGGCGCGCTTTGGCAAGCACTGCTTCTGCTTCGAGCTCAGCACCGAATAGCTTGGCCGTTACCGTGAAGAGTTTTCTTCCCAACGCCGTGAGTTCAACGGAGCGGCCTGCCCGTTGGAGGAGCAGCACTCCGTGACGCTGTTCCAGCAGGCGCACCTGTTCCGACAGAGTTGGCTGGCTGACGCCTGCCGCTGTGGAGGCCGCCACAAAGCTTCCGTAGGTGGCAACGTGATGGAATGCGCGCAAATGGGTGAGATTCATAGGCATGGTCTAAGTGTTCTATAGATATTCATGGCTGTTCCTATGTTTACTTCTTCACTCCAACTACCGTCGAGGCTGTGAAGAAGGCCCATGTCCTGATCGTCGGTATCGACGGAGTTCGCTACGACTCGCTTGTGAACACGCCCACCCCTTCGTTGGACCGGATTGCCGAGGCAGGAGTTCTGGTCCCAGTCCGTGTTCACGAGAAGAACGCAACGATCTCCGGCCCGGTTTGGTCCACCGTGGCTACAGGCGTGTACGCCGACCGTCATATGGTCACAGGCAACAGCAGCCACCCCGTGGAGCTCGATGCATTCCCGGACTTCACCGCCCGTCTTCGCAGCGCCCGCCCGGAGCTTCAAACCATGGTCGCCGCCAGTTGGCACCCCCTGGCCAAGGACGTGGAGTGCGGCCCCATTTTCTCCTCCCGCGGTTGGGTTCCGATGCCTGACCCCGAGGAAGCGAACGACGCCGACAGTTGGGTCCGTGCCGACGATGCCGTTGCGGATTATGCAGTTGAGCGGTTGACGATGGAGGACTTGGCGGCTTCTTTCGTCTACTTCGGAGAGGCGGACGTCGAGGCGCACAACCACGGCACGGGGTCTGGCTATCATGCAGCGATCGAACGCTGCGACGCGCGGCTCGGAAGGCTGCTGCAAGCAATTGAGGCGAGGCCCACCCGACGCGAAGAAGATTGGACCGTGATCGTTGTGACGGATCACGGCCACGTTGATGTCGGCGGGCACGGGGGCGACAGCGAGCAGGAACGCACGGCATGGATCGCATCGAGCGGCCCTGACGTTCCGCAAGACATCGGCGCACTCTGCCACGCAGACATCGCCGCCCAAGTACTTCAGACCTTCGGCATCCAAACCCAAGAGACCGATGGCGTTCCGTTCGGATCACGATACGAAGCCCTGCAGGGTGGGCGACCGGTGGAACTGCAGGAGGCGCGGCTGGGTGGGCGGCAGGGTGCCGGGCAGGTTTCGCGGCTGAGCCCGGTGACTCCTCGTTGACTCTGACCGTGACTGCGGTGGTGTTGTTCGCGGCAGTGCTGCACAGCGCCTGGAATGCCCTGGTCAAAGCCATCCCGGACCGGCTTGCCTCCTCCACGATGATTGCCGTCGCCTACCTGATTTCGGGGGTTGCAGGAGCGTTTGTTTTTGGGATGCCGTTCCAGGCTTCATGGCCGTACGTCCTCGCGTCAGCCGGCTTGCAGACCTGCTACCTCATTCTGCTCACGACGTCCTACAAACACGGTGACTTCTCACAGGTCTATCCGTTGGCGCGTGGCTTAGCCGTCCTGCTCGTCACGGCAGTGGCCACGACTTTCCTGGCAGAGAAGCTGAGCGTGTTGCAGTTGGCGGGTGTCGCCGTCGTCGCAGGTTCGCTGCTCAGCCTTGCCCTGACGGGCGGCACACTGACGGGCGGCATACTGATGGGCGGCCGGCCAACTGCCCCAACCGGCAGTCGAAAGGGGACCATGTTCGCCGTCCTGACGGGCGTGTCCATCGCGGCGTACACGCTGGTGGACGGTGTCGGTGTTCGGTTGTCCGGCATGCCCATGGCCTACGTTTCGTGGCTGTTCCTGCTCCAAGGCCTGCTGATTCCCGTGGTGTGCTGGCGGCTGGCGCCGGAACGCATAGGGTTCGCACGGCGAGTGGCACGCCATTGGAAGCCCGGACTTCTGGGCGGCCTGGTTTCTCTGGTTGCCTATGGGATTGTGGTCTGGGCGCAGAGCCTTGCACCGTTGGCGTTGGTATCTGCACTTCGCGAGACGAGCGTGCTGCTGGCGGGCATCATAGGTGCGGTGTTCTTCAAGGAGCGTTTCAGCCGGGTGCGACTTGGCCTGACCACCGTAGCGGTCGCCGGCATTGTTGCGCTGCAACTCGGCTAACCAGCCAACTCAAGAAGGCCAACACCAAAGCCCAAGCTAGCCCGAGAAGAACTCCGACAACTCCGAGATCAGCTTGTCCGGTGCCTTGTTGGGTCCGTCGTGGCCGAAGCCGGGCAGGATGGTGTAGCTCGAGCCGGAGAGGACGTCGTGGATCTGGCCGCAGGCGACACCGAAGTACGCAGGGCTCTTCTCGCCCACCACGATCAGCGTTTCCAGCGGCAGTTCCAGGAACGGCTCGGCCGGCATATCAGCGGCGATGACGGCCTTGATCTCCCGAACACCGCACTGCATGAGATCACGCATTTGCTTGCCCATCGGGGTTCCCGCGGTCAGCTTGTTGGCCAATGTCAGCATCGAGAGCGGCATGCGCGCGAAAGCGCCGCCGGTTTCCACGCCCTTGATCAGGACTGCGAGGCCACGGTCATAGTCTCCCGCCGCCGTCGCGCGTTCATAGTCGGGCGCCCAATCGGCCTTGACGCTGTGGTTCACGGACACTGCGGGGTCGTAGACCGCGAGACGCTCAACGGGTAGCGTCCGTGCGGCATGCAGGGCAACGGCGCCGCCGAAGCTGTGCCCGAACACGTCAGTGCTGGAGGTGTGCTTCATGACGGCGTCGAGGTCCCGGATGTCGGCTTCCAGCGTGTAGTCCTCGGCCTGCGGCGACGATTCACCCCGCCCGCGACGGTTAAACGTGTGGACCGGACGGCCCAGGGATTCGCTCAGCTTCTGCGCGAAACGCGTGTAGTCATTGGCGGTCACCATGGAGGCGGGAACGACGACGACGCCGGAACCGGCCGCCGCAAGGTCACCGCCCGTGGTGAGTACTTCGAGCGATCCGCCGTCGGCTGTAGTGATGATCTCGCGCGTCATGACTTGAGCCTAACCGAGCCACCTGATAGCTCGCAGCATGCCGACCCGCAAAGCGGCGACCCTGCACAGTGGCGACACGGAAAAAGTCAGCCCTTAAAGTAGTCGGAAATGTCCGAAACGAGTTCCCGGACGGCTGCCGGGACCGAGCCGTGGTTGCCCTTGGGTGAGACTTCCAACGTGCTCCCGGGAACGGCTGCGTGCAATCGCGTGGCCGTCACTTTGTAGTACTGGGGGCTCTTCTTTCCCACCATGAAACGGGTGCTGGCGGGCAGGACGGAAAAGTCGCGTGCTGATTCTGCTTCGTCGTAAGCGGCCTTTAGCTCACCAACCCCTGTGGGCATGAGCTCCCTGAACAGCTTGTTGATCTTGGTGTGCGAGACGATCGCCATCAGCCCCGCAAGAACCGGCTCCGGGACCTTGGCCAGAGCCGTCCCGGGTTCCATGCCGCGTTTCATCCTGGCAAGGGCCATGCCCACATTGCCTTGGTCGACCGAGTCCGCAAAGCCCGTCAGCCAGGAGGTGTCCACGCTGCCGTCGATGTTCACTGCGGCGTCGTAGACCGCGAGCTTGTCCGGCTCATACGAGGTTCCGGCGAACTCCTGCGCGGCGTTGAGGGCGACGGAGCCGCCCAGGCTGTGGCCCAGGATGTTCCTGGCGCCGGACGCCGTCATGATGGTCCGGACATCCGCGATTTCCGTGGCCATCGAATAGTCAGCGGGCTGCTCCGTGGAGTTCCCGCGTCCCCGGCGGTCGTAGACATCCACAGCCCAACCATCGCCCAAGCCCTTCGCCAAGGCAATCGAAAACGGCCGATAGATGAGTGCTGTGAGGAACGCGCCGCCGATGAGGAGCACGCGGCGCTCGCCAGGTGCGTCCTCCGTGCCGTAGCTGTACAAGGCGAGCTTGCCGCCGTCGTGCGTTGGAATAGTCCGTTCTCTCACCGCTTCATCCTAGGTGCGCGCGGCCGGCCGGCGTCTCCTCCGACAAGAACCCGGCGATCCTCACGGCCAGGCGTTTCCCGGGCCGAAGCGGACCTTCATGGAACTGCAAAGGCACAATGGAGAACTCGATCGCGGGGATGGCGGCAGCCAGCGTCCGGCCGGTTTCGGCAAAATAGCGCGGACTCCAGCCGCCGCTGAGCATGAGCGTTGGGGTTGTAACGGCAGCGAAGTCGTGGAGGTGCGCGTCGGCCTGGAGGACCGCTCGCATCTCCGGGACAGCCGTTGGCAGCAGGCCGCGCATCTCGAAACCCAGCCGGGTCCGGGCGGACAAGATGCTCAGTACCCGCAAGGCACTGAGCGGCAGGTAGGAGATTGGCCCGGCCGTAGCCAGGCCCTGCACGAGGTGCGCCCATGCATGATCCAGCTGACCGGCGGTCACGGCCGCTTCAAGTTCGGGTCGCCAGCGTTCATGGAGGTTGCCGGAGAGGGACACCGCGGCATCGTAGGTGACGAGTCGCCGGATCTGTCCGTCGCGCGCCGCCTGGAGGCTCACAAAACCGCCAAAACTGTGGGCCACCACGTCCACCGAACCGGTGCCCGCCATGACGGCGAGCAGGTCCGAAGTTTCCGTCTCCGCAGAATAGTCGGCCGGTTGCGGCGCAGAACGGCCCCTGCCGCGCCTGTTATAACAGTGCACCGGCCGCCCCAGCAGGGTGCTCAGGTTTCGCGCGAACGGCCAGTACAGGGAATCGGTCACCAGGGTGCCGTGGACAATCACGACGCCGGATGGTTCCGTGGCCGCCTTCGAGCCGGGAATCGAGGCTTCCGCCGCCGGACGGAAGGTATGCACCTCAAGCTGCCCGCCGCCGTCGTCCGTCTCAACCGTCCACGTTTCCACAGCCTGAGTCTATGTCCGGACGCATGGCGGGTGGCCTGAAGAGGCCGCACCGAATGGTAGGGAAACAACGGTAAACTTAGGAATTGTGACTTCCGCAAACACCCCCGCCCAGAACACCTCCGCAGAGCCCATCGACGCCAGCGAGCAGATGCGCATCCGTATGGACAAGCGCACCAAGCTGATCGAGCGCGGCGCGGAGGCATACCCCGTGGGCGTTGAGCGGACCCATTCCCTGAGTGAGATCCGCGAGAAGTACGCGCATCTGGAAGCTGACGAGACGACCGGAGACGTCGTCGGCGTCACTGGCCGCGTGGTTTTTGTGCGCAACACCGGCAAGCTGTGCTTCGCCACGCTCCAGGAAGGTGGCGTGGATGGCAAGGGCGTACGGCTCCAGGCAATGCTGAGCCTGGCCAACGTCGGCGAGGAAGCGCTCGCCGATTGGAAGGCGCTGGTTGACCTTGGCGACCACGTGTTCATCAAAGGTGAAGTCATTTCTTCGCGCCGCGGCGAGCTTTCCGTCATGGCTGATTCCTGGTCCATGGCTTCCAAGGCGTTGCGTCCGCTCCCGGTTTTGCATGCTGAACTGAACGAGGAAACGCGTGTGCGCCAGCGCTACGTTGACCTTATGGTCCGCGATGAAGCGCGTGAGATGGTCTACAAGCGCGCCGCGATCACCCGCTCGGTCCGCGACACCCTGGACCGTCACGGCTACGTCGAGGTCGAAACTCCCATCCTCCAGCTGGTGCACGGCGGTGCCACTGCGCGGCCGTTCGAGACGCACATGAATGCGTTCGACCAGAAGATGACCCTCCGGATCGCTACCGAGCTCTTCCTGAAGCGTGCCGTTGTGGGCGGGATCGACCGCGTCTACGACATGGGCCGCGTTTTCCGCAACGAAGGCGTCGACTCCACGCACAGCCCCGAATTCACCACCCTTGAGTGCTACGAAGCCTGGGCGGACCAGTTCGTCATGGCCGAGCGCATGAAGGAAATCATCCTGAACGTGGCGGACGTCGTAGGGACGCGCACCATCCAGACGGACGCCGGCGAGATCAACCTCGACGGCGAATGGGCCTGGGTCTCGGTGTACCCGGGGCTTTCCGAGGCTGTGGGTGTGGAGGTCACGCCGGATACGTCGGTTGAGGATCTGCTGGCGCTTGCTGCCAAGCACGAGGTCAAAGTGGACCCCAAGTGGGACGCCGAGAAGATCGTGGTTGAGCTCTTCGGCGAGATCGTGGAGCCGACGCTGCTGAACCCGACGTTCGTTTACGACTACCCGCCGTCCGCGCAGCCGCTGGCCCGCCCGCACCGCGAAGACGGACGTCTCATCGAAGCATGGGACCTGATCATCGGTGGCATGGAGCGCGGTACTGCATTCTCCGAACTCATTGACCCCGTTATCCAGCGTGAACGCCTCACGGAGCAGTCACGGCGTTCCGCCGCCGGCGATGTCGAAGCCATGCAGCTCGACGAGGACTTCCTTCGCGCCCTTGAATACGGTGCACCGCCGATGGGCGGCATCGGCCTGGGAATTGACCGCTTGGTGATGCTCTTTACGGGCGCCGGCATCCGCGAAACCATCCTCTTCCCCCTCCTGAAGCCTGAAGGACACTGATCATGGAGTACATCGCAGTCCTGGCACCATCCGTCGTGGTGGGCCTGATCTTCTGGTTTGCCATGAAGTCCATCTTCAACGCGGACAAATCGGAACGTCAGGCTGAAGCCCGGGCCCAGGCAGAGGCAAATTCCCGAAATTCGGGACCTGCCCCCGAAGGCCCGGCGGCTAAATAGCCGCTTTATTGGCTTGCACTTACCGCGAATCCAATTGTGCCTTTGACGCGCGCGCTCGCCGTGAACGATAATCAACAAAGGAACTCGCGCATTTTCTGAATATCCAACCCTCCAAAAGAGAGGCTACTCATGGCACAGAAAGTAAAAATCATCCTCGTCGATGACCTGGATGAAGGGGCTGCGGACGAAACTGTCCGATTCGGCCTGGACGGCGTGAGCTACGAGATGGACCTGTCCACGGCCAATGCAGCAGCACTGCGCCAGGCCATGGAGCCCTACGTTGCCAAAGCAAGGAAGACTTCTTCCGGCCGCGCTACACGGGGACGTGCAACGGCTGTACGGAACCAGGATTCTGCGCAGATTCGCCAATGGGCCCGCGACAACGGCTACACGGTAAACAGCCGTGGCCGCATTCAGGCCGAAATTCAGGAAGCCTACCAGAAGGCCAATTCCTGATTCACCTCGTCAATGCCCCGGCAGTCACTGCCGGGGCATTGGTCTTTTAAGCAGTGATTCTTGGCTTCAGCGACCTCGCAGTGAGTGGGAATTTCCTGTGAATCCCGGCGCGACGAGCGTGATTAAGTTCTCTTTTAGGTTCCGGTGCGGCTTAAGCGGCACCGAAACTGCTATTTGGCAGGACGTGAGCCACGCAAGGAGGGCGCCCCCGGGGGCGTTGGCGGCAGCGCTCGACGTCATCCGGTTTCCCCTGTGGCGAACACGCTCCTAAAGTCGCCCGTCGGCACGTAGCATCAAAGTACGTCGTAGCTAGGAGTGTGGCGAAATGTTTGAGAGATTTACGGACCGTGCCCGTCGCGTGGTTGTCCTTGCCCAAGAAGAGGCACGGATGCTCAACCACAATTACATCGGTACCGAGCACATCCTCTTGGGTCTGATCCACGAGGGTGAAGGAGTTGCCGCAAAGGCGCTTGAGTCCCTGAGCATTTCGCTCGATGGCGTCCGCGAGCAGGTGCAGGAGATCATCGGTCAGGGCCAGCAGGCTCCGTCCGGGCACATCCCCTTCACGCCGCGCGCCAAGAAGGTACTTGAGCTTTCGCTTCGCGAAGCACTTCAGCTCGGTCACAACTACATCGGTACTGAGCACATCCTGCTCGGCCTCATCCGTGAGGGTGAAGGCGTTGCCGCCCAGGTGCTCGTCAAGCTCGGCGCGGACCTGAACCGTGTGCGCCAGCAGGTTATCCAGCTCCTGTCCGGTTACCAGGGCAAGGAATCCGCTGGTTCGGGTTCCGGCCAAGGGCAGCCGGAAGGTACGCCTGCAGGCTCCGTGGTCCTGGACCAGTTTGGACGCAACCTCACCCAGGCTGCCCGCGAGAACAAGCTTGATCCTGTGATCGGCCGCGAGCAGGAGATGGAACGCGTCATGCAGGTTCTCTCCCGCCGCACCAAGAACAACCCCGTCCTGATCGGCGAGCCCGGCGTCGGCAAGACCGCCGTCGTCGAGGGCCTTGCCCAGGCAATCGTCCGCGGCGACGTCCCCGAGACCATCAAGGACAAGCAGCTGTACACGCTTGACCTTGGTTCACTGGTGGCAGGTTCCCGCTACCGCGGTGACTTCGAAGAGCGCCTGAAGAAGGTCCTCAAGGAAATCCGCACCCGCGGCGACATCATCCTGTTCATCGACGAGATCCACACGCTCGTGGGTGCAGGTGCTGCTGAAGGTGCAATCGACGCCGCATCCATCCTGAAGCCGATGCTTGCCCGTGGTGAACTCCAGACCATTGGTGCAACCACCCTGGATGAGTACCGCAAGCACATCGAAAAGGATGCCGCGCTTGAGCGCCGCTTCCAGCCGATCCAGGTCAAGGAGCCTTCAGTCGCTCACGCGATCGAGATCCTCAAGGGTCTGCGCGACCGCTACGAGGCGCACCACCGCGTCACGATCACCGACGGCGCCCTCGCCTCTGCCGCGCAGCTGGCCGAACGCTACATTTCGGACCGCTTCCTGCCGGACAAGGCGATCGACCTCATCGATGAAGCAGGCGCACGCCTGCGCATCCGCCGCATGACCGCTCCGCCGGAGCTCAAGGCCATGGACGAGCGCATTGCTGAAGTGAAGATGGAGAAGGAATCCGCCATCGACGCCCAGGACTTCGAAGGCGCCGCATCGTTGCGCGACAAGGAGCAGAAGCTCATTGCCGAACGCTCCGAGAAGGAACGCAATTGGAAGTCCGGCGGCATGGATGACATCTCCGAGGTTGATGAAGACCTGATCGCCGAAGTTCTCGCGAACTCCACCGGCATCCCGGTCTTCAAGCTCACCGAGGAAGAGTCCTCGCGCCTGCTCAAGATGGAAGACGAGCTGCACAAGCGCGTCGTAGGCCAGGACGAGGCCATCAAGGCCCTGTCGCAGGCCATTCGCCGCACGCGTGCAGGCCTGAAGGACCCCAAGCGTCCCGGTGGTTCGTTCATTTTCGCCGGCCCCACGGGTGTCGGCAAGACCGAGCTTGCCAAGGCGCTCGCCGAATTCCTGTTCGGTGAAGAGGATGCCCTCATCACGCTGGACATGTCCGAGTACTCCGAGAAGCACACGGTTTCGCGTCTCTTCGGTGCACCTCCGGGCTACGTCGGCTACGAAGAAGGCGGCCAGCTGACCGAGAAGGTCCGCAGGCGTCCATTCTCCGTGGTGCTGTTCGACGAAGTTGAGAAAGCCCACGCGGACCTCTTCAACTCGCTGCTGCAGATCCTGGAAGACGGCCGCCTGACCGACTCCCAGGGCCGCGTGGTGGACTTCAAGAACACCGTGATCATCATGACCACCAACCTTGGTACCCGCGACATCTCCAAGAGCGTGGCTACGGGCTTCCAGTCCGGTACGGACACCCAGACCGGCTACAACCGGATGCGTGCACGGGTCACGGAAGAGCTCAAGCAGCACTTCCGCCCCGAGTTCCTCAACCGTGTTGACGACGTCGTGGTGTTCCCGCAGCTGACGCAGGACGAGATCATCGAGATCGTGGACATGTTCGTCACCCGCCTGGAGCGCCGCCTCAAGGACAAGGACATGGGCATCGAGCTCACCACGGCCGCCAAGGTCCTCCTGGCCACGCGTGGTTACGATCCCGCCATGGGTGCACGGCCGCTGCGCCGCACCATCCAGCGCGAGATCGAAGACCAGCTGTCCGAGAAGATCCTGTTCGGCGAGCTGCACTCCGGGGACATCGTTGTGGTTGACGTGGATGGCGAGGGTGACGACGCCAAGTTCACGTTCGCCGGCAACGCCAAGCCCCGCATCCCGGAGATCGCTCCGACCGCCTAAGGAAAGTCCACACAGTAACGACGCCGAAAGCCCCGCCTATTCCGCAAGGAGTGGGCGGGGCTTTCGTTTACCCCCAATAAGGGGACAGCACATGTCCCATTGCGGGCTCGTCATCTCTCATGACCTCGTGGACACTTTGTGTCTCATGGCTGTGTGGATGCCTCGTTGGGTGGCAATATCTGAAAGTACTGTTTCACTGTGAGTGAACCACCCTGTGATCCAATGCACATTCCGTGTTGAATCAGAGCATGGATTCGAATGACACTCACACCCCGAGCACACAACCCGAAACCCCTTTCCACGACATCGATCACTACCTGTCCATCCCGCGGGTAGGTGGTCTCACGCTGAGCCCCGACGGCAAGCGACTGGTAACCACCGTTTCGACGCTGAACGGCAAAGGAACAGAGTTCGCAACTGCACTCTGGGAAATCGACCCGACGGGCCAACGCCCCGCGCGCCGCATCACCCGTAGCTCCAAGGGTGAAGCCGGCGCCGCCTTTGCCGCCAGTGGCGACCTCTATTTCACCTCCGCACGCCCTGATCCTGACAGTCCCGATGCCGATCCCGTAAACGCGCTGTGGCTGCTCCCGGCGAGCGGGGGAGAAGCTCGTGTGGTGCTGTCCCGAGCGGGCGGCATCAGTTCCGTGATGACTGCGAAAGATGCAGACGCTGCCTTCGTTAACGCCGAGGTCCTGGCCGGCTCCACCGACGAGGACAATGACGCGGAGCGCCGCAAGGCCCGCAAGGACAACAAGGTCTCCGCCATCCTGCATTCCGGCTACCCCGTCCGCTACTGGGACGCTGATCTTGGTCCGGCAGAGCCGCGGCTGTTCGCCGTTGAGCAAGGCGAAGCCGCGGAGCCCGGCAAGCCTTCAACCGTGGACTACTCCGCGCCGCTGAAACTTCGCAACCTGACAGCCGGCGTCGGGGGCTCGTTGCGGGAGGCCAAAAGTGTGGTGAGCCCGGACGGCAAGACGATCTACACGAGCCTGAGCAAGGCGCTCGCGAAGGCGGACAGTCGCGAGGTTCTGGCCGCCGTCGACGTCGCCACGGGCGCGGTAAAGGTGCTGTTGGACCGCGAAGGCATGAGCTACTTCCCTGGTCCGGTCAGTCCGGACAATGGCACGCTTGTGGTGCAGAGCGAGAGCGACACCACGCCAACGCAGGCGCCGCAGGTCAAGCTGCACCTCCTGAACGTCTCCGGCGGCGAGACCATGGACCTTGAACCGCTCGCGCATCAATGGGATCGCTGGGCAACGCCGGTGGCTTGGCTCCCGGACGGCAGTGCAGTCCTGGTAACAGCTGACGACGACGGCGCGTCGCCGGTTTTCCGGGTAGACGTGGCTGACGGAACCGCCACTCAGGTGACGAAGGACGCTGCGGCGTACACCGACGTCGTGGTTTCACCTGACGGAACCACGGCGTATGCGCTGCGCAGCTCCTACGAGTTCCCAGCGGAAGCCGTGCGGATCGACCTCGCCACCGGCGACGTCGTCCGGCTGCCGGCGCCCGCGGAGCGTCCTGTGTTCAAAGGGCGGCTGGAGCGGGTGGAGGCGACGGCCGAAGACGGCTCGCGAGTGCCCGCGTACCTTGCCCTGCCCGAGAATGCCTCGGCCGAAAAGCCGGCAGCATTGCTGCTCTGGATTCATGGCGGGCCTCTCGGCTCATGGAATGCGTGGACGTGGCGTTGGAACCCGTGGCTGCTGGTTGCCAAGGGCTATGCCGTGCTGCTGCCGGACCCGGCGCTGTCCACGGGTTACGGGCAGGAGTTCATCCAGCGCGGGTGGGGCGAATGGGGCAAGAAGCCGTTCGCGGACCTCATGTCCATTGCCGATGCGGTGGTGGAGCGGCCGGACATCGACGAGTCTCGGACAGCGGCCATGGGCGGTTCCTTCGGCGGGTACATGGCCAACTGGGTGGCCGGCCAGACCGACCGCTTCAAGGCGATCGTGACCCACGCGAGCCTGTGGGCGCTGGACCAATTCGGCCCCACCACGGACGCTGCGCAGTACTGGCTGAAGGAAATGACGGCCGAGATGGCCATGGACAACTCGCCGCACAAGAACGTGGGCAACATCAAGACGCCCATGCTGGTGATCCACGGCGACAAGGACTACCGTGTGCCGATCGGCGAAGGCCTGCGGCTCTGGTACGAGTTGCTGTCCTCGTCGCAGCTGCCTGCCGATGACAACGGCCAAAGCCCGCACAGGTTCCTGTACTTCCCGGACGAGAACCACTGGATCCTGCAGCCGCAGCACGTCAAGGTTTGGTACGGGGTGGTAGAGCACTTCCTGGCAAAGCAGGTGCTGGGCGAGGATGTGGCCCTGCCTGATTCGCTCGGACTTTAGTGGGGCTGGTCCCGGTCTGCGACCGGGACCATGTGCCGCGGGCCCGCTCCTCCGTCGCTTGGACGCACGCTACGCAAATGACCCGGTCACAGACCTCGGTGTTGGCCTTTCGTCATGCGCGGGGGACGGGGCATCCAGCAGCTCTTTGCCTCGTTAGGATAGGGGAGTGAATTCGACCTTCAGCCTTCGCCCTGCCCGTACCAGTGACGTGGCGGCGATCAAGAGGCTGGTGGCTCCGCTGGCGGACCAGCGGATTCTCATGGCCAAGGAAACTGTGGCGTACTACGAAAGCCTGCAGGAATTCCGGATCGCCGAGTCCGACGACGGTGAGGTCATTGGCTGCGGCGCTTTGCACGTCATGTGGGAGGACCTGGCCGAGATTCGCACCCTGGCCGCCGCGGACTCGTGGCGCGGCCGGGGAGTGGGGCACGTCCTGGTGGAGAAGCTCCTCGAGGACGCCCGGGCGCTCGGTGTGGACCGGGTCTTCTGCCTGACCTTTGAGGTGGACTTCTTCAAGCGCCATGGCTTTGAAGTCATGGCCGACCAGTCGGCTGTGGATCCGCAGGTTTACTCCGAATTGCTGCGCTCGCATGACGAAGGCGTGGCCGAATTCCTGGATTTGGCACGCGTGAAGCCCAACACCTTGGGCAACACGCGCATGATCAAGAACCTCTAACTTCCCTTCTCGGAGTTTCCGGGAACAGCGCTCAAGCCTGCCTGGATTATGCGTGATTTAATCTCTCTTCTCTTATCTAAAGTTGATGGATAAACTGATTGAGGCTTGCTGGGGAAGCTTCCACCACATCGGTCAATCGAGAGAAGATCATGCAGTCCCACGCGTCCTTTTCACGTATTTCAGAACTCCAACTCAGTGTGCGCGGTCCCGTGTTCACGCCAGCCGATCCAGGATTTGCCCCTGAAGTAGCGGCTTTCAATTTGTCCACACAACACCAGCCTGATCTCGCCTTTGGCGCCCTCGATGCGGAGGACGTCTCGGCGGCAGTACGGTGGGCAGCTGAGCAGGGAATGCCTGTTGCTGTCCAGTCCACCGGTCACGGCGCCACCAACGCAATCCAGGGCGGCCTGCTCATCAGCACCCGCCGCATGCTTGAACTCAGCATCGACCCCCTGGAAAAGACGGCCCGCGTCGGCGCGGGGGTCCAATGGAAGGCTGTGGTGGACCTGGCTGCAACCTTCGGATTGATGGGTTTGTGCGGTTCCACCACCGACGTCGGCGTTGTGGGGTACACGCTGGGCGGCGGCCTGCCGATCCTGGGCCGCAAATACGGCTTCGCATCGGATCACGTCATTGCGTTCGAGCTTGTGACAGCCGACGGCACGCTCCACCGGGTCACCAGAGAGGATGAGCCCGAACTCTTCTTCCTTCTGCGCGGCGGAAAAGGCAACCTCGGCATTGTCACGGCCATGGAATTCCACCTCTTCCCGGGGGAGGACCTTTACGCTGGCGGTCTGTACTTCGACGGCGAGCACGCCGCCACCGTGCTGAAGCAGTTCAGTGATTGGGCGCCGTCGCTGCCAGCTGAGGCATCGGCGTCGATGGCTTTCCTTCGGTTGCCGGACATGGACATTGTGCCGGAGCCGCTGCGGGGCAAGTTCGTGGTCCACGTGCGGTATGCCTACCAAGGCGATGCCGCGGTTGCATCGGACCTCCTTGAGCCAATGCGTGGCAGTGCGCCCTTCATGGTGGATGGGAGTGGGCCGTTGCAGTCCACCCAGCTCGACACGATCCACCAGGATCCGGATCAACCTGTGCCGGTCCGGGAGCACGGATTTCTGCTGGACCGACTTGACCAGCAGGCCGCCGAAGCTCTTCTGCGGCACTTTGGTCCCGGCGTCGAGAGTCCTGTGTTGATGGCCGAAATCCGGCTGCTCGGCGGCGCGCTGGCCAGGAGTGCGGACGGCGAGGATTGTGTGGGCGCCCGTGACGCCGCGTTCAGCTTCTTCATGGCCGGCATGGCAGTGCCGCCTGTTGCGGAGCTGCTGCCGGTGGTATTCGACGCCGTTCGCCAGGACCTGCGCGACGCCTCCAATGGCGGCACGTTCGTGAACCTGCACGGCCACATTGTGGATGCGGAGGACCGGGAACGCGCCTGGGGCCCAGCCGTGAGGGAGCGGCTCCGGAGGGCGAAGGCTGAGCTCGATCCGAACAACATGTTCAGCTTCGGGCATGTTGTGGGCTTACCTGTCATTGATCAGTCTGTGCTGCTCGATGACGTGGTTACCGCCGGCGGCGACGCCGTGCTGAGCAACTGAGGGCTGAAGAATGTACAACCGTGTGACGTTCCCTGACTTCTCGGCCTTCCAGATCGACATCCCACATGGACCAGAGGTCCATGATTCGTCGTGGCCCCTGGTGGGACACTCGAACCCGGATCTCTACTCCGCGTTTTGGCCGGATTTCCACGCCCACGACGAGTCGGCGGCAGGCCCGGCTCCTGTCGACAGAGCGGCACCTCCGCAACGCGAAGCCTGATGCATTCGGTAGGGGCGGCCAGCGATGACCGTCCCTACCTTCATTTAAGGACCGTCTCGAGGCGCGGAAGGCCTACCCTGCGGCCGGGGGCCGGTAGTAGGGTCAAATCACCAGCCCCGCACGCTCAGGAGCATCACATGAAAAAGCTCATCAATGATCCCCGCGCTGTGGTGGACGAGTCCGTAGAAGGTTTCGGTATGGCGCATGCCGACATCGTGGACGTCCATCCGGAGCCTAAATTCGTGGTCCGAAAGGGCGCGCCGGTGGCGGGAAAAGTCGCCTTGGTTTCCGGCGGTGGCAGCGGCCACGAACCACTCCACGCAGGCTTCGTCGGCCTCGGAATGCTCGACGCCGCTGTGCCCGGCGCCGTTTTCACCTCGCCCACACCTGACCAGATCATTCCGGCGACAGTCGCCGTGGACTCCGGTGCCGGCGTCGTACATATCGTCAAGAACTACACCGGCGACGTCCTGAACTTCGAAACCGCTGCCGAAATGGCGCAGGCCGAAGGCGTGGCCGTGCGATCGGTGCTGGTCAACGATGACGTGGCCGTGGAGGACTCGCTCTACACAGCCGGGCGCCGAGGCGTTGGTGGAACTGTCCTGGTGGAGAAGATTGCGGGCGCCGCAGCTGAGCGCGGCGATGACTTGGACGCGGTGACGGCCATTGCCGAACGCGTTGTCGCCAACGTCCGCACCATGGGTGTGGCCCTGTCCGGTTGCACGGTTCCGCACGCCGGGACCCCGAGCTTCGAACTTGCCGATGACGAAATCGAGATCGGCATCGGTATCCACGGCGAACCCGGCAGACACCGTATTGCCATGGAGAACGCCGACGCGATTACCGACCGTCTTCTTGACCCAGTCCTTGAGGATCTTGCGCTCGTGTCTGGCGACAAGGTCCTGTTGTTCGTCAACGGCATGGGCGGCACGCCGCAAAGTGAGCTGTACATCGTGTATCGCCGCGCCGCCCAAGTCCTCGCCGAGCGCGGGGCCAGCGTGGAACGGTCGCTGGTGGGGAACTACGTGACATCCCTCGAAATGCAGGGCTGCTCCATTTCCGTGTTGCGCCTCGACGACGAGCTGACCACACTCTGGGATGCGCCCGTCCACACCGCCGCCCTGCGTTGGGGAGTGTGAGCGTGGGTCTGGGCGTCGATTGGGCCTTGGAATGGTTGCGGCTTTCGGCCAAGGCAATGTCGGAGCATCGTATTGAGCTTATTGAACTCGACAGGCCGATCGGCGATTCCGACCATGGCGAGAACATGGACCGCGGATTCCAGGCCGTGCTTCAAAAGCTTGAAGAGTCGCCGCCCGAGACAGCCGGTGCTGCACTGAAAGCCACTGCGATGGCCTTGATGTCCAAGGTGGGCGGCGCAGCCGGGCCTCTCTATGGAACTGCCTACCTCCGTGCCGGCACGTCCTTGGGAGATACTGCCGAGATCGACGCCGACGGGCTCGCCGCCGCGCTGGCGGCTGCCAGGGACGGAGTTGTGGCCCGCGGAAAAGCCGAGCCCGGAGACAAGACCATGGTGGACGCCTGGACACCTGCTGTGGACGCCGCCCAAGGAGCCGCCGGGAGTGGGGACGTCCTCGCTGTTCTCGAAGCAGCCGCGGAGGCTGCCGAAGCCGGTGCGGTGGCCACGGATCCGTTGGTGGCGCGGAAAGGACGTGCCAGCTATCTCGGTGAACGCAGCGCGGGCCATAGGGACCCGGGCGCAGCCTCCACGGCACTTCTTCTGCGGGCAGCCGCGACGGCCGCCAGGTCTGCAAGCCCGACAGATGCTGCCGGCGCCGCGGGCACTGCTGCTGGCACTGCTGGCCCTGCCGGGAACGGCGCCGCGGGCACTGCTGGCCCTGCCGGGAACGGCGCCGCATGACGGTTGGAATCGTCGTGGTCTCCCACAGCAGCAAGATCGCCGAGGGTGCCGTGGAACTTGCTGCCCAGATGGCTCCCGACGTAGATCTCGTGGCCGCCGGGGGTACGGACGACCACCGGATTGGAACAAGCCTCGAGAAGGTGCTTTCCGCCGTCGAGCAGTCATTGGTAGACGCCGGTGGCGACGGCGTCGTGGTGCTCACGGACCTCGGGTCCGCAGTGATGACTGCCGAGTCGGCGGTGGAGTTTTCCAGTGATCCTTCCGCGGTGCTCCTCGCTGATGCCCCGCTGGTGGAGGGACTCGTGGCAGCCGCCGTTGCCGCCCAAGGTGGTGCCGGCGCTGACGACGTCCGCAAGGCTGCCGAAGCGGTCCGCGGCGGCGGCCTTGTGGCCGGGCCGGTCCTCGCCGATGGTTCAGCCGAGACGGGCATCCAAGGTCCGGACGCCGTGGGCGATTTCGAGCTCGTCAACCCCATGGGAATCCACGCGAGGCCGGCCGCGAAGATCGCTGGGGGCTTGTCCGGTTTGGACGCGGAGGTGACCGTCAACGACGTCGAAGGCACATCCATGATGGCCCTCATGGCATTGGCTGCCGGGCAGGGCGCCACCCTTCATGTGGAGGCGCGGGGCAGGGATGCGGCCAAGGCCGTGGATTACGTGGGGCGGTTGGTGGCTGACGGGTTCGGCGAGATGTGAGCGGTTGCTAAGCAACCTGATTAGTGGTGTTAATGGAAGACGATCCGATCAAGGAGGCATCCGTTGACTACAACGTCCAATCCGTTGGCAGCCAACCGCCAGCCCGGCGCCCGCGGACACGTGTGGTGCGGGCCGTGCCGGTCCAGTGCCCATCTGGCCATCGAATCGATCGAATCGCTGGAACCGCATTCGGGAGAACTAAGGGTCGGTGTGGACTACGTGTGCACGCGGTGCCAGACGTTTTACACCCACACCGCGGCGTTCCACGAGGTTGCGGCCGTACTCAACAGAACCGGGACACTTGCCGGCGTGGTGCAGTTTGGTGGCAAATACATTCACTGCGGCGAGCTGATGTCGTTCTCGCGCATGGCCTTAAGGAGTGTGCATGTGCGGATCCCTTCCAGTGATGCCAGGGGCGAACTGCCTGCCGTGCACCTGAGGATCAAGGTGTTGAAATGCCAATGCGGCTTCCGGATGGAGTTGCCCGCCTAGTGAAGGAGTCTCCGTGAATGTACTGGTGAAATTGTTCGGCCTGGCCGTCAGTCTTGGCGCCGGAGTGCTGGCCAACAAGACGCTTGAGGGTATCTGGGAGAAAAAGACGGGGAAGCCGGCGCCCAAGGACGGGACTGATCTCAACGACTCCCTGGGGGGTGTGCTCGTCTTCGCCGTGGTCTCTGCAGATGTTGGTGCTGTGGTGCATGTCCTCACCCAGCGCGGTACGAAACGCGCAATCGCCCGACTCAGCAAAACGGCAGACGAGGTGTAGCGCCATGGCAATCGCACGATTTCCCGGACTGGTCATCGATTGCCCCGATCCCGCAGCCCTGGCAACCTTCTATGCCGAGTTGCTCGGCTGGGAAGTGACTGACCAAGGCGACTGGGTGGATATCCGTCCCGAGGACCGCAGCAACTGCATCTCCTTCCAACAAGTTGAAGGCTACCGGGCGCCGGAATGGCCTGACCAAACCGTCCCCCAGCAAATGCACTTGGACATGGTGGTGGAGGACCTTGACAAGGGCGAAGAGGTGGCGGTGGGTCTCGGGGCCACCAAGGCCGAGCATCAGCCCGGTACCACGTTCCGGGTGTTCCTCGACCCGGCCGGCCACCCCTTCTGCCTCTGTTTGTCGTAGATTTCGCGGCTGGTCCTCGACGGTTCCGCGGCTGGGTCCGGCCGCGGCGGGCTTTAGCCCTGCTGCGCCGCCCACTCCTCGACGCGACGGTTGCTTTCCTCCTCCGAGAGGTCTTCAACGCGGGTCATGATGGACCAGCGCACCCCAAACGGGTCCCGGATGCTGGCGTAGCGGTCACCTGAAACAAAGGTGGCCAGCGGCTCCCGGATGGTTGCGCCGGCCTGTTCGGCTTTTTGGACGAGGCTGTCGGCATCTGTGCAGTAGAGGCCGAGTGAATAGCAATCGTCGTCGCCCTTCGGTGCAGGAACCAGATGATATTCGGGGTTGGGTTCGCCGAGCTGGAGGTGGCCGTTCCCGAAGTCGAGTTCTGCATGGACCACCATCCCGCCGAACTCGGTGGAGCTGATGACGCGGGCGCTGAAAACGTCCCGGTAGAACTCGATGGCTTCCTTGGCAGAGGCGACTGCCAGGAAAGGCGTGAGGCTCGTCAGCCCATGCGGGACTCCGCGGGTGGTGTGCTCGCCGTGCGCAGCTGTGGTCGATGGGGTACTTGTAGTATCTGTCATGGTCTTGACGCTACGTGGCCGGCATCCGCCGGCGCTTGGAGATTCGCGACAGGTTGGGGAGCATCGCGTGGACAGTTCGTTCAAGGGCATCCTGTACCCGGCCAGGCTTCCTACATTTCACAGAGTTGCGACGCCGGCATCGGTCTCGAACCTGGTGCAGTGGTTTTGGATCCCCGAGTGGGACATCGAGCCCGGGCGCACCTCCCGCCAGCACCTTATCTCGTACCCCGCGTCCAACTTGGTGGTGCAGACTACCAATGTGGTGTTCTCCGGCCCCACGACGCGTGCCGCGCATCGCGACCTGACCGGCCGGGGTTGGGCTGTCGGCGCACTGCTGCTTCCAGCGGCCGTACCGTTCTTCACTGAGAATCCGGCCAGCCTGCGAGACACCGAGGCGGCCTTGCCATTGGCGGAACTGCACCTTTCCGTCTCGGCCGCCATGAACGCGTCCGACGGCGACAACGCGTCCGACGGCGGCGCTCGCCGGGAACGGGCAGTGGACGCCTTTGTGGCGTGGTTGGCTTCTTTGGGCCCTGCTCCGTCCGAGGAGGCTTTGCTGGCGAACCGCCTCATGGAGGTGGTCTCGGGTCCTGACGTCTCAGTCATCGAGGAGGTGGGCGAGAGGCTCGCAGTCTCGCCCAGAACGTTGCAGCGTGTGGCGAAAAAGTACATCGGCCTCAGCCCGTCCGTGCTCATCAGGCGCCGACGGCTGCAGGACGCCGCCGAGCTGGTTCGTTCAGACCCAGGCGTTGACCTGGCGGGTATCGCTGCGGAACTTGGCTACGCCGATCACGCACACCTCACCAACGACTTTCAGAAACACCTGGGATTTACGCCGAGCACGTACCGGCGGTCATTCAAAGCCTGAGACCTCCCTTTCAGGGAGCTCGCAGCCCACATCAACAAAGTACTCGCACTGCCATTGCTGGGACTGTTTCGCTTGGCGGTTTGCAGTGGCAGACCATGGGGGATACACCCTGAAGCCGCGTTTCCCGCCCCTGCCGTCAACCGACACGATGCCGTGCGTGACCAGTGCCGACTTCGGAAAGACAAAGTGACCTAACCGGGAACCTTCGCTGACAATGATCACCAGGGTCTCAGTGTCGTCTTCCGCCGGGAACGGCTCTGTGGAGCCATCGACCGCCCGCCGCCATACGGCAACGAACAGTCCAACCTTCGTTGGCGTCAGCTTGCCGACGCGGAAGCGGACCAGCGACTGCCCGGTGCGGGCCGCAGCGGCCCCGTACTCGCTGTTGTCGGCCTCCGGCGTCACGGCGGAGTACCGCTCGCCTGACGGATCGAGGAGCCGGACCGCTGCTGACACGTGGGGATGAACGCTCCCAGCGAGCAATGCGACTCCTGCCTTCAGGTCCGGGCTTCGATAACCGGCAACGTCCTCACTATAGGGGAGGCTGCGAGCCGCGCTGCTCCACCGGGAAGACTCCGTACGGGCACGTCTGCGGCAATCCGCCCTAACCCTGCCTCAAACCCTGCGCATCAAGCACCAGATTGGCCGTGATGAACCGCCCGCAGTGCTCGCCGTAAGGGTAGTCGCCCTTTGGCGTGAAGGTCAGCGTGCGAACTGGCAGTGCGGTTCCGTCCGCCGCACTGCCACTAACGGTCGCGTCGATGGGTGACTCGGTCAGGGTGGGCAGGAAGAGACTGCCGTGCAGGGTGCCGTCAGGTGAGGATGTCGCCGAGCACACGCCGTCCGGTGAGCACCCTTGGTCGATGGCAACACTTCCGGGGAAAAGCTCCAGCACGTCCTCGGTGCACGTGCCGTCCTGGCAGGCCTTCATACGGACGGACTTCACGGAGTCCACGTAGCTTGCCGGGATCGTCAGGGAGACGACGGGCGCCATCGCGATGGCCGGGCACGGGGGTGGTGATTCCGGATAGCAACCAGGAATCAGCGAGGTCATCGCCGCAAGGGTCACAGCCAATCCGATCTTGCCCATAATTCAGCGTAAGCCGCACCTGCGTTCCTGCACCCGGGTCCCGGGCAAAAGGCACCCGCATCGTTACGGCCCCCACGGGCTCGTTGCCGAACCGACACCACACCCGGTTGCCGCTTAGGCTGGGAGCCGCAATCCGCCGTCGTGGACCTCGGCCAAACCGTCACGCAGCAGTCCGGTGAGTGCCCTTTCGAGCTGCTCCGGTGCTGAATTGAGCCGGTGCAGCGCGGCAAGCGGAATCCCGACGTCTGTCGGCGCGAACCCGAGGTCCGCTGGCGCCTGCTCGAACATCTCGCGCGGTATGGGAGTGGCGGCTACGCGCAGGACCGCCATCACGGCCCCGCGGACCTGCCGGTCTGTGCCGTGCCAGGCCTGCCCCTTTGGGGTGTACGACGGCGGCGGCTCACCAGCCGCGAGCCAGGCGCAACTCGAGCGGACAGGACAGTCAGCGCACTTGGGGCTGCGGGCCGTGCAGACAATGGCGCCGAGTTCCATCACCGAGGCGTTCCACCGCACGGACAGGTGCCGGTCATCAGGCAGGAGTGCATCCGCCAGTCGCATCTCGGCGGCCGTCAAGGCTTGCGCCGGCAGGGCATGCCCTGACACCAGCCGCGCATGAACACGCCGGATGTTGGTGTCCACCACCGTTTCGCGCTTCCCGAAGGCAAACGCCGCGACGGCAGCAGCGGTGTAGCCTCCGACTCCCGGGAGGCCCAGCAGTTCGGGGTAATCGTCCGGAACATCGCCGCTGTGGTTGTCCCGGATGGCGACGGCGGCCGCATGCAGACGCAGGGCACGGCGCGGGTATCCGAGCCTGCCCCAATGACGGACGGCCTCGCCGGAGGGCTCGTTGGCAAGGTGCGCCGGGGTGGGCCACCGCTCCATCCAGTCGAGCCAGACCGGGAGAACACGGACCACCGGGGTTTGCTGGAGCATGACCTCGCTGACCAGGATTCCCCAGGGGCTGCAATCTGGTTCACGCCACGGCAAGTCCCGGGCGGTTTCTGCGAACCAATCGTCCAGTGCGTGATGCAGTTTTGCCAGTTCGTCGGTTCCGGGAAGTGTCATGTGTGAGATCTCCCGGTGGTTTGGATCGAGGGTCAACGGGCCGGCATCTGACCGCTGGAATGCTGCCATCCACTGTAGTGGATCCAGGCAACTGTCGGGCGTGTGCGCAGTCCATGGTGCACGTCACAGTGCGCCGGTTTGGTGCGCTGCGGCGTGGTGGTGAGGCGCCCCGGCGGCGGCGCGCCTAGCCTAGAAACATGGCCAATCAGGGTAAAAAGCAGTCGACCGCGCGCACATCAGCGCCGGCGAAAGGCGCTACCCGTAGCTCTGCCGGCAACGGGCACCCGGGAAGCCCCGCACCGAGGCGGCGTCCGAGCCCGGCCGTGTACCGCCGTCGTCGGCTGTTCGTCTTCGGTGCGCTGCTGGTGGTGATCGCGTTGCTCGTTGGCGGATTCGCGGCGATCAGCAGTGCGCTCGCAGGGAATTCAGATCCTTCGGCTGTTACTTCGCCAAGCGGTGTGGCCACTGAAGGGCCTGCGCCGACGCAGGCGGGCACGCCATCCGCCGGACCAGCCACGCCCTCCGCGTCGCCGACTCCGGTGTGCGACCTGAACCTGGTGACCGTTGCTGCAGCCACCGACAAACCTGCATATGGCGGCGAGGAAAAGCCGCTGCTCACCATGACCATCACCAACGGCGGAACCGCGCCGTGCCAGGTCAACGTGGGCACGTCCCAGATGGAATACCTGGTGATGAGCGGGGCGGACAGGATCTTCTCATCGAGGGACTGCCAAGCCGCGAGCGAGGACCTGGTCAAGACGATCCTCCCGGGCAAGAGTGAGACAGCGAACTTCCCTTGGGAACGTAACCGCACCCTGGAGGGCTGCTCGGCAATCAACGCGAAGCCGGGGGCAGGCGGCGCGTATTACACTTTTGTGGCTCGGCTGGGGAACAAGTCCAGCGCCAAAGCCGTCTTCCAGCTGAACTAGCCGACTCCGGGCAGCGGCCGACGGCGGCAGCCGGGTTTTAGAGGAAGCGGTCCAGCAAGCTGGCCTCGGCCATGCGGCTCAAGCCCTCGCGGACCGTGCGGGCGCGCTGGTCGCCAATGCCGTCCACTGTCATGAGGTCGTCGATGGTTGCGGCCATAAGGTTCTGGAGTCCACCGAAGTAGTCCACCAAGCGGTCCGCCACGGCCTTGGGTACCGACTTCAGGCCAGACAACAGGCGGTAGCCGCGCGGCTGAACCACTGCATCCAGCTGCTCCACTCCACCGGGGAAACCAATGATGTGGGCGATCCTGCTGAGGTCGATCAGTTCCGTCGGGCCAAGGTTGAGGAGTGCTTGGACGGCTTCATCAATGTCCTCGGGAGTGGCATCGGAGTCGGAGTAGTCGCGGATGATGACGTCACTGCCGGGGCCTCGTCCCATAGTGAGTTCCTCGACCTGCAGCGACAGCAAGCGGCCGTCTTCACCCAGTTCCAGGACGTATTGGGCGATTTCCTCGGAAATGCGGCGCACCATTTCCTGGCGTTGCAGGGTGACTGCGACATCCCTGACCGTAACCAGTGCCTCGATCTCAAGGGCAGAAAGGGAACTGGTGACCTGGTCCAGCCTGGCGCTGTACCTTTCCAGCGTGGCAAGGGCCTGGTTGGCCCGGGCGAGAACCTTCTCGGAGCCCTCCAGCACGTGGCGCAGGCCGTTCACATACAGCGCGATGATCTGCATGGACTGGCTGACGGAGATCACCGGAACGCCGGTTTGGATTGCGACGCGCTCGGCCGTGCGGTGCCTGGTGCCGGATTCCTGGGTTTCGATGCTGGCGTCCGGGACCAGCTGTACGGCCGCACGGACAATGTTGCTGGCGTCCTTGTCGCAGATGATGGCGCCGTCCATCTTGGCCAGCTCACGGAGGCGGGTGGGGGAGAATTCGATGCCGATATCGAACCCGCCCGAACAGATGGAGTCGATTGTGCGGTCCGAACCCAGGACGATCAGCGCTCCCGTGCGTCCTCGAAGGATGCGCTCCAAGCCGTCGCGCAACGGAGTTCCGGGTGCGACTCTGGCCAGAGTCGCCTTGAGCGATTCTTCCGGGCTCCGGGCCATAGGGTTTCCCTTCGAAGGTGCAAGCCACGGCTCACAGACAAGCTGAATCCGGCATCCGTGGGCACTTCAAAAAATGCACTGATGACGACAAGCACAATGATATGGCTTCAACGCACCGTTAACCGCACCAGCAAGCCCCAAAGTGGGTCATTTCGTTATGTTCGGGGATGGCTGGAAAGTGCTTTGGTGGCCAATCGAGGGGAACCTTATTTCCGTCAATTGGCCACCTTGCAGCTAGTGCTGGCCGCGCCGAAGCCCGGTCAGCAAAGCACCACCTGCCTCGCGCCAAAGCCCCTGGCCGCCCGGCGCAGCTGAATGCTCCTCTTGGTATTTAATCCAATCGCGGTACTCAGTGATGTCCCGTCCGTCTGCCGCAGCCACGGCGTCGCAGGCGAATCCGACTGCCTTGCTGCCGTCGACCAGCGTGATGGAACCCAGCAGCATAGGGTCTGGCAGCTCCGCCAGGAAAGATCCCAGAGCTGCCGGCGAAAGCAACCACCTCTCCGCGACGAGTTCGGCACCCCGTGCAGATCGAATGACGCCAGGCTTGGCCGGTGTGGTCTCCAAGGCCACCATCCGGTATTGCGCGGCAGTTGTCACGGTGCCGTCCCAGAAGGCTCCGTGGCGTTCGAGTTCTGCCACCAACGGCTGGCCCTTCCGGTGCGCCCCCACCACCACTAAAGGAACGACGGCGGCTCCCGCGGCAATCGGCCACGGCAACCTGGGTGCGGTGGACTTGGCTGCGGCTCCCGCGGCGAACTGTTTCGGTTTCTCCGGCGTGAGCTCGATCCGTCGGGCAATGTCCGCGGCGACCCCGTCCTCAAAAGTGCGGGCCACGACCGTCAGGCCGAACTGGGACATGCCGCCGCTGTCGATTACGGTGCCCGCGGGTACGGCTACAGCACTGAGGTCGAAGAGGTTGCAGAAATTGGTATACGTACCCATTCGCGAATTGACCCCCACGGGATCGGCAGCGACTTCCGCCAAGGTTGGGTGGAACGGTGCTGTTGGCACTACCAGTGCGTCGAAGCCGTCCAGCCGAAGCATCGCTTCCTGTTTGAGATGCTCCAAGGATGCGGTGTCTGCGACGTATTGGTGGGCGGGTACCGTACCTGCCGCGCCGACGATGCCAGCCACGGTGGGATCGAGCGTCGCGGAAACCCCGCCGGTCTGTGCTGCGTCGACAAAGCGGCCCACGGCAGCGTAGCGTTCGGCGACCAATCCGCCGTCGTACAGCAACCTGGCTGCTTCGAGGAAGACGTCCAGTTCAACGGGTTCGGCCACTACCCCCGTTGACCGTAGCCGCTCAATCCGGGCCTGGAACGCTGACGCCCACGCATCCGGGAGCGCCGGCAGGGCAGCGGGATAGGCCACCCGTGGTGTGGACGGTGCAGCGACCTTGACGTCGGCGGGCCAGGTGCGGCCGTTCCCGGCCATGATGCCCATGGCGAGCTCGGCGGTTGCCAGGTCACGGGCGAAGATCGTGGCGGTATCCCATGAACGGCAGGCAGGAACCACACCTACGGTGGACACCACGCCCAGAGTTGGCTTGATCCCCACGATCCCCTGCAACGCGGCGGGAATCCTGCCCGAACCTGCCGTGTCCGTCCCGACGGCAAGGTCTACCAATCCAAGCGCCACAGCTACAGCGGAGCCGGAACTCGAACCGCCGGAGATCCGGTCCGGACGGCGCGAATCGCGCACTGCACCATACGGGCTCCGGGTTCCCACCAGGCCAGTGGCGAACTGGTCCAGGTTGGTGGCCCCCAGGACCAAGGCGCCCGCAGCGCGAAGCTTGGCAACCGGGACCGCATCCTGTGCAGGCTCCTCGCCAAAGCCGGGACACGCCGCCGTCGTGATCAAACCGGCAACATCCACGTTGTTCTTCACAGCGAGCAAGAGGCCGGCGAGCGGCAAGTCCTCACCGGCTGCCGCAGCGGCGTCAATCCGTGCCGCTTCGGCCAGCAGTTCATCCCGCCCGCGCAAGTGGATCCAGATTTCAGGACGATCGACGGCGTCAACCGCCTCGAGCGCCGCGTGGACGCGTTCTACCGTGGCTCGCTTAAGGGCGGTCATGATGCGCTCCCTTCCAGGGCAAACGCAGGTTCCCGGACGTCAATTGGTTCAAGGACCACCAAAGCTTCACCGGCCACCACCTGCGCGCCGGCCGAGGGCAGGACGCGGTGCACTATGCCATCTACAGGGGCCTGAATGACCGTTTCCATCTTCATCGCTTCAAGGGAAACCAAAGACTGGCCAGCTGCCACCACGTCACCCGGTTCCACGTCAACTTTCCAGACGCTGGCCGCGAAGGGCGAGGTCACCACGCTGCCGCCATCAGGCACAACCACGTCGTCGGCAGGTGGAGCCAAGGAAACAGCCTGCTCCGCGCGGTCAAACTCGCCGGCTACCTCCCAGGCCTGGCGCTCCGCGGCGAAAGCCGCGGACTGTGTCTCGCGGAACTCAGCAATCGAGACGCTGTTGTGCTCCAGGAATTCCTCATGCTCAGCCAGCGAGAACGTCCCGTCCTCAATCTCCACACCCCGGCCCCGGCCAGCGGCCATGTCGGCGCGGAGGTCAAGGAGTTCCTCCGGGCTGACGGGGTACCAGGAAATGCGGTCAAAGAACCGGAGCAACCACGGCGAGCCCGGCTCAAACGGCGCAGAATCAGCGTAACGCGACCAAACCTGCGTGGTGCGTCCAACAAACTGGTATCCACCGGGACCTTCCATGCCGTAAATGCACATGTACGCACCACCGATGCCCACGGCGTTCTCAGGTGTCCACGTGCGGGCGGGGTTGTATTTGGTGGTGACCAGCCGGTGCCGCGGATCCAAGGGAGTTGCTACCGGTGCTCCGAGGTACACATCGCCCAGTCCCAGCACGAGGTACTCCGCGTTGAAGACTGTATCGAAGACATCGTTGACGGAGTCCAGGCCATTGATCCTGCGGATGAACTCGATGTTCCACGGGCACCACGGAGCGTCGTCGCGGACACCGGCCATGTAGCGCTCGATTGCATCACGGGTTGCGGGGTCGTCCCAGGACAACGGGAGACGGACAGCCCGGCTTGGCACTACCAACTCCGAGCTTGCGGGAAGGACGGCGTCGACTTCGCGCACCAGGCCCAGCAGCTTTGAGGTGGGAAGGACCGACGGATCCGCCTTGATCTGCAGCGAACGGATGCCCGGGGTCAGATCCACGATGCCCGGGATGCGGAGCCGCTCAAGTTCCTGATGCAAAGCGTGGACACGGGCACGGAGGCCAAGGTCCAGCACCATGTCGCCGTACTCCACCAGGAGATTGTCATCACCGGAGCGACGATAGGTGACAGCAGGCCGTCCGTCGCCTTCGGGCACACGGCCCAGCACACCGTCGTCGCCATCTCCGCGAAGCAATCCGGCGCGGGCGGATGCCGTGCCGGTACTGAAACCGCGGCCACCCGGCAGTATCAGCTGCCTCGCGGCGCCGAGTTCCCTAATGGAAGGCGCCTCGACGGATCGGATGGGCACAAAGCGGACCTTGTCGCCGGGCCGCAGCTGCCCAAGCTTCCAGCGCTCGCCGGTGACTACGGTGACGGGGCAGACGAACCCGCCCAAACTCGGGCCGTCGGGGCCCAGGAGGATCGGCGTATCTCCGGTGAAGTCCAAGGCACCCACTGAATAGGCGGTGTCGTGGATGTTGGAAGGGTGCAGGCCGGCCTCGCCGCCATCATTGCGTGCCCAGCGCGGCTTGGGGCCGATCAGTCTGACGCCGGTTCGCGCCGAGTTGAAGTGGACCTCGTACTCGGCGGCATAGAGTTCCTCAATGTCTTCCCGTTGGAAGAATTCGGGAGCACCATGCGGTCCTTCCAGCACGTTGAGCTGCCATTCAGAGGTGAGGGCAGGGCGGCTCTCCGCGGGAACAGGGCCGGGCACGGTCTCAGGCAAGTGCCCGGTGGCCGTGCGGAGCACATCGCCGGCCCGCAGAACCCGGCCGCCGTGGCCACCGAACTGGCCCAAAGTGAAGGTCGACGCACTGCCGAGGTACTGGGGAACATCAATCCCACCTTCGAACAGGACGTAACCCCTCAGCCCGGTTCCCTCTGCCGATCCGACATCCAAAAGACCGTTCGCAGGGACTGTGATGGGCTCCCACGTGGTTGCAGGGTTGCCGTTGATGGTCACTGTGACGTCCGCGCCGGTGACGCACACTGTTGTTGCGTGGGTGAAACGGAGCGCCGGGCCGGACATGGTGAATTCCAGGCCTGGTGCGCCCTCGGGATTGCCCAGCGCGGTGTTACCCAGCCGAAACGACAGGTCATCCATGGGGCCGCTGGGGGGCACGCCAATCTGCCACAGGCCGGTCCGTCCGGGCCAATCCTGCACGCTGGTCTGGAGGCCGGGCCGTTCAACGGTGATGCGCGGTTCAGGGTCGCCCACGGCATTCAGGGTTCCGGTGGAATGGGCTGCGGCGCGCACCACATCCATCCCGGCCACGGCTCGCAGCATGCCAAGGTTGGTCTCGATGCCGTCGATGCGCGTCTCTGCCAGAGCCGAGGCCAAGCCGTCGAAGGCAGCATCGCGGGTAGCTGCCGACGTAATGACCTTGCCCAGCAGGGGATCGTAGCTGGTGGACACTTCGCTGCCGGTCTCCACCCAGGCGTCAACACGTACGACGTCGGAGGCCGGGTAGTGTGCGTTGGTGACCGTTCCGGCGCTGGGTTGGAAATTCCGGGCCGGGTCTTCTGCGTAGATGCGGGCTTCCACAGCATGGCCTGAGACGGGAACACTGTCCGGCACGCCCAGGAGTACTTGCTCCTGCTGGGCGAGGTTCAGCATCCACTCCACCAAGTCCACGCCTGTGATGGCCTCGGTGACCGGGTGCTCCACTTGCAGACGTGCGTTGACTTCCAGGAAGGAAGCCTCCTTGCGGACGGGGTCGTAGACGAACTCCACTGTGCCCGCCGAACGGTAGCCCACGGATGCGCACAGCGCACGGGAACTCCGGTGCAGTTCCTCCCGCAAAGCATCAGGGAGATCCGGTGCAGGGGCTTCTTCGACCACTTTTTGGTGGCGGCGTTGCAGCGAGCAATCGCGGTCGCCAAGGCTCACCACACGGCCCGCACCATCGCCGAAGACCTGAACTTCGACGTGGCGGGCATGTTCGATGTAGCGCTCTGCGAAGACACCGGCAGTCCCGAAGCTGGAACTGGCCAGCCGGGCGACCCGGGAGTAGTTGTCCCGGAGTTCGGTTTCGTCGCGGCAGACGGCCATACCGATGCCACCCCCGCCGCCTGTTGCCTTGAGCATGAGTGGGTAGCCGATGGTTTCAGCCGCTGCTACTGCTTCATCCAGGTCCTCAAGAAGGCCGGATCCCGCGATCATGGGAACCCCGGCACGTTGCGCGGCATCCCGGGCTGTGTGCTTGGTACCGAAAATCCGGAGCTGGTCCGGGGTAGGACCCACAAAGACGAGGCCCGCTGCCTCAACTGCTTCCGCGAAGGCGGCGTCCTCGGACAGGAATCCGTAACCAGGGTGAATGGCGCCGGCGTCGGTGGCAGCCGCCGCACTGAGGATCGCGTCAACCCGCAGATAGGACTCCTTCGCGGGAGCCGGCCCCAGCAAGACGGCCTCGTCCGCGAGCTTCACATGCTTGGCCCCGCGGTCCGCTTCGGAGAAAACGGCGATGGTGCGCAGCCCCATTTTGCGGGCAGATTCAATGATGCGGCAGGCGATCTCGCCGCGGTTGGCAACCAGGAGGGTATCGAAACGGTTCATGCGCGGGCCTCCGGACGTGTGACGATCATGCGCACGGGCGTTGGGTTGAAGCCGTTGCAGGGGTTGTTGATCTGGGGGCAATTGGAAACCAACACCAGCGTGTCCACTTCAGCGCGGAGTGCCACGCGCTTGCCCGGCGCGGACAGCCCGTCCACGATGCCAAGGGCGCCGTCAGGATCCACTGGCACGTTCATGAACCAGTTGATGTTGGACACGAGGTCCTTCTTGCCGAGATCCCACTTGGCACCTTCGATGAGGAAGTTCTCAACGCAGGCGTGCTGTTGGTGCGTGTGCTGGCCGTAGCGCAGTGTGTTCGACTCCTGGGAGCAGGCGCCGCCGATGGTGTCATGGACACCGATTTCGTCCGCCACCACGGTCATGAGCTCCTGGCCGCCGTCGGCGCGGAGGACGGAACCGGTAGTGAGGAAGATCGAGCCCTGGGTCGCGATGGTCACGGCGGCCGAGTAACGCGTGCCCGTGTCCTTCGCTGCGTAAAGAATGCAGTCCACGGCCTGGTTGCCATCGAGGTCAACAATCGTGAGGACGTCGCCGGCCGCGACAACAGCGGACCACGGTCCCCGGGCTTCCACGAACTCGTCCAGTACTACGTGGCCGGGGATCAGGGCGGGGCTGGTAGCTGCAATGGCGGTCATGCGGAGGTCCTTGCGTTGTAGTCGAGTTCGGTGTTCTGGAGAGCGAGACGCCCCTCAGGGCCAAGATCCACGTTGAGAGTTCCGTCTACGAGTGCCTGGAGATCCTGCGGAGCCCGCCACGCGACAATGTCAGCGGCGCTGCCGGCGAACTCCGGACGCGGGTCCAGCGGATGGGCGGTGTTGGCCAGTACCAACACCACGTCCATGTGGAGAAGAAGTTCGACGGCGGCTCCGGCGCCGGCGCTGCCGACGAACCGGAAACGGCCGTCCCCGTCCACAGTGACTCCCTTGAAGAACGACACCGACGGCGGCAGTTGCCTTTGGCTGATGCCGTGCTTCATGCCACCAAGAGTGAGCAGTTCACGGCCGGCCGGTGAGATGCTGTGGGCCGATCCGGCACCGTACTTGGCCGTGTTGCCCGCCAGATGGGTGGTGCCCGCGAGGGCATCGTGCTTCCCGGAGGAGTCGGCCACCACGGTTGCCATGAGCCGGCCGGCGTCTGACAGCAAGGGGTGGCCCGTGGTCATATACGCCTGCCAGGGGACCTTGACGGTGTCCGCCACGTTGAGCCGCTCGTGCTGGGATCCGCTTCGGATGATGACGGCGTGAACGCAAGCGTCGCCGTCGAGGTCGGTGATCCTGATCCGCGTCCCCCGGGCCAGCGCCAGATGGGTGTAGCGGCCGGAGGCGAGCGTTTCCGCCCAAGTCAACGAGTTCCTTGCCTCCTGGGAGAGGGCCTCCGTCAAACGTGCGGGCGCTGAGGCCGGCGGGACGTGAATCATGGTGTCGGAGGTGCGTCCATGTTGGGCGCGCGCGTGCAGCTTGGCGCCAGCCGTAGTGGCAGTACCGGGGGCATTTTGGAGAGTCTCAGTCATGGCATTCATTTCTGTATTCGTACGGAAGCCGGTCAGGTGTCGGTGCTAGCTGCCCGTGTGGGCGGATTCCGGGGCCTTCGCGGCTTTGTTCCGCCGGACCCAAATGCCCAGGAGGAGGACAGCGCCCACCATGATGGGGGCGGAGAAGAGCAGGATCCCGTGGTCGCCGGAGGGGTCGTACACCTCTGGGCGGGGCCACGAAAGGTTGATGACCATCACCGCGCCGTAGAGCACGGCCAGGATGTTGACGGGGAGGCCCCACGCGCCCAGCGAGAACAGTCCTGCAGGCATGGTCTGGCCCGCCCGGTCCCAGTCCCCCCGCAAACGGCTGAGCAGCTGGGGGACGGTCACCATCAGGTACGCCAGGTACACCATCACGATGCAGACGCTGCAAAGGGTGGTGAAGAGTGCGGAGTTCCCGATGTTGATGGCGAGGATGCCCACGGCCAGAGCGCCGATCACGATGGAGGGCCACATCGGCGTGCCGCGCTGAGGGTGGACTTTCGCGAGCATGGCCGAGGCAGGAAGCTTGCCATCGCGGGCCATGGAGAACACCAGCCGTGAACCGGCCGTCTGGATGGCCAGGGTGCAGACAAAGATGGCGATGGCCACGTCCACCAGCAGAACCTTGCCCCAGAACGTGCCAAGAACTGCTGTCAGCACGTAGGGCAGTCCCTCGGTGGCGAGCCTGCCGTCGTCGAGGCTTGGCGCTGCCATCAGGGCCGCGATGATCATGAGCCCGCCGCCAATGCCCGAGATGATCAAGGCCGAGAGGATGGTGCGCGGAGCCGTCTTGCGTGGGTTTTTGGTCTCCTCCGACAGTTCGCCGGCGGAGTTGAATCCCACCATGACGTAGGCGGCCATCAGGCCGGAGACCAGGAACGCGCCCACGGCACCAAGGTCCGAGGTTGTGACGACGCTGACGTCTGCCACCACCCCAGGGCCGCGCTGTGCCGCCGAAAACAAGGCGAGGATGACTGCGGCGACGCCCACAATTTCGCAGGTGACGCCGATGGAGTTGACGTGGGACATGAGCTTCACGCCCAGGCAATTGATCACGGTAGTGAGCACCAGAAGGGCGGCGCCGAGGATGACTGCATTGGCTGCCCCTGACGGGGAAGTCAGCGCTGGATCACCGCCTACCAGTTGGAATCCCTCCCACAACTGGGGAAGTACCACCTGAAGCGCGATGGCGGCGGCAGCAGCGGTGATCACTTGGGCGATTGCCATGAACCATCCGGCGAACCAGCCCACTACTTCGCCGCCCATGCGGCGCGCCCACTGATAGACAGCGCCGGAAAGCGGGTACCTGGCCGCTAGTTCAGCGAAGTTCAGTGCCACAAGGAGCTGCCCGATCAGTACGACGGGCCAGGTCCAGAAGAACGCCGGGCCCGCGAAGGAGTAGCCGAATGCGAAGAGCTGAAAGATGGTGGTGAGGATGGAGACGAACGAAAAACCTGCGGCGAACGACGCGTAGCGGCCCAGCTTGCGGTGCAGTGTTGGCTGGTAGCCAAGTGCCGTCAGGTCTGCTTCATCGGTGCGGTGAGCCGCCGTCGAAAGGGTGGAAGTCATCGGGTTTCTCCGTGTCTGGAACGGGATGTGGGACCAGCCGGAAAGGTTTATGACTACCAGGCCGGAATAACGGTCAATTGATAGTTTTCCAGCGCGGTGTCCCCGCGACGTTTCACCGATGTAAAGCCTTGGTTACCGCGCATTTCAAGGACGTAAAGGAAAGCTCACGGGCGCGGCAGCAAGCCGTTAAGGGCCTCTTTGCTCCTGACGCGATGCAAGAATGAAGGGGTGACTACAGTCGGACCGGGACGCCCCCGCAAGCAGCAAGCGGTACGCCCGGGAGCCACTGCCCGAGACGAAATTCTGGACGCGGCAGCCGAGCTTTTCACGGGCCAGGGATTCGCGAACACGTCCACGCGGGCCATTGCTGACGCCGTCGGAATCCGGCAATCATCGCTGTATCACCACTTCTCAACCAAGGACGAGATCTTGGGCGAGCTCCTTGGCGGGACCGTATCCACCAGTCTGGCGTTCGCGAGGGCGGTGCACGATGACTCCGAAGCAGCCGCGACGGGTCTGGCTGCCGCCGCGGCGCGATTGCATGCCGTGGTGCTGTTCGACGGCTCGCAGCTTTGCAGCTCCCGGTGGAACCTCGGGGTGCTTTACCACCTTCCAGAGGCGCGGGCGGAGATCTTCGAACCTTTTATGGCAGCGCGAAAAGAGCTCCGGAATATCTACGAAGACCTGGGGCGTGACGTGACTGCGGCCTCCGGCGCAGACGCCGATCCAGGCCTCGGCGATACCGCGTTCCGGTTGGTCGAGTCGCTGATCAACCTCCGCGCGGACGGACTCATGTCAAAAGACTCGGCTGCCACCACGGCCGATACGGTCCTGATCCTTGGAGGGCTGAGGAAGGAGCTGCCGGAGCTCAGGTCAGCCAGTGGTGAGCTCATCCGCAGGTTCGGAGCGTCGCCGGACACGCGTCCGGTCTCGAGGAAGAGCGCCTAGTAATCCACCTGCCGCTTCAGCTTGTTCCCGAGCCACAGCATCGCCAGGCTCACCACGAGGAAGCCAACTGAGATCGCGAGGGCAAAGACGATGACGCCTCCCCAGCCGCCGGCGCGTGCGGGGTCGATGAACCAGTACGGGTACCAGTTGACGATTCCACCACGGACCAGGCTGTAGACCAGATAGAGGATGGGGTAGATCAGCCAGTACCAGATGTGGCCCAGCTTGAGAGTGGCCCGCGGAGGCTGGAAGAGCCAGTCCACCACCATCACGACCGGAGCCAGGTAGTGCACCACGAAGTTCACCCACGGCAGCAGCGCGCCAAGGTCCTCACCGGCCAGGAGCGCGCCAAAGACGATTCCCACCACGGCCATGGCGATGGTGGCTGAGCCTCGAGTGACGTCGTCGATTTCGCTGGGTCGTTTGCGGATGAGGACCCGGTAGCCGCTGATGAGAAGCACCACGGCAGCAAAGAGGTTGGACAGGTTGGTGAAGTAGCTAAAGAAGTTCACGGGGTTGTAGCCCATGCCCAAATGAACCGTTAGCTGCGTTCCCACCGCCACCAGGATCAAAAGGCCAAAGAAAAAGCGTCCCCCAATAAGCACAGTTCTCTTGGTCATGGGTCCAATCCTTGCCGAAGCCGCAGCCCAGAAGGCATTCGACACTCCGGGACCGGCTCTGCGATCCTTCGCCCGGGCTAGGTGATCAGGAGTTCGAGTGCCTCGGCCAAATGGCCGACTTCCCTAACCGAGAAGCCGTCCGGGATCACGCCCGCACCGGCGGGGCTCGCCGGAACAATCGCGTGGGTGAAGCCGAGCCGGTGGGCTTCCTGGATTCGCTGGTTGATTCCCGGAACAGGGCGGACCTCGCCTGCCAGACCGACCTCGCCGAAGGCAATGAGCCGCTGGGGGAGAGCCTTACGGGACTTGGCAGAAGCCACAGCCAATGCAACCGCGAGATCGGTAGCCGGCTCGGTGAGCTTCACGCCGCCCACGGTCGCCACATACGAATCGTCTTTGTGCAGCATGCAACCAGCACGCTGCTGAAGCACCGCGAGCAGCATGGCCACACGGGAACTCTCGAGCCCGCTGGTGGCACGGCGTGGTTGCGAATTGGCGCTCTCGGCAAGAAGTGATTGAACTTCAGCCAGCAGCGGTCTGCGACCCTCCATGGTCACCGTGATGCAGGTCCCCGAAACGGGCTCCCGCGTGCGCGAAACGAACAGGCCGCTGGGATCAGCCAGTCCCTCAATGCCCGCCTCATTCAGGTCGAAACATCCGACGTCGTCGGTAGCGCCATAGCGGTTTTTGACGGCCCGAAGCAGCCGGAGCCGGGAGTGGCGCTCGCCTTCGAACTGGCATACAACATCCACCAGGTGTTCCAGCAACCGCGGCCCTGCGATGGTGCCTTCCTTGGTCACGTGCCCTACCAGCAGCGTGGTCATGTTGCGCCGTTTGGCCGCAGAAATGATGGACGCGGCAACCTCGCGCACCTGGGAGACGCCGCCGGCGCTGCCCTCGACATCGGCACTGCTCAGCGTCTGCACGGAGTCGACTATGAGCAGCTTGGGTTCCAGCTTCTCTACTTGTCCAAGCGCTTGTCCCAGATCAGTCTCCGCCGACAGATAGAGGGTATGGGCGACGGCGTCGATCCGCTCCGCGCGCAGCTTCACCTGCGCCGCGGACTCCTCGCCGGTGATGTACAAGACATCCTGCCCGGTCCGCGCGAACTTTGCCGCGACGTCCAAAAGCAGCGTGGACTTCCCGACGCCGGGCTCCCCAGCGAGCAGGATGACGGCGCCGGGCACGAGTCCTCCACCCAGGACGCGGTCGAGCTCGTCCACGCCTGTTGGCAGGAAAGCGGCAGTAGTTCCGTCAATCTCGGCAATTCGGCGGGCCGGCTCCAGAACGGTAGCGGCCGCCGTCGTACGGGCTACCGTGGCGCCGTACTCTTCTACGGTTCCCCACGCCTGGCACTCGCCGCAGCGGCCCACCCACTTGATGGCTGTCCAGCCGCATTCGGCGCACTTGTAAGCGGGAGTCTTGGATGCGCGGGAGGTCTTGGAAGCCATGGGTTCAACGTTAGTCGGGGGCGCCGACAGTATTAGGCCACACGGGGTCGAGTTGGCACTTAACCCCGATGTTCTCGAGCAACATGGGGGTTAACTGCCGTCTCGGCGGGGTGTCCCATGCTTGGCAGCGTCTACGAACACCGCCACCCCGGTGATTCCAATGGCCAAGCCCAAGGAGGCAACCACATCAGTGAGCCAGTGGTACCCGAGGTACAGGCGGCTGTAGGCGACCAGCAATGTGAAGACCAGGGCCCCCATAAAGCCGAATACCGACGTCGTGCGCGTTCCCGAACGGGAGAGGAGCAGATAGGCGAGGACAAAAACGAAGACGACCGCCCCCAGAACGTGTCCGGAGGGAAAAGACAAGGCGTCGTCGGGGCCGAGCAGGAAATCGGACGACGGCGGGCGGGAGCGCCCGACGTCATGCTTGACGACCGTGGACAACACAACGGCCAGCACCATGGCGCCCATGAGTACGGCCGGGCGCCACAGTTCCTTCTTCCATACTGCCCACATGACCGCCACTGTCACGCCAATCACGGACATCCAGGTCGGCGCCGTCACGGTGGTTACAGCCGTCAGGAGGCCGGTGAGGACTGGGCCGCGCGAATCGACCATGAGGCTGTGGACGGTTCCGTCCAGGGCGGCCAATCCGGAGTCGGACAGCACGGCCGCGAACATGAGCCAGAAGATGGCATCGCCGGCGACCAGCAGCACGGCAGCCCCCAGAAACAGCGGCCGCTGCCGGAAACGCAGCGCGGGCGCTGCCCGGAGGCGCGAAGTAAGGGCAGGGATCATCCGACTATCCTGCCAAACGTGAATGGGACTTCGCTGGGAAGGCCCGCGAGATGGCAGGGCTCACCCATGCCAGGCCGTGGGATGGGTGTGAAACGCGAACTACAGAGGCGGCAGAACTGCGCGTGCTTCGTCGGAATCCAGCCCGCTCGCCTCCAGCAGGTCAACCATGAGCGGCCTGAACAGCATGACCACGGTCTCGCCCTCCAGCTTCTGAACGTCGAGCATCTTGGGGTGCAGCCGGGACGCGATCATGCTGAGTTCGTTGCGCGCGTGCCGTAAATGGACGCGGCGGGCGCCTTCGCTTTGTTCGGACAGGCCGATGGTGAGCTCGTCGATGGCAGCCGCAGTTTCCTGCAGGACCTCGGAGATGCTGTCGATCGCTTCGTCGGACAAAGCGGCGTGGTTGATGGCACTCGTCAGGCGGCGCGCGAAAACCCGGCTGTTACGCAGTGCCAGGTCGATGTACTCCAACGAATGTTCCAGGCTGGCCAGTTCGTCGCGGTGCCTCCGGTGGGCAGGAGCCAAAGTCGCCACTTCGCCCGACGCCCGCAGGGTCTGCCGCATCCGGTCCACCAGAGGTTGGCAGTTGCGCCCCCGGATCAGGGCGTGCCACGCAGCGGTCGAGTCACTGTCCACCAACGCCTTGGCACACTCACGCAGCACCTCGGCAAGCTCATGGAGGATCTTCTCGATGTCCTTCCTGGGCTCCCGTCGCGGATCCTTCGGCACCAGAACGGTGACCAGGAGGGCGAACACTCCACCGATCACCGCATCCAAACTTCGCGTAAACGGCCCTCCGGCCGGAGCAGGAAGCAACACCACCAGCAGGGACTGCAGCCCCAGTTGGGTGGTGAAAATGGTGCCGCTGTCCAGGAACCTGGCCAGGAGGATCGAGAAGAGAAGAACGACGGCGGCCTGCAGGATCCCGGCGCCCAGCCAGTGGAGCAGCAGGTCGCCAACCACAATGCCGAGTGTGCAGCCCAGGCCGACCTCAATGACGCGGCGTAAACGGGGATCGCGGGAGAACCCAAGTGCGATCAGCGATGACGTTGCTGCAAAGAGGGGGCCCTGATGACCCAGGACAAATTCGGCGAAGGCGTAGGCACCCACGGCGCACACTGTCATCTGGATGGCAGGAACCAGTGAGTTTCGGCTGCGGACCAGCCCGGTGCGGACTCGGGCACGCAGGAATCTCTTGCTTGCGGAAAATCCCTTCGCGGCAGCCATGCCTTCCAGTCTATTTGGCTGGACACCCCCAAAGACGGCAACCGTGGTGCGGCTCAAGGTGCGACGCGCCACATAACCCAATGGTCCGCCGTCGTTCACTTTCCGTTCACCTTCAACAGCAGGTCCCGTTACCTGCGCTACTTACCTTCAGTAAAGGCACAAAAGGTCCATAGCTCACGCACGCCGAAATCTCCGTTCGGTTCGCATCAGAGAATCCCTGGAAGGGGCACATCCAAGTGAAGGCAACTCACTTCGGCCGCAAGGCGGCAATCGCGGTCATCGCAGCAGGCGCACTCGCGCTCACCGCTTGCGGTTCCGACAACGCTACGGGCACCCCGGCTGGCACGCAGTCGGCAGCATCGGGCACCAAGGTCACCGGCACGCTGACCGGCATCGGCGCCTCCTCCACCGGCGCAGCCATGGACGCGTGGAAGGCCGGATTCGCCTCCGCCAACCAGGGCGCAACCGTGCAGTACTCCCCGGACGGTTCCGGCGCAGGCCGCAAGGCCATCATCGACGGCTCGGCACAGTTCGCCGGCTCCGACGCTTACCTGAAGGACGAGGAGCTTGAGAGCTCCAAGGCCAAGTGCGGTGCCGATGGCGCCATCAACATCCCGGTCTACATCTCCCCGATCGCGGTCGCCTTCAACCTTCCTGACATCAAGGACCTGAAGCTTGACGCCGCAACGGTCGCCAAGATCTTCCGTGGCGAAATTGCCAACTGGAATGACCCCGCAATCGCAGCCCTGAACGCCGGTGTCACCCTGCCGGACCTCAAGGTCACCCCGGTGAACCGCTCCGACGACTCCGGCACCACCACCAACTTCACCGACTACCTGGCAGCTGCTGCTCCCGAGGTTTGGACCGACAAGGCTGCCGGCGTTTGGCCCGCCAGCCTGAAGGGTGAGAACGCCAAGGGCACCTCCGGCGTCGTCAAGACCGTCACCGACACCCCCGGTGCCGTGACCTACGCTGATGACTCCGCAGTTTCCGGCACGCTGGGCACCGCGTCCATCAAGGTCGGCGAGGAATTCGTCAAGATCTCCGCCGACGCTGCTGCCAAGGCTGTTGAAGCCGGCAAGGCCGTTGACGGCCGCGCTGCCAACGATGTCGCCATCAAGCTGGACCGCAAGACCACAGTTTCAGGCGCATACCCGGTGGTCCTGGTTTCCTACCACGTGGTCTGCACCACCTACGAAACCAAGGAAGTTGCTGACCTGGTCAAGGCTTTCGAAACCTATGTAGTCTCCGACGCCGGTCAGACCGCCGCTGCTGACGCCGCAAAGTCCGCACCGCTCTCCAAGACGCTGCAGGACAAGGCCAAGGCCGCCATCGAAACCATCAAGGCCAAGGCCTAAGACTTCGCTGGCGGGTTGCCTGAACCCGGCTGAACACTGAAGTTCCCTGTCCCGTGCGGAGTGGCTAAAGAGCCATCCGGCGGGGCAGGGAACTTAGCCATGTAAGACCAGTTCACAGAGACTGAAGGATCGTGAAGTGACCACCAACTCCCTGACAACCTCCCAAGGCGCCGGTCGCGCCGGGGACAAGGTTTTCTCCGGGGCCGCAATGGCCGCAGGGTGCCTGATTCTGGCGGTTCTCTTCGGAGTCGCCCTGTTCCTTGTAGTGCAGTCGATTCCTGCGCTCGTGGCCCCGCCTGAGAACATCCAGGGCGGCCACGGCTTCTTCGCCTACATCGCCCCGATCGTCGTCGGTACCCTGATTGCCGCTGTGATCGCCCTCGTTATCGCCACCCCCGTGGCTATCGGCGTGGCACTGTTCATCTCCCACTACGCTCCGCGCCGCCTGGCTTCGGGGCTTGGCTACGTTGTGGACCTGCTCGCCGCCATTCCGTCGGTTGTGTACGGCGCCTGGGGTGCCGCGTTCCTGGCCAAGGAAATTTCCCCCGCCTACGACTGGCTGGCCAACAACATGGGCTGGCTGCCGATCTTCCAAGGTCCGGCATCGGCCACCGGCAAGACCATCCTGACCGCCGGCATCGTCCTGTCCGTCATGGTCCTGCCCATCATCACGTCCCTGTCCCGCGAAATCTTCCTGCAGACCCCCAAGCTGCACGAGGAAGCAGCGCTTGCCCTCGGCGCCACCCGCTGGGAAATGATCCGCATGGCCGTGCTGCCGTTCGGTCGCCCGGGCATTGTCAGTGCCGTAATGCTGGGCCTGGGACGTGCGCTCGGCGAGACCATGGCTGTAGCGCTGGTGCTCTCCTCCGGTGTGCTGACCGCGAGCCTGATCCAGTCCGGCAACCAGACGATCGCCGCCGAAATTGCCCTGAACTTCCCGGAAGCAAGCGGCGTCAAGGTCAACACGTTGATCGCCGCCGGCCTGGTGCTGTTCGTGATCACCCTTGGCGTGAACATGATTGCCCGCTGGATCATCACCAAGCACAAAGAATTCTCGGGAGCCAACTAAATGACCGCCACCGTAGTCCGCAAGCGCTCCGCGCTCACCAAGGGCCAACTGCCCAAGTTCGCGCCCTACATCGTCCTGGCAGTTGCACTGATTGTTGGTGCCGCCATCCTGGCGCTCATCGGCTTCAACGCCTTCGGCTGGGGCCTCGTCTCAGCCATCCTGTTCACTGTTGGCCTCACCGCGTGGAGCGCCTCGGTTGAGGGGGCCCGCAAGGCCAAGGACAAACTGGCCACCTGCCTGATCGTCGGCGCCTTCCTGATCGCGCTCCTGCCGCTGATCTCCGTCATCTGGACCGTGCTGGTCAACGGCATCCCCGGCCTGATCACACCCGGCTTCCTCAACACGTCCATGAACGGCGTCACCGGCGCATTCGACAACAAGGCGGTCGAAGAGGGCGGCAAGGTACTGGGTGGCATCTACCACGCACTGCTTGGCACCATCCAAATTACCCTCCTGGCCACCGTCATTTCGGTACCGGTTGGTCTGCTCACGGCCATCTACCTGGTGGAGTATGGCAACGACCGGACGCTGGCCCGCGCCATCACGTTCTTCGTGGATGTGATGACCGGCATTCCGTCCATCGTGGCCGGCCTTTTCGCGGCGGCGTTCTTCTTCGCAGTCGTCGGCCCCGGCACCAAGACCGGTGCGGTAGCCGCCGTCGCGCTTTCCGTCCTGATGATCCCTGTGGTGGTCCGCTCCAGCGAGGAAATGCTCAAGATCGTCCCGAATGAGCTTCGCGAGGCCGCATACGCGCTCGGCGTGCGTAAATGGCGCACCATCGTCAAGGTGGTTATCCCGACGGCGATCTCCGGCATTGCGTCCGGCGTCACCTTGGCGATCGCCCGCGTTATCGGCGAGACCGCGCCGATCCTGGTAACCGCCGGCTTCGCCACCACCATCAACAACAACGTGTTCGGCGGCTGGATGGCCTCACTGCCCACGTTCATCTACACGCAGATCCTCAACCCGACGTCGCCGTCCAATCCTGGTCCCTCGGACCAGCGGGCCTGGGGCGCCGCTCTGGTGCTGATCATCCTGGTGATGCTCCTGAACCTCGGAGCCCGCCTCATTGCCCGTCTGTTCGCACCGAAAACGGGTCGGTAGCCTCTTCGTAGGCGCCGCTACAAACTTCCAAACCCCCCAAGGAATAAGGAACACCATGTCCAAGCGCATCGACGTCAAAGACTTGAATGTCTACTACGGCAGCTTCCTGGCCGTCGAGGACGTCAACATCAACATTGAAGCCAAGTCCGTGACTGCCTTCATCGGCCCGTCCGGCTGTGGTAAGTCCACCTTCCTCCGCACGCTGAACCGCATGCACGAGGTCCTTCCCGGCGCCCGCGTGGAAGGCGAAGTCCTGCTGGACGGCGACAACCTCTACGGCGCCGGCGTTGACCCCGTGACCGTGCGCACCCAGATCGGCATGGTTTTCCAGCGCCCCAACCCGTTCCCCACCATGTCCATCCGGGACAACGTGCTGGCCGGCGTGAAGTTGAACAACAAGAAGATCTCCAAGGGCGCGGCCGATGCTCTCGTGGAGAAGTCCCTTCTGGGCGCCAACCTGTGGAACGAGGTCAAGGATCGCCTCGACAAGCCCGGCTCCGGGCTCTCCGGCGGCCAGCAGCAGCGCCTCTGCATCGCCCGGGCCATTGCTGTTGAACCCCAGGTGATCCTCATGGACGAGCCCTGCTCCGCTCTGGACCCCATCTCAACCCTGGCTGTCGAAGACCTCATCAACGAGCTCAAGGACCAGTACACCGTGGTGATCGTGACCCACAACATGCAGCAGGCCGCCCGCGTTTCCGACAAGACCGCGTTCTTCAACATTGCAGGCACCGGCAAGCCCGGCAAGCTCATCGAGTTCGCGGACACCACCACCATCTTCAACAACCCTTCCCAGAAGGCCACCGAAGACTACGTCTCCGGCCGCTTCGGATAAGGATTTACAGGCTCCGGCTTCTTTGGGGGGAGCCGGTTACCACGACGGCGGCCGTTGCCTTGGGGGTACGGCCGCCGTCGCTTTTTTGTGCCCAACCAGGTCGCAATTGTGCGCGTTTTGAGCCGTCAAAACGCGCTCTGCTGCTACTTAGTTGGGTTGGAGTTCCGCGAGCGGCGAGAAAGCCAGTTCAAGGACGAAAGCCACGGCGGCGGTGACCACAGGGGTGACCAGCCAGAACAACAGGATCCGCCGCACCAGGCGACGGTTAGTGGAAGGGAACCGTTGGTTGGTGCCCGCCCCGAGGACCGACGTCGTCAGTGTGTGCGTGGTGGACAGCGGCAGGTGCAGGCCGATAGCACCGATGAAGAGCATCACGGACGTCAGCGTTTGCGCTACGAAACCACGGAGCGGATCCACCCGTATGAGCTTGTGGCCCAACGTGTGCGAGATGCGCCAGCCGCCAAACATGGTGCCCGCCGTCAGCATGATCGCCGTCAGCAGGAGCACCCAGAAAGGGACGTTCCCACCCGTTGTCATCCCCGCTGCCACCAAAGCAAGCACCAGTACGCCCGCAGTGCGCTGACCGTCCTGAAGGCCGTGGCCGAACGCAACAGCCGCCGTCGAAACCGCTTGGGCGCGGCGGAACCGGCTGTTCACGACGTCCGGCTGGGTGTACCGGGCCAACCATGTGACAGGCCAAACCAAGAGGTACGCGCCCACGAACGCAATCACCGGGGAGAGGACCAGCGGTAGCGCCACTTGAGTCAGGAGCACGTTGTCCATCCCGCCCACTGCGTTGCCACCCACCAGCACGCTCGCCGAGCCGGCACCGATCAGGCCACCCACCAGCGAGTTGGTGGACGACAGGGGGATGCCGCGCCACCAAGCGTAGACGCCCCACAGGATGGAGCTCGCGAGGGCCGAAGCCAGCATGGTCAGACCGCTTGTCCCGTGCGGGATGGTGATCCACGACTGCGTAAAAGCGAGCACGAACGTGCCGCTGAGCATCGCGCCGACGAAGTTGAAAATGGCGGCCAGGAGCACTGCGATCGAAGCCGTCAGGGCACGGGTCCGGGTGGAAAGTGCGACGGCGTTGGAGACATCGCGGAAGCCGTTAAGAAACGCGAAACCCGCGGCCAAACCGACCACGAGTACCAGGATTGCTACCGTCACCTCACGATTCCTTGACGATAATGCTGCCTACCTGGGTGGCGATCTTCCGCATGTCCTTTGTGACATCCACGAGCTGGTTGGCGATGTCCCGATGCCGCGCGTACTGCGCTGACTTCATGTCCTTGAGCAACTCGGCCACCCAGATGCGATGCGTCCGTTCAGCCCGCTTGGCGAGTCGGAGTACTTCGATCCAGTAGTCCTCAAGTTCGTCGAGATTCTCGAGTTTCCGCATGGCATCGACGGTGAGTTCGGCCTGGCGGCTAATGATTTCCAGCTGATCGGCCGCGCGTTTGGGCAAGCGTTCCAGTTTGTAGAGAGCAACGAGCTCGCCAGCGGCGTCCAGTTTCTCCATGGCCTCATTGAGGTGGCGCGACAAGGCGTACATGTCCTCGCGGGGGAGCGGGTTCACGAAGCTGGTGCGCATGTGCGTCAGGAGCGCGAAATGAAGGTCCAGGGATTTGGACTCGTGCTCGTGCAATTCTTCGGTAAGCCGTCCATGCTCGCTTGCCTGTGCGCCCAGGATTTCGGAGAGGGTTCCGGTAGCGGCAACAATGACACCGGCCATCTGCGCAAGCAGGATCAGCCCGGCAGGTTCCTGGGGGAAAAGGCGCAGCTTCATGTCGCTTCCGGGCTGGGGACGGATGGGCGGCGGGCAGCTTGACTTGACGCTTCCCGTTTCGGTCCCAACTTTACCGGGTGGACGGCGGCGGCTGCGAAGCGGGGCGACGTAGTTCCGGCCACACTCGGGGCGGCCTGCCCCGGGCTTTCAGGCCGGGTGGGTATCCGGGCATGAAAATGGTGCCGAACCGGATACGCCTCTCGGCGGTAGGCCGCTCGAAGCGGCTATATGTTGAAGCCCGGGGGTTTCGCGGTTCGACACCAGTTTTAGTTTTCTACGTCAGTGGGTCTAAGTCAACATTGACAGTCCGGGCCTGACGTGGGTAGCTTTCGCTCGCTTTCCTGCCTGGTGGTCGCCTAGTCCAGCTCGCCCAAGCGCCATGCGTTGGCCGCGTGCTCAAGGTCTTCGGCGGTCTTGACCAGCTGATGAGAGTTGCGGGTCAGTTTGCTGGCATGGCCCTCGTTGCTGTGGTCTGCTCCGTCGGCCAAGGTTGCCTGGCCGAGCGCAACGACGCGGCAGAACGCTGCGGAACGTTCGAGCGCGACGTCGAAATCGCCGTCGAAGGCGCCGGACAGAATGGCGTCCGCCATGCTCTTCATCTCGTCGGCGCCCGGCGGCTCGGCTGCGCCGGCAACAACGTTGGCAACCTGGGCGGTATCGCGCCCGGCCTTGAAGTACACGGAGATGCGCTCAGGGTTCTGGATTGTCGCGGCGCGAAGCGCATACAGCCGCCACAGCGCGCCGGGAAGGGATCGGGCGGGGCTCTCGGCCCACATTTCAGCGATGGCTTCCAGGCCCTGCTCGTCGGCCAGTTTCACCAGGCGACGCGTGACTTTGGGGTCATCGCTGTCGCGGCCCCGCTTGACGAGGGCTTGGGCCGCAAGGTGAGCAGCCTCGGAGACGCGGGCGGGGTCTGCGCCGCCGGCGAACGGCTCGAAATCGATCGGCGCGAAGGGCTTGGGCTTGTGGTGCCGGTTAGCTCCGCCGTATGCGCGTGGTGCTGGCTGTTCGCTCATGCCCCCACGCTACTCCTGTGCTCAGGTGGGGTCGAGTAACGGTTGCTCGGGCTGGGTTTGTGCTGGTTTGTGTTGGGGGCGTTGCTTCCTGACCTTGTTTGCCGCCGTGGCCGGCGCCGACACGCCGCTGCCGCCGCGCGTCGTCGTCGTCCGTTCGCTCAAAGAAGGTCATGACGCCGCGGGGCTCGTTGCGTTCTTTGGGGCGGCTGAGCTTGCGGTACAGTATTCATGGCTGTTTCTACAGCTGGAGGGGCCTTTAGCTCAGTTGGTAGAGCATCGGACTTTTAATCCGTGGGTCGTGGGTTCGATCCCCACAGGGCCCACCCTCCAAAACCCCCGGAATCACACGGTTCCGGGGGTTTTCTCGTTGTTCGCAACCGTGGAACCCCTCCCCGTGGACAATTCACCGCCGCGTGCCGAGGTGAATTGTCCGGTGGGCGGGGTGTGGCGCGAAGAAGCAGCGGGAGTCGTAGGGCCCGCGGGAAAGGGGTCCCGGCTGGTAGCTCGGGGCCCCGGGACACAGAGCTACGCGATCGCCTGCGTTCCGTCGTGGAAGAGCGGGTACGGGGAGATGGGCGTGACCGTGGCGTGCTGCGGCTCAGGCAAAGTCGCCGGCAGTGTCGCCGGCAGCGTCGACGACGAAGCTGCCGAAACCGGCTTGATCGGCTCCTCGGCAGGGACGATCTCCAGCGCCTCCATATCCAGCAATCGTCGGCTCCCGGTCTCCGCGTCCTGGATCCAGAAGACGTCCGTGCCCGCGACGACCTTGAGCACGGTGCCCCGGTGATAGAGGCGTCCGTTGTGCCAGGCCTCTACGGAGTCGCCGGGCTTGAAAGCGTGTGTATCCGCCGCGACTGCAGGCGGCGGTCCGAAAGCCTTGGCCAAGTTCGCGTGCGCCTTGAGCGCTTGGAAGAGGTCCCTGTTTGCGGTGGTCATGTCTGCTCCCCTCGGCTGGCTTCACTGTCCATGGACCCAGCCTTTCGCATTCATGTTGCCGGGGCGTTGCAAGAGGATGTTCGCCGTGTGACGGTTCCCGGGGTCGATCTGCAACGATGTATCCCAAGCAGAATCGAAGGAGCACAACCCATGGCCGTCACCATGAACGACGTCGCGCGCGCGGCCGGGGTTTCGTTGAAGACGGTCTCCAACGTCATCAACAACTACGAGTTCATCCGCCCGGCCACCAAGCAACGGGTATTGGACGCTATCGATGAGCTCGGCTATGAAGCGAACCTGACGGCCCGCAGCCTCCGCTCCGGCAAGACGAGCATGTTGGGCCTTGTCCTGGCCGACCTCTCCATCCCTTATTACGCAGAGCTCGCTTCGGACATCATGAAGGCCGCGTGGGCCCGGGGATACAGGGTCCTGGTGGAGCAGTCCGGCAATGAGGCCCACCACGAACGTGCAGCACTTCAAGGCCAATTCCGCACCTTGACCGACGGGCTCCTCTTCATCCCGCTCGCCCTCGACGCCGACCAGATCATCGACGCCGCCGGCAACAAACCGCTGGTCCTCCTCGGTGAATTCGTGCAGGATCCGCGGTTGGACATGGTCCTTATTAAGAACCACGAGGCCGCGGCCGCCGTCACCACCCACCTGCTGTCAGGCGGCCGCCGTCGTATAGCCGTTCTCGGCGCGCACGACGGCGACACCACGGGAAGCAACGGCCTCCGCCTGAGCGGGTACAGGGCTGCGCTCGCTGCCGCGGGTCTGGCGTACGACCCGGCGCTGGTGTTCGCGTGCGATTGGCGACGAGATGGCGGGGCAGACGGTATCGCGCGGTTGCTCGACAGCGGCGTCGAATTCGATGCTGTTTTCGGACTGAACGACGCCGTTGCGCTGGGCGCCCTGCACGAGCTTTTGGTCCGCGGCAAAAAGGTCCCGGACGAGATCGCGGTGGCCGGGTTCGACGACATCGACGAGGCACGGTTCTCCTCGCCGTCGCTGACGACTGTCGCGCCGGGTCGAGCGGAAATCGCGGAGCGCGCCGTCGAACTCCTCATCGATCGGATCGAATCAAAGGGCAGCGTGCGTGCCGTGCGGCAGCCCGAAGCGGCGTACGCGCTGCGGGTCAGGCAGTCCGCGCCGTAGGGCGTTACTGTCTAAGGATGAACCACTCAGTCCCCGCCGAAATCGTTACGCCCGCCATCATGATCGACATTGATGTTCTGGACCGGAATATCGAGCGAATGGCATCCAGCATGTTGAGCAGGGGACTCAAGCTTCGGCCGCATGTGAAGACGCACAAGACTCTTGAGATCGCGGCCCGGCAGCTCGCAGCAGGAGCGACAGGCCTGACGGTCGCCACCATCGGCGAGGCCGAGGTCTTCGCGGCGGGCGGCGCGAGCGATATCTTCATTGCCTACCCACTGTGGGTCGAGGCGCACCATGCCGACCGACTGCGCAAGCTGGCCGAGACGTGTGCCGTCGCTGTCGGCGTGGACTCGGTGGAGAGCGCCACTTCCATGGGGCAGCACCTTGGCGTTGACGCCGGCACAATCGACGTCCTGATCGAGGTAGACAGCGGACACCACCGCAGCGGCGTGCTGCCGGAAGAAGTCGTGGCAGTGGCCCAGGCGGCGGCAAGCGCGGGGCTTTCCGTGGCCGGCGTTTTCACGTTCCCGGGACACAGCTACAAACCGGGTATGCCAACGGGTGCCGCCCGCAACGAGAACGACGCTTTGGGCCGGGCGGCCGCTGCCCTTTCGGAGGCTGGTTTCGATGTCCGGACCATCAGCGGCGGTTCCACTCCCACTGCCTTGCTGGCCAGCGAAACCGTGGCCACAGAGCTCCGCCCCGGCGTCTATGTCTTCGGCGACGCCCAACAGTTGGAACTCGAGCGGTGCACCTGGGCCGACATCGCCTTGACCGTAGCAGCAACTGTGGTGAGCCGCCACGAAGCTGCTGGCGGGAACGTGCGCCGCGTGGTGGTCGATGCGGGCAGCAAGATCCTTGGCAGCGACCGCCCGGACTGGGCCACCGGCTACGGGCGGCTCCCGGAGTTCCACGAAGCCAGGATCACCGCCCTGTCCGAACACCACGCCACCGTTGTCTGGCCGGATTCGGAAGAGCTTCCCAAACTGGGGCAACGCCTGCGCGTGATCCCCAACCATGTGTGCCTGGCCATGAACCTGGTGGACGAGGTCACAGTGGTGCGGGACGGCGCTGTGGTGGATCGCTGGAACGTGGCGGCCCGGGGACGAAACAACTAACGACGACGGTCCGGCGCCGGAGCTTTTTGGCATTCTCCCGGCGCCGCTGCACCCTCCCCACACACGCGGGAATCTGCCACATTCGGAGCCGTGCAGTTGTTCGACGGACTCCTCCACGCCAGCCCGCTGGTGGTGGGGCATCTTTGCCCTCAGAGGCGGTCTGGCGGTGTCCCGGACCGATTCGCGGCGTTCTACCGCGCCGTGATGCCCGCGCTGCCCGCGCTTAGCCGGATGCCGTATCGGCGCTTCGCCGCGTGGCAGATCAGGAGGCAATCGGACGGCAGCCAAGCAGACCCACGAGCCCCCAACACAGCGGACCGACGGCCAAGCCAGTTAGAGCGCCCGTCAACCAGCTGGAAACGCCCCTGAAACCTCCAGAGCCTACGCTGAGCACAACCCGTTCACGGGGGTCGGTGTTGTGCTCGGTTGGAAATGTCAGACGTTTGGGGCTATAAGAGTAGTAGCGCCCCGACGTCCTCGGCTGTCCCAAGCCTCGAGTGATCTGACGTCCGTCTGCGCAGCACCAAGAATTTGAAGGAGAACTGATGCATCTTTTGCCCCGTGAGCAGGAAAAACTCATGATCGTGGTGGCTGCCGACCTCGCCAGACGCAGGCAGGCGCGCGGGCTCAAGCTGAACTTCCCCGAAGCCGTGGCCATCATCAGCTATGAACTCATCGAAGGCGCCAGAGACGGCAAAACAGTCGCGGAACTCATGAGCTACGGAACCACGCTGCTGCGCCGCGACGACGTGATGGAAGGCGTGCCGGAGATGATCCACGACGTCCAGATCGAAGCCACTTTCCCGGACGGCACCAAACTCGTCACCGTCCACGACCCCATCCGATAGGAGCCCTCCATGATTCCCGGTGAATACAGGCTCCGCCCCGAGCCCATCGTCTGCAACAGCGGCCGCGAGGCGATCGCCGTCGAGGTTGTGAACCGCGGCGACCGTCCCATCCAGATCGGCTCGCACTACCACTTTGCCGAGGCCAATCGCGGCCTGGAGTTCGATCGCGAAGCCGCCTACGGCCGTCGCCTGGACATCCCGGCCGGCACTGCCGCGCGATTCGAACCTGGCGACAGCAAGACTGTCCACCTGGTCGACCTCGCGGGATCCCGTGAAGTTTATGGACTCAGCGACGCCGTGAACGGCCCGCTCGACGGCGGTACTGGCCTTGGCGGCGACGGTCACCCAGGCACTGGCCGCCCGGGTGTCGCTCGGCCGGGCGTTGCAGCAGAAGGATCCAGCGTCGCAGTAGAAGGAGACAACCAGTGAGCTTCGAGATTTCGCGCCGACAGTACGCCGAGCTCTACGGTCCCACCACCGGCGATGCCATCCGTCTGGCGGACACCGGGTTGTTCCTCGAAATTGAGAACGACTACACCGTGTACGGCGAAGAAGTGGTCTTCGGCGGCGGCAAGGTGGTGCGCGACGGCATGGGGCAGAACGGCCAAGTGACACGGGATGAGGACGTCCCCGACACGGTCATTTCCAACGTGATCGTCCTCGACTACACGGGTATCTATAAGGCCGACGTCGCCCTCAAGGATGGGCACATCTTCAAGATCGGCAAGGCCGGCAACCCCCAGATCACCGACGGCGTGGACATCGTGATCGGCGCCAGTACCGAGATGATCGCCGGTGAACGGAAGATCCTCACAGCCGGCGGCATCGATACACACATCCATTACATCTCCCCGGAGCAGGTCCCCACGGCTCTGTGCAACGGCGTCACCACGATGGTGGGCGGCGGCACCGGACCGGCAGAAGGTACCAAAGCCACCACGATTACGCCCGGAAAGTGGCACATCTCCCGGATGCTCCAAGCCGCCGAAGGCCTCCCCATCAACATCGGCATTTTCGGCAAGGGACACGCATCCGCCGTCGAGCCCCTCGCGGAGCAGATCCGCGCAGGTGCAGTCGGGCTTAAAGTCCATGAGGACTGGGGCTCCACGACGTCGTCCATCGACATGTCCCTGCGCGTCGCCGACGAATACGACGTCCAAGTGGCCATCCACACCGACACGCTCAACGAGTGCGGCTTTGTGGAGGACACCATCAAGGCGATCGACGGCCGTGTCATCCACACCTTCCACACTGAAGGCGCCGGTGGCGGGCACGCGCCGGACATCATCAAGATCGCAGGGTTGCCCAACGTGCTCCCGGCCTCGACCAACCCCACGCTGCCGTACACGAAGAACACCATCGAAGAGCACCTGGACATGCTCATGGTCTGCCACCACCTCAACCCGGACATCCCGGAAGACGTGGCCTTCGCAGACTCGCGCATCCGAGCCGAAACCATCGCTGCGGAGGACGTCCTTCACGATCTCGGCGTTTTCGCCATCACGTCCTCGGACTCGCAGGCAATGGGCCGGGTAGGTGAAGTAGTCACGCGCACGTGGCAGGTTGCCGACGCCATGAAACGCCAGCGTGGCGTCCTCAAGGACCCGTCCGGAACCCGCCATGGATCGGAGGAGTCCGACAACTTCCGGCTCAAGCGCTACGTGGCCAAATACACCATCAACCCGGCCATCGCGCAGGGCATGGCAGACTCCATCGGCTCAGTCGAAACAGGGAAGTTTGCAGACCTCGTTCTCTGGGACCCGGCGTTCTTCGGAGTAAAGCCGGAGCTGGTGATCAAGGGCGGCCAGATCGCCTACGCACTCATGGGCGACTCCAACGGCTCCATCCCCACCCCGCAGCCGCGCACCATGCGACCCATGTTCGCCACCTACGGGAAGGCACTCCAACAGACGTCCATCACGTTCCTGTCCAAGGCCGCGATCCAGGCCGGGGTTCCCGAAGAGCTCGGACTCGAACGCGTCATCAGGCCAGTCTCCGGCATTCGCCAGCTGAGCAAAGCGGAACTGAAGTTTAACGGCGAAACCCCGGACATCGTGGTGGATCCCGAAACCTACAAGGTGACGGTGGACGGCGTCGAAGCCACCTGCGAACCCTCGGACGTGCTGCCCATGGCGCAGCGCTACTTCCTCTTCTAGATTTCAGGAGACCACTTGATCATCGAAAAGATCCTGGGCAACCTGCACGAACTGCCCAACGCCGCCGATTACGCCGGCCACCACAAGGAAAAAGTCGTGCTCCCCAGCGCCCTCCTCGTCAAACGCATCCAACGCGTCACCACCGACCACGGCAAGGAACTCGGCATCCGACTCCCCGCCGGATCCGGCGACCTGCGCGACGGCGACATCCTGGCCGTCGACGACGCCAACCTCATCGTCATCTCCGTGCTGCCCACCGACGTCCTGGTGATCGCGCCGCGGAGCATCCACGAAATGGGTGTGGTGGCACACTCGCTCGGCAACCGGCATTTGCAGGCGCAATTCTTTGACGTCTCGTCCGACTATGCAGCCGAAGTCATGGTGTGCCAGTACGACCACACCGTGGAGGACTACCTCAAGCACGTCGGCGTCCCCTACGACAGGCAAGAACGGGTCATGCCGGTGCCATTTCGCCATGCTGAGCATTCGCACTAACTACCAGCTGGCTCTACAGCAGTTGACCGACTCTGCGTTGCCTACGGGGGCGTTTGCTCATTCTTTGGGGTTTGAGACCTACATCCACCGCGGGCTTGTGCGTGATGAAATCACCTTCAGCACTTGGCTGCATGCCTTCATTGGCCAGCAGTTGACCTATTCCGATGGGTTGGCTGTGCGGTTCTTGTATGAGGCGGTGGACGTGGGGCTGCTGGATTCTGTTCTTTCCGGGCAGTTGTTGGCTCGGGAGGTGCGGGAGGCTTCGGTGAAGATGGGTGGGCGCCTGTTGGAGATCGGGGCTGAGGTGTTCCCGTCCGAGGAGTTGGATGCCTACCGGGCGTTGGTTCGCGGGGGCGGGGCGTTGGGGCATCAACCTTTGGCTTTTGGCGTCATCGCACGCTCGCTGAAGGTCCCCTTCGAAGAAGCACTCTCTGCCTATTTGTTTGCCACGGTCACTTCGCTGACCCAGAACGCCGTCCGCGCCATCCCGCTCGGCCAAAACGCCGGGCAGCGGGTACTTCGGGCCGCGCACGACGCCGTCGCTGCCGCCGTCGACGTTGTACCCCGCCTCGGGTGGGACGACTTTGGGGCCGTGAGCCCCGGACTTGAAATTTCACAAATGCGGCACGAGCGGCAACGCGCCCGCATGTTCATGAGCTAACCCTTCAGGAGGACACATGTCTGAACCCATCAAAATCGGCGTCGGCGGACCCGTTGGAGCCGGCAAGACCCAGCTGGTGGAGCGCATCACGCGCCACATGAGCGGCGACATCTCCATGGCCGCCATCACCAACGACATCTACACGATCGAAGACGCCAAGATACTGGCCGCCAACGGCATCCTGCCCGAAGACCGGATCATCGGCGTCGAAACCGGCGGCTGCCCGCACACCGCGATCCGCGAAGACACCTCAATGAACACTGCAGCCATCGAAGAGCTCAAGAAACGCCACCCGGATCTGCAGGTGATCTTTGTCGAATCCGGCGGCGACAACCTCTCGGCCACCTTCAGCCCGGAACTCGTCGACTTCTCGATCTACATCATCGACGTTGCCCAAGGCGAAAAGATCCCCCGCAAAGCCGGCCAAGGCATGATCAAGTCCGACCTCTTCATCATCAACAAAACGGACCTGGCACCGTTTGTAGGCGCAGACTTGTCGATCATGGAGCGTGACTCCAAGGAATTCCGAGGCAACAAACCCTTCTGCTTCACCAACCTCAAAACCGACGAAGGGCTGGACGCAGTACTGAACTGGATCCGACGCGACGTCCTGATGCTCGACCTGGCATCATGACCCCACTCACGTCCTCTCTCATCTCTCCTGAGGCGGTGCCCGCTGATGAAAGGGGCCGTGCCCGGGGGCGACTTGAGTTGGGCATCAGCGTGCGGGGTGGGCGGTCCGTTGCTTCTCGGCAGTTCCATGAAGGCGCTTTGAGAGTGTTGCGGCCGCATTACTTGGATCAGAGCGGGCAGGTTTGCTACGTCATGGTCAATCCTGGCGGGGCTTATTTGGGGGCCGATCTGTTCCTCATCGATGTGGAGGTCGAGGCCGGGGCTGATTTGTTGTTGACGACGCAGTCTGCCACCAAGATTTACCGGACCCCAGGCTCGTTCGCTGAGCAGCGGATGTCGATCCGGCTGGGGGAGGGCGCCCGGTTGGAGCTGATGCCAGACCAGCTCATTGCTTATCGGGAGGCCAGCTACCGGCAGAATTCGCACATCAGTCTCCACCCGTCGTCGAGCCTTGTCATGGCCGAAGTCATCACACCGGGCTGGTCGCCGGACGGCGCGTCTTTCAAGTACGAAGAGCTTCGGCTCCGCAACGAAATCCATGTTGTCACCGGCACCGGTTCACAATTGCTGGCGCTCGACAACCTCCTCATCCGGCCGCCGCTCGGCGATGTCACGGGCATGGGGTTCATGGAGGGTTTCAGCCATCTGGGGTCCCTGATTGTTGTGGATCAGAGGGTGGATCAGGAGCTTGCCGATGAGTTGGACCAGTTGACCCGTGACTTGGACGCATTCACGGGTGTTTCATTGACCATCAGCGTGGGCGGGACCACCGGACTCGTGCTGCGGGCGTTGTCGAACAGCACCGAAGAACTTAACCGCTTGTTGGCAGCCTGCACCGGCGTTCTCCGCGCACGCTGGAGCGGGCAGGCGCCCCTGGACCTAAGGAAGTATTAATGACCGCGCTGGCCGAGTTCGCCATGATGTACCGGCAGCGGGAGCATTTGCCCCTCCGGACCAGGCTGCTGTTCACGTTCGGTGCGGTGGCCGCTTTGCACGCTGCCGCCGTGGTGCTCTTGCTTCTTGGATCGGCAGGCGCCGCGCAGCCGCTGGCGCTTGGCCTGGTGGTGACCGCGTATGTTGCCGGCATCAAGCACAGCTACGACTGGGACCACATCGCGGCGATCGACAATTCAGCGCGCAAGTTCGTGGCGCAGCACAAGGATCCGGTCAGTGTGGGGTTCGCGTTCAGCCTGGGCCACAGTTCCGTGGTGATCCTGGCCGGTTTGTTGGTGGTGGCGGGCGCGACGATGATCGGGCAGTTCATGGAGGACGGCACCACCGGCAACAAGGTCCTGGGTTTGATTGGCAGTGGCGTGTCCGGGCTGTTCCTGCTGGCGATGGGCTTGTTCAACGGCTCCGCCTTTGTTCGCGCCACCCGGGTGTACCGGAGTGTTCAGGCTGGCGGGGAGGTTCGCGAGGACGACCTGGAAGCCAAAGGATTTGTTGCCCGGCTGCTGGCAAAGCCGCTCGCCAAGGTGGAGCGGCCACGGAACATCTACGTGATCGGCTTCCTGTTCGGACTGGGATTCGACACCGCCACCACCATAGGGCTGTTGGTCATCACCACCACGGCGTCACTTGCCGGGGTCTCGCCATTCGCCTTGATGGCCCTCCCTCTCGCGTTCACCGCGGCCATGACTCTGTGCGATTCCGTCAATGGGGTGGCCATGATGAAGATGTACAAGACGGCCATCAACAATCCGCAGCGCAAACTCGGCTTCAATGCGGTGATCACCGGCATTTCGGCGGTTTCGGCGTTGTTCATCTCAGTGATCACGCTGGGCGGATTCGTTAATGCCGCGTTTGGGCTTGAAGATCCGCTGACTGCCTGGCTTGGCGGGATCGACCTCGGCGATGCCGGCCTCATCCTCGTGGGGCTGTTCGTGCTGGTGTGGGCCGTGTCCGCGTGGCGGTCTAGGACACCGCCACAGCGTTGAAGAGCTCGTTCGTGTCCACACCAAGGTCAGGGGTGTCCAGCACGTTCGTCAGGAACACGACACAGCGGTCCTGTTCCGGGAACATCCACCATTCCGTGCCCGACCACCCCGGGTGGCCGTAAATGCCCTTGGCCAGGAGCTCGGATTCGTTGGCCGGCATCTGAAAGCCCAAGCCGGTATGGCGCAGGGGAGCGGGCCGGGTGGTGATGTGGGAAAGCCCCGTGGTGCGGAGCCGGCGCATGGCCGCGAGGGTTGCCGGCTGCACCGCCTTGCCTGAGTTGCGAAGCAGCTCCGAGCCCAGGTTGAGCAGGTCCGCAGCTGTGCCGAAGAGTCCGGCTCCGGGATGCCTCTTTTGGTACATACCCTGGACGTTGAGGCCCTCCTCGTCGGTGCGATGGACAGCGTGCGGGTTGCACGCTGTGTCGAACGTGAGGCCCTGGGCACCTGTGTCCGCGGTCAGGGACAGGAGTTGCTCCTCGAACGGGCGTCCGTCGGCCCACTCGGCCATGGCTGCAGCACCCTCAAAGGCGATGTTGGAGTACTGGACCAACCTTCCCGCATAAAACGACTGACCCGCAGAGGTGAGGTCATCGCGGAGGGAGGTGCCGCCGTCGAGGGCCGGGTCTGTGATGCCGGCGCGGTGACTCAACAGGTGTTCGAGGGTCACAGTGTCTGTGCGACCGGCGCCGAAGCCGGTCAGTGCTTCGGTCAACGACGCGCCCAGTGAAAGTTTCCCCAGCTCAACCTGCCGCATGACGGTCAGCGAGCTGATGGGTTTCGAGACGGAGAACAGGGCAAAGTGGTCGTCGGCCGTTGCCTGCCTGCCGCCGTCGGTCCCGAACGCCACCACATCCTCGATGCCTTTGCTGGAAGCCACACCCAGGACCGCCACCGGCACACGCCCCAGGTCCACCTGCTTTCGGGCCCAGTCTGCCGCTGGTCCTGTTTCCACCATGGTTCTTCCACGCTCTCGCTCGGGGTTCGGTGACTCGAATATATCCGGACGCGACGATTTTCTGCTGGACCCTTCGCAGGGCGAGGGCTCTGACCGCGCCCCCACAGGCCCCTGCGGAAGGGGAAGATCCAGCAAAATTACTTTCCGCCGCGCGTAACCATTGGGCCCGGGCCGGAAACTATACAAATATCCTGCAGTTCAGGACACTACTTATCAGGGGGAAATCGTGCTTTCCGAGCGCGAACTGGCGTTCATCGCCATTCACAAAGACAGCTATCCATCCGTTTTCAGGTTCGTTCGCCGGCGGGTCGAATCAGCGGAGATGGCCGAAGAAATCGCGGCCGACGTTTTCCGCGTTGTATGGCAAAAATGGGCGGAGGAGTCGCTTCCGGATATCGCCTACCTGTTGACCATTGCGCGCAACCTCGTGGGGAACGCGTACCGGAGCCGCGACCGGCAGCAGGCGCTGCAGGAAAAACTGCGGACGACGGCGGTGCAGCGTTTCGGCGATGACTCCGAGAACGTCGTGGTCCAGGATGCCATGGCCCGCCTGCGCGTTCAGGATCGGGACATCCTTCAGCTGGCGTATTGGGACGGCTTGGGCGGTCCCGAGATTGCGCGAGTGCTCAAGTGCAGTGAAGCCGCAGCCAAGGTCAGGCTGCACCGTGCCCGTGCGGCGTTCCGGAAACAGCTGCCTGCGGGTGCCGAAACGACTACACACAAGATGGGAGTCTGAGATGGATCCGATCAAGAGCCAGATTTCCGCGATCGACCCTCTGAACAACGATCCGGAGGCTGAGATCAACGGGGCAGAGGCCCTAAGCCGTATGTTGTCCGGTCCGCGGGTCTTCAGCGACACTTTGCCCGCGGGCGTGGCGTCACTCGAAGGACGCAGGAGCCGCAAGGTACGGATTGCCGGCGGACTCCTTCTGGGAGCAGCGGCGGTGACTGCCGGTGTCCTCGTGGCCGCCAACTTCGGTCCTGTATCTTCCACGCCTGCGCCGGCGGTCACTGTGACGACGCCGGAGGCGACACCTACTCCGAGCGTCTCTGTCACGCCTTCGCCAACTGCAACGCCAACTGCGACTCCGACGCCGGACGCCAGCCAGGTGCCGACCCCCACCGCACCAGCTGCGATCACCACTGCACCCGTGGCGCCGCCGCCTGTTCCGGTTGCCACAGCGCAGACGTTCACGTTCCCTGATGGGCACGTCTCGTTCAGGTACCCCGCCGGTTGGACCGTTCGCCCGGAACAAGGTCCTTCCGACGGAGCCACCATTCTGGACAGCACCGGCGCTGAGGTTGCCTTTATGAGCAGCGGTTTCTACGGCGACGGTACTGCCGGGCTGGTGGACCGGACAGTTCTGGACCGTGCCGTGGTTCCTGGAGTAACGGATACAGCAGGGAACCAGGTGGAATTCGGGTTCTCCTTGAACTACATCATGAACATCGACTACAACTCCGGTAGCGGAGGGATGCCCACGGCTAGTGGGCGTTCCGACTCTCCTCCGGTCTACGTCATGGACATCCGGCTGTCCTCCGAGCTTCAATCCGGGCAGACTTCATCCGGCACAAACCAGATCAGGATGCCCAACGGGTTCATGATCGCATACGTGAAATTTGATCTCGACAAGCAGCCCACGTTCGCCACCCCAGAAGCCGCCAAAGCCTGGATGGGTAGCGAACAATACTCACAGCTGAAGGCCATGCTCCTGAGTGTGAGCTACAAGTAACCCATCTGTGTAGCAGCAGTGCGCGTTTTGAGCGCTCAAAACGCGCACTGCTGCTACCTACTTGGGTTAGTGGGCGGTGACCAGGTGGCTGGCGGAGTCGTACCGGAAGGTGACCGGTCCGCCGTCGTGGTTCAGCGTGATGTTGCTGCCGTTCCCAGCTCCGCCGAGGCCGTAGTTCTCAGCCCAGGAGCCGTTGATGGCGGCCTTGAACTCGTAGTTCCCTGCAGGCAAATCCACCACGGAGAGCTTCCAGATCCCGTCCGCGGGATCCAGGGCCAGCTGGGCCTGCGCGCAATCAGGCATCCAGTCGCCAGCGCAACCGAGCTCGGAGTTCAGGCTTCCCGGGACGGAAACGGCGGCAGGCTGCGGACCCGCAACGGCGGCGCTGATCACGTTGGTGGCGTGGTCGTACAGGAACGTGACGGCGCCACCTGAGTGCTGGAACACGATATTGGGGCCGTCCAGGACTCCGCCCACACCGTAGTTCTCGTCCCACGTGCCGTTGAGCGCGGCCTTGAACTCGTACGTTCCAGCGGGCAGGTTCGGGACATTCAACTGCCACAGCCGATGCGTCGGCTCGTAGCTCATCAGCGCCTGTTCGCACGAGGGCTGCCAGTCCTCCGTGCAGCCGAGTTCAGTGTTGAGACTGCCGGCCACGGTGACCGTTTCAGGCTGCGTCGGCTCACCCACCACACCGGTGCGCGACTCACTCGCGGAGGTGTGGCCTGCGTTGTCCAGCACCACGGCGCGGTACTCCACCGATGTGCCCGAATCCAAGGAAGACACCTCGTGGAACACCTGGTAGGGCGCATTGTCGTCCGTGCCAATCGACTGCCACCCGCCACCCGCGGTACGTGCCTCGAAGGTGACCTCATAGAACGAGTTACCGTCGACGTCGGCCGTCACCTTTACGCGGTCAGCGTCGCCAGCCGCGGTGACCGGCTTCTTGAGGACGACGGCGGGAGCAGCCTTGGACGTGGCGAGTCGCCCTTTCGCTTGGTACACCACGGCAGAAAGCGGCGGAACGGTGACCGTGAGATTGGCCTGTGCATCCGTCTTGGCTTCAACTGCGGCGTCGCCATAGACCAGCTCGAAGGGCTGCTTCGCTTCGAACGTGGGGACGGCTGCGGTTTGCGCGGTCTCGCTGTTGTTCAAGGCCACGATGTATTCGCGCTGGTCCCTCGCGTCGATGCGGGAGAAAGCGTAGATCCCGGCACCATCGGCGGCGTAGCGGTTCTGCTGGGCGCCGTCACGCAACGTGGGGTGCTTGGCGGTGAGGGCCGCGAGCTGGCTGATCTTGCGGTAGAGCGGGTGCTGGGTGTCGAAGTTGTCCGTGGCGTGGGTGGCTCCGGTGCCCAGAAGGTCGTCGTCGAGGTACTCCTGGACCTGGCTGGCGAACATCGACTGCCGCGAATCCTGGTCGCCACCGGCCCCGGTGAAGCCTTGTTCGTCGCCGTAGTAGATCACCGGGTTGCCGCGCGAGAAGTACATCAGCTCGTGGGCAAGTTGGTCGCGCTCCACGAGTTCGGCATCGGAAGCCCCGGCATTGTCCTGGGCGATGAATGTGCCGATGCGGCCCATGTCGTGGTTCCCCAGGAACGTGGGCAGTTGGTAGACGTTCGAATCGGCGTCCGTGTACCAGTCGTCACCTCCGAAGAAGTCGGCAAGACCGGTGGCCTTGCTGCCCTGGGACGCGAAGCTACGCGCGGCACCCTGGAACCCGAAGTCCAGCACGGCCTGCATCCGGTCCTTGGTGGTGAACTTGGACGTGACGCTCTTGGAGGTATCGAACACCTCGCCAAACATGAAGAACTCGTCCTTGCCCTGCTCCTTGGCGTAACTGAGCACCTCCGGCCCGAACTGCTGCCAGAACTCGTCATTGACGTGCTTCATGGTGTCGATCCGGAAGCCGTCAATGCCGAAGTCGCGGATCCACGCCTTGTAGATGTCCACCATCCCGTTGACCACTCGCGGGTTCTCGGTGAACAGGTCATCCAGGCCGAAGAAGTCGCCATACAGCGAGTCCTCGCCGGCAAAGTTGGTGTTGCCGCGGTTGTGATAGAGCGTGGGGTCGTTGAGCCACGCCGGCACTTTGACGTCCTGCTCGGCCGCGGGAACCACCGGCGTGTACGGGAAGGACGTCGCTGGGTCCAAAGCGGGGAAGTCCTGCGTCCCGGCGTAGTCATGGTCGTCAAAGGCCTCGCCCGTGGCGCTTCGGTAGGGTTCGGTGGCCTTGGAAATGTAAGGCGCGGAAGCGGTCTCCTGATACTGGATGACGTCAGCGGTGTGGTTGGCGATGATGTCGAAGTAGACCTTCATCCCGCGGGCATGCGCGGCGTCGATGAGGGTCTTCAGCTCCGCGTTCGTCCCCAAATGGGGGTCGATCTGTGTGAAGTCCGTGACCCAATAGCCGTGATAGCCGGCAGAGCTGTTCTCGAGTTGCCCGCCGCCCTGGACGGCCTTGTTCTTGAAGCTCGGCGTGAGCCAGAGGGCATTGGTTCCCAGGCCTTGGATGTAGCCCAAACGATCCTGCAGCCCCTTGAGGTCCCCGCCGTTGAAGAAGCCCTTACGGGTGGGATCGAAGCCGGAGACCATCGGGTCCGAACCCAGCCCGCCGTCGTCGTTCGCCGTGGTGCCGTTGTTGAACCGGTCCGCCATGACGAAGTAGAAGTTCTGGTCGCTGATGCCGCCGCGCACGGAATGCCCGGCGGCGGGATCCGGGGCAGTCTTCTTGGCGCTGATGCCAGCGCTGATGCTGGCGTTCACGGCGCTCGCGGGCAGGATGGCCGACGCCGTCAACACTGCGGTGGCGAGCACGATGGCGACGGCACGGCCGGGTGCCACGCGTTGGCTGGGGAATTGGTGGGGATGGGGAACAACGGATCTATAGCTGCGAGAAAACACGATGGAACCTTCCGCTAAGCGACTCTGCTGTGTGGCAACTCACAACTGTAAGCGCTTGCGTTGGGTGATTCCAGAGTATTTAAGGGATTTCTTGAGATGACGCAGTGGCGGAAAGGCCCAAAACTGGAAGCGTTTGCAGCGATAGCACCCAAAAATCGGCGATTTTTCACTGTGCTCATGCATGGGTTCATGCGAAAACGTTATGCATCTGTCCATAACGAAGCCTTTGTGACTTGCATAGGGTTGAGGAGATCTGCTTCACACTACACAAGGACGAAATTCAACGATGAAGAGCATCGCCCTCCTGCGCGAACGTGCCACCCGCGTCATGCCTACCGGTTCCCACTGCCCGGCGTCGGGCATGTGGAGCCCGGATTCAGACCCGGACTCCGTGCAGGCCTTCCCAGAAGGCCACGTGCTTCCCGCCCACAACGGCGTGCCGACCACCTGGCGGCTGCAGCCCGCCGGCGCCTCTGCATGACAAGCACCATCTTGACGCGGCCGGCCGGATACCGGCACGTCCCCGCAGCCCAATGGTCCGAGCTCGCCTCTGGCGAGGAAGTGTGGATCTACGAAGCTGGTTGGGGCTCCGGCGCCGGCCGCGTTGACGAGGTTTCCGCGCACCACGAACTGCTGTGGGTAATCCTGGAACCGGCTGGTCGCAGGCTCCTTTGCGGTACCGACTCAATTGAGGTCTGGGCCGCTTAGGGCCCTCCGCCGAGATGGCACTTAGCGCCAATGTTTGAGCGGAACATTGGCGTCAAATGCCATCTCGACGAGCTGCGATCAGTGCCGTTGGCGAACCTGTTTCCATGTGGCTGACGGGCTCGTCCGGCAGTCCCGTTTCAGGGTCCAGGCGGAACGTCACGACGTCGTTGGACCGTTCGTGAGCTACGTGCAGCCAGCCTTCGCGAACCACATGGTGTCGCGGCCAGTTGCCTCCGCTTGGTATGTCAGCCAACGGTTTCAACGCCGAGCCGTCGTGATTGACGCCCAACACACAAATCCGGTTGGAGCCACGCACCCCAACGTAGGCGTGCCGCCCATCAGGTGAGAGCCCGATCTCCGCCGCGGAGTCGCCGTCGAGCGCCCCGTTGGCACTTGCCTGAACAACTGCGGCGAGCTCAAAGATGCCGTCCGGATTGGCCCGAACGGCGGCCACCTCGATGGAATACTCAGTCACCACAAAAACGGTCCCGCCGGCATGGTGGGCCATGTGCCTCGGGCCGGAATCCTTGGGCAGGACTACTAGGTGGTCAGTGACCAGGCCCTCACCGGCCACAAAGCGCCAGACGCGCAGCAGGTCATGCCCAAGGTCCGTGGTCATCACCCGGCCGTCGGGCAGCATGAGGCTTGCGTGCGCACGGCTGGGTCGCGCTTCTCCGCCGGGTCCGGCGTCATAAGGGTCGACGGCGGCTTCCGCGCTGATGCGCGAGGTGATGCCGCCGTCGGAATCCAGTTCGTACAGAATGACCTGTCCGTCGCCCCAGCAGGTCACCACGACGAAACGGCCGTGTGGGTCCACCGCTACATGGCAGGCGGCCTCGCCTGCGGGCCACGGTTCGCCGAAGGGCTCGAGCTCGGTGGAACCTGTCCGGCGATAGGCCCGCAAGCTGCGGCCTTCCTCCGCCACGGCGTAAACGACCGGCACTTTCGGATGCTCGGCAAGGAACGACGGTGAATTCGCCTTCACTGCCAGCCCCAGGGAGGTCAGTTTGCCGTCGGCGCCTGCCGAGAGCACGCCGATGCCGTCCCCATTTCCGTCCCTGTCAGCGGTGTAACAGCCGGTCCAGATCAGTTCTCCCACGCTCAGTGCCCTTGGACGTCGGAGTCAACGCCGGCGTCGGGTCCCGCGTCGAGGGTTTCGAGGGCGAGGAGGTCATCATGTGTCAGTTCGAAGTTGTAGACGTCCAGATTCTCCTGCATTCGCTGCGGGTTAGAGGTCTTGGGGATGGCTACCAAGCCCTGCTGGACGTGCCAGCGCAGTACTACTTGCCCTGGAGTCTTGCCGTATTTGCGGCCGATGGAAGCCAGCACCGGTGCATTGAGGAGGTCGCTGCTGGCACCCAAGGGGCTGTAGGACTCGGTGACGATGCCGTGCTGTTCGTTGAAGGCCCGGGCCACCGATCGCGGGATGGAGGGGCTGACCTGGATCTGGTTGACCGCAGGGATAACGTCAGTCTCGGCGAACAGACGGTCCAGGTGGGCAGGCTTGAAATTGGAGACGCCGATCGACCGGACTTTGCCCGAGGCCTGAAGTTCCTCGAAGGTCTTCCACGTGGAGACGAATTCGTCGCGCCGGGGGAGGGGCCAGTGGATCAACAGCAAGTCAACGTAGTCCAACCCCAAGCGCTCCAAGGAACCGTCCAGTCCCGCAACGGCCTTTCCTGAGCCTTGGAATCCGCCATCGAGCTTGGTGGTGATGAACAGTTCTTCACGGTCCACCCCGCAGGCCTTGATGCCGTTGCCCACGCCAGTTTCGTTGCCGTATTTCACCGCGGTATCGATGTGCCGGTAGCCATGCTTGACCGCCTCCACCACGGCCTCGGCAACCTGGGTGTCGTCCAAGGGCCACGTGCCCAATCCGAGTTGGGGGATCTTGTGGCCGTCGTTGAGCTCGATGAGCGGTGCAAGTGCCATGGGAATGCTCTCCTTTGGGTCTTGGTGTTGTTCTACGCTGGCTACTCGCTGCTTGGCAACTCTTGCCGACAATTCCCAACTATTGCCGACGCGACCAGTCATGGAGGCGGTCACTCAGTTCCATGAAGTCCTCCTGCACCACCTGTAGCCCAGGGTGCGAATCGTGCCAGTCCACGATCTCCCGGGCGCCATCGGCAAAGGGAATCGTCGCCTGATACCCCGGAACCAGTGCCTTGATCCTGGAATTGTCGAACACCACCGAGTGGGAGCGGTCCCCCAGCAGGTTCGGTCCGAGCTCAGGGCTGTGGGCCGCGATGGTCTCTGAGGAAACATGAAAGAGTTCGGGCTCCGGGACGCCCGCAGCCCGCGCAAACAAACGGTAGATCTGGTCCCATGGCAGGAACTCGTCCGAGGTAATGGTGTAACTCTCGCCCACGGCTTGCGGTCTGCCCAAGAGGCCGACGAACGCCTTGGCGAAATCCCGGCTGTGCGTCAACGTCCACAGCGAGGTTCCGTCGCCATGGACCATCACCGGCATCCCGGCACGCATGCGGTGGATATCCGTCCAGCCGCCCACCATCGCGATCTTGGTCCGGTCATACGTATGGGACGGCCGCACTACTGTCACCGGGAAATCCTCTTCCCGGTAAGCCTCGAACAGCAGTTCTTCGCACGCGATCTTGTCCCGCGAGTATTGCCAGAACGGGTTCTTCAACGGCGTCGACTCCCGGATGGGGAGCATCGCAGGCGGCTTCTGGTACGCCGAAGCGGAACTGATGAAGACGTACTGACCCGTCCGCCCTCGGAACAACTCCAAGCCAGCCAACGCCTGGTCAGGAGTGAAAGAGATAAAGTCCGCGACGGCGTCGTACTCCCTTCCGTGAAGTACCTCCCGCACTGCCTCGGTGTCCCGGACGTCCGCGTGAAGAACCTCTGCCCCTTCCGGAACCGGCCTTCCGGCTGACCGTCCGCGGTTGAGGATGGTCAGCCGGTGGCCCAGCGCGACGGCGCGTTCAGCCGCCGCCGCACTGATGACCCCGGTACCGCCAATGAACAGGATGTTGCGTGGCGCTACCGTGTCGGCTTCCGGAACGAGGCTGCTCACCAGGCGTAATCTTCGGGCGCGGGGCGGTGTCCCGGGAAGATATCGTCCAGCCGCTTGAGGGCGTCGTCGTTCAACGTGACATCCAGCGCGCGGATGGCCGCATCCAACTGCTCCTGCGTGCGCGGGCCGACAATCGGCGCCGTTACCGCCGGCTGGTGAAGCAACCAAGCGAGGGCGACGTCACCGGGTGCGTGACCCAGTTCATCGGCGAAATCCTCGTACTGGCGAATCTGGTCCTCGTGCTGACGCAGCGTCTCCAGTGCGCGGCCTTCCGTGCGGCGGACGCCCTGATCTTCCTTCTTCAGCACGCCGCCCAACAACCCGCCCTGAAGCGGTGACCAAGGGATCAGGCCGAGGCCGTACTGCTGAGCGGCCGGGATGACCTCAAGCTCCAATTCCCGCTTGAAGAGGTTGTAGATGGACTGTTCGCTGACCAAGCCTGTGTAATTGCGCCTTCGCGCGGCCTCCTGCGCCTGCGCGATGTGCCAGCCCGCAAAGTTGCTGCTGCCCGAGTACAGGATCTTGCCCTGCTGGACCGCGACCTCGATCGCCTGCCAGATCTCATCCCACGGTGTATCGCGATCGATGTGGTGGAACTGGTAAATATCGATGTAGTCCGTCTGGAGCCGCTTCAGGCTGGCATCCAAGGCACGGCGGATGTTGAGCGCAGACAACTTGGACTCGTTGGGCCGGTCCGTCATGGTGCCATAAAGCTTGGTGGCCAGGACGGTCCGCTCACGGCGCTCGCCGCCCTTCGCGAACCAACGCCCAATGATCTCCTCCGTCCAACCGCGGTGTTCGGTGCCGCCGTAGACGTTGGCCGTGTCAAAGAAGTTGATGCCGGAGTCCAGTGCGGAGTCCATGATCGAGTGTGCTGTTGCTTCGTCGGTCTGGGGCCCGAAGTTCATGGTGCCCAAGCAAAGACGGGAAACTTTCAGGCCAGAGCGGCCCAGGTGCGTGTACTGCATGATTGCTGTCCTTTGTGTGTGGTTAGAACTGTGTAAAAGCGGCGACGGCGGGATCGGAACCGTTCCGGGCACCAGCCTCCAGTGCGGTGATGGCGTCAAGCTCCGACGGGCTGAGCTTGATGTCGGCGGCGGCCAGGTTCTGGCGCATGCGCGCAGAGTCCGCGGACTTGGGGATGACGATGGTGCCCTGGGCAAGATGCCAGGCGAGGATCACTTGCGCCGGGGTAGCCTCATGGGCGGCGGCGATGAGTGCCACGACCTCCGAGTGCAGGTCCTTGCCCTGGCCCAGCGGGCTGTAGGCCTCCACAGCGATGCCAAGTTCACGGCACTTCGCGGCGAGGTCACTTTGCTGGAAGGTGGGGTGGATTTCGATCTGGTTCACCGCCGGCACTACTTCCGCTTCCGCCAACAAGGTGTCCACGTGATCCGGCAGGAAGTTGGAGACGCCGATAGCCCGGATCTGCTGGTCCTGGTGAAGTTTCTCCAGCTCCTTCCAAGCCTGCGTGTAGAGACCCTGCGACGGGACCGGCCAGTGGATCAGGTAGAGGTCCACTACCTCCAGGCCCAGCGCTTCGCGGCTCCGCTGGAAAGCGTCCTGCGCCTGGCCCTGCTCGCCGTTGCGGAGTTTGGTGGTGATGAAAAGTTCATCCCGGGGAATGCCGGATGCCGCGATGGCGGCCCCCACACCGGATTCGTTGCGGTAAGCCGCAGCGGTGTCGATGTGGCGGTAACCCGCCTCGAGTGCGTCTTCCACCACGCGCTGGGTTTCTCCCGGCGGTACTTGGAAAACGCCGAATCCGAGCTGGGGAATGGTGACGCCGTTGTTCAGTGTCAGCTCTGGCATGAAGGGCTCCTTCGTGGTTGATGTGGCACGCGCGCCTCCATCCTTTTCGGATCCGTGGCTTAAGCCAGGATTTCGAGAAAGCGTTTTCGGAGGGCTCTGTACTGAGCCTATTCAGTTTTTGCCGCAGAGTCAGCAACCAAGCCTGATCCTGTTTTTCCTAGGTCTGGCAGACCTACCCAGAGCGGTGGCCTTTAGTGCGATGCCGGCGGCAGAATGGACGAATGGGTCAAAGCGCCGAGTTCGGCAAGTTCCTCAAAGTCATGCGTGCCCGGCTGTCTCCGGACGACGCCGGTACGCCAGAGTCTGGTGGCGCCCGCAGGGTGCCCGGACTTCGTCGTGAAGAAGTTGCCCGGCTGTCCGGGGTAAGCACCGATTACTACACGCGCTTGGAGCAGGGCCGAAACATCCATCCCTCCAAGGCCGTGCTCGATTCTGTGGCGCGCGCCCTGCGCCTGGACGCCGGCGAGCACGCCCACATGATGGACCTGCTGGAACACTGCGCCAGCTCCGCCGGCAACCCCGGCCCGGTGCAGAAGGTGCGGCCTGCTTTGCGGCAACTGCTCGACGCCGTCGGGGACGTCCCTGCCATGGTGCTGGGCCGCCGAGCTGACGTTCTGGCCGGCAACCGGATGGCGCACTTGCTGTTCACCGATTTCCCGTCATTGCCGCCGGCCGAGCGGAACCTGACACGCTGGATCATCCTGGACGCGGGCGCCGGGGCGCTCTTCAGGGATTGGAAAACCGTGGCTGCCGAAGCCGTCGGCGCACTGCGCATGGATGTCGGCCGGCACCCGAACGATCCCCAAACCAACCAACTGGTGGGCGAACTCGCCGTGCATAGCGAGCATTTCCGTCAATGGTGGGCAGGGCACAGGGTAGCCACGCGGTCCGCAGGCACTGTCCGGCTACACCACCCGATCGTCGGGGACCTGGAACTGAACTTTGAAACGCTAAGCCTCCCGGACGACCCCGACCAGGCACTCCGGGTGTATTCGGCGAAGGCCGGTTCGCCGTCGTCGGACGCCTTGACGCTGCTCAGCAGCTTTGGCGCGGTTGCCGCCGCACCGGTCAAGGATCCCGAACCCGCCCGCCGAGACGACAGTTAACACCGATGCTTGTCTGAAACATCGGTGTTAACTGTCGTCTCGCGTAGGGGTGGTCAGCGCTCCAGACGGAATCCGAGCTTGATGGTGACCTGCCAGTCGGCCACGGCGCCATCCTGCAGGTGGCCGCGGATCTCCTTGACCTCAAACCAGTCCAGGTGGCGCAGGGTCTGCGATGCGGTGGCTATGCCGTTCTTGATCGCGTCGTCGATTCCCTCGGACGAGGTTCCAACAAGTTCGGAAACGCTATATGTGTGGTCAGCCATGGGTGCTCCTCAACATCGTCTCTGATTCAGTGCATTGCTGGCCCGCGCGGCAGGCCGTCCCTGCAGACTAGCCCACGGATCGCCGGGCGACCAGAGGCCGGTTCCCGCGTAAACCGGGCATCCCGGCAGATGATGAATGCGTGTAGATTTCTTGCAGCACCACCCAGTGAACCCCATAACCAGGAGAAGCAATGACTGAAGTGATTGTCGTCGGCGTTGACAGCAGCGAGACGGCGAAGAAGGCAGCACAGGCAGCAGCGAGGCTGGCCAGCGCCATGAAAGCGGATCTGCACGTGGTGAGCGGATTCAGCGACGACCGCATCGAGGAATTTGGCACCGGCAGCGACCGCATCACGGTCTCCTCGGCCGACTCCGCTGAGTACGTTGCCCGCAAGGTTTCAGAGGAACTGACGGTTGAGGGTGGCAACGTCAAGTACTTCGCGGCCCGTGGCACGCCGGCAAACGCCCTGATCAGCCACGCCGAGACGTTCAACGCCGACCTGATCGTGGTGGGGAACAAGCGCATGAAGGGCCTGGGCCGTGTCCTGGGCAGCATCGCGAACAGCGTGGCGCACGGCGCTCCGTGCGATGTGTACATCGTGAACACCGAGATCGACTAAGACTCACCCAAGCAGGTAGCAGCAGTGCGCGTTTTGAGCCCTCAAAACGCGCACTGCTGCGACCCAGTTGGGGGTCCCGGCACTTAGTGGCCTTGGAACGCCTCGGCCAGCCACCACGATCCTCCGTCTGAGGCGATCTTGGCGTCGATGACCAGTGGCTTGGTTTGGGTTCCGGCCCGGTACGAGTCCAGCCAAGGCTGCACGGCGGCGAGGTCGGCTACCGTCCGGACAGTCACGCCTTCAGCTCCGAACCCGCGGGCTATGGCGGCGATGTCAGTGTCCGGGAAGACCACACTATCCAGCTCCGCTTCGGTGTGATGCTCGGCAAAGTGGTGCACCTCTGCGCCGTAGGCGGCGTCGTTGTAGACGATGCAGACGAGCGGCAGTTTGAGGCGGACGGCTGTCTCGAGTTCGCTGATCCCCATGAGGAAGCCGCCGTCACCGGCGCCGAGGACCGGCAGTCTGTGCGGTTGGGCCAGCGCAGCGCCTATGGCCGTGTACAGGCCCAGACCGATGGCCTGGAACGCCTGCGTGAAGCAGAACCCAAATTCGTCGGGCACGGCCAGGTACTGGCTGGGGTAACCCATGAAGTTGCCGGAATCGACGGCCACGATTCTCTCGGACGGGAGCATCGAGTCGAGTTCGCGGGTGAGCACACGCGGGTCAATTGATGTGGCCGTGGACAGGTCTTCCGTCTCCACGTCCCGCCACCTTGAGCCCTGCTTGATGGCCAAGGCGTTGGCCTCCGTGCGGTACTTCTCCGCCGGCTCTTGCTGCAGTCCGCGCAGTGCTTCCAACGTATCAGCGGCAGTGAGCGCGGAGTCGCCGAGCACGCCGAGGTTGATGGGCCGGTTGGCGCCCAGCGAAGCGTCTTCGACGTCGATCTGCACCACGTTCGTGCCGGGTGAAATCAGCCGTCCATGCCGCATGGTCCACATGTTCAGCGTGCAGCCCCAGCCCACGATCAGGTCTGCGCCGCTGATGAACTCAGCCGTCAGCGGGGATGAGAAACCGCCCGAGATACCGAGGTTGTGCGGGTCGCCGTTGAACAGCCCGCTCGCCACCGCGGAGGTCGCCACCAAAGCACCCGCATGCCGTGCCAGGGCCAGGATCTCCTCCCGGGCACCGCGTCCGCCGCGGCCTGCCACGAACACGGGCCGTTCCGCTGCGCCGATCAATGCCACGAGCTTCTCGACCGCGGCTGCGTCCGGGCGGATCTTCGCCGGTTGAGGCACGACGACGGCACCCACCTCGTCTGCCGCGGCGCCACTTTGGACATCCAGCGGCAAGCTGAGAACCACAGTGCGCCGTTCGTTGACGGCTGTCCGGAAAGCTCGCACGGTGTCCGCGATGGCTGTTGCGGGAGAGTGAATCCGTTCCGCAACGGCACCGACACTGCGGGCAAGGGCATCCTGGTCGATCTTGAAGTTTGACCTGGTTGCGGCAGCTTGGGTGTCGGCCGTCAACACGATCATCGGCGTCCGGCTTTTGGCGGCCTCGCCAATGCCCGTGATCGCGTTGCTCAGCCCGCAGCCCTGGTGTGTGGTGACCACTCCCACCTTGCCGGACATGCGCGTGTAGGCGTCGGCCATGGTTGCCGCGCCGCCCTCGTGCCGTGCCGCTGTGTACGGGATGCCTTGGGCCATGAGGGTGTTGGTGACATCGAAATTGCCGCTGCCCACCACCCCAAAGACGTGCCCGATGCCGAGCTTCGCCAGCGTCCTGCCGACGAGCGTGGAAACCCTTATTTGCTCCTTCATGCCTTCTCCACCGCTGCCTTTTCCACCAGCGCGTACACCCGACTGGGACTGCCCGTGCCGCCCACGATCGGCAAGGGAGCCACAACGAGCGTCGCGCCGACAACCGGGAGGCGGTCGACGTTCCGCAGCGACGTCACGCCGTACTTGTCTGCGCCCAGCAGGAACGAGTGAACCGGGAACATCGGGTCCAGGGTCCCGGCCTGCCCGGCGTCGATGCCCACGGTTTCCACGCCGAAGCCGCTGATCGAGGTGTTCCCGGCAAGCCACTTGGCACCTGCTGAGGAGACACCGGGAGTGTGGGGACCGGCGTCGTCGGCATTGACGAAAGCCGCGGCATCAGCGCCCCGGGCCGCCCACCCAGTCCGGAAGATCACCCAGCAGTTCTCCGGGAACAGGCCATGCTCCTCCTGCCACTGCTCAAAGTGCTCGGGTTCCAACAGGAAATCCGGGTCGGCAGCGGCCTCTAAAGTCTTATCTATCACCGCAACCGGGCCCACCAGGCGATGCGGCTCGATCTGGTCCACCGACTTGCCGTCCTTGCCGGTGATCCAGTGGACAGGAGCGTCCAGGTGCGTGCCGGCATGTTCGCCCACAGTGACGTCGTTCCACGCCCAAGCGGGCCCGGCGTCGTCGAAATTGCTCACCGGGGTCACGGACAGCCCCACCGTGTTTGCGAATGGCTGCGGCAAGTTCAGGATGGGGGTTTCGGAGCTGAGGGGCGTGGTGAGATCGATGATCTCCACCGAGCCATTCGAAAGGGCTGCAGTGAGCCCGGCCAGAACAGACATTGTTCTCCTATCGCTTGCTTGGTTTCAGTGCTGCTTGAATACGGGAAAATCGTGGGGTTTCGGCCAGTTTCTGAGCCACCAGATGGCCTGAACCTCCGGAGAGTCCCGGACCCGGGTGCGTGGAGGCGCCGATGTGCCACAGGCCCTTGACGGCAGTTTGGTGGCCCGCGGCCTCCGGGAACGGCCGCCAGAGGAGGTTCTGGAAGAGCTCGGCCGACCCGCCATAGGGGTCGCCGTTGACTGCATTGGGGTTCCCGGCGGCGAGGTCCGTGGGCGCGATGATGTCCCACGCGAGGACCGTTGCTCGTGTGCCCGGGGCGAACTGCTCCAGCCGAGCCAGGATTCGTTGCATGTAGGCCTGCTTGAGCTCCTCCGTCCAGCCTTCCTCAACGGACAATTCGCCGGCAGCATCGCCGACCGGCGAAAACGGAACCTCCTGCAATTGCAGCCACAACGTGGCCTTGCCCTGCGGAGCACGCGATGGGTCGAGGACGCACTGCTGACCCACCACCACCGTTGGTTCGATCGGGAGCAGCCCGGCTTCCGCGTGGGCGCACGCAATGCCCGTGCTGTCCGAACCGTTGCTCAGATGAATCAGGGGGACTTGGTTCAGACGGGGATCGAGCCACTCCACGGGCCGGTCCAACGCAAGATGGATCTGCATGGCGCCGCGGCCATTCTGGTATCTCGCTGCGGCACCGGCAGGCCCCGACGGCGGCTGGCTGAGGAGGCGGGTGTAGAGGGCTTGGGGAGAGACGTTCGCCAGCACAGTGCCCGCTGGCACCACGCCTTGCGAGGTCCGTACTCCGGTTACCGACCCGGAGCCAACAAGGACCTCCTCCACCTCCGTGCCGAGCAGGACCCGGACGCCGTTATCCTTGAGCAGCGACTCGAACGCGGCGATAAACCGGGATGCTCCGCCCTTTACCACCGGGAGTCCAAACCCGTGCATGGTCATGGCCATGACGGGCAGCATGACCCCGCCCGTTGCCTGATCCGGTCCGAGGCCCGCGTGGAGGAGCCACGGTGACCAGAGCTGGTCTGCTTCCCACCCGTCGAACCGGCTCCGCACGTAGTTCCGGCCGCTCATCACCGAGTCCCTGACGAAGGCCTCGGTCCCGGCCCAGCGCCCTCGCCTAACCGCGCCGAAGGCGATCTTCGCGACCTCCCTGAAGGAACGCAGTTCCGCACCGAAAGCCCCGAAAATGGTCCCGGAGTTGCGGCCAAGATCATCGAGCATCGCCAGGTAGGCCTGCTGGTCGCCCGGTTCTTTGAACGCCCTGGCCGTCTCACTGGAATCACGATGGGCGATCACCACGCGGTGGGCTCCGCTGGCTGGTTCGGCGGCGACGCTCGCGGTGACGGGGCCTGAGGTGTTGCAATACTCCAGCCCGCGGGCATGGAGTTCCTTGCCCAGCTTCCCGTAGGCGCCACCGGAAACGAAGAGTGGGTGCCACGAGGAGAAGGTGTCGTGGATGAAGCCCGGCAGGGTCCGCTCCGAAGAGTGGATGAATCCACCCAGCCGCTCGGATCGCTCGATCAGGCACACCCGCTTCCCGTCCAAGGCAAGCTCCGCCGCTGCAACCAGGGAGTTGATTCCTGATCCGATGATCACTACATCAGTTGAGTCCATGCAAAGCCCCTCCTTTCAGGGATTCTCAGAAGTCCGGGTGGCTGGCTGTCGCGTGGTACTTGCCGCCGTGGAACACCAGGGGAGCACCGCCGTCGTTGTTGTATTTCTCAACCTCGCCCACGTAGATGACATGGTCACCGGCGTCATGGCGCGAGACCGTGCGGCACTGGAATGTGGCCACGGCGCCGTTCAGCAGGGGGACTCCGGCGATCCCGTCGGTGGTCTCGGCTCCAGCGAATTTGTCCGCGGAAGGCGTCGCGAACTGGCGGGACAGCACGTGCTGGTCGCTTGCCAGGATGTTGATGGCGAAGTGCGTGGCGTCCTCGAAGTCCGCCAGGCTGGGAGCCCGTTTGCTGGGGCACCACAGCACCAATGGCGGTTCCATGGACACTGACGTGAACGAGTTCGCGGTCAGGCCTACCTTCCGGCCGTCAGCTGCGACGGTGGTGACCACGGTGACACCGGTGGCGAACTGCCCCAGCGCGCTCCGGAAATCGCGAACGTCAAAGACTGCCGAGTCTTCTTCCTTGCTCGCCTGCATGAAGTCGGCAGCCGCCGTCGGATCGAACCACCAGGGGTACGACGTCCGCGGATCATCGAAGCCGCCCACGATACTGGCTGCCAGCGCGGGATGCTCCGCGGCCTCGCTCAGCAGTGTCACCTGGTGTTCGCGGCGCGGCTTCAACAGATCGTTGGTCCACGCAACAGCCCACTGGCCCCAACCGCGCCAGAATTCGTCAAACGTCCGCTCCATCCACTCGCGGTCGAACGGTTGCTGGCCGCGGCGAAGGATGGAATCGAGGTAGTACTTGGCGGCCAAGGTTGCGTTGTTGGAACCTTGGCCGGTCAGGGGATCGTTGAGGACTACGGCGTCACCCAGGCCGAACACCAGCCTGCCGTTTCCGAGCTCCCCGACGGCGGACCTCACCGTGGGCGTGATGCGTCCCAAGAGCGTGGCGCCGCTGTCCGTCAGCTCGGCTCCGGCAAAGTTCTCGGCCTCGTGCGGGAAGTGCTCGCGCAGGATCTCCAGGGAGCGTTCGAGCTGCTCTTCGGGGCTCACGACGTCGGTCCAGCGGTCCATGGGGCCGCCCACCACGCCTTCGAACACCATCATGCGGCACGGTCCGGAAACCGTCAGGCCGGGGAACGTAAAGAACTCGCCGACGCCGGGAGCCATGGTCATGCGGATCGCGTTGCCCTGCTGTGGTTCCGTTCCGTCGCCGCCGTCGGCTGTACCGCCGTCGGACGCACCGCCAGCGGGCGTGACGTAATTCAGCGCCAGGACCCGTTGCGGACGATCGAACGGCGACTTTGCCTTGTCCCGCGGGAAGATCTGCCCGATCTCGCCCTTGCCGGTGCTGACGATGACCAGTTCATAGTCGCGGGCGAGTTCCTCGAGCATGCGCGCGGTGACCTTTTCGATCCGGAAGTCACCGCCATTGGACACGAACGACTCGATCCACAGGGCGCTCTTGATGCGCTGGTCGATGGAGTGGGCCGGTCCATCCAGCGGGGCCTCCCACTCGATGACGCCAGCAACACGTTCCACACGCACGCGGATTCCGTTGATGTCCGGCACTGATCCGGACCCGTAAAGTCCCGTCAGCGTGGCGCCCATCTGGGCCTCCGCGTCCAGGGCGGTGGCGAACATGCACTGGCTGGACATGACCTTGCCGGTGCGGATCTGGGCTGCGGACCGATCAGAGAACAACGTGACCGCGTAGCCCTCGCGCTGAAGGCCCAAGGCCAGTTGGGCGCCGGATTCACCGGCCCCGATGATGGCAATTTTTCGCATTTCAAGCTTCCTTTATGGCAGGGGTGTGCTACGAAATTTTGGCGGTGTTGAGGCTCGCCAGATAGTCGGCCGCCTTGTCCGGGTACATGAACCAGTCCTGGAATTCCGGCGGGTGGTTGAAGCCGTTAGCGAAGCGATGCGCGATCTCGGGTGCCTGGATGGCCGCCCCCAGGAGTTCCAGGACATGCGGCGGGGGAGGGGCCAGCAGGGCATTGGTCCAGTGTGCAACGTGCTGGGCGTAATCCCAATAGCGTTCGAACGTTGCCTGCATGAACTCTGGATCGTAGGCCTGCCCGCCATGCTGGACGATGCTCTGCAAGTACGACGCCGCGCACTTGCTGGCATTGTTGGAACCTTGGCCGGTGATGGGATCGTTCAAGACCACGACGTCGGCCAGGCCCAGTACTTGCCTGCCGCTCGGCAGCGTGGCAATGGGGTGGCGCACGGTCGGCGCGAACCGGCCCTGGAGGACGCCGTTGGGGTCCGTCAGTTCGACGTCGGTGGCCCGCTCCGCTTCCCACGGCAGGAAAGTCTTCAGGATGTTCTTGGACGTTTCCAGGTGCTCCTCGGGCGAGAGGCCCTTCCATATGTCCATTGGCCCGCCCGGCACGCCCTCGAAGACCATGATTTCGCAGGGGCCGGTGGTGGTGAGCGCCGGGAAGACAAAGTATTCGCCCACGCCCGGGATGAGGTTGAAAGAGACGGCCGAGTACTCTTCGCGCGGCTTCAAACCCTTCACATAGGTCAACGCCAAGGCGCGCTGCGGTGCGTCGTAGGTGCTTCGCTCGGCGTCGCGTGTGAACAGCTGCGCGATCTCGCCCTTGCCCGCAGCCACGATCACCAGGTCCGAGTTCTGTGTGTACTTCTCCAGCTCGGCCACGCCGGCGTCCTCAAAGATCAGCTCGCCGCCGCGGGCCGTGAACTCCTCCATGAAACGCGGGAACTTGACGCGCTGGTCGATGGATTTGGCGTGATGGTCCAGGCGGGACGCCCAGCTGATGGCCTTTTCGCCCGGAAGCTCGGGGTGTGGGACGGTGAAGGAGATGCCGTCCACGGTTGGAGCGTCCGGCCAGAAATCCAGGCCCAGGGCCCTCTCGTGTTCCAAGGCGTTGTGGAAGATGCACTGGCTGGAGGCGACTTTGCCGTCCTGGATCTCTTCCGGCGTCCGGTTGGAAATAGTGGTCACCTGGAATCCGGCATCCAGCAGGCCGATGCCGAGTTGGAGCCCGGACTGGCCGGCGCCGACGATGGTGATGTGGCGTTGCGTCATAGTGTTTTCCCCTTGCTTTCTGTGGAAGGTACTTCTCGAAACTATCTGCAGAACCTTGGTGTTAGTTGGCGGCGAGCAGCGGGATGGTCTCTTCGGCGCGTTCCGGGCCCAAGGCGGAGTAACCGCCGTCGACGGCCCAATCGGCGCCGGTCACGAAGCTGGCCTGGTCACCTGCGAGGAAAGCGACGACGTCGCCAACCTCCTTGGGGCGGCCGACCCGCCCGAGTGCATGGAACGGAGCCGCAACGGCATCCGTCTTCTCGATGCTTCCGTTGGTGAGGGAGTCCATGATGTTGCTCCACACCCAGCCGGGGCTGACGGAGTTCACTCGGATGCCGTCCGTTGCGAAATCAACAGCCATGCTGCGCGTGATCTGGACCAGTGCGGCTTTACTGGCGGGGTAGAGCCATCGGCCGGTCTGGGCAATCGAGCTGGAAATGGAGGTGAAGTTGACGATTGCGCCGTGGCCGGAGGCTTTGAGGTGCGGCCGGGCGGCGTTGCTTGCCACCACGGCGCTGACCAGGTTGACGTTGAGTGCCTCCAGCCAGTCTTCCCGGCCGGAGTTGGCGCCGTCGTCCTTGTAGGTGCATGCGAGGTTCACCAAGATGTCCAAGCTTCCATGATTGGCCACTGTCTGGTTGATGAGCGCGTGCACGGCGGTGTCGTCGGTGATGTCTGTGTGGGAGTAGTGGATCCCTTGGCCGAGCGCGGCGGCGACTGATCCGCCGTCGGGGTCTATGTCCGCAACCACCACCGTGGCGCCGGCATCCCGCAACGCCGTGACGACGCCCTGGCCAACCTTGGTTGCTCCACCGGTGACGATTGCGGTTCTGCCTTCGAGAGCTGACATGACCAAGCCTTTCAATTGCGGGTGTGATGTTGTTACGAAAATATGACGTTCGTCATTTTTGTTCTGGAAGGTGACTCTAGGCGGTCGCGGCACGTCGGACTATCCACTTGGCGCGAGGATCATCCGAAATGCGAAGAGTCGTCCACCTCTTCGTGCCAGCCCACCCAGGGTGCCGAGGTCAAGCGGAGGTCCGAAGCCCCCGCCTCCCTCTCCCAGGCTGCGAATTCCGGGTGCCTCCCGCCAACCAGCTGAACGAGGAGCTGAATTATGGAGATCATGGAATGTCCTTTCGGGTTGAGCGGTGGCGGCTTCACTTGGTTGGCCGGGGAGCTGGCTTCGGATGGTTCCGCTCCCATTCGTCTCGACGTTCATGCACGAGCTTGATGTTCTTCACTGTTCCTCACCTCGCTTCCGGCACTGTTATGGTGTTGTGAGCTGCGTCATACTTGTCTTAAAAGCGACTCTATTCAGACGCTGCAATCCGGAATATCCACTTGGCGCGAGGATCATCCGATAAGCGAAATGCCCTTTGAAGCAGGTGACGGATGGTGAGGATTCTTCCCCGTGACGTACTGCGCGGGCGGCCAACGGTGGCTACAACCGACGTTGATGAAGCCCACCAGAAGATTGCGGAACTGTTCTGCAGCCACGAACTTGCGCCACGGACACGCACGGCGTCGGTTGATATGAAGCTGCGCTCCCTGCACCGCGGCGATGTTGGGATTGAGTTCCTGGACTATGGAGCGGATGTCCGGATCGAACCCGAGGGCCTTCAGGATTTCCATCTGGTGCAGATCCCACTCGCCGGGCATGCGTCCATGCAAGTGGGTTCGAACACCGTGGAATCCAGCCCGCGGTTGGCGACGGTTCCGCCGATTGACCGGCCATTCTCCATGTCGTGGGACAGTGGAAGCCCGCATCTGATCGTCTACGTGCGTCGGCTGGCGTTGGCGCGGGTAGCCCGGCAGCTCTACGGCGAAAGTGCTGTTGAGTTGGGCTACGGGATGGATCTCGGAGGTGCCGCGGGCCGCGCTTTCCTGAGGTCCGTCGTCGAACTTCACGACGATATGGTGAGCCAGCCACAATCCGCGGCCCCGGCCTTTGTACAAGGGCTGCTCGCGGACAGCATGATGTCGCGACTATTGATGGCGATGGAACCGGCTGCTGCTGTGGGCGGAGCGGACGCGGAATCTGAAAGTCGACTGGTCCGCGAATGCCGTGAGCTGTTGGAGCGCCACGCGGCTGAGGAGCTTTCCGTGCCGGACATCGCGGAATGCCTGGGGGTTTCGGTGCGTACCCTGCAGACGGCCCTTCGCGCGGAAACCGGTGCGACGCCCTTGGAGTTGCTGCGGAGCATCCGCCTGGACCGCGCCCGGGAAATGCTGCTCGAAGCGGACCCGCGCAGTCAGAGTGTTACTGCTATTGCCGAGGTGTGTGGCTTCACGCATCAGGGGCGGTTCTCGGCGCAGTACCTGAAAGAGTTCGGCGAACTGCCGTCGGAGAGCCTGCGGCGCTAGCTCCTGGCCCGTTCAAGCAAGGCGTCCATTGCCCGGACGGCCTTCTTGAGTTGGTCTGCTGTTACCGGGTTGTACCCGTATCCGGCTCGTGTCTTCATACTCAGCAAGGCGGTGAGGTGCTTTCCGGACGCGACGTCGGCGGTCGTTAGGAGTGCAACGGCGCCGTTGTGGTCTTGTCCTTTCGCGTATTGGCCGAGGCGGGAAATGCAGATGGCGTCGGAAGCAGCGATGCCAGCGTGCACGCAAAGCGTCACAACGGCATCCGCCACTTCATAGTGTTCATCAACCAGTTGCAGGGCATCCATCGCAACTCGATGGGAATTGCAGGGCCTTGTTCAAGCGGCCTTGGCGGATATCCTCGGCACCCTTTGCCGTTCTCACTTCGAAACCCCGCTGGAGTGTATGGCACGATCCAGCCAAGTGCTATCGCCGTAGACCGTAAAGCCCTCCGTGGTGATGGATTCGAAGATTGGCCAAGGTCCGATTTCTGCCTCCCGGTAGACCAGGGGACGTGTGTCGTTCCCCGTCCAGACGCTCATTTTAGTGGCCAGCTCGGCAATTGCTGTTTCTGCCACGAGCTCTTCGACGTCATTGCCAAGGGCAATGAAAATGTCTATGTCGCTATCAGTCCGCGTGTCATTACGTGCTGCCGATCCGAAAATAGTGACGACAATTGGCATGAATTTCCACAACTCGATTTCGCTGCGGATGCGTTCCGCGAGCCTGTCCGCGGTGGCTGCCATGGCCTCGACGGGTTCGGCCAAAAGATGCCCGCGGTTGAGTCTGTAGATATGCGTCCGTCCGGCAACGCTCTCCAGAACGATGCCCTGATCCACTAGCCGCACGAGTGCTTTACGAACCCCCGCGAGAGAGGCGCGCTCCGGGAGTAGCTTGCTGATGCTGGGCGCTGTAAAGTCGGCGTCCGCGCGAGCCAACACGTACAGCACGCCCATATCCAGTGTTGGGCTGATGGTTGTCAGTGGATTCTGAAGCCGCATCATTCCTCTATTGGTCTACTATTGTGCACTTATATACACAATAGTAGACCTGCGGTGGCGGGAGCCTACGCCTCCAGGACGTACGTCTTCAGGTCGTCCAAGGTCTGCTGCATGTGGCCGTCCATCGCGAGCCGGGCTTCATTCGGGCTCCGGGACTCCAGGGCGGCTGCGATCTTCCGGTGATGGCCGATTGCGTGCTTTTGGATTTCCGGGAAGGCCGATGTTTCTGTGCGGCGCGCCTCCAGGACGCGGTGCAGTGGTTCGAACAGCACGGCCACAAAGACGTTGCCCGAGGCGTGCAGGATTACGTCGTGGAACGCGAGGTCGGCTTCCACGAATGCAGCGACGTCGTTGACCTCGTGTGCGGTCTGCATCTTTTCGACGTGCTCTTTGAGGTTGACCAGCTCGTCGTCGGAGATGCGTTCCGCCGCGAGTTCGCACGCGCCGGTTTCGAGCATCCGGCGGAGCTCGATCAGCTGGATGGCGGCAGCGGCGTCCTTGGTGCCTTCGGATGCGGCACGCAGCACGGCTTCCAGCGATGCCCATTGATTCAGCGGATTAACGAACGTTCCGCGGCCACGTTCCACGCTCAGGATCCGCTGCGCTTCGAGGGTTTTCATGGCTTCACGCACCGTCATGCGGCTCACCTCGTGCTTGGCGCTGAGCTCGAGTTCACCCGGGACCACCGTTCCGGGTGGAAACTCACCCGCGATGATCCGGTCCAGCAGCTCATCAGCCACGACGCCGACCAGCGACTTGCGTGCCATGTATCCCCATTTCTCGTACTTCCAGGCCGCCCGACGCCCCGCGGATCTTCCTCCGGGGCGGGATGGTTGTCAGACATCTTACGCTGGCGGTGGCCAGCTTGTTCGCCAAAATTCATGCAATGCCTCGGCGCACTCATCGGGCCTCTCCCAGTGCACGGTGTGACCGGCGTCGGGAATCGCCGTCAATTGCCTCAATGGACCGGAGCCAACGAACGCCGCCATCTGATCGATGGACCGCACGCGGTCCCCGGTTCCGGCGAGTACCAGCAAGGGCGCGTGGACGCGGCCGGGCACTGAAGGTTCGACGCCGGTCATGGCCGCCTTGGCGCTGGCGGCCAGCACCGCGAACGGTACGGTGAACCCTTTGCTGAGCCGCCCCATGTCTTCCTTGGTCAGCGGCCCGTACCAAGCAGTCATGATCTTAACCCGGGTGTCGGCGTCGAAATATCCCTGCTCAAGCTGTGACAGCAGCAGATTCTTGAATCCCTCGTTTTGTGGCGCCGGCACCATCCCCACCAGGGTCACTGTGGCCACCAATTCCGGGCGGGCAGCCGCAAGCGTCAGCGAGACACTGCCGCCCATCGAGTGCCCTACGAGGTGAACGGGACCGCCGCCTCGTACCTCAAGAGCTGCTGCAACCGACGCTGCTGCGGAGTCCAGTGTCCAGTCGAAGCCGGCCGCTAATTCCTCGCCCGGGTGATAGCCCGGGAGGTCAACAATCCAGACCGGCCGGCCGCCGTCGAGCAGCCGATCGGCGAGTGGTTCCCAATAGACCGAGCCCGAAGCCCAGCCGTGGATCAGCACTGCCGGGACCTGCTTGCCAGCCGAAGTCGTGGGCGTCCGGGCGTCCACAAAGGGGAGCGGAGTCGCGGTGTCAGCCATGATCCCAGCCTAGTGACGACCGGCACCTTGCGCGGTGAAGAGCCGTGTGTCACACTAGCATTCAAATGTTAGATGTCTGACATCTTACATTCACTAAACCGCAGCAGAGATTTCCCACGATGGAGTGCACAGTGACCCTTGAAGCCGACGTTCTGGCCGCTTTCCCGGCGGAAGTCCAGATTCCTGCTCAGTTGGTTGCCGACGCCGTTGCGGCGTCCTCGGCGACGTCCCCCCGCGTTCTGGTTGTCCTCGACGACGACCCCACGGGAACCCAGTCCGTTGCGGATCTCGCCGTTCTCACCCGTTGGGAGGTCGCGGACTTCACCTGGGCCTTCACCCACATCCGTGAGAACCAGACCAAACCTGCCGTCTACGTCCTCACGAACACGCGTAGCCTGGACCCTGCCGAAGCTGCAGCCCGCAACGAGGAAATCGTTCGCAACGCACTGGCGGCGGCCGCCGGCAACGTGACGCTCGGCTTCGTCAGCCGCAGCGACTCGACCCTCCGCGGCCACTACCCGCTCGAGCCTGACGTCATTGCCGCCACCGTGGCTGCTGAGACCGGCGAGGTCACTGACGGCGTGGTGATTGTTCCGGCATTTCCCGACGCCGGCCGCGTCACCATCGGAGGTGTCCACTACATGAGGGGCGACGCCGGCTCCCTCACCCCGGTCGCGGAGACGGAATTCGCCAAGGACGCGAGCTTCGGTTTCGCTAACTCCGAGATGGCCAAGTATGTGGAGGAGAAGTCGCAGGGCAGGTTCCCGGCCGGCGAAGTGATCGTCCTGGACCTGAACATCATCCGCGCCGGTGCCTCCGCGCAGGACCCGGCCATTTCCGCCAAGGCAATCGCCGACGCGATCGAATCGGCTACCAACTCCACCCCGATCGTGGCCGACATCGTCACCGAGAACGACTTCCGCGCCCTGGCTCTGGGCCTCGAAGAATCCGAACGACGTGGCAAGAAGCTCCTCTACCGCGTGGGCCCGCCGTTCGTTCGTGGCCGCATCGGCCAGGAAATCCGTACCGCGCTGACCTCAGCAGAGGCCTATGCCGGCAACACTCCCTCCACAGCAGGTGGCCTGATCGTGGTCGGCTCGCATGTGGGAGTCACCACCCGCCAGCTCAACGACCTCACGGCAGTACACAGCTCGGCACGGATCGTCGAGATCGACGTCGAGAAGCTCCTGACGAGCGAAAATGAGGCCGACGCGTACATCGGAACCGTGGTGACCGACGTCGTCGACGCCCTTCACAAAGGCGATGTCATCGTCCACACCAGCCGCCTGCTCATCAAGACCGACGACGCCGCGGCGAGCCTGAAGATCGCCCGCACGGTCTCGGCCGCCGTCGTTGCCGTTGTGAACCGCACCCTGAAGACCTTCCCGCCGCGGTTCGTCATCGCCAAGGGCGGCATCACATCCTCGGACGTCGCCGCGCACGGCTTGGAAATCCGCCACGCGATCGTCCGCGGACCCATGCTGCCGGGCATCGTCTCGCTGTGGGAACCGGTGGACGGTCCCGCGAAGGGCATCCCGTACATCGTCTTCGCCGGCAACGTTGGCGACGACCAGTCCCTGACCCAGGTCACCCGCAAGCTCAGCTCCACTTTCTAACCATCCCCACTTGCCCCCTAACCTCGCAAGCTCGGCCAGGGAACCCGGCAAGCGTGGCCCCTACTTATCGGAGAACACCATGACCAGCAGCAACTACACCGTCACAGTCCTGGGGCTCGGCGCCATGGGCCTGCCCATGGCCACCCGCCTCGCATCCGAACTGACAGTCCACGGCTTCGACATCGCCGAGCCCCGCCTGGAGCTTGCCGCAGCAGCCGGCATCAAGACCTTCGCCTCCGCCCGCGAAGCTTCTGACGGCGCCGACGCGCTGCTCCTGGCCGTCCGCAACGGCGAACAGCTCAACGATGTCCTCTTCGGTGAGAACGGCGTGGCCTCGGTTCTGAAGCCGGGCGCCGTCGTGATCCTCGGCAGCACCGTCGGCACCGAAGCCATTCCGGCTACGGTCGAAAAGCTTGCTGAATACGGCGTCGCGCTCGTTGACGCTCCTCTGTCCGGCGGCCCGAAGCGTGCCGGTGAAGGCGATCTGCTCATCGTCGTTGGTGCCGAGCCTGAGGCACTCGAGAAGGCCCGCCCCGCGCTTGAGCTGCTGGCCTCCACCCTGAGCATCGTCGGCGACAAGCCCGGCGACGGCCAGGCACTCAAGACCGTCAACCAGCTGCTGTGCGGCGTGCACATTGCCGCTGCTGCCGAGGCCATGGCCCTTGCCGACGCCCTCGGACTGGACCAGGCCAAGACGCTCGCCGCACTGGAAGCCGGCGCTGCCGGTTCCTTCATGCTGTCCAACCGCGGGCCCCGCATCCTGGAGGCTTACTCCGAAGAAGGCGCAGAGGTCCTCAGCCGCCTGGACATCTTTGTCAAAGACATGGGCATCGTGGGCAAGGCCACCCGCGCCGCTGGTCTCGCCGCACCTGTTGCTGCCGCTGCAGAGCAGCTCTACCTTCTCGGTCAGGCCCAGGGCCTCGCCGCCGCCGACGATTCCGCCGTCATCAAGGTTGTCGCGCCCACCAAGCGCACCAACTAACCCAACCCCCATAAGAACGCGCGACGACGGCGGTCCCCCCTTCGCCGTCGTCGCCACCTCCCGCCGGTCTTCTCTAGACTGGTATGTCAAAGGAGACACCCCCAATGAACCCCCTCGTCAACACGCTGATGGTCCGGGCGGCCGATGCCCCCGCCATCAAGCCCGCAGTGGAGCTGGGAACACCCCTTCTGCTGACCATCGCCGCAGCTGGCATCGCCCTGCTGCTGGTGCTGATCATCCGCTTCAAGATCCAGGCCTTTGTAGCCCTTCTGGCCGTCAGCATCCTGGTGGGCGTTGCCGCGCAGATCCCGCTCAAGGACATCTTCACCGTGGTGTCCACCGGCGTCGGCAGCACCATGGGCAAGGTCGCATTGCTGATCGCCCTTGGAGCCATTCTTGGCCGCATGATTGAGGTGTCCGGCGGCGTGCAGTCGCTGGCCACCCACTTCACTGAGAAGCTCGGCGCCAAGCGCGTTGCCATTGCGTTGACTGCCGTCGGCTTCCTCGTGGCGATCCCCGTGTTCTTCGAGGTCGGCGTCATCGTCCTCGTCCCGATTGTCTACGCGTTCGCGAAGATCGCCAACGTTCACCCCATCAAGTTCGGCCTGCCCATGGCCGGCATCATGCTCTCCATCCATGTTGCCGTCCCGCCGCACCCGGGCATCGTGGCAGGTGCCGGCGTCTTCGGCGCCGACATTGGACTCATCACCCTGATCTCGCTGATCATCTGCGTGCCGCTCGGTTTCCTGTCCTACTGGGTTGCCAGCATCATGAACCGCAAAGAATACGAACTGCTCCCCGGTGTTAAGGCGCAGGTGGATGAATTCGGTTCCGATTCCTTGGTCCACGTTGGCCACGACGGTCCCGGCGCCCGCGCTATCGCCCCTCCGCGTCCCGGACTGATCATGTTCCTGATCGCCGCTCCGATTGTCCAGATCCTCCTCGGCACGGTTGGCACGCTCACCATCGCCAAGGACAACTACTGGTACGGCGTGGCTGCGTTCATCGGCAATCCGTTCTTCGCCCTCCTCGTCGCCGTGGCCCTCTCCTTCTTCCTGCTGGCGGTCCGCCGCAACTGGTCCCTCAAGGAAACCGGCGAGATCTTCGAAGGCGCCTTGCCTCCCATCGCGTCCATCCTCATGGTGGTTGCAGCTGGTGGCGTGTTCGGTGAGGTCCTGCGCACCTCCGGAATCGGCGCCGCCCTGTCCCACACGCTGGACAGCCTGGGCCTGCCGGTGATCGTGCTCGGCTTCATCATCTCCTTGGCGTTGCGTGCCGCGCAGGGTTCGGCCACCGTCGCAATCGTCACGACGACGGGCCTGCTCACCTCTGCGGTCATGGAAGGCGGCTACTCGCCGGCCCAGATCGCCGTGATTGTCATCGCCATCGGCTTTGGTTCGCTCGGCCTGTCCCACGTGACGGACGCCGGCTTCTGGACCGTGGTCCGCTACTACGGCCTCACCGTTTCCGACGGCCTCAAGACCTGGACCGTCCTCACCACCATCCTGGGCTTGGCCGGCTTCGCGCTGACCTACGTGGCGTGGATCCTGGTGGGAGGCCTGGCCCACTAATGCGCACCAAACTCGATCAGCTTGTCACCTCGGCTCTTGCCGTCGGCTCCGCTGTTCCAGCGTTTACTTGCTATGACTTCACCACCGCGCTTGCTGTCGTTTCGGCGGCAGAGGAAGCCAGGCTCGGGGTCATCCTGCTCGTCGCGCCGAAGACGGCGTCCACTCCGAACGGGCTGCGCCTCATTGCAGCCCTGCGCGGGTTGGCCGATGACGCAAGCGTCCCGGTTTCGGTCCAGCTCGACCACGCCTCTGACCTGCTGGTCATCCGTGAGTCCGTGGCCGCCGGTGCGGATGCGGTCCTCGCCGATGGTTCGTCGTTGGCGTTTGAGGACAACATCGCCCTGGTCCGCGAAGTCCGTGCGGCGCTGGACGACGACGGTTTCTCCGACGTCGTGATCGAGGCGGAACTTGGCGGCCTCGCGGGCGACGAGGACAAGGCTTTCGGCGCCGAAGATTCAGCGCACGACGCCGGTACTTCAGTCGCCGGTCTCACTGATCCTGCGCAGGTGGCCGAGTTCGTTGCGCGGACCGGAGCACAACTGCTCGCAGTTGCGGTGGGGAACGTGCACGGCAAGTACAAGGGTGAGCCCACCATCCGCTGGGATGTGCTGCAGGACGTTGCTTCGCGCACCGAGGTCCCGCTGGTGCTTCACGGCGCCTCCGGCATCCCCGCCGACCAGCTCGCGAAGGCTCCGTCCATGAATGTTGGCAAGGTGAACTTCAACACCGAGCTGCGGACGGGAATCCTGTCCACGCTGGAGGCTGAAACCGCGGCGCACCGGGCTGACGGCGAGAACCTCCAGGGCCTGTTGGCTCGTTGGAACGGCTCTGCGGCGACTTTCGCTGGTGCCACGCTGGCTTTGCTCGGCGCCTGACACCCGGGCATAGGTCGACGACGGCGGGACGTCCCGCCGTCGTCGGACCTTCCTACGGCAATTTACTGGACGGTTTGCCGATGCGAATCGACCGCTGCAACGGCGCCGCGAGCGTGCTCCGTCCTGCAGGCCTCGAGGTAGCTCTTGCTGAGCCCGGCGCAGGCAGTGCAGATGGCTGCCTGTGATGCGTGACTCGGGTCCCGGTCCATCTCGACGGCGATGTAGCTGTGGTCGCACGCATGGCAGCGGATGCGGGCCTCCCAGATGTCGTCCACCTCATCGCGGGGATCGTTGGCCCGGCGGAGCAGGGCTGTCCGCGATTGTGCTTTGAAGGCCGCGGCGTACAGCACGGCACCAAGCGCGAAGGTGAGCGGTGTTGACCAGGTGGCTCCGAACGTGCCACCGAATTGGTAGAAGAGCGCCCCCAGCACTGAGCTTCCAATCCAGACCCAAGCACCCAAGGTGAACCGCGCCAGGCGTCCCGGACGGAATTCGGGCAAGCCGTTCTTGTCGCCGGCAGTACTGAAGATGATGTGAACCAGCATGATACTGACCCAGGAGGCAATGAACGCGCCCTGCCATGCCAACGCAACAAGCAAGTAACTGAGGACGTCAGTGAGCATGAAGACGTAGGTGATGGCGCCGCAGAGCAGCACGGCCCAAACGCGCGGGAGCCTGGTGCGGAAGAGGCGCGTCCAGAGTGCTTCCATGTTGGTTGAGGCGACGTAGAAGTTCGCGGTATTGATGCGGGCTTGGGTCACCCACACCAGGAACAGTCCCCAACCGCCCAAAAGGGTGATGATGAAGTCCACGATTGCGGTGGACGAAATACCTCCGGCCAAACCGGCGGCGTAGGCGATGAAGATGCCAATCAGGCCGTTGGCCAGGTAGACGAAGACGTAGAACACTGGCCCGAACGTCGCGATTCCGTTGATCTTGGTGTCGCGGGGTTTGCCGAAGCGGGCAAAGTCCATGGTGAACATCATGAGAACCAGTACGCCCAGGTAAATGAAGAAGGCGTAGAGCCAGCCTGGGGCAGCCAGACTTGCAGCCTGCTGGGGCGTATGGGCCAACCACGCGGACGTGTCCAGTCGCGTAGCAGCAAGAATGATGACCAGAATAAGGCCGCCCCAATAAACGGGCAGCAGCGCTGCGTTGTACTTGTCCATCCAGCGCCGGATCCCACCCATGACCAGCGGAAGGTTCATGGCGACAGCGATCGCATACCAAACACGGATATCCAGGCCGCCGATGGAGGCGGAGAACGCATGGGCGATCATGGAGCTTTCGAACACCGCGTAGTAGATGGACGTTGCGGCCAGAATGAGCGGCGCCACGATGGATCCCGACGCACCGAACAGGCGTTGCGATATGAGGGCGACGGTCAGGCCGGTCTTGGCGGCGTAGCCGGAGAAGATGTAGCCAAGAGCGCCGAACGCGACGCAAGCCAGGACAATGCCGATCAGCGTGTCCACGGTTCCGACGACTGCGGCCAGTGTTGCGGCGGTGACCAGATAGAACATGCCGCTGACCAACGAGTACCAGGACATGGAGAGTGACTTCTTGCTGCTGCGCCATGAAAGCGGAACAACGTGGGTGGTGTAGTCCTCGGTTGCGGCTTCCTTTACAACACGGGGGTCGTCGGCATAGCTGACGTGGAGCGGGTCCAGTGAGCGGTCCAGAGTGGACATAACGGGTTCCTTTGCAAGTGATGTGCCGGTTCAGGGGCCGGCCGTTGGGGGGGTAATCACTTGGTTGGCAGGGCGGCGGCGAATCGCCCATAACTGGAGTTTGTCCGACCTTCAGACCGAAGTCAACAGTTTTTTATGAATAACGTTCATTTTTTAGTTTTGTCTTGACGGTGACCTCCCGAGTGACTAGTGTCATAGCAACTTGGTTGGACCATTGGACTAACTGCCGTGGCGCGGCAGGACAGACTAGGAGCAAGACTTTGGCTACGAGCTATGAAGACCGCGTACGTGAATTGGGTCTGGAGATTCCAGATTTCGCCGTTGACGGCTACTACGGTGCCGACACCTACGGGAGCATGAAGCCCCACCATATTGTGGGCAACGTCCTGTACCTGAGTGGCCACACACCGGACAAAAGCGACGGCACTGTCCGCTACCCAGGGCGGCTTGGTGCCAACCTGACTGTGGAGGAAGGCTACGAAGCCGCCCGTTTGACCGCACTGAACTGCCTCGGCGGAATCCGGCTGGCTCTGGGTTCCCTGGACCGGGTCAAAGGGATCATCCGGTCTCTGTGCTTCGTGACGTCCACCATGGATTTCACCGAGGTCCACAAGGTGTCCTCGGGTGCCACTGATCTCTTTGTTGAGGTGTTCGGACCCGAGGTGGGCCTTGGTGGAAGAGCCACTATCGGTGTCATGAGCCTGGCTGGCGGCAGCTGCTTTGAAAACTGGGTAACGGTGGAAATCCTGGAGTAAGGCACTCGCCGGCCCCAACCGGCTGGTAGGTTTGTCGAACCAAATTCAGCGGAGGTTAGACGTGTCGTCCTTGAGCAGCATTTCAGTAGCCAGCGGTCCTCTTTCGGAGCAATTGAGCGAAAAGCTGATCCGCATGATCACCAACGGTGAGCTCAGCGCGGGCGACAAACTTCCCAATGAACGCGAGCTCGCAGAGACTGCAGGAATATCGCGGACATCAGTGCGGGAAGCTCTGCGTGAACTCGAACTTCGGGGGCTCATCAGCCGGAAACCCGGCCGTGGAACCATCGTCGAAGCACAAACCCGTCCCGAACTTCACGCGGGGATGCTCGGATCGATGGAATCGTCCCAAAGGATGCTTCGGGAAGTCATGGATCTGCGCGCCGTGATAGAACCCCCCATGGCGGAGCGCGCCGCACTTCGGGCGCGGGCCACTGAATTGGGGGCACTGCTCCATCCACTGGAATTGGCCGAGGCGGAACTCCGCCGGGTCGAGCCGTCCATGCAGCTCTTGGTGAGGCTCGACGTCGAGTTCCACGCGGGTGTCGCCAAACTCACCCAGAACCCCATGCTGGTCAGGCTCCTCGATGTCGCCAACGAATGGATGGCGCCTTCCAGGGAGACCGCGCACCAGACCATGACACGAATCGAAAAGTCCGTTGCTGCGCATCGGAAAATCTACGAGGCCATCCGTGGACATCAGGCTGATGACGCACGTGAGGCCATGTCCGGGCACATTCATGAGGTTGCGAATGCCATCGGCATCGACACCTGGGACCCGGATTCATTAAGCAGAAAGCACAATAAGCCATGAGCCAGAAATTCACCGGCGCGGCCGCAACGCCACACTCAGCTGCGACGGCCGCAGCCCATACAGCATTCGCCAATGGCGGCAATGCCGTGGACGCAGCACTCGCTGCAGCAGCAATGCTTACGGTGGTCTATCCGAATCAATGCACTATCGGCGGTGACGCCATCGCCATGGTGGGAACCCGCAACGGGAACGTCACAGTGGTCAACGGCAGCGGACGATCTGCCCAGTTGTTGAACCCCGCCGACTACGCAGGGGCAGACGGGTTCGTCCCTGTATCCGGCGCCAAAAGCGTCACCGTGCCCGGGCTCCTTGGCGCCTGGCAGGTTCTCGCTGAGACCTGGGGCCTGTTGCCTCTTTCCGGCGCGCTCCTTCCCGCGGCTTCAGCCGCCGCAGCCGGAGTGCCAGTGGCTCCCGGGGTCGCCCGGGACCTCATTCGGGAAGAGCATCTCCTGGTCCAAGACCCGGGATGCCGCGAGGTCTTCTTCCGGGATGGAGCACTCCTGCGTGAAGGCGAGACCCTGAAGCTGGATCGTCTGGCAGAATCCCTCGCTGCCATTGCGGAGCACGGGACCGACGTGTTTTACCGCGGTTCCGTCGGACGGAGCATCGTGGAGACCCTCCGCGGGCAAGGCGGCGACCTCACCTTGGATGACTTCGCAGCCTACGAGGCCACGGTCGAAACGCCAGTCTCAGTGATGTTCGCGGGCACTGAATACCTCAGTGCGGCCGGCAACAGCCAAGGCACCTTCTTCCTTCAAGGTTTGGCCGCTCTCAACGTTGTAGCCCAGGAACTTGGCCACATTCCTGACCCGGATGGCGCCGAGGCCGGCATTGTGGCCTCCGTGCTGGCGGCTGCCGCGAAGGACCGCGACCGCTACCTGGGCGACCCGGAACACACCGAAATCCCCGTCGCTGGACTGCTGTCCGCGAAGTCTGCCGAGGCATTGGCCCTCGGCGCCATCGCAGGCAAGGAATCTGTTGCTTCCCACGGCCGCGCATACGGCCGGCGAACCGGTGACACAGTAGCGATCGTCACCGCCGACTCCGACGGCAACTGGGTCTCCCTCATCCAAAGCGCCTTCCATGCTTTCGGATCCTGTGTGCTGGATCCGGGAACGGGCGTTCTGCTGCATAACCGCGGGGCATCCTTCAGCCTCACGCCTGGTGCCGCGAATGAGCTCGCCCCGGGACGGAAGCCAGCCCACACCCTGATGCCGGTGCTCGTCCGTCGGGACAGTCAACTCATCGGGGCTCACGGCACCATGGGAGGGCGGGCCCAACCTCAGGTCCATACGCACTTGGCCCTGAACCTTGCCTTGGGTATGTCTCCGGACGAGGCAACGGCCCGACCACGTTGGATCGTCGGACAGATGGAAGCAGGAGCTGCCGCGCCCGACGACGCCACCACGATTTCGGTGGAGCGAGGGGTCTCGACGGCGACCCTCCTGAGCCTTCTCGACGCCGGCTTCCACACGAAAGAGCTGGAAGCATTGGACGACGCCGCAGGGCACCTCCAGGTGGTTCGGCAGGCAGAAGTGCCAGGCGCCTTCGCTGTTGGTTCTGATCCGCGCTCCGATGGACTGTCGGATGCGTCGCAGGGCCCGACGAGCGACGGGAAGTAGGCGCGTGCTTCATCCACGCCTATCGTTCTGGCTCATGATCGCCCTGAGTTTCGGCACCGGGACCCTGGATGCCGCAACCTATCTGGGGATGGACCGTGTCTTCGGAGCAAACATGACCGGAAACGTCATCCTGATCGGCCTCTCCATCGCGGGGTCGGAACACGCTCCACTTCTGGGGCCATTGTCAGCACTCGGGGGTTTCGCAGCTGGTTCCTGGGTTCTCGGGTTGATCCTGCGGCGCGTTCCCTATGCTGGCGGACGCGACGCGTCGCTGGTTCCGGTTTTCTGGACTGCGGCATGTGGAATGCTGGCGGTCACGGGTGTGCTGGCATTCCTCCCGATCAACGATTTCCTTATCCACGCCGTGACCCTCGCAATCGGGATCCTGATGGGTTTCCAAGCCCTTGTGGCTCGCAGAGTTGGCGTCCCCGACGTTTCCACCGTAGTTATTACGTCCACGCTGTCCCTGCTGTTCAGCGAAGCCGGGCGCTTTTGGGGCGGCGCCACGACGGCGGCCACCATGCGCAGGTTTGCGGCCGTCGCGTCCATGTTCCTGGGTGCCGTGTGCGGCGCTCTCCTGCTGCAGATCGGTTTGTGGTGCGCGATGCTTGTCCCGGCGATAGTCCTGATCAGCGTGGCCTTGGCATTTACGGTGATTCAACATCCATCAAGGAGGGTAACCGAGGACGCCCAGACGCTCGTGTCTGCCTGACTGCCGGCGCCACGCTGGAGTTGCCCGGCTCCTGACACCTGCGCGAGATCATGGGGAGGCTAGGATCAGACCATGATCCTGGCCTCCCTGATTTTCGCCCTGATTGCGGCGTTGCTGCACGTCTACATCTTCATCATGGAGTCCATCACGTGGACCAAGCCAGCTACGTGGAAACGGTTTAGCCTCACCTCGCAGGCTGACGCCGAAACCACTAAGCCGCTTGCTTACAACCAGGGTTTCTACAACCTCTTCCTGGCCGTCGGCGCATTGACAGGCATCATCGCAGTGGCCATGGGCGCCCCGCAGGTGGGGTGGACCCTTGTCTTCAGCTGCTGTGGTTCCATGCTCCTGGCGGCACTTGTCCTCGCCGCGAGCGGCAAAAAGTACCTCCGCGCCGCTGTTCTCCAAGGCACGACGCCGCTGCTCGCCGTCGTGCTTGGCCTGCTGGCTGTCCTTTAAAGCAACGCGGGGTCACTTGCGGCCCCTTTGAACACTCAACATGGGCCCCAAGTGACCCCGCGTTGTTGCCGGTGATTCGGCGTACCCTCCAGAGCCAGGTGCTCCCCATGCGGATACCCAAAAATCGCATCAGATGTGACCTTGCGCACAAACAATCTCAGCGATAAGATAATTACTACTGAAGTATCTGGACGTCCCCTACAGAACTTTTCAGAAATCAGCTGGCCAGCGCATCATGATCCGCCAAGGTTCACGCGCCGCGTGACCCTACGTTTGCCAATTAGCCGGGAGGCACAATATGAGTGGTGCAGTCGCACGACCAGTGGGCGCAGGTTCGCCACGGCAGGTCGCCTTAGCGAGCATCATCGGCACAACCATCGAGTGGTACGACTTCTTTATCTACAGCACCGCTGCGGTGCTCGTTTTCTCTCAACACTTCTTCCCCGGCTTCGATCCCGCGACCGGAACTTTGCTTGCTTTTTCGACGTTCGCCGCCGGTTTCGTCGCTCGACCCGTCGGGGCCGTCGTGTTCGGCCACTTTGGTGACAGGATCGGCCGTAAACCGATGATGGTTGTGACGATCCTGATCATGGGCGTCGCCACCGTATTGATCGGTCTGCTGCCGACGTATGCCAGTATCGGCTTCTTCGCCCCGGCGCTGCTGGTAACACTGCGCCTGACGCAAGGATTCGCACTCGGCGGGGAATGGGGTGGCGCCGTCCTCATGGCCACGGAACACTCTCCGGAAGGCCGCCGTGGATTCTTCGGCAGTTGGCCGCAAGCGGGTGTGGCTGTTGGCCTGATCCTGGCCATGACCGTCTATATTCCGCTGGATGCCATGCCGGCCGACGACTTCCTGGCCTGGGGCTGGCGTGTTCCGTTCCTGCTCAGTGCGGTCCTTGTGATCACTGGCCTCATCATCCGGGCCCGGGTTGCCGAGAGTCCGGAGTTCGCTCGGGTCAAGGATGCCCACGCCGTCGTGCGCATCCCGATCGTCGAGGTTCTTCGTACGCACCCGAAGCAGGTCCTGCTTGTAGCGGGCGCAAGTCTGTCGCCCGGGATCTTCTTCTACCTCCTCACTGTGTACAACTTTGTTTACACGCAGAAGGACGGAGGTTTTACTCAAAATTCCATGCTGATTCTGGTGATTGTCACCTCCGCAGTTGGATTCGTGGTCACTCCCATCGCCGGTCTGCTCGCGGACAGGTTCGGCCGTCAACGGATCTATTTGGTAGGCCTTGCGCTCATTGGCGCGGTGGCCTTCCCCCTCTACTGGGCACTCGGTTCGGGCGTTTATGGCATGATCGCCGTCTGCTATGTCGTCGCAACCATAGCCGTGTACATCCCGTGGGCCCTTCAGCCCGCATACTTCTCCGATGCCTTTGACGCGCGAGTCCGCTACAGCGGGCTTTCACTGGCCACCACGCTCGGGAACCTCTTCGGCAGTGCCATAGCGCCCCTCATCGCAGGGTTGTTACTCACCGCAACGAACTCCTCGACCTCTACGTCGCTGTACGTCTTTGTCGCCGGAGCGGTGTCGATTGTGTGTGTCCTTCTGCTCGGAAGGATGAATCGGAGAAAAGCGTCGCAAAACGATGGCCGTACCCATGCGGTGGAGGATGGCGCGCCCCACGGGACGACCCCCACAACCTCAGGCAAGAGATAGACGGTTTACGAGAAAGGAACCACTATGAGCAGCAATGAGTCCCAGTTCAAAACATTCACCGTGGAACAGGCAACGCCTACCATCGGTGCCTTTATCCACGGGTTGGATCTTCGCGAAGAGATCACGCCTGAGTGCCAGGACGAACTACGCACGGCCTTCCTGCAATACGAGGTATTGTTTCTTCGCGATCAACGCATCGGCCCGGATGATCAGATCCGATTCGCCAAGGTGTTTGGTGACCCCCAGGAAGTCAGTGCGTTCTTCCCGTCACTCCCCGGAAACCCGCACATTGAGGTGCTGGAGTCCCGTGGGCGTGCTGCGGGAACCGACGTCTGGCACTCCGATCTGACATGGCAGGCGACTCCGAACTCGGCTACTTGCCTCCACGCCCAGCAAATCCCGCCTTGTGGCGGCGATACGCTGTGGGCCAGCATGACGGCGGCGTACGATGCGCTGCCGGAATCGATAAAGAACGTCATCGACGGGCTTGAAGCGGTGCATGACTGGGAAAAGGAACTCACGGGAGTGGTCCGCCAAGGTGAGGATGGCGAGGCACGGTACGAGGAAACCCGCCGCAAGTATCCACCCATGACCCACCCGGTCGTGCGCAAGCATCCGGAGACGGGCCGCAAACTGGTCTACGTCAACGAGTTGTTCACGTCCCGCATCTCGGGAGTTCCCACCCAACTGAGTGATTCGCTGCGGACCATGCTTACAAGCCTCGCCAAGACCCCGGAATACCAAGTCCGGTTCCGGTGGGAGCCGAACTCCCTGGTGATCTGGGATAACCGATCGACGCAACACTATGCTGTGGGCGACTACCACCCGCACTACAGGCTCATGCACCGTGTGACGCTCAGGGGCGACCGTCCGGCCTAATGCCTGATCCGGCGCATGCTGGGCGGCCAGACTGTGGTCGCCCAGCATGCTGTTCGGGTGGGGCCGGTGCATGACACACTCATGAAACTTAGGATTCAGACACTTTGTGTTGATTAGCGGGAGAGCTGAACGGGTTCGTTTCCATGGCACGGCCCGTGCAGCGGACTCCGCGACCAGTCACAGCGAAGGAAAGGCCGACTATTGCGTGCCCAAAAATTGGGGGCAGGGCTGATCGCCCAGAACCAGTCCGCCCTGCCACCATTTGCCCTGTATCGGCCAACATCCTTGGCGGAAGCGGTGGCTCTCACTCATCAGCATCCGGAGGCCGTGATTGCTGCAGGCTGCTCGGATCTTGTGGCTCAGTTTCGCGAGGGGTGTGAACCGGAAGTCCTGATCTCCCTGCAGCACGTCGAGGAACTGCGCTTCGTCTCCCACGAGGACGGGGTCTTGCGAATCGGCTCCATGGTTACGCACCACGGCGGCAGCACGAGCCCTGAAATCCGTTCGTCACTGCCCGCGCTGGCAGCGGCCTGGGGGTCAATCGCCACCGTTCGAATCCGCTACCGCGGTACTCTCGGGGGCAACCTCCTGGCACGCCGCTTCCGGTACGAGCTACCCATCATTCTCTCGTCTCTGAATGCGCAGATGCTTTTCCAGGGCAGTGATCACGTCGCGACACTGTCCGTGCCATCCCTGTGGGATTCCGACGCCGCGATTCCCGGCATTCTGACCGCTGCGACCGTAGACACCGGCAACCTGCTGTCGTTCGGCTACGAGCGCTCCATGCGCCCGCTGACCACCGTGGCGCTCGCCGTCCGTGAGCATCCTGAGTCGGGCCTCGTCATCACAGCTGTCTGCGGGAGTGAATATCGGCAGCCCTTCGTGCTGTCTCACACTGCCAAGGTAGCTACCCTTGCCGAGTTGGATGCAGACTCCGTGGGCGCTGCGCTCGCGGCCCAGCTCCCGGACAGTGCCGGAGATTTCACAGGAACCCTCCACTACAGGCGCCACTTGGTAGGCGTACTCAGCCGTCGCCTCCTTGTCAGTGCGGCCGGAAATCAACAGAAATGAGGACCCGACCATGAGCCTCGAGTCACGAAACCCCCGAGCCGCCGGCGAAGAACAGTTCACTGTTGACCTTGAATTTGAGCTGAACGGAACCTTGGAAAAACGTGCGGTCCCGACGAGCACCACGGTCCTGGACCTGCTCCGAAACAGCTTCGGTAAACGCGGCGTTCGCAGTTCATGTGAGCGGAGCGTCTGCGGCGCTTGCACCGTGCTGGTGGATGACCTTCCCGTAGCGGCCTGCTCTACGTTTGCTTTCGATATTGATGGCACCCGCGTTGAAACAGTTGAGGGTTTGGCCGCACAAGACGGCACACTGAGCGCCCAGCAGCGCGCATTCCGGGAGTGCGGAGGCTTCCAATGTGGCTTTTGCACGTCCGGCATGCTGATGCTGACCACGGGGCTGCTGAGGGTCAACCCGCAGCCGGGCCGGGAAGAGATCCGCGAATGGATAAGTTCGAACACCTGCCGGTGTACGGGCTACGAGATGATTCTGGAATCCGTGGAACGTGCAGCCGAATTGACCCGGGACGAGCAGCCTGGTGAGGAGTCCCGATGACCCAAGCCGTCAGTCCGTCCACCCCCGACGCAATCGCTGATGAACCGATCGTTGGACGCAACCTCCCCAGGCTCGACGCCACAGCAAAAGTCACCGGCCGCGCCGTCTACACCGTGGACATCGAAAGGCCTGGAATGCTCCATGCCAAGGTGTTGCGCAGCCCGCATGCGCACGCCCGGATCCTGTCCATCGATGCGTCGGCGGCGCGATCGCTCAAAGGAGTCGCCGCCGTCGTCACGCGCGACGATATTCAGGGACTGAACTACTACGGAACATTCGTCAAAGATCAACCAATTGTGGCTACCGACGCGGTCCGCTACGTCGGCGACGTCGTCGCGGCGGTCGCAGCCGTGGATGAACGCACGGCCTTCGCAGCTTTGGATCTGATTCGAGTCACCTACGAACCACTCCGGGCTGTCTTCGACCCACAAACAGCAATGGATCCGTCTGCTCCGCTGATATTTCCCGAAGCGCCGTTCGCGGCCTTCCCCAGCTACGGCGATGGTGCCTCGGGGGCGGCTCTCAGTGGCCACAATGTGAGCTATGAATTCCGATACCAAACGGGACCGGAAAGTATCTGGTCCGAATGCGACCACATTTTCGAGGACACTTTTACCTTCTCCCGTATGAATCACATGCACCTGGAGCCGTTTGCGACAGTTGCCGAGGCCACGGCCGAGGAAATCGAGGTGTGGACCTCCACGCAAAGTCCGTTCCCGATGCGCCAGGAACTGGCGAGGATTTTCGGACTGGCTGAGAACCGCATCCGCGTGAACGTGCCGCTGTTGGGCGGGGGGTTTGGCGCCAAGAATGGTCCCAAAACCGAAGCGATTGCCATTCGGCTCTCACAACTGTCCGGTGGTCGACCGGTTCGCTACAGCATGGCAACAGAGGAAGTATTCCTGACATTGAGCCAGCATGACGCCATCCTCACGGTGAAGTCCGGGGTGAAGGCAGACGGGGAGTTTGTCGCGCGCCAGTCACGCGTGCTGCTCAACGGCGGCGCTTATGCGGACGCCAGCCCACTCGTTGCCGAAAAGGCTGGATACCGGATGCCGGGAGCCTACCGTTGGAAACGGATCGATTCAGTCTGTCAATCGGTCATCACCAACACGGTGCCGGCCGGTGCATTCCGTGGTTTCGGCGCAACCCAGGCTACCTGGGCCAGCGAGCGTCAAGTGGACCTTATTGCCGATCGGCTGGGCTTGGATCCGTTTGAGCTTCGTCTTAAGAACATGAAGGAGCTGGGCGAGGATTTCGTTCCCGGGGAAACGCCCATCGATTCGGACCTCAAACTGGGCCTGAATCTCGTAGCGGATGCAATCGGTTACCGGAACCGCGACCGTTCCGGTAACCGCGGCATGGGTGTTGCGATCGGCCTGAAAGATGGCGGGGGAGTCAACAAACCCGCTCAAGCGCGGGTCAAGGTGACTGCCAAGGGTGATGTTGTTCTGAATTGCGGGCTGACGGAGATGGGACAAGGAGGACACTCGGCCCTCTGCCAAATTGTCGCGGAGGTGCTTGCCTGTGATCCGCAGCGGGTGAGGTATGCGCCGATTGATACCGACAACACCCCGTTTGACCAGGGGACGAATGCGTCCTCCGGCGTCGCAGTCATGGGACAGGCAGTCCTCCAGGCCGCAGAACGCGTCAGGTCTTCCGTGTTGGATTTCGCAGCCGAGCACTTGGAGGTGGACCGCGAATCGATCCGCCTGGTCAACTGGCAAATCATTGACGCTGACGACAGAATCCATGAGCTTTCGCCGCTTGTCATGCACAGTTTTGGCGGAACGGGTTTCGAGTTCACAGCTGACGGATACTTCAAGGTCCGTTCCTCTCCCCGTGCACCGCTGGAGGCACCATGCGTGTTCTGGGAGATTGGCTGGGCCGCCGCCGAAGTGGCCGTCGACCCGGAAACCGGAAAAGTGGAGCTGTTGCAGCTGGTGGTCAGCGGTGACGCCGGCAAGGTGGTGAACAAGCTGGGCTGCCGCGGTCAAGATGAGGGGGCGGCGGTCTTCGGACTGGCGCAAGCCCTCTTTGAGGAATTGCGGTACGACGGCGGTGAGCTGCTGAACGGTGAGGCGCTCCTTTATCGTGTGCCGCTGGCCGAGGACCTCCCACGGAGGTTTTCCTCCATTACCCAGGAGCAGGGCCATGGCGCGGGGCCGTTCGGGGCCAAAGGCATGGGCGAGGGTGGCATGCTGCCGATTGCTCCGGCGATTGCCCAAGCCATCGCCGACGCTACCGGGGCCCAGCTCACTACATTGCCGATGACGCCGGAACGTGTCTACAACGCTCTGTGCGCCGCGCAAGACCGCAAGCAGCAGGGCTGACGGGAATGCGGGACGTCATGGAGGTGCTGGAACAGGCGATGCAGGGCGACCACCGGATGGCATTGGCTACCGTGGTCCGCACAGAAGGCTCTGCGCCGCGGGCTGTGGGAACGTCCATGGTGATCAGTGACGACGGCACGCCCACCGGTTCTGTTTCGGGTGGGTGCGTAGAGGCAAGTGTGCTGGAGTCTGCGGCCGACGTCCTGGCCACCGGCGTGCCCGAGCTCCATCGCTTTGGCATTACAGACGACGACGGTCTGAGCATCGGACTGACGTGCGGTGGCACTATTGAGATTTTCATCCAACCGTACGCACCGGCCTCGTGCCCGGATTTCGTCGCACTGCAGCAGGCCTTGAGAGAAAATTTGCCGTGCGCCATGGTCACTGTTTTCGACGGACCACCTGACCTTGTTGGCCGATCGGAACTCGTGCTGCAGGATGCGGACGTCAGCAAGCTGTTCGACGGCGGGGTCGTTTCGCCGGCCAGTGTGGGCGCCGCCAGGGACGCGGTGCAGAAAGCCATTGCTTCAGAAACTACGCTGCCGGTGACCCTGCCGTCGACCGATACCGAAGCGTTCGTGTCGCTGCTGATCGATGTCTACCGCCCACCCCGACGGTTGGTGATCTTCGGGGCCATCGATTTCTCCGCCTCCCTCGCCCATCTAGGGTCATTTCTTGGCTTTCACGTCACTGTCTGCGATGCCCGGGCTGTCTTTGCGACAGCCCAACGGATCCCTGCCGCGCACGAGATTGTGGTTGATCAGCCCGACCGTTACCTGCGGCAGGAAATCGCCCAAGGAAAACTTGCCCGGGATTCCGTCATCTGCGTGCTGACGCATGATGCCAAGTTCGATATTCCGGTCCTCGATGTCGCGCTGAGGCACGGATTCGACTACATAGGCGCCATGGGCTCGCGCCGAACGGCCCGTGACCGCCGGGACAGGCTCATGAGCTTGGGCCATACCGCCGATACCTTGGCATCGCTCCGATCCCCGATTGGATTGGATCTTTCGGCTGGGACAGCCGCGGAAACGGCGGTTTCGATCATGTCGGAGGTGATCGCTGCCAAGGGGCGGTCCTCGGGCCTGCCTCTGAGCCAAACTACTGATCCCATCCACCGAAGTGCATTGCCGGGGGAGCCTGCCCGCCGTCAGCCACTCGCACGCAGCCGCGACGTGATCTGCACGTAAGACGTCCGTTTTCCCGTCGGGCACAAGCTGGCGGGCTGCGACGGTAACCCCGGCGGCGGCCGAAGCCCAGCAGAATAAAAGTCTTGACCTAAAGCATCTTATTACTGATATTCTTTGACTATGGCGTAGATCACAATGCTGACCGGAAGCCGGGCCGAGAACCAGCTCGCAGCGGATGCGTAAGTCATTGAACGAGTTGGACGGAAGCTGAAGATGAGTACGGACGGCAGGTCGGGGAGCGCACCGCGGCGTAGCGGCGTTAGCGCCTCGATTGAGGGTAGATCTTGGAGCGCGAATCTTGCGTTGACTCCTTCCGTCGATCCTTCAGGCGTACCCCTTCCCAAGGCTGCCGGCAGTAACCGGTCCAGTCGCCATCCAAAATTTGCACGTCGAAAGGTAAGTAAATGAGCGCTCACCCCTACAGCCCCGCCTACGCGGCCGGGGGATTTGGCTTTGTTTCCGGCGCATTGTCGGTGGACGAAAGCGGTACTGCTGTGGCCGGTCGCATGGAAGCTCTGGAAGCCGCAGTGGCGCGGCTCTCGGAGCGTCTTGGGACGGTCGGCATGACCCTGCGGGACGTCATCAAAACCACCTACTTCGTGACGGACGTGACGTTGCGGGATGAGGCGAACAGCCAATACGAGTTGCTTTTCGACGATCCCCGCCCGGCGCGCTCCTTTGTTGAGGTCGCCGCATTGCCCTATGGGGCAACAGTGGAAATCGAAGCAATCGCGCACCGGCGTCATTGAGTCCTGATGAGTGTCGAGATTCAGAACCGTGGCCCGCTGGCCCCTGACGATCTGGGGCATGCGGACGTTGCGCCACCCGTCGCCAGCCCGGGGCGCCAGAATGGGCAGGGAACCATCGAGACGGCGGTGCGTCATCTCAGGGTTCAGCAAAAGACCTGGGAAGCTGACGGCATAGCCAGCGTTACTTTTGTTGACCCTGGCGGTGAGGCGCTCCCGCAGTGGCTTCCCGGAGCCCACCTGAGCCTGCACCTGCCCAATGGCCTGACCCGCGAATACTCACTGTGTTCAGCCCCCGAAGACTCCACAAGCTGGACCGTGGCCGTCCTGCGCACGTCCGATTCCCGTGGTGGCAGCAAGTTGATCCATGACCAGTTGCCGGTTGGAGCGCTCATCAAGGTGGAGGGCCCGCGCAACAACTTCACGCTCGACGACGCCGAACAGTACGCGCTGGTGGCAGGCGGAATCGGCATCACGCCAATTATCTCCATGGTGCGGCGCCTGCAGGCCGCCGGTGCCGACTGGTCCCTTCTGTACACAGGACGGTCCCGGTCCACCATGGCCTTCTTGTCCGAAATCGCCACGCTCCCTCAGGACAGGATCACTATCCACGCCCGCGATGAAGCGCAGGGAAATTACGCGGACCTTGCCGCTGCAGTCGGCGCGTTGCCCGCCCAGGCGCTGGTTTATGCCTGCGGTCCAGAGACGCTTATGCAAGCCGTGGCGCGCGCTATGAACGACGAGTCACAGCTGAGGATCGAGCGGTTCAAGGCGCCGGACGTTCTCCCGGGACCAGAGCAGGCCAATGCCGGGTTCGACGTCATTTGCCAGAGCACCGGCCAGCGGATCCCGGTGGCGCCGGATGTGTCCGTGCTGGATGCCCTGAACGACGCCGGCGTGGACGTCCCCAGCTCATGCGCCGAAGGCATATGCGGAACCTGCGAAACCCGTGTCATCAAGGGCGAAGTTGAGCACCGCGACTTCCTGCTCACCCCGGCCGAGCGGACGGAGAATAAATCAATGTTCGTCTGCGTCTCACGCTGCAAGTCCGCGGAACTGATTTTGGATCTCTAGGACATCCACCATCCGAGCCACCACCCGACTAAAGGTTCTTCCCATGAACTACTTTGCATCTGAGCCAGTCTGTAATCTGCGATCACTGCGCTCCGTATCCCTGAAGGTCCCCGACTCCCTGCCAACGAAGGACTTCTACCAGGAAGTCTGGGGGCTTTCCACTGTGGAGGAAGACACGGACAGGTTCTGGCTCCGTGGGACCGGCTCGGAGCACCACATCCTGAAGCTGGAAAAGGGCGAGCACAATGCCCTCGGCGGCGTCTCCTTCGCCGTCGCGACTCCGCAGGATGTGGATCGTGCTGCAAGCAGCCTTGTCGCATTGGGGATTCCGCTCTTCCGCGAACCCGGCCCCTTGGACGATGCTGCCGGCGGCTACGGCCTGCAGCTCGTCGACCCGGAGGGCCGGTTGGTGGAATTGTCGGCCAACGTCCATGCCGTTGTCAGCCAGGAGCCTGCCGGCCGACGCGCCATTCCGCGCAAGATCGCCCATGTGGTGCTCAATACCATTGATATTGACCGCGCCACGGCCTTCTACACGCAAGTGCTGGGAATGCGGATCTCCGACTGGTCGGAGCATCAAATGGCCTTCCTCCGATGCAACCGCGAGCACCATGTCATCGCGTTCAACCAGGCCCCGTGGACATCGGTGAATCACGTTGCCTACGAAATGCAGAGCATCGATCATTTCATGCGAGGCATCGGGAACCTGAAGCGGCACAACATCGCTCCGCAATGGGGTCCAGGCCGGCACGGTCCCGGCGACAACACCTTCTCCTACTTCACCGACCCTGCCGGGCTGGTCTGTGAGTACACCTCGGAAGTGGCCCAGGTAGACGAGGATAGTTGGCTCTGCCGCACGTGGGAGAGGACTCCGGAGCTGTCCGATCAGTGGGGGATCGCCGGTCCGCCCACCGCAGCAGTCCGCGGCGCCATGGCCGGCATTCCGGACAGTGGCTACCGGTCGCTCGTAGTGCCCGGACGTGATGACTACTTCACGGTGCCGGTACCCTCTGCCTCAGAAAAAATCGGTGCCTAGACGCCTGGAAGAGAATCGCATGACACGCCTGGTGGTAGTGACTGGATCCGGCCGGGGACTTGGCTTCGATATAGCCGAACGGCTCGCAACCTGCGGGGACCGCGTCGTCATTGCCGAGAAGAATGCGGACTTGGCCCACAACGCCGCTGCAACGCTTCGGGGGCGGGGGTTTGACGCGACGGCGGTTGTCACCGATATTGCGGACAGCGCCTCTGTCGCGGCACTCGCGCGTGCGGTCGAGATGCTCGGCGGCGCGGATGCGCTGGTCAATAATGCCGCCATGGCCAACGGTGTGGGTGGAGACACGTTCTGGGAACTGGACGAAGACTTCTTCAAACAGGTGATGACTGTCAATGCATTCGGAACCTGGCTCGTCAGCAAACACCTCTATCCCCAAATGGCGCAAAAGCAGGCTGGTTCGATCGTCAACATCGCATCCGATGCGGCCCTCTACGGTTCGCCGCGGCTTGTCCACTACGTCGGGTCAAAGGGCGCGGTTCTGGCAATGACCCGTAGCATGGCCCGCGATGCCGGCGCATCCGGAATTCGAGTCAACGCCGTGGCGCCGGGCTTAACCCGTGTGGAAGCCACAGAGTCAGTACCTGCCTCCCGCTACAGGCTCTATGCGGACAACCGGGCGCTGGCCCGGGACCAGGAGCCCGGGGACGTCTCCGGTGTTGTCGAATTCCTGATTTCCGATGCCGCAGCGTTCATCACGGGCCAGACCATCGTGGTTGACGGCGGCTTTGTCATGGGGCACTGAACAGCGATGCGACTGAAGAGGGAGAGGCCCGCATGGACCTGCAATTGAAGGACCGCGCCGTCGTTATTACCGGGGCGAGCTCCGGCGTCGGACTTGCCACCGCCCGCTACCTGCTCCGCGAAGGCGCCCGCGTTGCAGCCTGCGCCCGCGATGCTGACCGGCTGGCAGCCGCCTTCGATGAATTTGCTTGGGCTGACAAACGCTCGATCTACCTGGCGTCCTGTGACGTCACTGACCAGCAGGCGACCGACAGGTTCATCGCCGGCACGCTGAACAGCTTTGGTGCTGTTGACGGGCTCGTCTGCAACGCTGGTCGCTCCTTGATGGCCACTCTCCAGGAAACCACCGACCAACAGTTCATGGACGAATTCAACCTGAAGATCTTTGGCGTTTTGAACATGGTCCGTTCCGCAAGGTCTGCGCTGGCTGCATCAGCACATGGCTCGGTAGTCAATGTGAACGCTATCCTGTCCCGGCAGCCGGAGCTGCGCTTGGCCGCTACCTCTGCTGCCCGTGCCGGACTGCTGAATCTCACTCATTCCATTGCGGAGGAACTGGCCGTAGATGGCACCCGCGTGAACTCTGTCCTGCTGGGGCTGGTGGATACAGGCCAGTGGCGCAGGCGCTTCGAAAACGCCGCCACGGAGCTGGACTACGAGGCTTGGAGTGCGGAAATCGCCAGGGACCGCGGCATCAAACTTGGCCGGTTCGGCACCGCCGAGGAAGTGGCTTTCCATATCGTCAGCCTGTTGTCGCCACTGAGCGGTTACACGACCGGCGCTTCCATCGACGTCGGCGGGGGAGTAGGCAGGTATGTCTAGGCAGCCAACGGGTGGTGACATTCTGGTTCGCGTCATGCGCAGGCACGGCATGGACACCGCCTTCGGGGTCATCAGCATCCACAATCTGCCACTCGTCCAAGCCGTGGACCGCGAGTTGAATTTTGTTGCTGTCCGTCATGAGGCGGCGGCGGTCAATGCCGCCGACGCCTATGCCCGTGCTTCGGGCAAAATCGGCCTTGCCCTCACCAGCACCGGCACGGGAGCCGGCAATGCCGCCGGATCCATGATCGAGGCGCTCACCGCGGGAAGCCGGGTGCTGCACGTGACCGGCCAAATCGACAGCGAATTCATGGGTGGCTCCCGGGGCGTGATCCATGAGGTGCCGCGCCAACTCCAGATGCTCCACGCAGTTTCCGGCTACGCGCGGACCATATTCAATGCCAAAGATGTGGAGGCCGATCTGGAGGAGGCAATCGCACACCTGTCTTCAGTTCCACACTCACCCGCCAGCATCGAATGGCCCACGGATCTGCAGTACTTGGCGCTGCCGGCGGACCAGCGTCCGATCTACTCGCAAGTCAAGCCCCTGCCCGGATTTGACGCTGATCTTGTGGCGAAGTCGGTACGGCTCCTTTCGCGTGCCAAGAGACCGCTGATATGGGCCGGCGGCGGTGCCGCCGGCGCGGAAGGTGGACTTTCGTATCTGCTGCACCGTCTGGGTGCCGGCTTGCTGACCAGCAACTCCGGACGCGGCGTTGTCCCGGAGGATGACGATCTTGTGATCGGCAACTTCGCCTCCAGCCCGGGCGCCGCCCGGCTGATCCGGGAGTCAGATCTGCTGTTGAGCATTGGAACGCACTTCCGTTCCAATGAGACGCAGCACTACGCACTCAAGTTACCCACCCCGCACATCCAGTTGGATGTGGACCCAGCAACCGTGGGCCGGGTCTATCCGGCCGATCTGGGCCTGGTTGGAGACTCCCGTACCATCTTGGAAGCGATCGGCAACCAGCTGACCACCCACTCCGTGGACCCCGGATGGGCAGACCAGGTCCGGGCCGTGCGGCTGGGCGTGCGGGCAGCGCTGACCGAGTACATCGGTGGTTATGCCGAAATCTGCAACAGCATTCGACGGCGACTGGACCGGGAGTCCGTTATCGCACGCGATGTCACCATTCCTTCCAGCCAGTGGGGCAACCGCCTGCTCGAAATGTACTCCCAAGAAACCAACATCTTCCCGCTCGGAGGCGGCATAGGCCAAGGTCTGGCGATGGGCATTGGCGCCTCCATTGCCCGCCCCAACGTTCCCACGCTGGTTATGGTCGGGGACGGCGGCTTGGCTGTCCACTTGGGTGAACTGGCATCCCTGAGGGGCTCAGGAGTGTGGTGCGTGGTGCTGGTCTTCAATGATGCGGGCTACGGCGTGCTGCGAAACATGCAGAAGGCCAACGGCTTTGCCGAGGCCGGCGTCAACCTGTACACGCCAGACTTTGACTTGGTGGCACAGTCGTTGCAACTGCCCTTCTGGCGGGTTCGCGGTCCCGGGACGTTTGATCAGGCCTTGGCCGATGCCCTTGCGGTTCGAGGGCCTGCACTCATCGAGGTCGATGTCGCGGCACTTGATCCCGTGCCGGGAACATTTGTGCCCCCAACGCATATTCCGGGACGAAAAGTGGAACAGGGAGTAGATGAATTCGAGTAGGGGAATTGACGCGTCCCCCGGACGCGAACCCGGGGATGTCATGCCACAGCATGATCTGGTGTGCCTGCATGGCGGGGCAGGAGCCGACGAGTGGTTTGCCCGTCAGGTAGAGGCCCTGGGGGCGCGTGTGTGGGAACCCCGCATCAGCCTGGCAATGGACGTCGCTGGCGTTAGCGGCCAGTTGGAGATGTGGGTGGACGCAGCTTCCTTGGCGCTGCGTGAGTCCGCGTCGGGGCCAGCGCACATTGTGGCGACAGGCGCGGCAGCGTACGGCGCGATCGTGCTGGCTGCCACCCATCCCGACCAGGTCAAGAGCATCATCCTTGGCGATCCGGAAGTGGACACCACCGTTGACGGATACGCAAACATGCTCCGACGGGTGCGGGCGCCATCGCTCGTTATCGCCGCGGCGCCGCGGAGCGACACCGACATCTCGAAGCCTCAGAGCATTGCCGGCGGCATAGCCAACGGTGTTTTCGTCATCCTCGACAACGCCGACGCGCCAGCACACCGCACCCGACCAGACTCATTCAATGAGTGGGCCACGTCATTCATGAACATCGCCGAAGGCCTGCATGCCGTCGGCTCACCACAGGAGGAAGCCAATGCCTGAGCAGTATCTCGAAGCAAACCAGTCTCGAGTGGGTCCACCCCGTCCTTATGAGCAGAAGCTGGCCGGGGCGCTGACGGAAATCTTTGCCAGCGGAACCCACGAGCTTCCGGCCATCATCACCGGTCTGAACACACTGGGCCTGAACGCCCCGGATGGCCAGCCGTGGGATGAGCGCCGGTTCCGGGCCGAGATGCGACGACTGGGAGAGTAGGCCATGACAGGAACTACACCTGAGGCAGGAACGAAGGCTGCCGGCAGGAGCAAGAAGAAATACGTGGTGGGTACACGCCGACAGCTCGATGCGGCGGAACTCGCGGCGATGGGGCTGCGTGACCGCTGGTACCCTATCTACCCTTCCCGATTTGTCCGCACCGGGGACATGGTCAAAGTCAAGCGGCTGGGCGTGGACTGGCTGTTGTTCCGCGATGCCACGGGTCAAATACGAATGCTTGAAGACCGCTGCCCGCACCGCAGCGCCCCACTATCCGTGGGCCAACACCTGGGTGACCGCGTGGCCTGTAAGTACCACGGCGTTCAGGTGGACGGCCACGGTACGGTCGTGTCGGTTCCGGGCATGCCCGGCTGTGCTTTGGAGGGCAAGACTGTCACGGCCTCGCTTGCCGTCACCGAAGAGGCAGACACGATTTTTGCCTTCGTGCCGCTGACCGAAGATTCAGAGGTCACGGCGTTTAAACTTCCCGATCGCCTGGCCAACACCGAGGTTTCCTGGTTTTCGAATTACGCCGAATGGAACAGTCCGTGGCGCTTCTACATGGACAACGTCCTTGACCCGATGCATGGCGCGTTCCTGCACCGTGAATCGCACTCGATGTCTGGCGGTGATACCAGTGCCCGCTTCCGCATCCGCGAAACCGATCGTGGCTTCTTCTTTGAGAAGACCGACCAGCGTGGCAAGAACTTCGACTGGGTCGAATTCTGCCGTGAATCCATGGATTACGTGGACTTGGAAATCCCCTACGCCGATTCGGCAGGTCCTGGAGGGCCCTTCGGCATTGTCGGAATGTCAACGCCCATTGATGCAAACACTTCGGCCGTCTTCCACTGGCGAACCCGGACTGTATCGGACTGGGAGCGTGATGTCTGGCGCTTCATGTACAAGACCACCCTTGAGGAGAAGCACTGGGCTGTCCTGGAGCAGGACCGCGAATTGTTGGAAGCGCTGGCCTCGGACGCGGACAAGGATGAGCATCTGTATCAGCACGATCTTGGCGTGGCCCGGATTCGCCGGATCCATGATGCAGACGCCCGGAAGCAGGCTGCCATTCTCTTGAGCGGGACTGCCTAACGTCATACGGGCGGGTGGAAGCACGAAACCCGGGTACCGCCCATGTCGGTCGGTACCCGGGTTCCCTGATGAAGCTCTCTAGCGCGTCACGCCATGCATCTCCGACGTGGGCGGATAGAACGGAATCTCGGGCTTTTTGGCCCCGATGATCACACAGATGATGGCGTCCTGGTCACCGATGGTGCGCAAACTCCTGGGAACTCCGGCCGGAACCCGGATCAAGTCCCGGTAGCCCAATTCGCGGCTTGCCATCTTGTTGCCGTCTTCTACGTCATGGACGCTGAACTCGACCCGTCCTTCGAGGACAAAGAAGACCTCTTCGACGTCCGGGTGGGTGTGCTCGGGGCCTACGCAACCAGCGGGCAGCACCATGTTGGAGAACGTGAAGTGTTCTGCCTGAAGGATGTTGTTGTCGTCCGAGTGGTCGCCGGTGGCCCCTGATCCTATGTAACGGACTTGGCCGCGCCTGAACTTTTCCCCCATCTTGGTTTGGAACTTGAGCGTATCGAAATCGACAATGCGACTCTCAAGGGAGGCGATGGACGAATCGATCAGCTCCTCGAGTTCAGCTGTCGTTGCATCGATGGCTTTACTCATGATTGGACCTCACTTCGGATTGTTGGTGGCGGGCGCGTAGAGCCGTGTGGGAGTGGTACTTATTCCCTCGACCCTAACTATCTCAATACTAAGGTAATGCTGGCGCGCCCACAAGGATTTCGCGCGAAATACAGCCGATGAGGCCAACATGCTGGGAAACCCAGTGTTAAGATGCTTAGACCGAGCGAGGAGGATACTGATGGTCCCCATGTCACCAGACGCTGAATCCGACGTCGTTGAATCCGTCATCCAGGACTGGCGCCGCGAACGGCCTGACCTTGACCCCAGTACCATCGGTATTTTTGGGCGATTGCAGCGCGTGGTTGCCCAGCAGCGCGCCGTGCTGGACGTGAATTACGAGGAGTACGGGCTCACGCTGGCATCGTTCGATGTGCTGGCCAACCTGCGCCGCTCCGGCCCGCCGCACCGGAAGACGGCTGGTGAGTTGGCTAGTTCCTCCATGCTGACCACCGGTGGCATCACCTTCAGGCTGGACAGAATGGAAGAGCAGAAGCTCATTGAGCGTGTCCGGTCGCGAGAGGACCGCCGCGTCGTCTATGCCCAGATGACTCAGCGTGGCAAAGAGCTGATCGACGAGGTTATTTCGAAGCATCTGGAAACGCAGCGCACCATGTTGGCCGGGTTGTCGCCTGAGGAGATCCAGCAACTGGCGATGCTTCTCAAGAAAACGGAGCTATCGATTACCGCCTACGAGCCCCAAGCTGCGTGGGCGTCTACTGAAATCTCCGCCAGCGCCTAGTCGGTCCCGGCCTCGTTCAAGGTTTCCCTCCACAAGGGCAGCGGCACCACGTGAAGACTGCGCCCGGCTTCGTCGAGGACGTGGCCCAGTCGCTTGTAGGTCCGGACTACCGCTTGGCGCGAGATCACCGAACTGCCCGGCGCCCGCTCCGCCAGTTCCCGCTCGAAGGCCTGGGCTTCCAAATAGTCCCGCACCCAAAGGGTGACCACCAGGTTGTGCGCGCCGAGGACCTGCGCCGTGAGCCGGCAGCTGGTCTGGGCTGCGAAGAAGCGGCCTGCATCGTCAACGTACTGCGCGGGGACGTTGAGCATGAGCGTCACTTCCCGAAGCCCCCTGTTGGCGGCGGTGGAGGCGTCGCACCTCAGCGTTACGTAACCCGAGGCCAGGAAGCGCTCCACCCGACGTCGTGCGGTTTGCGGTGAAACGCCACAAACGGCACCCAGGTCAGCCCAACTGGCCCGGCCGTCCTTGGCGAGTTCCTCCAACAACGCAGCGTCCAGCGGATCAGGGGAGAACCCTGCCGGCAGCGGCTTGGATTCGGTGGAAACTAGCCGCGCGCGAGCCGGTTCCAACGTTCCGCTGCGCCACTCGGAGGCCTGCCGGTACAGCTTGGTAACGAAGACAACCTCGCGATGCGTTACGCCCGGGAGCTTCGGAAAGGAACCCGTGACGATGTCCATGAGCTCGTCGTGGCTCGATGCAAAGCAGTCCACGAAGATGTCGTGAGGCCCTGTCACCATGGATACGGTCCCGAATGCGGGTTCCTCGCACAACTTCCGGATGAGGGCTTCGCTTTGGCCCGGAACGGATGACATCTGGATGAAGGCGGACCAGCCGGTGCTCAGATATCGCTGTCCAGGCGACGGCGTTATCCATGCGAGCCGGCTCTCGGCCAGGGCCTGCCAGCGCCGCGCCACGGTGGGGCCGGAGAGCCCCAGCGCATCCGCAACCCGGCTCCATTCGGCCCGTGGATTGATCTGGAGGGCATTGACGATTTCAAGGTCCAACTCGGAAATTATGGCTGTTTCTTTCAAAATGAGCGGCCTCAAGTGGGTTTTGAACAATATTCCCATCAGTGTAAACGACGGATCTAACGTTGTGACTCGCATCACCAGCGGCGAATCCGCCGAAGTCCACCGGCACAACACCCAAGGAAGCACATGGCAAGCAACACAGCACCTCCCGCGATGGCAGCCACCACGCGCAGGACCATTGCAGGCATGATCCTGGCAATGGCACTGATTGAATCTCTCAGCGGCGTCACCCAGGGGTACCTGAACCCGATCCTGCCTGCCTTGGGCCCGGTCTTCCAGATCGACGACCCCACCATCAACGGCATCTTCCTCATCTCCAATGTCAGCTTCGCCGTCCTCACACCGATCATTTCGAGGCTCGGCGACAGCTACGGTTACAGGCTGGTTCTGCGCTGGTCCACTGGTGTTGTGACGCTTGGCGTGCTGCAAATGGCACTGTGGCCATCGTTGTGGACCGTGACCCTGGGCGTGGTCATGCTGACGTGCGTGGTGGGTTTCATCCCGCTCATGATGGGCATCCTGCGCGTCTCCAGCCCCGCCCATACACGCACTGGAGTGAGCGTCATGATCGGCATGCTGATGATCATGGTTGGCGCCGGGGGACTGCTGGCCGGCATTGTTGGTGTCACCGATCCCACCCTTGGTTTCTGGGTTGCGGTTCCGTTCGCGGTAGTGGCCTTGGTCTGTTCTTTTGTACTGCCCGACGCCGGGGTCCCCACCCGTGAGGGCATCGCCCTTCGGCCGCTTCTGGCCTGTTCGCTGGGTCTGATCGGCTTTGTTGTTGCACTCTCCATGGGGCCTGAATGGGGTTGGTTCGACGTCCGCACACTCGTGGCCGGCGTGGCAGGCCTTGCCCTGCTGGGGTACTGGGCAAAACGCGATTATGGCTCGGCCGCTGGTAAGCGGTTCATGGACCTGCGGATGCTCGCCAACCCGCGGATCCGCTCGATCTCGGTTGCTACGTTCTTCTTTGGCTTCGCCTCGATCAGCTACTTCGGCACGAACGGAATCTTCCTGCACTCAAACCCGGAGAAGTCCGGCTACGGATTCGGCCTGAGCCCGCTGATGATAGCCATAGTCCTTGCCCTGGCCTCAGTGTTGTCGCTGGTCTCATCGCTGATGACGGCGCGTGCGCTCAAGCTTTTCGGCGAGCGTGCCACGCTGGTATTTGCCGGGTTGCTCCTGGCCGGCGGTTTCCTGGTAATGATGCTCGCCCACGGTTCCTTTGCCGGTTACTGCACCGGTTTTGCCCTGTTCAACCTGAGCTTGGGGATGTACCAGGCCGGAACGCGGTCACTGTCTGTTGAGGGTGTCCCCGTGGAAGAGACCTCCACCGCAGCCGGGCTCAACGAGCTCGCATTGTCCGTAGGAATCGCCGTGGGAGCGGCCGTGGTCAAACTCCTGTCATCCGCCTCTGTGGAATCCGGTCGCATCACCGAAACAGGATTGTTCACCATCTGGGGAGCCTTGGCCGTTGCCGCACTAATCGCGGCGGCCGCCAGCGCCGGCTACCCGAAGCGGCAGCCCGCGGAAGTGACGGCATGAGGACCGGACTGACCAGCGGGACCAGAGGGCCCGCCGTCGTACGCGTATCCCAAGGGGACATCCACGCCACGCTGGACAGCGCAGTGCGGCGCTGGACGCGGGAATTGCTGGACCTGAGCCATGCCATTCACGCGGACCCCGAACTGGGCGGCCAGGAATTCCGCGCCGTCAAAAGGGTCAGCAAGGTCCTCCGCTCGGCGGGCTTCAGCTTCGATGGCCCCCAGCCGCAGCAGTCCACTGCCTTCAGCGCAACCTACGGCAACGGCGAACTCGTGGTGGCGCTCTGTGTTGAATACGACGCGTTGCCGGACATCGGCCATGCCTGTGGGCACAACGTGAACGCCGCCAGCGCGGTGGGTGCCGCACTGGCATTGGCGGCAGTGGCGACGGACCTGGGAATCACCGTCAAGGTCCTCGGCACACCCGCCGAAGAGACCACCGGCGGCAAGGTGGACCTCATCGACGAAGGGTTTCTGGACGACGTCTCGCTGGCCATGATGGCCCATGCAGGCGCATCAGATGTTGTAGGTGGCTCGTCATTGGCCATGTGCATGTGGGATGTGCTGTTTGAGGGCCGGCCTGCACATGCGGCGGCTGCTCCGGCCGAGGGGGTTAACGCCCTGGATGCGTTGGTAGTCGCGCAGACAGCCATTGCGTTGGCGCGACAGCAGCTGCCGGTCGGATCGATTGTTTCGCTGATCGTGACCGAAGGCGGAAGTGCAGTGAACGTCATCCCCGAGCGTGCCCGGGCGAGTGTCGAAATGAGGGCGCCCAGCTTTGAAAACCTGCGGGTCATCCAGGACAAGGTGAGGCGCTGCCTCGAAGCCGGTGCCCACGCCAGCGGCTGCACCCTGCAAGTGACCCCCACGGGAAACGATTATGCAGAACTGCGCCAGGATGCGTTCCTGTCGCAGGCCTACCAGGATGCGATGCGCGCCAAGGGGAGGGATGTTGCCTTCAATGCTGATCCGGTGGCCTCAACGGACATGGGCAACGTCTCGCAAGTAGTGCCATCCATCCACCCGGTGGTCGGATACGAGGTTCGCGGGGCCGCCCACCATACCGCGGAGTTTGCTGCCTTTGGTGCTTCGGCGGGCGCGGACAAGGCAGTCCTTGACAGCGCCTTCGGCCTGGCCGCAGCGGCCTGCGCGGCAGCCATGGACCTGGAACAGCGGGACCGGCTGCTGTCCCAGCCAGCCTTCATGTAGGCGTCCCTCAAACGGAGCCGGGACCGCGCGACCCGGTTCCGTTTCCGCGTGCCACCACTGTGTTTGAATGCAGCGCGGGCGGACAATGGAGTCAGCAGGCAGACTCAGCAGATTTGTAGGGAGAGCCGTGGCAGGTCCAAGGCAACTGCACACAACCGCCGGCCAGGGAACGGCCGTGCAGCGGGATTCCGTGATGGACCTTGTCCGTTTCTTCTGCCTGCTGCTGGTGGTCGCGGCGCACTGCATGATGGTCAGCCCTGTGCTTCAACGCGATGGGAAAGTCGCAACTGAAAATACCCTTATGGAGCAGGGCTGGTTCGTGCCGGTTGTCTGGGTACTCATGATTGTTCCGCTGTTCTTTGTGCTTGGAGGCATTACAGGATTGCAGTCATGGCGGCGCCTCAAAGCCCGTGGCGGAAACGGCTTCGACTTCGCCCAGCTCAGGCTACTGCGCCTGGTTCGCCCGGCCATGGTCCTGCTTGCTTTCATGTGGGCAGGCCTCTGGGCCGCACTGCTGCTCGGTGTCGATCCGCAAGTGATCCAATTGATGGCAACGGGCGCTGGCATGCCACTGTGGTTCCTTGCGGCTTACCTCACAGCCCAGCTCAGCGTTCCGTTGATGGCCCGGTTCCACGAGCGTGCCCCATGGCTGACCTTTGGCGTCCTTGTAGCGCTGATCATCGCCGTCGACTCCCTGCGCGGTGCCTTACCCCTGCTCGCGTTCACCAACATGGTGTTCGTTTGGTGCGCGGTACAGCAGTTGGGCTTTTTTGCGGCCGATGGCTTCTTCGAGCACCGCAGCCGCACTTGGCTGGTAGGCGCCATCACCACAAGCAACCTGCTCCTTGGCATTGTCACGGGCGTGGCCGTATATCCGGGCAACATGGTGGAGAACATCAACCCGCCCAACTTCTGCCTCCTTTTGCTGGGTATCTCCCAGACGGCCACGCTGCAACTGCTGCGGCCAGGTCTGCGATGGGTGGCAGAGGTTCGTTGGATCCGCGCCCTGGTTGCCGGCGCCGGGCGAAGGTCCATGACCATCTACCTGTGGCACCTTCCACTGTTGGTAGCCATGTCCGGACTCCTCCTGCTCACGGACTTCCCCAAACCCGCCGCGGGCACGGCGGAATGGTGGTGGGCGCGGATCCCCGTTTTCCTCGCCATCATCGCGTTGCTGGTTCCGGTGGTCCTGTTGGGCGGCAGGCTTGAAGAGCGTCCGACGGCGGCCAGCCACGCGCGGGGCCGCTCGCGGACCGCCGTGGTGACTGCCGCCGTCGTGGTTTTCATTCCGGTAGCCGATGCTGCTTTCAACGGGCTGACGTTGGCCCTGCTGGGCGGGGGAGCGGCATGCTTTGCGCTCGCCGTCCTCTTGCTGGGGCGGGTTCCCGCACCCTTGGCCCAGCCGCCGCGGCCGGAGCCGGCCACGCCGCGGCCGGGCAGCAAACGGCCATTGCCAGAGCACGTTTTACGTGCCAATCTCGAATCATGACCGAGTATATGGATTCACTGGCAGAGTCGTTCAGCCCAGGCGTCACCACGGTGCGGAATGACAAATTTCACCGCTACGAACTTCGCGTGGACGGTGAGTTGGCAGTGATGTCGCAGTTCATCGACAGGCCCGGTCACATCGATTTCATGCACACCGAAACCAAACCCCAGTTCAAAGGACAGGGCTTGGCCAAGGTGCTGGCGCATTTCGCTTTGGACGACGTCGTGGCCTCCGGCAAACGCATCATTCCGCATTGCCCGTACATTGCCGCGTACCTGCAAAAGCACGAGGGATACGAGCTCGACGTCGATTGGCCTGCGGAGAAGCCTGTGGGGGAACCGGACAACGAGTAGCCTGAGCCGAAAGTGGGGAAGAGCGCTTGGTTGGCGTTCTTCCCCACTTCGGGTTCGTTCATTCCCGGGTGCCGCGGTGGCGGCTATCCGGTGTTGTGGCTGGTT
>NZ_JBIVQG010000015.1:0-98409 GCF_044755025.1 Paenarthrobacter sp. NPDC092416
CCCTTCGAGGAACACCGACCCATCAACTCAGCAGCCGTCCGGAACGGCAACGGCAACTCCGCCTTCGTCTCCTCCAACTCCGCCCGCGCCGCGTCCTCCTCACCCTCCCGGACAATGAACCCCCCACCCACAGAGAAAAACGTCGCCTCCCGCAACATGGTGCCCTCAGCATCAGAGACGGCGAACTTCATCCCGTTCGTATGCCGCGGCAACACCGTCAACGGATGCAGGACCATATCCTCCACCGCATACGCCAACTGAACCCCGGCACCAGCACCGCCAGCACCAGCCAAATTCAGCTTCCCGGTCTCCGCGATCGCAGCCAACCGCTCCTCCACCTCATCGGGCAAGATCAACTCCGGGTGGTAACCCTCAAGACCCAACAAAGTCGCAGTCATGGTCCCGTGGCCCCGACCCGTCGCAGCCAACGAACCATACAAATCAACCCGCAACGACGCCACCCGATCCAGCACACCGGACTCACGCAACTCACCAGCGAACACCGCAGCAGCCCGCATCGGCCCCACAGTATGCGAACTCGACGGGCCAATACCCACAGTGAACAGATCGAAAACACCAACAGCCATAGTCGGGATCCCTTAATACAGCTTGAAACGGTCCGGCAGATGGTCCTGCCGGATGGCCTCCCCGCTTGTGGCGGCAGACAGCCGAAGCACAACGCCGGATGGCCCCCAAAGGCGGCAACCCGGCGTCGCAAATTATTCAGTTTGTTTATCCCACGCTACGCCCAAGTGGCCGCGGTGTGGGCCCGATGGGACGGCATCCTCCGCGGGCTCGGTCGCTTGAGCGCCCGCTGAGCGGACGCGAAGCTCCCTTAGACGCCCGCTTCCGGACGCCGGCCCAAGGGGCAGGCGTTTCGGTGCCGGACCGGGGTATCACTGCGCAACATGCCGTGCGGACGGCATATCCAGCAGCGAACCCCCGAAATGGCCAGCCAAGGCACCAGGAGCTACGAGAGGTCTCCGCCGTTCTTGGAGGCGTACTCCTCGGCCGAAAGCAGCGGACCGTCGGACTCAGCCGCAACCTTGAAGAGCCAGCCGGCGCCGTAAGGATCGTTGTTGATCAGGGCAGGATCGCCCACTACGGCATCGTTGATCTCCGTGACCTCACCAGTCACCGGCGAGTACAGGTCCGAAACAGACTTGGTGGACTCAACCTCACCACAGGTCTCGCCTGCGGTCACCGTGGAACCAACCTCGGGCAGATCGACGTACACGATGTCGCCCAGCGCGTCAGTGGCAACCTCGGAAATCCCGACGGATACAAGGTTCCCTTCTTCGCGGGAGACCCACTCGTGCTCGTCGGAGTACTGAAGTTCGGGCGCTACTTTGGGCATTCTGTTTCCTTACTGTGGTTGATCAAAAACTATGGCTGGGTGGGGGTACGGCGCACCGGATCACCCCCGGCAGGTTGCCACTCCTCCAGCATTAAGCGGTTCACGAATCGCCGGTGGGCAATCGGATTCGAGCCTGGCGACCGGCAGCATGCGTCTAAGGGAGCATCGCGTCCGCTCAGCGGGCGCACATGCGACCGAGCATGCAGAGGTCGCCAGGTTCGAAGACTCCCGGCCTACTTTTGGCGCTTATAGAACGGCAATGCAACGACTTCGAATGGCTCGCTCTTACCGCGCAGATCGATGTCCAAAGCAGTGCCAAGCTCGCTGTGCTCGACGTCCACGTAGGCAAGCGCTACCGGGTAGCCGAGCGTCGGGCTGGGCTGGCCGGAGGTGACCTCGCCAACCACGGCACCGTCCTTGAGGACCGGGTAGTGGCTACGACCAGCGCGGCGGCCCAGGCCTTTGAGGCCTACGAGCTTGCGCCCGCTGGTGGAGCCGGCGCCGTCGGCCTTGAGCGCAGCGAGTCCCTCCTTGCCGACGAAGTCGCCTTCCTTGGAAAGTGCGACCACGGGACCGAGTCCTGCAGCGAAGGGGTTGCCTTCGCGGGAGAGTTCGTTGCCGTAGAGCGGCATGCCGGCTTCGAGCCGCAGCGAATCACGGGAAGCCAGACCGGCCGGGGTGAGTTCGCCTTCTTCGGCGGCGTCGGCGACTGCCTGCCACAGCGCTGCTGCGGATTCGTTGGCCACGAAGATCTCGAAGCCGTCTTCGCCGGTGTATCCGGTGCGGGCCAGCAGCAGATCCTGGGTGCCGCCGTCGAACGTGAACGGGACCTCAACAGCGGCGTAGTACTTCAGTTCGGTGACCAGCGCGTGCTGCTCTGCGGGCACAAGGCGCAGGAGGATGGCTTCGGCCCGCGGACCTTGGACAGCAATCAGCGAGGTCTCGGCGGAAGCGTCCTCAACAACCACGTCGAAACCAGCGGCGCGCTCCAGCAGCGCAGCAGCCACTACCTTGGCGTTGCCGGCGTTCGGCACCACGAGGAACTTGTCCTCGCCACGACGGTACGTGATGAGGTCATCGATGATGCCGCCGTCTTCCTGGCAGATCAGCGAGTACTTGGCCTTGCCGATGGCCATGGCAGAGATCTTGCCTACCAGGGCGTAGTCGAGGAATGCAGCGGCTTCCGGTCCGGTGACCCAGACTTCGCCCATGTGGGAGAGGTCGAACAGGCCGGCAGACTTGCGCACTGCGTGGTGTTCGGCCAACTCGGAGGAGTACTTGAGCGGCATCTGCCAGCCACCGAAATCGGTGAAGGACGCGCCCAGCTTCTTGTGCTCTTCGTAGAGAGCTGTGTAATTCTCAGTCATTGCGGGACCGTCCTTAGTTCTCGAAGTCTTCGATCGGCGGGCAAGAGCACACGAGGTTGCGGTCACCGGCCGCGCCGTCAATGCGGCCAACAGGCGGGAAGTACTTGTCCTGCTTGAGGTGGTGGACCGGGAAGGCGGCCTGCTCGCGCGGGTACGCGCGGTCCCAATCAGAACTTACGACGGCGGCCGCTGTGTGGGGTGCCTTGCGCAGCGGCGAGTTCTCTACCGTGAAGTCGCCGTGGGCAACTTGGTCGATTTCCTTGCGGATGGTGATCATGGCTTCGATGAAGCGGTCGATCTCCACGAGGTCTTCGGACTCGGTGGGTTCCACCATGAGCGTTCCCGCAACGGGGAACGCCAGCGTGGGTGCGTGGAAGCCGAAGTCGATGAGGCGCTTGGCAACGTCCTCAGCGGTGACGCCGGTCTTGGCCGTGAGTTCGCGCAGGTCCAGGATGCACTCGTGGGCCACGAGTCCGCCTTCGCCCGTGTAGAGAACCGGGAAGTGGTCGTTGAGGCGGGAAGCGATGTAGTTCGCAGCGAGCAGCGCAGACTTGGTTGCTTCGGTGAGGCCCTGACCTCCCATGAGCTTTACGTAGGCCCAGGAGATCGGCAGCACGCCGGCCGAGCCAAAACGGGATGCGGAAATCGGGACGTCGTTGCCTTCGGTCCAGGATGTTGCGTCGCCCGGCATGAACGGCGCGAGGTGTGCCTTGGCTGCGACCGGGCCAACGCCCGGTCCGCCACCGCCGTGCGGGATGCAGAAGGTCTTGTGCAGGTTCAAGTGTGAAACGTCGCCGCCGAACTTGCCCGGCTGGGCCAAACCAACGAGTGCGTTGAGGTTGGCGCCGTCGATGTACACCTGGCCGCCGGCCTCATGGATGGCGTCGCAGACCTCGCGAACGTCGGCATCGTAGACACCGTGCGTGGACGGGTAGGTGATCATGATGGCCGAGAGGACGTCCCTGTTGGCCTCGATCTTGGCCTTGAGGTCGGCGTGGTCGATGGTGCCGTCAGCGGCGGTAGCCACAACAACAACCTTCATGCCTGCGAGCACCGCAGAGGCCGCGTTGGTGCCGTGCGCGGAAGCCGGAATGAGGCAGACGTTGCGCTGCTCATCGCCACGGGAGTGGTGGTAGCCGCGGATCGCAAGAAGGCCCGCGAGCTCGCCCTGGGAACCGGCATTCGGCTGGATGGAGACTTGGTCGTAGCCAGTGATTTCGGTCAGCTGGGATTCGAGGTCGGCGATGAGTTCACGCCAGCCTTCGGTCTGGGAGTCCGGAGCGAACGGGTGGATGGAGGCGAACTCGGGCCAGGAAATGGCTTCCATCTCGGCCGTGGCGTTGAGCTTCATGGTGCAGGAACCCAACGGGATCATGGTGCGATCCAGTGCGAGGTCGCGGTCCGAGAGCTTGCGGATGTAGCGCAGCAACTGGGTCTCGGAACGGTGGGTGTTGAACACCGGGTGCTGCAGGTAATCGCTCGAGCGCTCAACGGATGCCTCCAGCGCAAAGCCTTCAGCGGTTTCGGTGACCGAAGCGCCAAAGACGGCTGCGACGTCGGCGACAACCGCCGTCGTGGTCGTCTCGTCAACGGAGATGCCGACGGTGTCGGCGTCGATGCCGCGCAGGTTGATTCCCTTTGCCTCGGCGGCGGCGACGATTTCGGCAGCCTTACCGGGAACGCTGACGGTGATCGTGTCGAAGAAGGAACCGTGAAGGACCTCGACGCCGGCAGCCTTCAGGGAAGCGGCGAGGGTCCGGGCGTGGCCGTGGGCGGTCTCAGCAATCGCCTTCAGGCCTTCGGGACCGTGGTAAACGGCGTACATCGACGCCACGATGGCGAGCAGCGCCTGGGCAGTGCAGATGTTGGACGTGGCCTTCTCGCGGCGGATGTGCTGCTCGCGGGTCTGCAGCGCCAAGCGGTAGGCAGGGACACCGGCGTCGTCCTTGGAAACGCCCACCAGACGGCCGGGCATGGAACGCTCGAGCCCCTTCTGGACGGCCATGTACGCAGCGTGCGGGCCGCCGAAGAACAGCGGAACGCCCAAGCGCTGGGCCGAACCGACGGCGATATCGGCGCCCTGCTCGCCCGGAGGCGTGATGAGCGTCAGGGAGAGCAGGTCTGCTGCGACCGTCACCAGGGCACCGCGTTCCTTGGCGTCGGCAATGACGCCGGAGTGGTCGAACACGCGGCCGGAAGCGCCCGGCTGCTGGAGGACGACGCCGTTGATGGCGCCTTCCGGGAGCCCGAGCGAGAGGTCAGCGACCTCAACCTCGAACCCGAGTGCCTCGGCGCGGCCTTTCACGATCGCGATGGTCTGCGGCAGGCAATCGGCGTCAAGGACGGTCTTGCCGTCCCTGGCGGCTGCGTTTTGTCCGGTGGACTTATTGGCCCGGCGCATCATAAGGACTGCCTCGGCCACTGCCGTTGCTTCGTCCAGCAGGGAGGCGTTGGCGATCGGCAGGCCCACAAGGTCCTGGACCATGGTCTGGAAGTTCAGGAGTGCTTCGAGGCGGCCCTGCGAGATTTCAGGCTGGTACGGGGTGTACGCGGTGTACCAGGCCGGCGCTTCGAGGATGTTGCGGCGGATCACCGGAGGCGTCACGGTGTCGTAGTAACCTTGGCCGATCATCTGAACGGCCGTCTTGTTCTTCGAGGCCAGCTTGCGCAGCTCGGCAAGAACCTCGACCTCGCTCAGGGCGTTCTGCAGAGTCAGCGCAACATCCTGGCGGATGTCGTTGGGAACTGCGGTATCTACCAGCGAGTCCACGGTGTCGTAACCGACGGACTTCAGCATGGTGTCAATGTCGGCCTGGCGGCGGGCGCCAATATGCCGATCGACGAAGGTGGTGGAGGCAGAACTAACCGTCACGAAGGAACTCCAATACTTGGGCGGCGTTTGGGTACGCCACAGCGGCTCGGGTTCCTCCCCGCTCTGTATTGGACCTGAGAGTTTCCACGCTGCCACGCTTTCGCATGGCACATCGCTTGCACCGTCGGTGAGCACAGCATCTTTGGCGCCAGTGGCGCGGACTGATTGCCTGCTGCTTTCCAGAGTTGCCTCGCCGCGGCGGTGCATGGGCCTGAGAGATTCCTGGGGAGGGTTTGCTCCTACGGCGCCCGCATCACTTGCTTGCAGGACTCTCCCGCCGCAGATCAAAGGCGTATTCAGTTGTTGCGACCAATTTATGGACAGGCCACAAGGGTTAATTGTCCTACGCGGCGGGCCCCGCCGCAAATGGATGACTGGTTACTTCCGCAGGCGGTCCAGGACCCGGAGCAGGATTTCGACGTCGGCCTCCCGACCGGCGTTGCCGCCCTCCTGTCCGCCTTCTTGGCCGCCTTCGAACATCGCGTTGAAATACAGCCCGTCGCCCATGTAGCTCACGGCTTTGGCAACCTCAGGCCCCACGTCTTCGGCCAGGACATCGAGCCACTGCTGTTGAATGCCCGCGAACCGGCGTCGGGTCTCTTCGTGGGCCACTTCAGCCAGTCGGGTCGCTGCGACGAAGGCCCGGTCCATGGGTGTTCCGGCCCAGAGCGATGACCGAATGAAGTACACGGCAGAGCCGTCGGGCGCAGCCTTCATTTGCTCGATATCCTCCTGAGCCAGCTGATCCAAGCGCTCAAGCAAGGCGCTGATCAGGGATTCCTTGCTCGGGAAGTGATACAGCAACCCGCCTTTGGAGACCCCTGCCCGCTTGGCGACGGCGTCGAGCGTGGCAGCACGCTCCCCCACCTCAATCAGAAGGGCTTCGTAGGCATCCAGGACAGCGTCCCGGGCAACAGGTTTTCGTGGCATGAGTACATCATTCCCTAAAGGTGCATCGTTCGACATTTGTAACTGTACCGTCTGGACGGTACAGTTAGGGGCATGTTCACTTTGTCCTCTACCCCCAGCCCCCGTACCACCGAACAAGAGACCGTCGAGCGCGGGACCGTCGAGCGCGGGACCGCCGTGCGCAGGCCCGTCGCGATTGAGAGCCCCGCCCAGGCGTCCGCCGCGCGCCAGCCGGCACCGTGGCGCGACTGGACCGCCCTGGCACTCTTGATGTTCCCGGTACTGCTGGTAGCAGTGGACAACACCGCCCTCACCTTCGCCCTGCCGGAAATTGCCCGCACCCTGGACGTGGGTGGCGTGCAGCTGCTCTGGATCGTGGACGCATACCCGCTGGTCCTGGCTGCACTGCTGGTCTCCATGGGCAACCTCGGCGACAGGATCGGTCGGCGTCGGCTGCTCCTGATCGGCAGCACCGGCTTCGCTGCAGTCTCGGCGGCCACGGCGTTTGCACCATCGGCGGAATGGCTCATTGCCGGCCGGGCCGCGTTGGGTGTGTTTGGCGCGATGCTGATGCCATCCACGCTGTCGCTGATCAGGAACATCTTTGTGGACCCCAACCGCCGGCGGCTCGCGATCGCAGTTTGGGCGGCCGGCTTTTCCGGCGGCGCCGCACTTGGGCCGATCTTTGGCGGCTGGCTCGTGGAGCATTTCTGGTGGGGCGCCGTGTTCCTGGTGGCTACCTTCCTGCTCCTGCCGCTCCTGGCCTTCGGAACCACCTTCATCCCGGAATCCAAAGATGCCAATCCCGGTCGGGTCGACGTGCCCAGCATTGCCCTGTCCGTCCTGACCATGGCCCCGTTCGTCTACGGCATCAAAGAATTCGCCGTGCATGGATTCGGCGCCTCCGCAGTGGCCTTCATGGGCTTCGGCCTCATCATGGGCATTCTCTTTGTCCGGCGCCAACGGCACCTTGCGGCCCCGATGCTCGATGTCCGCTTGTTCAAGAACAAGGTGTTCAGCACCGCGATCGTGGCGAACGTGCTCTCCTTGTTCTCCATGACGGGCTTCATCTACTTCTTTGCCCAGCACCTGCAGCTCGTTGAGGGCCAGTCCCCCATGGAAGCCGGGATCGCCATGATTCCCGCACTCCTGGCAACAGTGGCCGCCGGCCTGCTGGTGGTGCCCCTGGTCAAGCGTGTGCGGCCAGGTTTCGTTGTGGCAGGCGGCCTGACCCTCAGCGCCGTCGGATACCTCGTAGTAGCTGTAGGTGACCACGGAACCGGGCCTGTATTCCTGCTGTCGGCCTTGACCGTACTGGCTATAGGCGCGGGTGCCGCGGAGACGATCTCCAACGACCTCATCCTTGGTGCCGTGCCGGCAGCCAAGGCCGGCGCTGCATCAGCGATCTCTGAGACAGGGTACGAGCTCGGTTCGCTGCTGGGAACTGCGGTCCTCGGCTCGATCCTCACGGCTTCCTACCAGCACAACCTCATCCTGCCTGATGGTCTCTCCGCCAATTCTGCAGGGAATTCCGGGGAGACACTGGCCGGCGCCGTGGACGCCGCCGCTGCACTACCCGCTCCCCTGTCGGACGCACTGACAGCCGCCGCCCGGACAGCTTTCGAATCCGGGGTCCACATCACTGCGGCGATTGGGCTGGTACTGATGGCCGGCGCGGCGGTGCTTGCCGCCGTCGTACTCCGCAGCGTTCCGAAGGCGAAGTAGGTTCTTTCGAACCGGGAATGCCGGGCCACCGATGCGGCCCGGCATTCCTGTATCTCGATACACTGGCCAAACCTGCGGAGTCGAACGGTAAGGGTAATCCCTCATGACAATCGATCTTGAAGAACTCTACAAAGACCTCCACGCGAATCCGGAGCTCTCGTTCCAGGAAGTACGAACGGCCGAAATCGTCGGCAGGCACCTGGATGAGCTGGGGTTCGTGGTGCACCGCTATGTAGGCAAAACCGGCGTAGTGGGCGTCCTCGAAAACGGTCCCGGCCCGGTTGTCATGCTCCGCGCCGATATGGATGGGCTGCCCGTCAAGGAAGCCACCGGGCTGGACTACGCAAGCTCGGCAGTCGGCGTCGACCATGACGGAAAAGACGTGCCGGTGATGCATGCGTGCGGGCACGACGTCCACGTGAGCTGCCTTATCGGAGCGGTGGAAATGCTCGCCGGCCAGAAGCACGAATGGCAAGGAACCCTGATCGCGGTGTTCCAGCCGGCCGAGGAATGGGGCGGCGGAGCGCAGGCGATGGTCGCGGACGGTCTCTATGACTTGGTGCCCAAGCCCGATGTTGTACTGGGCCAGCATGTGGCGCCGTTCCCGGCCGGGTGGTTCGGTGTCCGGCCCGGCGTCACCATGGCCTCGGCCGATTCCCTCAATGTGACACTTCACGGACGTGGTGGTCACGGCTCGCGGCCCGAAACAACCATCGATCCCGTGCTCATGGCCGCCGCTGCAACCATGCGTTTGCAAGGGATCGTCGCCAGGGAACTCGCCGCCAGTGATTCCGCCGTGGTGACAGTGGGACAGATCCACTCGGGAACCAAGAACAACATCATTCCCGAGACAGCCACCTTGGGCCTGAGCATCCGAACCTTCAGCGACCCCACCAGGGAAAGGATCCTGGGTTCGATCGAGCGCATCGTCCGCAGCGAATCGACGGCATCAGGCTCTCCCAAGGAGCCTGAATTCCACTACGAAGAGCGCTTCCCGTTGACAGTCAATGACCAATCGGCCGCCGGCCGGGTGACGGCAGCATTCCGGGCAAAGTTTGGCGACACCAAGGTCATTGATCCGGGACCCGTGTCAGGCAGTGAAGACGTTGGCGAGCTCTCAACAGCTGCGGGGGCTCCCCTGGTTTTCTGGTTCCTGGGTGGCATGGATGCATCATTTTTCAAGGACTGGGCCACAACGGGCCGCCTGCCGGAGGACGTTCCCTCCAACCACTCGCCGTACTTTGCGCCCATCATCCAGCCGACCTTGACGGCCGGCACCGAGGCACTCGTCACGGCCGCGCGCGAATTCTTGAGCGCTCCCAAGTAGCAGCTTGTGGGCCAAAGGAACCCCGCCCAACGGACAATTCACCACCGGGTGACAGGGTGAAATGTCCGTTGAACGGGGTCGACTTTCTTTAGGCAGGTACGTTCAGCGCAGCGTCGGCATCCCGCAGCACCTTGGCCGCAACCTGAAGGCCCTCGATCCGGCCCAGGGAAACGTCTTCGTGCTCGATGTTGACCAGCATGTTCGGGTCAACCTCATGGAGCGCGCGGAGGAACTCGGTCCAGTAGGCCGTGTCATGTCCGCGACCCAGTGCCACGAAGTCCCAGGCGGAGTTCTTGGGCCACTCGTTGGCCCACTCGTCGCCGCCCAGGTTGGTGCGGTTCTCGTCCGGGGAGAGCCGGCGGAAGCTGTTGTCCAGCACGCCGTAGAGCGCAGCGTTTTCCTTGTTGACGCGGACGTCCTTGGCAGCGGCCTGGAACACGAGAGGCCCGAGTTCGCGGACCACGGCCACCGGGTCCATCTGCTGCCAGAACAGGTGTGAAGCGTCCAGTTCCACGCCCACGTGCGTGGCGCCGGTGAGCTCGATCAGCTTGTAGACGTCGGCCGTGTTGAAGACGATGTTCTGCGGGTGCAGTTCCAAGGCCACCTTGACGTCGTGGTCGGCGGCAAGGCGGTCGGTTTCCTTCCAGAACTCCGCAGCAACACCCCACTGGTAGTCGAGCACGTCGAGAGCGGCGGAGTTCCAGGCGTTGACCACCCAGTTAACGGTGGTAGCTCCGGGTTCTCCGCCTGGCAGGCCGGACATGGTGACCACGCGGTTTTGGCCGAGGCGGTGGGCCAACCGAATGGAGCGGCGGATGTCTTCCGCGTGCTTTTCGCCGATCTCGCGCTTGGGGTGCAGCGGGTTGCCGTTGCAGTTCAGGCCGGCGATGGAAACGCCGGTGCCTTCGAAGATCGCGAGGTAGTCGTCGCGGGCCGCGTCGCTTTCCAGGATCTGGTCAAAGGTTGGCACGTGCACGGCGGGCAGGAACCCACCGGTGTTGATCTCGATGCCCGTGAGGCCAAGATCGGCAATGACCTTCAGGGCCTCGGGAAGCGGGCGGTCGTGCAGGATCGCGTTGTAGACGCCGAGCTTCATAGCGTGATCTTCTTTCCGTTGTTGAGTGCGGACTCGGTGACTGCCCCGAGCAGTTCCATGTTGCGGACACCTTCGTCGAAGGTGGCGCAGCGGGGCAGGGATGCTTCTTCGCTGAGACCTGCAACTTCTTCGAGGAACGCGCGGGCTTGGTAGCCGAAGGCGTCGTTCTGGCCGAAGCCAACCTCGGGGGCATCCATGGCAAGGCCGCCGGCGATGTAGGGGTGGTCCGGGCCGAGGATGACCTGGCGGTAGCCGTTCTCTTTGCCGGAACCGTCGTTGAGGAACAGCTGGATTTCGGACGGGCGGCGCTGGTCGAACTTGGCGGCGCCGTTCTCGCAGAAGACCTCGAACTGGAGGCTGTTGGCGTGTCCGGCCGCGACGCGGGAAACTTCGAAGCTGCCGGCACCGTTGGCGAACTCTGCATTGAAGGCCGCGTAGTCGTCGTTCTCGACGGCCTCGAACGTGTCGCTGACGGCAACGTGGTCGTGGCCCATGACGGCCGCGAGAGGCAAGGGCCGCTTGTCGATCGCCGTCGTGAGGCGACCGCCGCTGATGGACTTAATGTCGCCACAAAGGAACTCGGAAACGTACGTCAGGTGACTTCCGACGTCGGCAAGCGCACCGGAGCCGGGGCCGCCCTTGTAGCGCCAGCTCATGGGAGCGGATGGGCTGAAACCGTAGTCGGTCCAGTAGCGGCCGCTGAAGTGCAGGACATTGCCCAGGACGCCGTTCCGGATGAGGTCGCGGATATAGGCGATGCCCGGCGTGCGGCGGAACGTAAAGCCAATGCGGGCCAGGTTCCCACGGGCTTCAGCAGCGCGGGCAGCGTCAGCCATGGCGCGGGCGTCCTCCAAGGTGTCACTGAGGGGCTTTTCGCAGAGAACGTGCTTGCCGGCAGCGAGCAGGCCTTCCACCACTTCGCGGTGCAGCGAGTTGGCGATCACGACGCTGACCACGTCAATGTCGTCAGCTTCTGCGATGGCCTGCCAGGACGTGTCGTTGCGCTCGTAGCCAAAACGACGGGCAGCCAAGGAACCGAATTCCGCATTGACATCCCCGATCGAGACCAGTCGCACCTGGGGAAGTACGGGGCTGTAGAGGGCAGATGCCGTGCGGTATGCAGCAGCGTGGGCCTTGCCGGCCATGCCTGCACCGATGACGGCGACGCCGAGGCTTTCAGCCATTGATTTCTCCTTCGAAATTTCGCCGCCGCGTGGGGCGCTGTACGGCATTTTGTAGCGCTACAATTTTTACGCTGGATATGATCGTAACTATGTCTATATGTCCTGTCAATCATTAACCGACTATCCTCAAGGACAGACACGAAAGGCACCCGATTCCGTTGAACAGCGCCCAGTCCCGACGCCCCACCCTTTACGACGTCGCCACCCACGCCGGCGTCTCGCCGTCGTTGGTTTCCCTCTTCCTGAAGGACCCCGAGCGGGTCAGTGCGAAGCGGCGTGACGCTGTCCACAACGCCATCTCCGAACTCGGCTACCGGCCCAGCCGCGCGGCCACCACCCTCGCGAGCAGCCGCACCAAGAGCATCGGGCTGGTCATCGACGACTACCGGAACCTCTGGTTCGTTGACCTCCTCCGCGGCATGGAGTCAGTCCTCTCAGACCTCGGTTACCAGGTCATGCTGGCCGACTCCCGGCCCGGCGAGAACCGCATCAAGGAAGCCACGGACGGCCTGCTGGCCATGCACGTGGACGCCCTGGTCATTGCCGCCGAACCGAGCGAGTCCATGCTCGCCCGGACCTGGGTCCCCACCGTGGTAGCCGGCTGGCGGAAGGGCGTCCCAGCAGGAGCGGACCTGATAACGAACGACGACGACGGCGGAGGCAGCATGGCAGCCAACCACCTGCTTGGTCTGGGCCATACGCGAATCGGCCACCTGTCAGGGTCCGACGGCGCGTCAGCACATCGGCGCGCCGGTTTCCGACGCGCCGTGGCGAGTGCCGGCGTCGAACTTCTCATCGGCGAGTCGGAGGGGACGTCGGAGGAAGACGGCTACGGCGCCGCCTGCTGGCTCTTGGACCACCACCCGGGCACCACGGCGATTTTCGCCGCCAACGACACTATGGCGCTGGGCGCCTTCGCCGCGATCAAGGCCCGGGGACTCTCTGTGCCGTCGGACATCTCGGTGATTGGCTACGACAACTCCCCTTTGGCCAAGTCGCGGTACCTTGACCTCACATCGGTCGACAACCGAAGCGACATTGTGGGCGTCGACGCAGCGCACAGGCTCCTGGCACGGATCGAGGACCCGACACTTGAACCGGAGCGGAAGCTGATCGAACCCACACTGGTGCTGCGAAGTACAACGGCTGCCGTCAGGTAGGCCCACAGGAACACGAAAGGCGCCGCGAGAGCAGCGCCTTTCTTCGGACGATGGGGCAAGCCCAATGGCTAGACCTTCTCGCGGATGCGGTCGATTGTCGGTTCGGAAACCTCGAATTCCCTGCGACGGCGTGCCAGGAAGGTCCACCGCGTTCCTTCCGTCCGTGGACGGTTCTCGGCAGGGGCCTCAGGCGCCGGATCCTTGTGCATTTCAGGCTTACGCACGGAGTCCTTCTTCGTGCGCCGCTCGAAGTCCTCATAGTACGAGTAGCACATCTCCAACCTCCTAACGTGGTTGTCCCTTAATCGTCCTCGCACCCGCGCCACAAGTCGACTGTTTTCTGGGGGCTCAGTCGGTGAAGACTTCCTTGGCCACGGCCAGCGCGGACAATGCCTTGGGCCAGCCGGCATAGAAGGCCAGATGGATAATGACTTCCTTCAGTTCGGTCTCGGTGAGCCCGTTGGTCTTGGCCAAGGCGAAATGGCCGCGGAGTTGCTCCGTGTTCCCGCCCGAAATGAGGCTGGCGACTGTCACGAGACTCCGGTCCCGCGGGGAAAGCTCCTCCCGCTTCCAGATGTCGCCGAAGAGCAACCCGTCCGTGAGGTCGACGAGCTTCGGGGCGAAATCGCCGATGAGCTGCTGGGCACGGGTCTGAGTGGATTCTGTCACTGCTGGTGTCCTTTCGTCAGGTTTCTTTCGGTTTCAGGCAGGATCAGTTGTAACGGCGTCCACCCAGCCAGCTGACCATGGCGTGATCGCGGTGATCGAAGAAGAGGCTGTCGCCGGCGTCCAGTGTTGCGATCCGGCTCATTTGCTCATCCGTCAAGGTGAAGTCAAAGACATCGAGGTTCTGGGCCATCCGTTCAGGCCGGACCGACTTGGGGATCACCACGACGTCACGCTGGATGAGCCAGCGGAGCACCACCTGGGCCACGGATTTGCCGTGCGCCTCGCCGATGTTGCTGAGGACCGGATCAGTGAACAAGTTGTTGCGCCCCTCGGCGAACGGCCCCCAGGACTCGATCTGCACGCCACGTTCCCGCATCAGGGCCTGGTCGGCTTCGCGCTGGTGGAAGGGGTGGGTCTCAATCTGGTTAACCGCAGGGACAATCTCGTTGTGGTCAATGAGGTCCACCAACCGGTCCGGGTGGAAGTTGGACACGCCAATCGCGCGGGCAACGCCTTTCTTGTTGAGCTCCTGCATGGCCCGCCACTCGCTGTAGTAGTCACCGAGGGGCTGGTGGATCAGGTAGAGGTCGAGATAATCCAGCCCGAGCCTCTGGAGCGAGTTCTCAAAAGCCCGCTTCGTGTCCTGTTCAACGCTCCCGGTGGGCGCGTGTTGGATCCAGAGCTTGGTGGTGACAAAGAGTTCGTCACGCGCGATTCCGCTCGCCTTGATCGCCGCGCCGACGGCGGCCTCGTTGCCGTAGGACGCAGCCGTATCCAAGTGACGGTAGCCCGCGGCGAGCGCAGCTTCGACGGCAACCTGGGTTTCCTCGTCGGGGATCTGAAAGACGCCAAAGCCCAGGATCGGCATTTCGACGCCGTTGTTAAGGGTCACAGTTTTCATGGTTTTCCTTTGCGGGGGTGCTTGGTTATCGGGTGGTTGAGGTGTGGGCGGTCCGGTAGTCGAGTTCGCTGACCGGCTCGTGCCATGTGGCACTCTCGCCGTCCAGATGCTCCACCAGCGCCAGGTGGCAGAAGATACTGTCCGACGCTGCGCCGTGCCAGTGCTCCTCACCTGGCGGGGTGTGGACCGTGTCTCCCGGCCGCATGACGATGACTGCTCCATCGCGGGTTCCCACGAGTCCGTTTCCCTCCGTGCAGTGGAGGGTCTGGCCCAGAACGTGGGAGTGCCAGTTGGTGCGGGCCCCGGGGGTGAAGTGGACCAACGCAGCCACCAGCCTCGAGGGCGGCGGCCCGGAATGGAGCGGCGTCAGGTAGACATCTCCAACGAACCTCTCGGCCGGAGCCTTCGACGTGGTGGCGGCGGGTACATGTTCCATATGTTCAAGAGAACCAGTCCCTCCCCGCGTGGAGGAGTGCCTGTTGTGAGGTGTACTGGCAGTTCCTGTTAGACCTCTGCCGATCGTCGTAGCGTTGAGCCATGGACAACAACAAAGATGTCCGCGATTTCCTCATGACCCGGCGAGCGCGCATCACGCCCGCTCAAGCCGGTTTGACCGCGTTCAGCGGAACCCGGAGGGTCGCGGGGCTCAAGCGCGAGGAAGTGGCCTTGCTGACAGGAGTCAGCACGGAGTACTACGCCCGCCTTGAACGTGGCAACCTGCGGGGCGCGTCCGACTCCGTCCTGGACTCTCTGGCCCGCGCCCTGCAATTGGATGAGGCCGAACGCGCCCATTTGTTCGACCTCGCCAAGGCGGCGGCCCCCTCCGGTCCTTCGGGCGTCCGCCGGACAGGCGCCGAGGTTCGTCCGAGCATCGAACGGATCCTTGAAGGAATGACCGGCACGCCCGCGTATATCCGCAACACCCGGATGGACATTGTGGCCGCGAACAGCCTCTGTTTCGCGCTCTATACCGGCATTCTCAGCCCCACCGCACTACCCCTGAATCTCGCCCGCTTCATGTTCCTCGACCCCCGTTCGAAGGAATTCTTTCTCGACTGGGAGACCCTGGCCAACGATTTCGCGGCCGCACTCCGTGCCGAGTCCGGCCGCAACCCCCGTGACCGCTACCTGAACAGCCTCATCGGCGACCTAGCGGCCGGCAGCACAGAATTCTCCACACGGTGGGCCCGCCACAATGTCAGGTTCCACCGCACGGCCCGCAAATCGATGCGGAACCCCCTGGTTGGCGAAATCGAACTCACAGGCGACGCACTTGAGCTTCCCGGCGAAGGACTGACTTTGATCGCCTACTCCGCCGAACCTGGCAGCCAAGCACAGGAACAGCTCGCGTTCCTGGCCAGCTGGACGGCAGCCCAGGCCTCGCCCGCCGGATCAGAAACTGCGATGAAGACGAGCAAACCCAACCTCCGGGACTAGTGGGACGGCTGCATCCGGGCCGCCTCCACGGCCAGCCTCGTTTCCTCAGCAATCAGGTCCGCGTTGATGACCGCTCCTGCCATCACGCCGGCGGCAGCGGAGGCCATCACTTGTCCGGTGGGATCGGTGACGTTCCCAGCAGCCCACACGCCCGGTACCGACGTTGCGCCTTGGGGACCAACTTCAACATGGCGGCCAACACCCATGGGGTGTTCTACGGTCTGGACTCCCAAAGACTCCAGTACGGCCGAGCGCGCTTCCATCCGAGGGCCGACGACAACGGCTTCCACAGGAATCACGGTGCCGGATGCCAGGACAATGCCGCTCAGTGCGTCGTCGGTGACTTCCAAGGATCGTACTTTGCCTTCAACGACGCTGATGGAGCGGGCCGCCAACTGCTCCCATTCATCCTCAGTCGGCACAACGATGTCGTTGAGGAACAGGGTAATTTTGGGGCTCCATTGCCGGAACAGCAACGTCTGATGCAACGCCATCGGCACTGACCCCAGAATTCCAATCGCCTTGTTCCGCACCTCCCAACCGTGGCAATACGGGCAGTGCAGGACGTCCCTGCCCCAACGTTCCCGGAGCCCTCCGACCTCGGGCAGCACGTCGGTCAAGCCCGTTGCAACGAGCAAGCGGCGCGCTGCTACTCTCCGGCCGTCAGCCAAGTCCACATCAAAGCCGAGTTCCGAACCTGACCCGGCAACCGCCGTCGAACGGGCTGCCGCCGCGGCGCCGGAAACAAGGTGACCGCCGTACTGGAGCACTTCCTTTCGCCCGGCTTCCAACAATTCCCCAGGGCTGATTCCATCCCGGGACAGGAAACCGTGCACCCCTACGGCAGGAGCATTCCGGGGTTCTCCGGCGTCGACCACCAGGACGGACCGCAAGGCCCTGCCCAGCGTCACCGCGGCACTTAGCCCGGCCGCGCCACCTCCAATGATCACGGCGTCGTACTGGCTGTTCATTGATTCCTGGCTCACTGCGCCTCCATGTCTTCAAGCGGCCTTCGTGCCGCTTCTTCCATGGTTGGCAGGTGCGGCTGATTCAGCAAGAAAGTTTGCCAGTATGGCAAACTGAAGCCATGGCCACTGATTTCAGCAAGATGCTCGACGCCGTTGGTCCGCGCCTCCGCGCCCTGCGGACCCAACGCAACGTGACACTCGCGGAGGCCTCGGCAGCAACCGGAATCTCCGTCAGTACGCTCTCCCGGCTGGAATCCGGGCAGCGGAAGCCCACGCTGGAGCTTCTCCTGCCGATCGCCAGGCTTCACCGGATCCCCCTGGAAGAACTCATTGATGCCCCGGAGACCGGTGATCCGCGCATCCACCTCAAGCCCCACGTGCACGAGTGGGGCACGGCCTTGCCCCTGACTCGCAGGCCGGGAGGAATCCAGGCGTTCAAAATGGTCCTTCCAGGCGCCACCGGCAAAGAGATTCCCCATCCCCAGTCGCACGAAGGCTTCGACTGGATGTACATCCTCAACGGCAAGCTTCGGCTGGTGCTGGGCGAGAACGACTTTGTCCTGAAACCCGGCGAAGCGGCGGAGTTCGACACCCGCACGCCGCACTGGTTCGCCAGCGCCACCAAGGACCCCGTGGAGCTCCTCACGCTCTTCGGGCAGCAAGGTGAGCGCATGCACGTGCGGGCGCGGCCCAAGCGCTAGCCACCCCCGCGAACCATAAATGACGGCAATTTATTTTTTGCCGCTTGCGTCGGAGCGTGACTGCACTCATACTAAATGAATGCTATTCATATAGTGACAGCCGTCTCACCCGACTCCCACGACGCGTCACTTGCACCACAGCAACAGCCTTTGCCCATCTAGAAAGGGCCACTCATGAGCCAGACCATCAGCCACGGCGGCAGCGCAGCCGCAACGTCGCACGACATCAGCGGCAAGGGACTGAAGACGGGGCAGCTGGGGCTCCTCGCCGTCGTCGTTCTTGGCATTTCGACCATCGCCCCGGCGTATACGCTCACCAGCGCGCTCGGCCCAACCGTCAACGAAGCCGGACTGCAACTGCCGGTCATCTTCCTGATCGGGTTCATCCCGATGATCCTGGTGTCCCTCGCCTACCGCGAACTCAACGCCGATTCGCCGGACAGCGGCACCACATTCACCTGGGTCACCAAAGCGTTCGGCCCGTGGGTGGGCTGGATGGGCGGTTGGGGCCTGCTCGCAGCCAACATCATTGTCCTGTCCAATCTGGCGGGCGTCGCCGTGGACTTCTTCTACCTGTTCCTGGCACAGGCCACAGGCTCACCCGAGCTCGCCGACCTCGCCTCGAACAAGCTGCTCAACGTTGCCACGTGCTTCGTGTTCGTGGCACTTGCCGTCTGGGTCAGCTACCGGGGCCTGCACACCACCAAGATTGTGCAGTACGGCCTGGTGGGCTTCCAGTTGCTGGTCCTCGGCCTTTTCGTCGCCATGGCCTTCGCCAACTGGTCCACGTCCGAGACCGCTGTTCCGTTCAGCTGGGACTGGTTCGACGTCACCAAAATCGAAACGTTCGGCCAGATCGCTGCCGGCATCTCCCTGTCGATCTTCGTGTACTGGGGCTGGGACGTCTGCCTCACAGTCAACGAGGAAACCGCCAACGGCAAAAAGACCGCAGGCCTCGCAGGCACACTGACGGCAGTCATTGTCCTGGGCATCTACCTGCTGGTCACCATCGCCACCATGATGTTCGCCGGCGTCGGAGACACAGGCATCGGCCTGAACAACGCCGAGAACCACTCCAACGTCTTCACCGCACTCGCCTCACCGGTCATGGGTCCGTTCGCGATCCTGATGTCGCTCGCCGTGCTGTCCAGCTCGGCGGCGTCGCTGCAGTCCACGTTCACCTCGCCGTCGCGCAGCCTGCTCGCCATGGCGCACTACGGCGCCCTGCCTGAGCGTTTCAGCAGCATGAGTAGGAAGTTCTCGACGCCGGGCTTCGCCACGGTGGCGGCCGGCGTCCTGTCCGCGGGCTTCTACGCCGTGATGCACGTGATCAGCGAGAACGTCCTCAACGACACCATCCTGGCTTTGGGGCTGATGATCTGCTTCTACTACGGACTCACAGCCATCGCCTGCGTTTGGTACTTCCGCAACAGCGTCTTCTCCAGCCTCCGGAACTTCGTCCTGCGGCTCCTGTGCCCGCTGCTTGGTGGCGTCGGCCTGTTCGTGGTGTTCCTGCAGACCGCCGTTGACAGCTGGGCTCCGGAGTTCGGAAGCGGCTCGGAAATCTTCGGCGTGGGGCTCGTGTTCGTGCTCGGCGTGGGGATCCTGGCGATGGGTGCCGTGGTCATGGTGATCATGTCCCGCATCCGGCCCGGCTTCTTCCGGGGCGAGACCATCCGCAAGGACACCCCCGCGCTGGTGGTGCCCGAGTAGGCCTTTCGAGATCGCGGGAAAGCTGCGACAACACTCAAGAGCGGCCTGTTCGCCGGATAGCTCCGGCGAACGGGCCGCTCTCCCGCGTTCCCGACGCACTCCCGGGTTCGGGCGGGCCCCCTACCAGCGATGGGCGACGTCGACGACGAGCCGCGAACCGCCGTCGGGTCCGTCCAAGGTGAACACCCGGAACGGAAGGCGGGCACGGACGCCCAAGCCGATGCTCGTGTAGCCTTCAAAACTGCCCGCGAAGACCACCTGACGGAACGTCTGGTAGCCAGCTACGTTGGACAGTTCGGCTTTGGCCGCAGGAGTGTAGGTGGGCTGGCCGTTGTGGTTGTAGGACGGCGCCGTCACTACAACCTGCAGATCAGCATCACCCAGCATCGGGATTTCGAAGCCGGACCCATCCTGGACAACAACGGGAACATACCGCACCGAATAGCCAGCCACCTTGCCGGCCAGGTCGATCACCAGGCGGTCGTAGCACGGCTGCTGCCCCGTACGAACGTTGGTGACCTGGGCGGCACTCATGTCAGCGTCGGCCTTCGCCAACGAACCCCACATAATGCCGCAATAAGGTGAAGCCGAGGCTGGCCCCGGTGCCACCAAACCGAGTCCGGCTGCTACTAAAACCGCTGCCAAACCCGCACGAAACTTCCTCATTTTTGGGCCCCCTTCAGGAGTGATGGATACCTCAAGACTAGGAGCGTCGCGGGGGCTTTGGACGGTATGTGGCCGCTTCGGCGCACAACCGTTAAAGGGGCCTGCGAGTGGTCACAGGAGGGTGATCGACGCCTGGTTTTTCACCGGTTTAACGGCGAATTTGGGGGCGTTCGCGCACTCGTTCGTGATCGAAGATAACGACACCTCAGCGTGATCTTTGACGACGACGTACAAAAGCCCCGTCCGACCGATCCTGGTCTGACGGGGCTCCGTGCGTTTTGCGGTGCTTCGTGTCTAGCCTTCGCAATCCTTGCAGTACTTGAGGCCGTTCTTTTCCAGTGCAACCTGCGACCGGTGGCGGACCAGGAAGCAGGAAGAACACGTGAATTCGTCAGACTGTTCCGGGACCACAATAACGGTCAGTTCTTCACCGGAAAGATCGGCGCCGGGAAGGTCGATTCCTTCGGCAGTGTCGTTTTCGTCGACGTCGATGACTGCAGTCTGTGCACCGGATCCACGTGACGCCTGAAGGGCCTCAAGCGATTCAGCGGGAGACTCTTCTTCTGTCTTGCGGGGGGCATCGTAATCGGTAGCCATGGGGTTCGCTTTCGTTGCTGCATAATGCCATTTCAGGCACCTCAGTGAAGCAGTTTAGGGCATAGTACACGTGATGGACGAATACTGTGCTCAACGCAACATTCTGCAGCTTTCGAGTGACCCCTTAGGCGTCTATGCGGGCCTTTCCGGAATGGGACTGAATGGCCTGTGCACTGGCAACTGTTACCCCACTGAGCGCCGGCAACCAGGTCCAGTCCTGGCCCGCTTCGATCTCCGGATCGGCGCAGTCCAGCACATACGCGGCTTCAATCCACGAGGCGATTTTCGTGCCCAGTCCGGCCAATATCGATGCGATCATGCCGCAACGGTATCCAGCCCGGATGTGGAGTCCGTTTCCCGTGCGTCACGGGCTTGTTAACTCTCGCCGCCAGTGCCCACGGCCAGTTTCGATCAGTCCTGGAGCGCCTGCTGGACGATGTACTCGGCGATCGCCAGGGACGAAGTAGCCCCGGGAGACGGTGCGTTGCGTACCAAAACCGTGTCCCGCCGTCGTGCAATCACAAAGTCGTCCACCAGCGAGCCGTCGCCGTTCATTGCCTGGGCACGAACACCGCGCGTGCCAGGAAGAACCGTTGCCCCTTCCAGCGACGGCACAAAGCGCATCGCTTCCTTGATGAATTTCTTCTTGCTGACCACGGTTTGGAATTCGCGGACCGCCGATGGGACGTTCTGGCGGGCGAAGTTCCAAAAGCCGGGAAACAGCGTGTAATTCAGAACATCACGGACGTTGACGTTTCTCCAGGAATAGGATTCGCGGCCGAAGGAAATGAACGCGTTGGGGCCGAGCATCATTTCGCCGTCGATGCGCTTGGTCAGGTGCACGCCGAGGAAAGGATGTTTCGGGTCCGGAACGGGATAAATGAGCCCTTTGACTTTGGTTTTGGCGTCGCCGCCCAGAAGGAAATACTGTCCGAAAAACGGAACGATGCGCGGAGTGGCCGGCTCGCCGGTCGCTGCCGCCAAGCGGTCCGACTGCAGCCCGGCGCAGGCGACCACCAGGTCGTAATGCTCGCCGCCGTCCCTCGTGTGGACCACCACACCGCTCCCCTGCTGCGCCAGCGAGGTGACCTCCTGCCCCAGCCGGATGTGCCCGCCCGCGGCCCTGACGTCGTCGGCGAGTGCGTTGGTGATGGCCGCGTAATTGACGATCGCCGTTTCGGGCGAGTGCAAAGCAGAAAGTCCGACGGCGTTCGGCTCCACCTCGCCTATTTGGTCGCCACGCAACATCCGTACGCCGGGCACGCCGTTGGCCGTGGCGCGGGCGAAGATGCTCTCCAGCCGCTTTTTCTCTTGCCCGGTCTGGGCGATGACCACCTTGCCGCACGTTTCATACGGGAGGCCCTTGGTGGCGCAGAATTCCTTGAGCAGCTCCACGCCCCGGCGGCATAGTGTGGCTTTGAGACCGCCGGGTTCGTAGTAGAGGCCCGCGTGGACCACTCCGGAGTTGTGGCCGGTCTGGTGCGCGGCGAGCCGGTCCTCTTTCTCGTACACGGTGACTTGGACGCCGTCGAGCCTGTTGGCCAGCTCCCGCGCGACGGCGACGCCGATAATACCGCCGCCCACCACTGCGCAGTGTTTGAGTTTCCTGGGCATCCGACTCCTCAACGTTGGGGCTGGTCCGTGTCACTGACAGCATTTCACGGTGCGGTTCGCCGGGCACGCAAGAGGGGCGGCACGTAACGTGCCGCCCCTCGTGGATCTTGGTTACCGCGTGTGACTAGACGCTGCCCGGAACGTCGAAACGCTGGCCGGCTGGGTTGGACGGCAGAAGCGTGAGAACCAGCACAGCCAAGGCTCCAATGAACGGCACGAGTACCAGCAGCAGAAGCCAGCCGCTGAAATTCCCATCGTGGAGGCGCCGCACGGTCAGGGCAATCGAGGGAACAATCGTTGCAAGGCCCCAGATGCCGAGGAGGATGAATCCGATGACGGCGCCTGGGCCGTAAACAGGTAACCCGTCCCGGCTGACCGAAGTACCGACGGTGGCGATGAGGTTAAAGACCGTGCTAACGACGACTGAAACCAAAGTCCACCACCAGTATTCGCTGCGGCTCGCACGGCCCGTGAAGACGGTGTACTTCTTGAAGAAGCGCTTTACAGCGGCACCGATCGGCGCGCCGTAGTACGGAGCCCAAAGCGGCGGTTCGCCGGCCTGTGCGCCGTAGGGCTGAGTCTGTTGCGGTTGTTGCTGATAGCTCATTGGTATTTCCCCCGGTTAGGTTAGTCATTGTTATGACAGTGCGCTCAGTAATGAGAGTCGTGCCTTATCGTAATGCTCTTGGCGCGAATAAGGCAGGTCGATGGACAAAATTAACCGGGATTTAGTCCGTTGACGCAATGTGTCCTCGCCCAGTTCCTCTCTCACATCCCGACCAATTTCCGCAATCCCTCTCTCACATCCCGACCAAAAAGGTCGACGTCGGTCGCTCACCCAAGTGCCGACGTCGGGCGGGACGCTCACGCACGCGATTCAGTCGGAATACAGGACCTGAGACAGGGTCACGGAAAACACCGCGGGACGTGAGAGTGCGTCAGGGAAAACACCGCGGGATGTGAAAGAGCGTCAGGGAAAACACCGCGGGACGTGAAAGAGCGTCAGGAGGCGAACTGCTTCCGGAGCTCCACCTTGCGGATCTTTCCGCTGGCCGTGCGCGGCATCTCCTCGACAAACACCACGGACTTGGGGATCTTGTACCTGGCGAGTCGGCCGTCCAAATGCGAGCGCAGCTCCTCCTCCGACAATGACGCCCCTTCCCGCAGGGTCACGATCGCCCGCGGAACCTCACCCCATTTGTCATCGGGAACACCAATCACAGCAACGCTGGCCACTGACGGCAGTTCGGCGATTGCGGCCTCGACCTCCGCCGGATAGATGTTCTCCCCGCCGGAGATGATCATGTCTTTGATGCGATCCGAGACGAACAAGAAGCCCTCCTCGTCCCGGAATCCCATGTCACCGGACCGGAACCAGGAGGAATCCGCGTAGCTTTCGGACGTCGCCTCGGGCCGGTTCCAGTACTCCTTGACGACGTTGGGCCCGGAGATCTGGATCTCCCCCACTTCACCCGGAGCAACAACGCCACCTAGCGGATCCGCGATCCGGACATCAGTGAAAAAGTGTGGCAAACCTGCGGAACCGGCTTTCTCCTTGGACCTCGACGCCGGCAGCATAGTGGCCCCGGGAGCCGTCTCGGTCATGCCGTAGCAACTCGTGAAACCGATGCCCCGTTCCTCGTACGCATCCAGCACCCGGCGCGGAACCGCAGAGCCGCCACAGGTGAGTTTGTCCAAGGAGCGGAGGTCCGCCGTCGGCCAATCCGGATGGTCACACAGCATCTGGAAGGTGGTGGGGACGCCGTTGAGTGTGGTGACGCGGTGCTGCTCCACGAGTTGCAGAACGCGACCGGCGTCGAACTTGGCTTCAAGCACCACCGTGGCGCCCTTGAGCAGCATCGGCAGCAGGCCCATATCCAAAGACGCCACGTGGAACAGGGGCGAGATCATCAGCGCGACGTCGTTCCGGTTCAGGTCCATGTCCACCACGGTGTTGAAGCAGTTCCACGTGATGTTGCCGTGCGTCAGCAGCGCCCCTTTGGGCTTGCCCGTGGTGCCGGAGGTGTAGAGGATCATGGCCCCGTCGTCCAGTGTCACTGCTTGGTCCAGCGGAGTCGCGGCTGCGACCGCAAGCACCTCGTCATAGCCTTCGACGCCGGATGGCAGCTCAACTGCGGAACCGTCGGTGTCGTCGTCGGGTGCCACCACAAGACGGTGGGTTACAACCGTGCCTGTCACTGACTCGGATGCTACAACGTCCAACGCGTCGGCGTTGATCAGGAGCCGGGCCCCGGAGTCCTGCAGCTGGAACTGCAGTTCCGGGGCGGTGAGGCGTGTGTTCAGCGGGACGAAGATCGCGCCGAGCAGGCCGCAGGCAAAGAAGGTCTCCACGAAAGAGGGGTGATTCTCGCCGAGGTAGGCAACGCGGTCCCCCTTCGCTACTCCCCTGTCCTTCAGGGCATTCGCAAGCCGGTCGGTCCGGTTGGCGATCTCGGCGTAGCTGAAAGTCTGTTCGCCGGAAATGAGGGCCGCTGCAGTTCCGGACTTGGCACGCCGACGGTGCAGCCAGGATCCAACTCCGTTGTTGTCCATGGTGCGTAACTCCTAACTGACCTTGGAGAGGTCGTTGTACTTAGACTCCCGCGTCAGCAGGATGAACACAATCGACACGAGCGACATGATGGACAGGAACACGACCACGGGGACAAGGCTCTGACCGGCATCTTTGTACAGCCCGGCGACGATGCCGGGCGTGAAGCCTGCCCCGATCAAGGTGGCGAGTTGGTAGCCCACCGCTGCACCCGTATACCGGTTGGTAGTACCGAACTGTTCCGAGACGAACGCTGCGAGGGGCCCGTAGAGGGACGAGTGCAGGACGAGTGCCACCGTGAACGCCAGGAAGATCAGGCCAATATTGCCGGAGCTCAGCATCCCGAACATCGGGAACAAGTAGAGGATGAACAGGGCCAAGCCGGTGACCATGACCGGCCGGCGGCCGAAGCGATCGGACAGCCTGCCGCCCAGGAGGACGAACAGGATGGAGATGGCCGACGCCCCGGCGAATGCGTACAACACGCCCTGCTGCGGTGCGCCCTTGGAGACCGCGTAGGTCACGGAGAACGTAGGCAGCACTACTTGGAGACCGAAACCGGCAGCGCCGGCAAACATGATCATGATCAGTGCTTTCGGACGGCGCAGCACCTCCAGCAGCGGGATCTTGCGCTTGGTGCCCAGGGCGCGTTCCTTGGCCACGGCTTCGGCGAAGATCGGGCTTTCGGAGACCCGAAGCCGGACGAACATCCCCACGATCAAGAGCACGAAGGAGAGCAGGAACGGCACGCGCCAGCCCCAGGCAAGGAAGGCGTCCTGCGGCAGGGCTGAAAAAATGCCCATCACGAGGGTGCCCAGGACCGCGCCCGTAGGGGCGCCGGCGTTGACAAACGACGCCGCGAAGCCGCGCCGCTTGGGATCGGAATGTTCCAGGGCCATCAGTGCAGCGCCGCCCCATTCACCGCCGACGGCTATACCCTGGCAGACGCGCAGGACCACCAAGAGAACTGCACCCCATGGACCGATCACATTGGCTCCCGGGATGAGTCCAATGAGTGTGGATGCGATTCCCATCATGGCCATGGAGACAATGAGCATTCCCTTACGGCCGATCCTGTCGCCAAAGTGGCCGAAGATGATGCCACCCAAAGGCCTGGCAACGTATCCGGCGGCGAACGTGGCATAGGCAGCAACGACGCCAACCCACTGGTCGGTACCGGCAAAGAAGACTTTGGGGAAAGCTACCGCCGCGGCTGTTGCGTACAGCAGGAAGTCGTAGAACTCGATGGTGCTGCCCAGATAGCTGGACATGATGACCGTGCGCGCTTCTTTGCGCTTCGCGGCCGTACTCGCAGGTGCGAGAGCAGTGTGTCCTGACATGGCTGTTCCTTGGGATGAGGAGGGGTGTTTTGGGACTACTTGTAGAAGCGGCTTATTTGTGGAAGCGGCTCATTTGTAGAAGCGCGCCAGGAATTCTGCCACGACGGCGGGGCGTTCCTGGCCTTCGATTTCGATGGTGGCGTTGACTTTGATCTGGGCGCCGCCCTTGACCTCGGTGACCTCGGCAATGCTGCCTTGCATGCGGACTTTGGATCCCACCTTGACCGGGGAGGTGAAGCGGACTTTGTCCAGGCCGTAGTTGACCTTGGTAGTGACGCCGTCAACGTCGAACAGCTCGCCCCAGAACGGGATGATCAGGGACAAGGTGAGGAAGCCGTGGGCGATGGGGGCGCCGAACGGGCCGTCCTTGGCGCGCTCGGGATCAACGTGGATCCACTGCTGATCGTCAGTGGCGTCAGCGAACAGATTGATTTGGTCCTGCGTGATCTGGCGGTAGTCGGTGGTGCCGAGGTCCTTGCCGGTCATGGTGAGCAGGGTGTCGAAATCGACGACGAGATTGGGCATCGTTGCCTCCTTGGCAGATATGCGGTTAGCGGGTAAAGGCACTGTCGCCCGTGAGGGCGCGGCCGATGATGAGGGCGTTGATGTCGTGAGTGCCCTCGTACGAATAGACGGCTTCGGCGTCAGCGTGGAAACGCGCGACGTCGGAGGCCAGGGTGATCCCGTTGCCGCCCACCACTTCGCGGGCCAGGGCGACGGTTTCGCGCATGAACAGACTCGTCTGCATCTTGGCCAGGGCCGAGTCCTGATCGCGGTAGATACCACGGCCCTGCTGTTCGGTGAGCCGGACGACGAGTGAGAGTGACGCCGTGATGTTGCCGAGCATACGGGCGAGCTTTTCCTGCACCAACTGGAACGAACCAAGGGACCTGCCAAACTGCCGGCGTTCTTTGGCGTAAGAAAGTGCGGCCTCGAAAGAGCCGGCTTGGATGCCCGTCGCGATCCACGCAACGTCCGAACGCATGGCCCGGAGCATGGCAGCCACGTCCTTGAACGAGTTCACGTTGTGCAGGCGCATGGCCTCGGGAACCCGGACATTTTGAAGGGTGATATGGGCATTCTGCATCATCCGCAAGGACGTTTTGCCGTTGATTTTCTCGAGGCTGACGCCCGGCGCCAATCGGTCCACGAGGAAAGCTTTGACCTGCCCGTCAGCTACGTCCCGTGCGAACACGCACAGCACGTCGGCCGTTGAAGCACCCCCAATCCACCGCTTGGCACCGTCCAAAACCCAGCTGCCGCCGTCCGGGCCTGCGCCGCCGTCGACGCCTGTTTCGAAGCGCGCTGTAGTGGAGAGACCGCCGGCGATGTCCGAACCGTGCTCCGGCTCGGTCAGCGAGAAGACGCCTTTGAGGGAGAAGTCGATGACCTTGGGCATCCACTCCTTTTGTTGGGCCTCGGAAGCGCCGATGCGGATGGCTGTACGGAACAGGCCGGCTTGGGCTGTGTACCAGGTGGCCAAGGACGCATCAGTTCGGGCCAGCTCGAAGATCCGGAAGCCTTGGTAGATTCCCCGGGCGGGCGCCGCAAACGGCTCCATGATGCCAAGATCGATCAGCGGCCGCACCAGTTGCTCCGGGAAGTCTCCACGCTCCCAGTACTCGGCCAGGAGCGGCTTGGCCTCGGTATCAAGGAAATTCCGCAACCGTCCCAGTACCGCGCGCTCCTCGGTGGTAAGCAGCGCTTCGGCGTCATACCAGTCCGCGACGGAGTACAGCCGTTGTTCCAGCACCGTGGTGGACATCTCAACCACCCAAACCGAGCAGTCGGACCGCGTTCTCCTTGAGAATCTTCGGCCGGACCTCGTCCTTCAGGGGCAAGTCCGCGAACGCACCCAACCATTTCTGCGGTGTGATCAGCGGGAAGTCCGTGCCGAACAACACCTTGTCCTGAAGCACCGAATTGGACAGGCGGACCAGGGACTCAGGGAAGTACTTGGGCGACCACCCGGAGAGGTCGATGAACACGTTGGACTTGTGGGTGGCGATCGAGTTGGCTTCGTCCTGCCACGGCACCGAGGGGTGGGCCATGATGATCTGCAGGCCCGGGAAGTCAGCCGCGACGGCGTCCAGCAGCAGCGGGTTTGAGTACGCCAGCTTGATTCCGTACCCGCCGGGAAGCCCGGCGCCCATGCCGTTCTGGCCCGTGTGGAAAATACACGGCAGCCCCAGTTCCTGCAGCGTTTCCCAGAGCGGGTAGAACTGCTCGTTGGACGGGTCAAAACCCTGCAGTGAGGGGTGGAATTTGAAACCGCGGGCGCCGAGTTCAATAGCTTGGTGCTTGGCTCCGGCGATTGCGTCCTCCCCCGTACGGGGGTCCACGCTGCCGAAAGGAATGAGCACATCGTTGTTCCGGGCGGCTCCCTCGATCAGTTCGGGGATGCTGTTGGGTTCGTGCTTGAGCTGCGTCCGTGCGTCGACAGTAAAGACGACGGCGGCCATGTTCAGTTCGCGGTACACCTCGGCGATCCTGTCCAATGACGGCGTACGGTCCTCGGCCTTGAAGTACTTGGCGGAGGCCTCAGTGAGGGCGTCCGGAAGGGAGCCATGGCCGCAGCTGTCTACTTCGAGGTGGACGTGCATATCGATCGCATCGAGCTTGGCGGCGTCGATGCCGAGTTCGTAACGGGTGGCCATGATCAGCGGGCCTGGGAAGATACAGCCGCCGGTTCAGGCTGCAGCCCCTCGGGCAGCGGCAGGAATTCCTCGCCGTAGCTCTGCAACGCGTCCGCACCGAAGAGCGAGCCGGCGTTTTCGCGCAGGGCTTCGTAGGTCCAGCCGCCATCGCGGTACTCGGTGCTCGCAGCCTCAGGGTGGGTCCAGACCTGAAGCCGGTCACCGCCGGCGCCGATGGCCTGGCCGGTGATGTTGGCAGCCGAGTCGGAGGCCAGGAAAGCAATGAGCCCGGCGACGTCGTCGGCCGTTCCAAAACCGAGGTCATGCCGGAAAAACGAGGGCATGGCCTGGCCACGCTCATCGGCTTCCACCGCCTTCTGGAAGTACGGCACGGTCTTGGTCATGGCCGTCGCGGCGACCGGGATCACGGAGTTGACGGTGACACCGGCCCTCTTCATTTCCAGCGCCCAGGTGCGGACCATACCCACGATTCCGGCCTTCGCGGCAGCATAGTTGGTCTGCCCGAAGTTGCCGCGCTGGCCTGTTGGGGAACCGATGGTGATGATCCGGCCTTGGATGGTGTTTTCCTTGAAGTACGCGAACGCCTCGCGGACGCACGTGAACGTACCGCGGAGGTGAACGTTGATGACCAGGTCGAAGTCCTCGTCGGTCATTTTCAGCAGGCTCCTGTCCCGCAGGATGCCGGCATTGGTGACCAGGATGTCCAACCGGCCGAATGCTTCAACGGCACCGGCAACCAGGGCCTTGGCGGCGTCAGTGGAACCGACCGGAACCACCACCGCCGTGGCCCGGCCGCCGTCGGCCTCAATCTGCGCAACGGCGCCTGCAGCGGTCTCAGCGTTCACGTCATTAATCACGACGGCGGCACCCTGTCGGGCGAGTTCCCTCGCGTAAGCGAGTCCAAGACCCTGCCCGCTCCCAGTAACAATTGCAACCTTGCCGTTCAAGCTCATGGCGTGCTCCTTCGCATGCAGTCACCGGCCGGAACCGGTGGGGCCGATCCCACTGCGTCGTGAGATCCTTGTCATGATCAATGAGAATACGGATCATTGAAAAAGTCAACGATTGTTTTTCATTACTATTGGAGTTGTCATGGGCCCGCAAAGCACCGAAGTGGAAATCCCGCGCCTGGCCACGGCCAAAATCGGCAACGACGTGGGCCTTCTACTGGCCAAACTGCACGCCACTGGTTCGCTCTTGAACAACAAGGCGCTGGCGGATTACGGCCTCCGGGAGCGGTCGTTCTCCGTGCTCACACTCGCGTGCAGCGGCCTGGAACCCACACAACGCGAGCTCGCCGATTTCCTCAGCCTGGATCCCAGCCAGGTGGTCAGCCTGGTGGACGACCTCGAACACCGCGGCCTTGTCAAACGGGCCCAAGGCAAGCAGGACCGCAGGGCCAAGATCATCGTCTCCACAGCTGAGGGCCGGCGGATCCACAACAAAGCGCGGGCTGCACTGGAAGTGTGCGAACAGACCCAGCTCACAGCACTCAGCGAGGAAGAAAACACGCAGCTGAGGACCCTCCTCAAGAAGGCGTTGTGGGGCTAACCGGCGGGCCTCAACGGACGCACGTCGCGGCACAGCAAAACAGCCGGGCAGGGGAACTCCCCCTGCCCGGCTGTTGACGTTGTCGACTACAGAGCGTGCTGAACCGCGAATTCGTGGCGGCCCGAGCCAACCTCAAGCGGCTCCTGCCCGGGCAGCTCAACCCGTGCCGTGGTCCCGGTGGGAATTTCGGCGACGACGCTCAGGTCGCCGTCGTCGATCCGCCACTGTACCGAGGCGGTACCGTACGGCGTCTCGTGCCGGGCTGACGCCCAACCGAGCCCGCCGCCTGGCTGCGGCTTGACGAGGATCTTGCGGTAGCCGGGCTCGAGCGGAGCCAAGCCGGCAACCACGCGGTGCATCCAGTCGGCCACGGCGCCCAGGGCGTAGTGGTTGAAGGAGGTCATCTCGCCCGGGTTGATGGAGCCGTCCGGGAGCATCGAATCCCAGCGCTCCCAGATGGTGGTTCCGCCCTTCCCTACGGCATAGAGCCAGGAGGGACATTCCTTCTCCAGGAGAAGGTCGTAGGCGGCGTCGATCTCACCCGAAAGCGTGAGCGCGTCGGAGACCACTGGCGTGCCCGCAAAGCCAGTACCGATCCGGTTTCCGTTCGCCCGGACAAGCTCGGCAAGCCTGCTGCCTGCCCGCGCTTTGGATTCAGCATCGGGAAAGAGATCGAAGACAAGCGCGAGAGCATACGCCGTCTGGGCGTCGCTGGTCATGATGCCGTCGGGGTGGATGTACTCGCTGGCAAAAGCCGCTGCAATGTCGCGTGACAACGTGAGGTAGCGCAGTTCGTCGTCGGACTTGCCCAACACAGCAGCCGACTTCGCCAGATGCCGTGCAGACCACGCGAAGTAGGCCGTTGCCACAAGATGCTTGTCAGTCATGGCCTTGGTGGGATCCTCCGGTGGGGCCGTTGGGTCAAGCCAGTCGCCCAGCTGGAAGCTGCCGTTCCAGAGGTGGCTCCCGCCGGAAAGCCGGTCCACCAGATCCACCCAACCCTTGGCGCTCTCATACTGCGCAGCCAAAATTCCGGGGTCGTTGAATCGCTCATGGAGGGTCCACGGAGTCAGCACGGCGACGTCGCCCCAGACCGCGCCCGGACGGATCGGCGTCCAGTAATTGCCGCCGGGAATGACAGGCACATACCACGGCACGGTGCCGTCCGGGAGCTGCTCGGCGGCCACATCCTTGAGCCAGGAGGACAGCATGCCGGAGCAGTCGTAGAGGAAGCTCGCTGTAGGGGCGAACACCTGGATGTCCCCGGTCCAGCCGAGGCGCTCGTCGCGTTGGGGGCAGTCCGTGGGGATGTCGACGAAGTTGCCTTTCATGCTCCACAAAACGTTGTCATGCAGGCGATTCAGGTCCGGGTTGGAGCATTCGAACCAGCCCGTGCGCCCCATGTCTGTGTGGTACACCCGTGCTACAACGTTTTCCGCAAGATCCCCTCCGGTCCAGCCAGTGATCTCGGCGTAGCGGAAGCCATGGATCGTAAACCGCGGTTCCCAGCTTTCCTCGCCGGTTCCGGCCAGGGTGAAGCGGTCCGTGGCGTCGGCTCCGCGCAGCGGGCGGGTGTACAGTTCCCCGTCCTGCAGGACCTCTGCGTGGCGGAGTGTCACCGTGGAACCGGCGGCACCGCGGACAGTAATGCGGAGGCGACCCACCAGGTTCTGGCCGAAGTCGATCAGCGTCTTTCCGGCCGGAGACGTCCACACACGCACCGGGCGCAGCTCGTCGGTGCAGCGGACCGGCGGACCTTCCGGTGCCACCAGTGTCCGGGGATCGCGTTCGACGCCGGTCACCGGCTCCCAGCCGGCGTCGTCGAACGCCGGGGTACTCCAGCCACTGGGCAGCTGCCGGGCATCGTAGGTTTCGCCCTTGTACAGACTCGAGAGGAGGATCGGGCCGAACGACGCTTTCCAGGACTCGTCCGTGCCAACCACGGTGACAGAGCCGTCGTCGTGCGTGATATGCAGCTGCGCCAACAGCGCGATCTTGTCACCGTAGAGGTTCGCGTAACCGCCCTTGAAACCGATCCTGCCGCGGTACCAACCGTCCGCAAGCAGCGCGCCGATCGCGTTGTCGCCGTCGGAAACGTGCTCCGTGACGTCGTAGGTGTAGTAGCGCAGACGCTCACCATAGACGGTCCAGCCGGGCGCTAGCGCGTCGTCGCCCACGCGGACGCCGTTGATTTCCACCTCGTAGAGACCGTGCGCCGTCACGTACAGCCGGGCTGAGGCAACCGGGCGGTCCAGCGTGAAGCCGCGCCGCATCAGAGGTGGTCGGCGGTCAGCTTCCGGATCCTCGTCCCAGGCGGGGGCGATCGCGGTTGCTGTCCAGTCATCTGGGTCAAGAAGACCGCTTTCGACGGCGGATGGCTGGCTCCATTCGCTCGGCGCCTCGTCTCCCACTCCCCACACACGGACCCTGACCTCTGCACGTTGCGCGGACGTTAGCGGAGTCCTCTGCCACGGGACCAGCACGGACTCTGCGGAGTCGGTTCGCTCGCCCGTCCACTGTCCGTCAGCGGTGGTCACTGAAATCTGGTAACCCTCCTGGACCCACCCCGGTTCGGCCGTGGTCTTCCAGGAAATACGCGGCGCGGCGAGGCCGATACCCAGGGCGCCGGTCCCTGGTATCGAGGGCAAGTGTTCGAAAGTCGCCGGATGGACGGTGGCAGGCATAGGGGAAGTCTCCTTGGAGTGGGTGGCGCTTCTTCAGCGGGCGGTGCGGCTTTTGGGTGGGTTCAGCCTTTGACGGCTCCGGCGGTCATGCCTGCCACGATTTGGCGGTTGAAGAAGAGGTACATGATGAAGGGCGGGATGGTGATGAGCAGGATGTTCATGAAGAGCAGGTTGTAGTTGGTGGTGAACTGGCTCTGGAAGTTGAACAGTGTCAGCTGCACGGTGGCGTTCGCGTCCCCGGGGAGGAAGTAGAGCGGGTGCTGGAAGTCGTTGAAGATGGCCACTGACTGGACCACGATCACGGTGACGATGACCGAGCGCAGCAGCGGGAAGATGACCCGGAAGAAGAGCCGGATGGGTCCGCAGCCGTCGATCACGGCCGCTTCATCGAGTTCCTTGGGAATGGAGGCGATGAACGCCCGGAACAACATCACGCAGAAGGACAGGCCGAACGCGACTTCGATGAGGATCAGGCCCGGGAGCGTCTTGAACAATCCCATGCTTTGCAGCACCCAGATGGTGGGCACGATCGCGGGCGGGATGATCAAGCCGGAGAGGATCAGGAAGTTCGCCACACCGTTCCAGCGTGACTTGCGGCGCTGCAGGACCCAGGCCACCATCGCGGCGAGGACCACCAGGATGGCGACGCTGGCCACGGTGAGGATGGTGCTGTTGACGAAGGCGGTGACCAGCATGAACTTCCGGGCCGAGAGCACCTGCGTGAAGTTCTCCACGAATTGGAAGTTGGTGGGCCAGGCGAAATCAAGTTTTGCCGCTTCCTTGCGGTCCTTCACGGCGGTCAGGACCATGAAGAGCAGGGGAACGATGAAGACCAGGACGGTCACTGCGATGGCCAGGACGCCGACGCCATACTTTTTGAGCGCGGTAATCACTGTTCCACCTCCTTGCGGTTCAGGAACATGGACAGGGGCAGGATGATGGCCGTCACGATCAGGAACAAGACAACGTTCCCAGCGGTGGACAGTCCGTAGAAACCTGCCTGGTACTGCTTGTAGATGACCGAAGCGATCACGTCCGAGGTGAATCCGGGGCCGCCCTTGGTCATAGCCCAGATCAGGTCGAAGGAACGCAGTCCGCCGATCAGGGAAAGGATGATTACCGTTGCGGTGGCCGGGCGGGCCAGGGGCAGGGTGATGTTGAAGAAGCTCTTGATGGAGCTGGCGCCATCCATTTTTGCCGCTTCGAAGTACTCCTGCGGGATGGAGACAATGCCGGCGATGTAGATCACCGTGGCGAGGCCAACGCCCTTCCACACGTCCACCAGGGCGACTGAGACCAGCGCCCAGGCCGGGTCCGTCAGCCAGGCCGGTCCCTGGATGCCAATGGCGGCCAGTCCTTCGTTGATCATGCCGTTGCGGGGATCCATCAGGACCGTAAAGACGATGCCGACGCCGATGCTGCTCAGCAGCACGGGGAAGAAGATCACGGAGCGAAGGTATCCGCGGGCAATGATCTGGGAAGTCAGCAGCACTGCCAGGAGCATGCCCAGGACCACTTTGAGCGTGGAGGTCACCACGCCATAGATGAATGTGTTGGTCAGGCCCTTAAGAAGGGCCGGTTCCTGGAAGAACTGGACGAAGTTGTCCAGGCCGATGAAGGTAAATTCCGTGAGGTTCCAGCGCGTAAAGCTGAAGAAGAACGACGCGAAAGTGGGAACCAGGAACAAAGCGGTGTAAATGACCGCCGCGGGAAGGTAGAACCAGTAAGGGTAGGCCGAGCGGCCCTTGCGGCGCTTTGGCCGGGCGGCCTGCGGTACCGGGCGTACCGCCGTCGGCGTTGGTGCGGTGTTCAGTGTCATGAGAATCTCTCCACATGCCGTCCAGGCCGGGACCGGCCCGGACGGCTTCCAAGGTTTGGGAGGCTAGTTCCAGCCAGGCAAGTTCAGCTGCTTGGCCTGCTTCTTGACGTCCTCGTCATAGAGGGCGGCACCGTCCTTGGCCGAGCGGATGCCCGAACCGACCTCGACGGTGATCTGCTCAAGGGCAGGACCCTTTACCGGGGACAGGAATTCCAGGGCAGGGCTGTTCTTGGACTCGTCCTCGAAGAACGGGAGCATGTCCTTCACAGCATCCGCAACATCTGCGGGCAACTCGCAATCCTTCACCAGGTACGGCCCGGCAGCGCCCACTGCAGCGGTCTGGGCATCACAGCCGGCCTTACTGGCGATGAAGGCCTGGAGTTTCTTGGCCTCCTCCAGGTTCTTGGTGGACTTGGGAATGTAGGTGCCACCGGGCATCCAGACCGTCAGCTTGTTCTTGGCAGCATCATCGCCAGGAAGCGGGAACAGGCCAAGATCGTTCAGCTGGTCCGGGTATGTCACCTTGATGTTGTTGATCGCGAAGCTCAGGATCGGGTACTGCGCACCCTCGCCGTTAACCAACATCTCCTGCGCCTGCTGATAGGTGGTGGACGCGAAGTCCTCGTTGAACAGGCCTTCCTTTCCAGCCTCTTCAAGATGCTCGAAGCCCTTGATCGCTGCGGCGTTCGTGGCGTACTTAGCCTTGTTGGCCGTGTAGTCCGCCGGGAAGTTCGGATCCGTGGTGACCACGTTGGCGAAATCACCCAACACGAACAATTGCGACGTCCAGGTGGTCTGGTAGGACTGGATGATCGGCGCGATTCCCGCGTCCTTGATCTTCCGGCTGTTCGCCATGAACTCATCCCAGGTCTTGGGAACCGAGAGTCCGAGCTTCTCGTAGACCTTCTTGTTGTAAAGCACCGCCCCGGCCATACCGGTGCTGAACGGCACACCATACACCTCGCCGCCGGAGGTCACCACGGGCTTGAACGAGTCGGTGACGTTGGAGAGGTAGGACTCGTTGGTGATGGGCTGCAGGTTCTGTTCGGGGTTGATCTGCTGCAACAGCGAACCCGTGTTGTAGTTGAACACATCAGCCATGTCCGCCGTCGAAAGCCGGGTCTTAACAATGTTGTCGCCATCCCCGCCCTGCGGACGGGTCTCAACCTCAACCTTGATCCCCGGATTCGCGGCCGTGAACTCCTCCGCGACCTTCTCGGCAGCGGCCACGGTGTTCTCAGCGTTGTCCACCAACCACGTGATGGTCTTCTCGCTCCCGCCAGCACTGCTGCTCCCCCCACTGCAACCGGTCAGAGCCAGCGCCAAGACTGTCACTCCCCCAGCCAGAGCGGCCCAGCGCTGCTTGCTCGTTACGGCCATCTTTACCTCCTCGTAAAGCCACAAACCTCGTAGTTCGTGGAACGTTTCAAAAGGACTCTCGCAGTTCGCGACTTGCCCTGTTTATTGTGGTGTAGATCGGTCTACGTTTTTCTACTGTAAGTCATGTCACAGTCCTTGCCAAGAGTTTTACGTAGATCAATCTACAATTGCTGTTGACGCAGTGTCGAGGAGGGATTTTCATGATGGAGCCAGTGAAGCGCGCCACCATCAGTGACGTGGCAGAGCACGCCGGCGTATCCCGGGCGGCCGTCTCCAAAGTTCTCCGCGACGCTTACGGGGTCAGCCCGGCCATGCGGACCAAGGTCGAAGAATCCATAGCCCTCCTGAACTACCGCCCGTTGGCCTTGGCCCGTGGGATGCGCGGCAGCAGTTACACACTGGGCGTCTTTCTGGTTGACCTTTCCAATTCGTTCTTTTCGGTGCTGGTTGAGGGCATCCGGGATGTGGCAGAGGAACTTGGCTACCAAGTCCTTATCGGCCAGGCACGGCAAGGTCTGGATGCTCAGAAGAAACTGATTGAGGCCATGGTGGACCGCCGCATGGATGGCCTGCTGCTCATTGCACCTTTCGGACCAAACGAAGAGCTGGAAAAGCTCGGCCGGACCATCCCCGTGGTGGTTCTCGGCCGGCACGGGCCGGCAGACTATTTCGATACTGTGGCCAGCGATGACATCGCCGGCAGCGCACTCATTGTGGACCATCTGGTGGCCCTGGGGCATCGACGGATCTCCATGCTTGCCAACACAGTGCCCGAGAGCGAGCCGGGCATGCCCCAAACAGTCCGCCGTTATGGCTATGACCTGGCGATGGAAAAGCACGGGCTTGCCGAATGGATTGACCACATTCCCGGCCGATGGGGTTACGAAAGTGGTCTGGCGGCGGGACGCTCCATCGCTGAACGCCCGCCATCCAAGCGACCCACCGCGCTCCACGGAGGCGCAGACGTCGCCGCCCTTGGCGCCTTCACCAGCCTGTTCGAGGCCGGAATCAACGTTCCCAGCGACATGTCACTCGTGGGCTATGACAATGTGCCATCGGCAGGGCTCCCACCCATTGGATTGACCACCGTCGACCAATCCGGCGTGCAGATGGGCCGGCAAGCGGCGGAACTACTGCTGTCCCGGATCGAGGGTCGCCGGGAGTCCGAGCACCTTCTGGTGCAACCACGCTTGATCGTGCGGAAGACTACAGCGGAGCCGGCAGCGCGCTAGTGGCATGGACATCTGCATAGTCATTGGGGCGTTCCGTATGCAGCTGTCCATATCGGAGGCTTTGAGGTTATGTCAGGATCAGAGATCATACCCTGTCGCATCCCTCAAGCCGCTGCCAGCGGCCTGCACTTTCCGGAATGGACCATGAACCTCCCACTTTTCCACGACCCCCTGCAAGGCACCGTCACCGTCGTCGTGCCCGTGCGTGATCCCAAGATTGGCGGCGAAGCAACGTTCCGTCGCCCATCGCAGACCCGCACGGCGCCAAGGCCTGCGCGGCAAGCCACCCACGAATCAAAGCCCACCCGAAGTGCACGGCAGCGCGAGGTAGCCAAGGTCGCCGAAGATCTGCAAGCCCTCATGGCCAGGACCAGCGGCAGGCACTAGTACGGCTCTTCCGGCAGCTACTGAGGGGCACCGGAGCTGATGAGTCCACCCAGGCTCCGGCGGACGATCTCGCCGACCATTGTGGCGTCGTCGATGCCTCAGGCAAGTGCCGCGTGACATGACCACCGCAGCCGGCCCCAGCTAGTATCACTGGTTGGAGCGTCGCCAGACGCCTTGCGGAATATTGAAGGGTGCAGCGATGGAACTGGGGGCCACTCGAGTCGAAGTGTTTGCCGACGGCAAAGTAACAGTCGGTGGTGAAGCCATCTCGCCGCCGGATGGAATTGATCCGTACTCGGCAGCAATTGCAGTGCTCGCCGAGTACGCCAAGGCGTCCGGGGCGCCCGTGCTGGCAGATGCAATCGACCATGCCAAAGGCCAGGAAGGCCGATTCCACGTTCATCCGGACGGCCGTGCGGAAGCAGTGGTGGGTTTCCCAGGGGCGGAGGCTTCCCCGAACGCTGCCCAACGGGTCTACAGCGAGCCGCCGACGCGCCAGCTTGAGCAGCCCACCCCTCCGAGTGCCCAGGCAAGCCCAAGTTACGGCTCCACGCAGCTCGAAACGCAGTTCGTCCGGCCGGACAGGCCGCGCCCCAGCACCGGAATTCGTGGCGTGCTGTACTCAGCAACGGGTGGATTCGTGAACTTGGGCCCCAGCGCCAAGGACCAGGATGAGGCCGAGCTGGAGCGCAGGATCGCCCGCCCGCTCTCAGGCAGTTTCAACACAGCGATCTTGAGCCTCAAGGGCGGCATCGGGAAAACGTCCACAACCGTTGGCGTCGGCATGATCCTGGCCGAGTACCGGGGCGACCACCCTTGCGCCATTGACGCCAACCCGGACAGCGGCGACCTGGCAGAGCGTGCGCTGGGCGAAATGCTCTACCAAAAGGTCAAGCCGAGGACCATCACGGATATCGTCCGGGACATCGGCCACATCACCTCGCTCACTATGCTCACCGACTACATGCACCACGCGAACCGGCTGCACTTGGTGGCTGGCGAGCAGGACCCGGCACTCTCTGATGCCCTGACCTCTGACGAATACCTGAAGATCAAGAAGCTCGTGTCCCAGTACTACGCCGTCACACTGACGGACTGCGGCACAGGCGTATCCCACCCGGCCATGGCCGGCGTGCTCCCGGAAGCAACCAACCTGGTCATCGCCTCCGGTTATGCGGTGAGCGGCGCCAAGCGTGCCCGCAACACCCTCCAATGGCTGGCCGATCATGGCTATGAGAATCTCGCGCGGAACGCGATCGTCGTGGTCACGGACAAGGACCAGGTATCCAGCCGGGTCAACAAGCGAGCCATTGAAGAGCACCTGGCCGGATTCTGCCGGCAACTCATCACCGTCCCGCACGACCGCGGCGTGGCGGATGGCGACCGCATTTCGCTGGACAAGATTTCGGCGGGAACACGTCGGGCCTACAAGGAGATCGCAGCCGCGATTGTGGACGGTTACGTCTAGCTGGTTCCTGCCCTCATTGCTCCGGCAGGGTGAGGATTTCGGCGCCGTCGTTGGTGATGGCGATCGTGTGCTCGCTATGGGCCGTCCGGCATCCAGTCGCACTCCGCAGCGTCCATCCGTCGGCATCCATGATGAGCTCGGCAGTGTTTTCCATGACCCATGGCTCCAGGGCGAGCAGCAGGCCAGGGCGCAGTTTGTACCCGCGGCCCGGCCTGCCGGCGTTTGGAACGCTTGGTTCCTGGTGCATCGTTGATCCGATGCCATGACCTCCGAACTCGACGTTGACTGGGTATCCGGCCTCCGTGAGGACCGAACCGATGGCATGGGAAAGGTCACCGATGCGAGCTCCGGGTCTGGCAACGGCTATCCCTGCGCGGAGCGCTCGTTCAGTTGCACTGATCAATGCGATGCTCTCCGGGGACTTCGATTCGCCCACGATAAAGCTGATGGCAGAGTCCGCGGCGATTCCTCGTTGGGAGACCGCGAGATCGAGCGTCAGCAGATCGCCATCGGCCAACGAGTAGTCGTGAGGCAGTCCGTGGAGAACAGCATCGTTGACAGCCGTGCAGATGTAGTGGCCGAACGGTCCTCGCCCGAACGAAGGCGCGTAGTCGACGTAGCAGGACAGGGCTCCGGCCTCGGCAATCATGGTTTTGGCCCAGTGGTCGATGTCCAGGAGGTTCGTGCCCACCGTTGTCCGTGTCTTCAACGTCTGCAGAATGGTGGCGACAAGCGCCCCTGCTTCTCTCGCTCGGCTTAGCTCTGCCGGGTTCAGGATCTCGATCATGCGACGCCCATCTTTCAATTTCCAATAACTATCCCGGCCATATTATCCCGGTATTAGAATTGGAGCCATGGTCAGATTGCCGCTTACACCCGCCGAGGCCGAGCGCGGACAGCGCCTCGGCGCTCTTTTGCGGCGCGCCCGTGGAGAACGGTCGATGCTCGAGACTGCGCTCGACGCACGCGTGTCACCGGAGACCCTCCGGAAAATTGAGTCGGGCCGCGTTGCGACGCCGGCTTTCCCCACCGTCGCTGCCATCGCCGAGGTTCTGGGCCTGTCCCTGGATGCGGTCTGGGCCGAGATCAACCAGCCCGAACCTGGTTCTCTGTCAGCCAGGTCCGCTCGGAATGCGCGCGAGTGGCTGGCCTCATAAGAGTCAATCTGTTCGGTTCGAGGGGGTCTACACGCGGGGATCCGTACTTCCTGCCAGGACCCGCTGCTGCAACGCTTGGGTGTCCCCGCCGTCCCAGCGGGAAACTGCGGGATAGCGGATTGCCAGGTGCTGGAACGGGGCTGGCCCAAGGACTTCAGCATCCACCGTTTCCGTCACAGATCCGACCGGTATGCCTCGGTTTAGGGACGGACCCAACATCAACAATTGCGGGACCCTGAACGCATCCTTTCCCGCAGGCACATGCGGTCCCGAGGCACCAAAGTGCAGGTCCACGCCACATTCCTGCACGTTGGCTTCTACCGCGGCGGCTTCCACAGCTCGACGCTCAATTCCCACATGAGATGCCGACACCAGCACATCAAAGGCTTCAACGATGCCGGCGGCGGTGCGGTACGCGCTCAACGCTCCGGCAAAACCTTGCCCTGACACCAGCGCGATCGCCAACGGCATCTGCTGCCGAAGCCAGGCCGTCAGCACTCCGACGTCCCACGGCTGCCGCAAAGGCTCCGTTGGCCCCATGTATTCCGGCCGGCAACCGGCGGCCGCCAACATTCGGGACGTGAACTCGCCCAGGCGCAGGTCTGCCGCTGCTGCGTGGAGCACGCTTCCGTACAGCCCGACGGCGGGACTCGCCTCCGTCGCGTAGCCCTCGTTGGGCGACGTGCCGGGGCCGGGTGCTGCAAACCCGTCGCGTGGCTCCCCGTTCGGCCCCTCTATGACCCAAGGAATCCCAGCAGCTTTGAGGAACGCCAGCAACGGATAGCTGGGCGCCGCATCGCCCCGGGTGTGCAGCGCTGCGACACCTTTCCCGGCCACGGCCGCGGCCGAACGCTGCAACTCACCGCGCAGGGTGACACTGAGCCACGGGCGAAGGGCAGTCGCGGGGACCGGAACCAGCGGTAGCGACGTCATGAGCCCCAGTCCGCATTGATGACCTCGTTGGACTGGGGATCTATCAAGATCCCCTTGGTCCCAATCACTGTGATCATCAGGAACGCGCGCACAGCTTCAGCGGCGTCCTTGTCCTCCCGGCAATTGACCTCTGATACCCACGCGTCTCCGGCAAGTTGCTTGGCCACATCCTCACCGAAGATTCTGCGTACTTCCGGGCCCGGGATCGGCATGGGAACACTGACCAGGCCAAGGTCTTCCCCGGCCAAACTCACAATGAGATTCTCGGAGTCTTCAGGGGGCATGACCGTGAACTTGTTCTCGAATTGCTCCGAGGCATAGGCAAACCGGCCTTCCCGGGGGTCCTGTTCGCAGATCAGGTGGAAGTCATAGCTCATGATCGGCATCCTGGTAGTGGTGGTGGAAGGTCTGGACCGTCACGGGTGGTCGGCTGGTTCGCAGGACTCTTGCGCGCCCGGTGGGCAGCGACACAGGGCGCTCACCGTTGGCAATCACACCTTCGGAGCGATCACCCGAAAACATGATCACGGGTGCCCCGGCGGCCCGAAGGCTCGCTATGAAGGGATCATGCATCATTATGCCGCTTCCGGTGGTCCGGCTGGTGACCATGGCAAAGAGCCCAATGTCGGCACCCGATGGCAGGTAGCTTGCCAGGGAGCGCAACGGCTGGTTGCCCGTGGCGGCCAGGATGTCGTAATCGTCCACCAGCAGAACGATCCGTGGGGTTCGGAGCGGCGCACCATTTCCATCGCCAAGACGGTCCCGCGCCTGACCGGCAACAAATTCCGCCAATTGGGCCGCCCGTTGACCGTTGGCGGCGTATTCACCCAAGTACTCGTCGGGAATGAAATCCTGCAGCTGTTGGCGTGGGTCGAACACCGCGAAGGCCAGCTCGCCCGGTTCATACGAAGCCATCAGCTGGGACGCAGCGGTCCTGAGCAGGTTGGTCCGTCCGGTTTCAGGGTCCCCAACAACCACCAGTCCCCTGTCCGTCCCGAAGAGATCCAGGTTCTCCGTCCCGGCGTCGTGCTCCCGAACGCCCAGGGCAATGCTGCCGGGAACGGGGCTGTGATCCTGCGGAAGCCGCGTCAAGCCTGGCAGGACGCGAACGGGGGGTGCGGTGTTTGAGGCGTACTTGTGCAAAACGGCAGCAAGGTCCGCCAGTTCGTGCCCGGTGTTGTCGCGGTCCGGGCTGCTGGCCAACGACGGAAGGGAGAACTGACCGATCATCCTGTCCATGGTCAGCGCACGCCCAGGCCGGTTGGCCCCCAAGGTGCTGGACAGTCGGCGATCGATCGAATCCGCGGGGTCGGCAAGATGCAGCTCAACCCTTGTACCCAGCAGCGACTGCCGCGACATCCGGACCTCGGACCAACTTCGAAGGCTCACCATCACGTGCACGCCCAGGGTGCTGCCGCGCGTCATGATGTCATGAACGGCTTCCTCCAGCTCAGGGAATTCAGAGGTCAGGCTCCCGAAACCGTCAATGAACAGGAACGCGTCCGTGCAACCCAGTTCGGTGAGCGCACCCCTGCTTCGCAAGGCCCGCATGGCCTGGAGGGAGTCCAACTTGTGGTGGTCGAACACTGCCTGCCGGACGTTCAACAGGCTCTGCACCTCTTCGATGGTGCGGCGGAGCAGTTCACGATTGCCACGGCCCGCCACACCACTGCAATGCGGCAGTTCGGCGACTCCGGCCAAGGCGTTTCCGAGCAGGTCAACGGCGTAAATGTTGATCTCCTCAACACTGTGGCTCAAGCTGAGCGACGCAGCCACGGTCCGCAATGCTGTGGACTTCCCACTTTGCGGAGCCCCGATGATGGCAAAGTTGCCACCACGGGCGGACAGGTCCAGATGCCACGGCCCTTGCCACTGCCGGGCGGGGTCGTCCAGGATTCCGACCGCGGGGTTCAAATACCGCGGTTGAGACAGACGGGGTCCGGTGGAGGTGAGGTCGAGTGAGGCGCCGGTTCCGGCCAGGGAGACAGCAACCGGCAATGGCGGTAGCCACACGGGTTGCGTCAGGCGCGGCTGTCCTGCGGCGAAACCCACGACGGCGGAGAGGATGGTTGCGGTGTCGGCTGTGGCCGCGGAGCGCTTGCCTTCGATCGCACCGCTCCGGGTGTCGGCGGGAAGGCCGGTTTCGAAGTCCTTCGTCAAGCTGAAGGAGCGAACGGGAACAGCCTCAGGAACTGTACTTACGGCGTCGTCCTCCTGCGAAGGCAAAGCGCCGGAAACGTAAGCTGCCCGGAACCTTTTGAAGACGGTCGTGTCCACTTTCAGGATGCCGTGCCCGGGGGTGCTGGGCAGGTGGTAGGCGTCCGGTACGTCGATGATCGTCCGGCTTTCGCTCTCCGAGTTGGTGTGCAGTGCGATGCGGTACGCGAGATAGGTGTCCAGTCCTCGGAGCATGCCCTGCTCTACTTTCTGGGACGCCAGAAGCAGGTGAATGCCGATGGAACGGCCAATTCTGCCGATGGACAACAGCAGGTCGATGAAGTCCGCACGGGCGGTCAGCAGCTCGCCGAACTCGTCGATGCACACAAACAGGTAGGGCAGCGGGGCCGCCAGCGCTGGATTTTCCGGGCTCCGTCTCCGGGCCTCCCGATAGTCGTTGATATGGGCAAAGTCGCCGCCGTTCTGCAAAAGTTCTTGGCGTCTTTTCACTTCGCCGGCGAGGCTGGAGTAAATCCTGTCCACCAGGCTGGCGTCGCTGACCAGGTTGGTGACCAGACCTGCAACATGCGGCGCCTTCTCAAAGGGAGCGAACGTAGCGCCTCCCTTGTAGTCCACCAGAACCATGGTGAGGTCCTCCGGCGAATGCGTGGCGATCAGCGAAAGGACGATGGTGCGCAGCAATTCGGACTTTCCCGAACCAGTAGCACCCACGCAGAGTCCGTGCGGTCCCATGCCCTGTTGGGCTGGCTCCTTTAGGTCCAGGTGGACGGGTGTGCCGTCCTCGTCCTCACCAATGGCCACCCGCAGGAAATCCGAGCCCCGCTGGGTTTCCCACAACCGCAGCATGGCCTCGGCGGTGTATTCGGAGAGGCCCAAGGCTTCGGCATAGCTTCGCGAGGACTTGTGCTCTCCGAATTCGTGAGACAGCTCGGAGAGGCGAAGTGGCGCCAAGGCCCGGGCCACGGACTCGGCAATAACCAACGGCACTGCATCAGCGATGCCCCGGATGGTTTGCCCTGTTGCTGTCGCCACAACGCTCAGGGAATCGGGGGCGACGCTGAGGCGGACGTCCACCCGTTCGGGCTCCTGGTGCTGTTCAGCCAGAACATGGATTCGGGTCACCGCGAGCCGGGAGAGAGGTAGCTCAGCAGGCACTCCAGGAAGCGACACCGCATTCTGCCCTGGCAAGTCGGTAATGATGATCAACCGGGGAAGGGCATCTGAGGGGACCTGTTGGAAGTTTCGTGCTGCACCGTTGACGGCCGCGATCCGGGAATCAATGGAGCCTTCGATCAGTCCGGCAAGTTCACCGAGCGATCCGGCCCGACGCAGCGTCCCCCGATCCTGCAGGTGGGGCAGCCACTTGCTCCACTCCCAATCCTCCACTGTGGCGTCGGCGGCAACGATGGCCAGCTCAACGTCCTCGGGCGACTGAGCCGATGCGAGCTGGCAGATCAGGCTTCGACACACCATGAGCGCCGTCTCGCGGTCACCCACGATCGATACGTCGGACACCGCGCCCAAGGGCAGGGTCAGGGGCATGTCCGGGTTGGTGCCAAAACGTTGGCGGAGTTGTTCTGCTTCGGAGAGCATGAAGGCGTCCGGGCGTTCAACAGCATCACCACTGTCCTGGACCGTGATCGGGCGGCGGGAAACATTTCCTGTGCCGTAGCGGGTGACCAGGAAGTCGGGACTGGTCCGGCGGCGTTCCCAGAGCCGGTGGGGATCATTGACCACGCATTGCACCAGGCGATCCACTGGCGGGTGAGCGAGGTTTGCTCCAATGCGGGCCTGCTGTTCTTCGGCTTCGTAGTCCGCGCGCCGGCGTCGGAGGTAATCCATGTAGAGCCGGCGCTTTGCAGCCCTTTGCCTGGTCGCTTTGCCGCGCTGGGAAAACATGAGCACCACTGACGCCAAGACGGTTGCCACCATCATGATGGCTCCGATGCCAGCGAGCGAGGATCCGCGGAACAGCATCATGACGGTCACAGACGTTGCTGCGCCCAGCATCGGAACCAGCGCAAGGAGGTTCATGCCGCCCGCTCCCCCGGCCAACTGCGGTGGGGCATCCAGGAGGCTGGGCTCCGGCGCGCGCTCAGGAAGGGTGGTGCGGGCAGGGCGGTGGACAATCCGTGTAGTCATGGCCTATCCCCTGTTGGCGGCCATGAGGGCCTTGCCGGCGAGTTCCGTGGCGGCGATCCGTGTGCGGGAACCCAGCTTGCTGAGTTGGACGCTGCCGCCACTGGCCAGATGGCGGTCGTAGGGCAGGATGCAACCGGCCAATGCGGCGTCGTGATTCTGCCGGGAACGCACCACGACGGCTACCTGATGGACGTCGGGAAACGCTTCGGTCAAGGCTTCCTGGATCGAAGCGAGCTTGCCTGCCTCCGCGGCACCCGACGGTGCGACGAGCACCACCGCGTGGGCGGTTCCCAGCAGCGCAGCCGCGTGCCGGGACAGAGGCGACGCGCCGCCGTCGACCACTGTTACTGCCATGAACCGCGACAAGGTGGACGAAACGTCTGTCCACTCCTGCAGCCCCAAGGGCGCGTCAGCCAGGGCCGCGACGTCGGCCCGACCGGCAGCGAAGACTTGGTTGCCGCACGACGCGGCGTTCTTAACGGCATCGGGAAAGGTGCGGACGGGCTGGCTACGGAATTGCTGAATGAGCTCCGTCAACGGCGCACTTTGGGAGGCGCCGAGGTAGTGCAGGAGATTCCCACCCTGGTCCGTGGCGTCAACTGTCATGACCGGCTCTTGCCTGATGCTGCCCAGCAGTTTGGCCAGCAGGGCCGCCACCGTGGTGGTCGTCGCTCCCCCGGCCGTTCCGAGGACAACGATGCGTCGCCCTGTGGTGATCGGGGCTTCAACGGCAGAACTTGCGCGGATCAAGCGCTCGGACAGCGCCCCGGAAGTGACGGCGTCCGTCACCTCGAAACGGACACGTTCCCACCAGCTGTCCCCGCTCTTCTTGCGGGATTTGGCGGCCCGAAGCGCCCTTGGGGGCGCGGTTCCCGTGGAGGTCGACGGCGCCACTGAACTTGGCGCTTGAATCTGCACCTTGTTGGAGACCTCCTTGTTGGAGACCGCCTTGGTTAAGACCCCCATGGTAGGGACCGCTTTGCTGGGGGACGCTGGTACAGCGGCACCTGAGCCGCCTACGACCGGCTCAGGTTTCGGCTGACTGGCCATTCCCGGGAAACCGTTGGCCGGCGTCGTGCGTGGCCTGTCCCGAAGTGCGTCGTGGAGGAAAGGCGAGTCGCTCCCTGGCTGGCCGAGCGGGAAGCCTGTGCGGGGTTGTTCAGCCAAAAGTCTGTCCTAGTTGTGTGTAGGCGCCGGAAAGGCCCAGAACCAGCGGAATCGTGGCGAGGACGCAGATCAGCTCAAGCCGGGAGGCCGTGACCCGAAGCCGCGCAGCGGTCTGCTCCCGCACCTTGAGCACAGAAGCAAGGAGAACGAGGGCTGCCAGAGCTGCCGCGGCCGCGAGCAACAGCGGCTGCTTGGAAGCCAGCGCGAAGACCTGCGTGGCACCCCAGCAAGCCCCCGCCGCAGCGACGTAAATGCCCGCGCGTTGCGCCACCAGCGGCAGAGCCAGCCCACGGAACGTCAACGCTCCCAGCAGAGCAACGGACAGAAGGACGGCCCAGATAGGCCGGTTCTTCGCTGTCGCAACAACCACCACGGCGACGCCCGCCACCACTGCGGCCGTCAGGGTCCAACCGGTCAGCGTTGCATGGGCAGCGTGCACGGCATCGAGCGTCGTGCTGCGCGTGATCCGTTTACCCTGACGCTGGTCGTCGTCCAATCCGCTCAACCCTGCCAATACGGTGGCGAGGCGGGGGGCTACCCCCAAGGCGAAGATCGCTGCAATCCCCGCCAGACCAGCCGAGAGCGGTTGGTCCCGCGTGCCCAACCCGAGCAGCGCCCAAGCTCCGCCCAGCACAAGAAGCAAACCTGCGCTGGACAGGAACGGGACGTACTTTCCTGTGGCCACACCTGACGCCGCCAAGGCGACCACAAGCGCCGCTGAAAACACGAGCGAGCTCGTTGCGAAGGGCGTGGTGAAAAAGCTCGCGGGCGCTGCCGTTGCCAGGCCCGCGAACACCAGGGCGAGCCCCACCGGTGTGGAACGCACACGGCCCGCAAGGGCGCCCGCGATCATCAGCGCAGCAGCGATCGCAAGGCCGATCAGGGCGGCATTCTTGTTCCCGGATCCACGCAGCAGCACGATGAAGGACGATCCGGAGGCAGCAAGAAGCAAGCCGGCCGCAGTGGAGAGGCCTATTGCCCTTAGCTTGCCAGCCCAAAGCGCGGGCAGGCGCTCGATTGAGTCTGCTGCGAAGGCTGGGACGTCGAAGACCTCGGGTGCGGTTGGAACACCACGTTCGTCGCGCAGATACAGGAGTGAGCCATCGGAGACGCCAGCCTCGCGAAGTGTCAGTGCGCCCTCAAGCGTGGCACCCACACTGGTGGTCAGCACGAACGATGTGAGCAGGGCGGTTCGGCCGCCTGCGGCCTTTTGGGTCTCCCCATCCCCGGCGTCGTTCATTAGGCCCAGAATCTGCGGCAGCAGAGACGCTATTGGTTCATCGGACGGGAGTCGCAGGTCAAGGTGCCGATGGGCCGCAATGACAGTGACCCGGCTCAACGCCGCACTCATGGTTGTCCTTCGAATAGGGTTACGGCCGAGGCCGATGGCACGGCCTGTTTGGCGGCCTGTTCGCTGAGCAGGTGTTGGACAAAGCTGTAGCCGACACAGATCGCCGCGATAAGTGCGGCAATGAGCAGCGACTGCATCAACCGAGCTGTCACCGACTTGTAAGTGCGTTCCTGCGGGTTCTGCCCAAACAACAAGGAGTCGTCAAGCCTGTGCTTCCGCACCCGCGCTGACTCAAGCAGCCGGGAATCGTAATCTTCAGCCATGCGTGTCATTCCCCTAGTTCAGGTGCCGTCATACTTTTCGGACCATTGGCCCGCTCTCGAGAGGCAGGCTGATTACTCTGCCGCGCCCAGCCCGCTGGATGTCTCGGTAGCGGCACTTTGTGGCGCAGCCGTGTCGGCGTGGTGATCCATGGTTCCCCCATCAACTGGATTTTGCCCTTTGAGTCTAGGCACTCTGAAGTGCTTCACCCAAGCCTGCTGCCGCCGTATGTGCATAACTTCGTTTCTTACGCATCACAAGGCACAGCCTGGTCGACAGGCCTGGGGTTCAACTGCTCGGCAGACGCAGCCGTCTCGACTCACGCCAGGCGCGACCGCACGATTTCGCTGACGGTCTTGCCGTCGAATCGACCAGCGACCTTGGCCGTGACCGGCTTCATGACGGCGCCAATTGAACGCATGGAGAGTTCCTGACCGTCAGCTTTGAGAGCTGCAATTGCTTCGTCAACAATTGCCTCAACTTCGTCGCGCGTGAGCGCCTTGGGGAGATACGCCTCAATGATTTCCGCCTCCGAGATTTCCGCAGCTGCACGGTCCGCTTCGCCGGCCTCGGTATAAATGCGTGCAGTGTCGCGACGCTTGGCGGCTTCCTTCTGGAGCAGCGCAGTCACCTGTGCATCATCGAGCTCCACCGGAGTCTTCCCGGACTTTTCGCGGGTGGTGATCTCTCCCAGCACGTTGCGCACTGTGGTCAACGCAACCTTGTTGCCGGCCTTCATATGGTCGACGACATCTGATTTGAGGCGGTCTTTCAGTGACATGATGCTCCTTTTGAAGTGATTACCTGCCATCGTATCGATGTCCGGTAACACTCACCTGAGCGCCGGCTTGGACCGCTTTCCGCGCTGCGGCTGACTTCCTGCTGAAATCCGCGGGATGCGCAACAAGTTAGGCCGGGGCCTCCGCCGTGGGGTCTGTGCTCCGCTTCCGGATCTCGCGTAGCACGATCTGCTCCGGACACACGGTCGAGAGGAAGTCGCCAACCGAAAGAGCGAGGCGTTCGCCAACAAGCGAGTACAGGATCCGATTGGCATCGCGCCGCTCGGTGACCAGGCCTGCTTGGCGCAGCACACTCAGGTGCCGGGAGATGGTGGGCCCAGTGGCGTTGAATCGCGCGGCGATCTCACCGGCCGCCAGCTCGCCATCCTTGAGGTCCTGCAGGATCTGCCGCCTCGTCGGGTGCGCGAGGGCGGCGAAGATGTCCGACGCTGTATCTGCCATGTTTGCAATATAGCACAATTGCTATATACAGTTTAGCTTAATTGCTAATAAGCGAAGGAGCTAGACCATGCGTGTAGCCATCACTGGTGGGACCGGGTTCGTCGGACGTCACCTCGCGGAGCGGTTGGATCCAGAAGACACCGTCATCGTGTCTCGACGGACGGGGGCGCCGATCGACGACGTGGATGCCTTGACGGCTGCGTTTACTGGCTGTGACGCTGTGGTCCATTGCGCGGGGATCAACCGTGAAATCGGCGACCAGACCTTTTCACGCGTGCACGTCGACGGCACCCGCGCCGTCATCGAGGCCGCGCGACGAGCTGGCGTACAGCGGATCGTTATGCTGAGCTTCCTCCGGGCACGACCCAACTGTGGATCCGCCTACCACGAGACGAAGTGGGCGGCAGAGGAACTCGTGCGGCACTCCGGGATCGACCACACGATCCTCAAGGCGGGCATGATTTACGGCCCGGGCGACCATATGGTGGACCACGTGGCCCGCGCCGTTCGCACCTTTCCGGTTTTCGCGACTGTTGGGTATCGCGACCGGACGGTCCGCCCCATACCAGTCGAGGAAGCCGTCAACGTGCTGCTGGCGGCCGTTGAGGACCGGGTTCCCAACCCAACCGTCGCCGTCGTTGGCGCCGAGGAACTTGAGCTTGGAGCGGCAGTTCGCCGGATCGCCGGCGTCGTAGGCCGGCGGCCTCTGTACGTGCGCGCCCCGGTGTGGGCCATTCGCGGACTAGCTCAGTTAACGGAGTGGACCATGGTGGTGCCGCTCGTCGCGAAAGCTCAAGCGCAGATGCTCGCCGAGGGAGTTAGCGAGCCTTCGCCGTTCGCACCCGAACTTCCCCACGGGCTCCGCCCGGTTCTCCCGTTCGACGACGATCGCATCCGTGCCGCGCTGCCCGACGGTGGATTCGGCCTCAACGACCTCCGCATCACGAAATGGTGGGCCGGGAAGCGTCGTTAGAAGGGCTGCCAGGTGAGTCTCCCAGCCTGGTGCCAACAACAGCTCGAGGAACAACCCCGCCGCAGCTGCGATGGCTGCGGCAACTTTCCACTACATCGGTTGATGTGGATGTCTGTCCGGATCAGCGCGGGCCGAGGACGCAGAACTCGTTGCCTTCCGTGTCAGTAAGGCACTTCCATGGCACGTCGCCTTGGCCGACATCGGCGTCAGTGGCGCCCAGCGCCCGAAGCCGAGCGACCTCTGCCGCTTGGTCATCACCTGGATAGGGCATCACGTCCAGATGGACACGACCCCTCTCGGTCTTCACGTCAGGCGTGCGATGGAATTCCAAGTATGGGCCGACGTCCTCGGACGAACGCAGCCTCGCAAGGTCGTCGCTCACCTCGTGCAAGGTCCAGTCCATTGCCTCGCTCCAAAACCGGGCCATAACCCTCGGATCAGCGGAGCTGACTACGACCGCTGCGATGGGACCGGTGTCCAGGTAAAGGGGTCGGGGCTCCAGCACGCAGAACAGGTTGCCCTCCGGGTCGGCCATCACCGTCCATGGCACATCGCCCTGGCCGACGTCGGCGAGCGTCGCCCCTAGATCCTGCAGGCGAGCGACCAACTCTGTCTGATGCGCCACAGACCTGGTGGCGAGATCGAGGTGCGCACGGTACCTCACCGTTTCGGGGTCGGGGACTGTGACGACGTCAACGCAGACGGCGACCGGGTCCGGCCATACGAAGCCAAGCGGTTCAACGTTGGTCACGCCAGGTCCCTCGCTGGAAACGCCCCAATCGAGTGCATCCGCCCAAAACCGGCCGAGCGCCGAGTCATCCCGAGCCTTGAAATTCACCTGAACCAATCGCAGCGCCATAACGCCTGACCCTATACGTAAGGCAATAGTGGATCTTGGAGGCGTGCCCTCGACCGAGCCCGCCCTCGACGCAAGTCGGGCGAAAATGGCTGCCTAAGGTTTGCGGCCGCAGCATCCCACGCGCTGGTTTTTCGACGGGCAGGTCCTTCCTCAGATGAGCGTGTCGAGCTTCTGCCAGAACGCCAGACGAAGGGCTTTGCGGACACCCTGAAGGTCGGTTTTGTATTCGCCGATCCGCTGGGCGCAGTCTTTCAGCAATACACGGTCGATCTCCACTGGAAGGATGGGCCGGTCCGCCAACAGGTCCACCAACTCCCCCTGGGTGACGGAGCCGTACCAGCTGGCCGCGACACTTTCACCGACCTCCTGGGCAACGTCCATGGGGCTTTCTTCGGGAACGATTGCGCTTCCACTGCCGCCAGAGCTGTACACCAAGGACACCTCCGCGGGGTGCGACCGCGGCGGCACGTGGTGCAGTGGACGGGACGGAACAGCTGGCTTGCTCATCGGGACACCCGGTTTCGGCACGGGTCGCGGCACCGGGTGGCCCGCTGGGGCTGTGGGCGCAGTGGCGGGCCGTGGTGCTTCCTGGACGATCCGAGTGAAGCAGGAATCGATCAATTGCGGCGGCAAGGTGATGATGCTGTCCACCCGCAATGCCAGATGCTCGGCAACCGACATGACGCCGAGGCGGTGGCCCGAGTCAGCAACGCCGACCAGGACGACCTTCATGCCCAGATCCTGGGCTTCCTCCACCGCTTCGGCCAAATCATCGTCACCGGAGACGAGATAAGCGACGGATGCCGCCCGGTTCCGAGCCACTCCTACCAGGTCGAGACCCAGCTTCAGGTCGACGCCCTTCTGCTCCCCGTTGAAGGAGATCCGTCCCAGCCGGACCTTCACCCCAGGCAAGAGTCCGATCTGCTTGTGCTGGTCGGTAAACAACGCGTCTTTGGAGGCGTCATACCAATATGTCCGCAACACGTCGATCCCCGAATGCTGCTCGGTGCAACGAAGGATGCCCTCGATCAGCTTCTCGTAGTCGACCCGGAAAGCCGACCTCAGCGAGGTTCCCACCACCTTGGTGCCTCCCACTGCGAGAAGGAAACCTGCATCGACGAAGATTGCGCGCTGGGACACCATGGCCCCGATCCTACCGGCAGACAAAGCGTTCGATCGTAGGTGGACTAGTGGCCGCCGTCGTCAGCTTGCTGTGGGGCCTTGACTCGGCTGGTCGTACTGACGTTCCTCGGGCTGTGACGCGACCTCCGGGTCAGCGACTGGAGACTCCCCCGAAGCCTGCCTTCCGTCCGACAGGACCTTGTCGTTCTCGGATGTAACTTCTGTCCATGCTGCAGGCGCCGCCGGAGGCTGTTTGAACCGGAGCAGGCGGATCGCATGCGCAAGGATGGCAACGTGGAAAATCACCGCGACGATGTTCCGCATTTCAGCGCCCGCGGTCGCGACTTCGATGAAGTTGATGATGTCGGGAATGATGAAGAGACTGGACAAGGCAACCGCTGCAACCAGAGGCGGCTTGGCTGTGCCCATGCGGGACTTGATGTTCCAGATCCCACCTGAGATCAGGGCGATGGCAACCACTGCTTCATAGGCGTCGTGAACGAATATCTGGTTTCGTTCGCTCTCGCTGAGAGTGGCGAGAACCGATCCGTATTTCCCGTACCCCCAAACAAGCAGCAGCACTTTGAGCACTCCAAAGATGACCAGAACGGTTCCCATGGTCATCCGGCCCTTGCGATGCTTTACGGCTTTGGGATCCTCTGCGAGAAGACGTTGATCATTCGGATGGGGAGGCTGAAGGCTCATGTGGGTTCCCTCCAAGACTGCAGGGAGTACCCAGTGCGCCCCCATCGAGAACAATGTAACAGTCGGGATGCCGGCAAGTTGCGTTACCTCACGGCAAGCACCAACACCGGAACAAACAACGCATGAACACCGCTACAAGGCGGTCATATCGCAGCAGTTCCCCGCTCAGAGTCATTGGCGAAGTCACCGACTGGGCACGACCCGCGCCCGAGGCGTCGCACGCGTGGAAAGAACGCCTGGCAGTACTCCTGGCTGACGAGCGCGGCGAAATCATCAACTGAATAGGCCGCCCTCCCGACGTTCGTCGCGCTCGGTTCAAGCCCATAGCCGAAGCTCATCGTCTAGTCTCCGCCCGCAAGGATTGGGCGAGCCGGCAATATGGGAACGCTGATAACCGAATCCTGTTGATGTTCGGCTCCAGCGGGCATAGCGTTGAACTGGAAGCCCGCCGGTCCCCCATCGGCGGGCTTTCTTGCGCCAGGGGTCATTGGAGTTCGTAGCCTCGCTCCTGCCACTGGTGTCCTCGGTGGTGCCATTCTGGTAGCGCAGTGGCGATGGCCCTGGGGGTGATATCAGTCCCATAAGGATCTCGGAAAAGACGACAAAAGGCACAGAAGAGTCCGCGGAATGAAGACGAAAACTGAGCACACTGCCCTCATTTCACGTGCGGTTTTCAGCCATAAACGACGGCTGGGCCCGATCCGAGTACTACGCGAATCAGGCCCAGCTTCCGACGCTCATCGGATGAGTCAAGCACCATCCTTGGAAGTTACATGTCCAGGTGGCCCAGGAACTCTCCGGTGTACGGGCAGAGGTAGGCGACGGTGTCTTTCACACGGACTGTGAAGTCGGTACCGCCTGGGACCTCGAACCGTTCGCCTTCCTTGTAGGTTGTCCACTCCCCCTGACCGGCGGGTTGCTGAACGTCCCAGGTCCCGCGGACCAGGTGCATCCATTCCTTGACAGGAGCTTCGAATTTCCATTCACCGGGCTCCATAACGCCGACGGTGAAGTTTCCCTGCTCGTTCTTGAATTCAAGGCTTCGTACTTGTCCCTCGAAGTACTCGTTCTGGCCGATCATGGCATGCTCCCATTCGCAGTTGTGTCTTCGGCTCGCTGGTTGCGGCCTGCTGGGGATCACACTATTGAAGCCACCGCGCCCAAACCATCGCCGGAGCGTACTCTTTGTTGAGTAAAGAGTGGCCCGAGCGTACATAAATGCGATCCGATCGTTGTTAATATGAGGCCATGGCACACGAATCAAAGGCGTTCACACTGGCCAAACTGGCTGCCACCTCAGGGCTGGGGCTGACGATTGCGCACGGAGGCAGCGACGCCGAACGAGCCGCTGGCATCCCGATCTACATCGAGCGGGAGGGGCCATTTCCGGAGCTGTACGGCAGGGAGATAGTGCTCACGAGCGGACTGCATATCGGGGACGACTGGAAAGCCTGGAAGGTTCTCCTGTCGGAAGCCACGGGTGCTGGCGTTTCCGGGCTCATCATCGGCCTCGGCACCGAGGCAGCATTCGAGAGCCTCCCCGCACAGGTATTGGCTCTGGCCAAAGAGCATGACCTGCCACTGCTGACCGGCAACATCGCCGACTTCGGGCGAATCGCGCACACCATCGCTGCCCTGCACTCGGAGGGCCAACGGGAAGCACTCAGACGACCGCTTGATCTACAGATGGAGATCACCGCAATCGTGGCCCGCGGAGGCTCCTTCGGTGACCTGCTTTCAGGGTGGCAACAGCGGACCGAGGAACCTTTGGCTGTATTCGACCGGCTAGGGCGGGTCATGGCCCGAAGCTCGGCCTTTCCATCGAACCTGCTTGCTCCACTGGGCGAACGACTTGCCGGCCACGAAGCACCCCGCCTCGGAGAGCAATTCCGTCTTTCCGCCACCGAGTTGGACGCCGATGCGGGCGGCAAGCCGACGGGAGCCGAAAAGACGGTCGAGATCTCCCCCTTCGCTGGCAACGACACCGTCCGCGGGTACTGCGTCCGTATCCCGACCGGCCAAGATACGGCCGAGCTCGCCGCACCGGCACTTCGTTCCCTCTTGGCACTCGAATTCGAACGCCTGTGGTTCCTCGACGAGTCGGCGCGCCGTAGACGCGCCGAACGGTTTGCCCGCCTCCTGACACTTACGGAGACAGGCAGCGCCCGAACATTCCTCCGGAGCATCGGCATCGATTCAGGGCCCCTGCGGGGCGTGAGCATCGAAGCGCGCAATGAGACCCACGCCGAAGTGCTCATCGACGACCTCGCTGTCGTGCTAGCCACACCATTCATTCGGCACCGCCACCGCATCGTCGAATGCCTGGCAACCGTGGAGCCCCGACAGGCTCTGGCTGACTACGGTCTCGACGCCCCCACGGGGATCGGCACCGGCGGCGCACCCGAGCACTCGGCCCGCAGTATCAGGCAGGCAACCTTGGCCTTGGAGACCAGTCGACGGGCCGGCACCCCCATCGAGTACGTCGACGGAGCCTCACATGAGTTCCTCATCAACGCCGCCCCATCCGAATACTTGGAGGCCTTCTCAAGCGCTGTTCTTGCCCCCATCGAGACCTCGCGCGGAGGCGAAGCCCTCCTAAACACACTGCACACATGGCTTCTTGAGCGCCGATCAGTCGAGGCGACAGCCGAACGTATGGGAGTCCACCGGCACACAGTGCGGAACCGAATGCAGCGGATTGTCCAGATCACCGGCCACGATCTGGACGGCATCGATGCACAGACCGAACTCTGGCTTGCGCTTAAAGTCCGGGGCTTCAGCGACAGCTCACTCGCATCGCCCCCAGGGCCATAACAAACAGTCGGGGTTCGCCGCTCCGGCCATATTCTGGTGCGACGTTAGCTGCCATGATGGTCGTCACATCGTGCGGACCCACCGCGAAGATCCGGTACTCAAATGAGGAACGACATCATGCCCATCACCGTAGCCACCACAGATTCCGTCCCCCGATCCATACTCCGCCGAGTCGTCATCGCCAGCGGGCTCGGCACCTTGCTGGAGTACTTCGACTACGCCAGCTACAGCTACCTCGCGACCACCATCGCAATGGTCTTCTTTCCCCCGGAGGACCGCGCTGTTGCCCTGATGAGCACCTTCGCAGTGTTCGCGCTCTCGTTCCTTGTACGCCCTCTCGGGGCCTTCGTTTGGGGCAGCCTCGGCGACAAAATCGGCCGTAAGAGCATCCTCGCCACGACCATCATCCTCATGTCCGGGGCGACCTTCCTCATCGGATTCATTCCGAACTACGCCACCATCGGCATCGCAGCACCCATCCTGCTCCTCCTACTCCGCGTGACACAGAGTTTCTCTGCCTCCGGCGAGTACGCCGGCGCGGGCACCTTCGTCGCCGAGTACGCCCCCTCAGCCAAGCGCGGACTGCTCACCAGCGTCGTTCCGATAGCAGCAGCCGCCGGGTTCCTGGCTGCGTCGCTCATGGCCACCGTCCTCTATGCCAGCACCTCACCGGAGTTCATGCAGGAGTGGGGCTGGAGAATTCCTTTCCTCATCGCAGGCCCGCTCGGCATCGTTGGCCTCTGGCTCCGCCTGCGTCTGGAAGACACTCCGCAGTTCCGCCGGGTGCTGGAACTCGAAAAGAAACAGCGCCAGATACCCGCTGATCAGCAACCTGACTCGAAACGCTGGTCCGAGACGCGCCAGAGCCTCCCGTCGATGTTCAAGGCACTGCTCGTCATGTCACTCAACGCCGGAGCATACTACCTCCTGCTCAGCTACACGCCCTCGTTCCTCATCGAAGAAGCGGGAATGAGCGAAGCAACTGCCACGCTGGTCGTCACGATCGGCCTGGTCGCACACATCATTTTCATCCCCCTCGCCGCCCGCCTGTCCGACCGGATCGGCCGCAAACGGACGCTGATGATCTCAAGCGTCGCCTTCATCGTGTTGAGCTACCCGATCATGACGCTGCTCTCCTTCGGCGGTGTGATCCTAGCCTCTGCCGTCCTCATCGTGTCGCTGATGTTCTTTGCGATGAATGACGCGGTCTTTCCCTCCTTCTTCACCGAGCTGTTCGGCACGCGTTCGCGCTACCTCGGATTCGCGCTACCGTTCAACGTCGGGGCCATGCTCTTCGGCGGTGTCGCACCGCTCATCGGCACCTGGTTGATCGCCACCACCGGCAACCCCAGCTCGCCGGCGTTCTTCCTGATGGGCATCGGCGTACTCTCAATGATCGGACTGTTGATGAGCGCCGAAACCGCACGTAGGCCACTCGCCGATGAGCAAGCTGAAGTACGCAAGCAACCAACCCCTATGGTGTAGCGCCATAACACCGCAGGACCCGCCTTTCGGTGCTAACGCAGGGCCGGGCAGCAATTCTGAGTGATGCTGTCCGGCCCTCGCCGCGGATCCTATGGGCAACCCAGGCAATCGAGGGGGATCATTTGCCGTTGCCTGGTCCGCTGCGTTCGGTGAAGACAAGCTGGTCGTGCAGGCACCCAACACACGCTGCCTACACGCACACCCAGCAGTAGAGTCGCTGCCCGGAAGCTTCGGACCGTCGGGCAAGGCTGGCCAAGTCTTTCAAGAAACCAGCAAGATCGGCGGGGTCAGCTGCGTTCCAGAACTCCTCGGTTTCCGACCACGGGACCGCCACTTGCTCAAGGGCTTGATCCGAGGCGCTGGCCAACGCAGCGGAGAGGGCCTCTGTCAGGGTCAGTACGAGACGCTCCCCGCCGTCCCGGTCCGCGACGGCGTGACCGCTCCGTGGATTGTCCATGACGTCGTCAAAGGACCGGCCGGTGAGCAGCTCCTCGAGTGTTCCCAGCTGCACGACCGGATCGATGTTCTTGACCGATACCGTGTCGAAAACTGCCAGCGTCGGGTCAGTCCCGGTCGTACGTGCCGGCGGTTGGCGTTTGCGTCCGAAGATGCCTCGCTTGGGCTCTGCCGGCGGTACGATCGTCGCCTGGGATCCAGGACCGCCGACACGATCGATCACCGAGGCTGCTTCCTCGTCGGAGGCTGCAGCAAAGTAGTCATAGAGAACGCCCATGGTGGACATTCTCCATCACTCGAGGAAGAGTCGCCGCCAATGCACCTGGTTGAGCACCATCGACGCGGTTGACCACTACTGGACAGTGGACGTCGAAATCATCGGCATATGGGAGGACGGGCCGGCCGCCTGCATGGTGCACTGCCAAACCGCTTGGAACCTTGTTGGCCACGACCCCAGGACGAGCACGGCATCGTGTGGGTGGTGATTCCTAAGGACCGGCGGACCCCGGAGCCACCTGCCTAGGGTCCTGGCGAAGCTCGGCGATCCATAGGTAATGAAGAAGTCAGGCCTTTCCGCAGTTTGATGCTGGGAAGTTGGGGATCACCACAGCAGTTCCAGGCTGACGACCTCAACTGTCGGCCTTGACCGCCGCCACTCGTCTATTAGTTGGTCCAAGTCCGATTCGTGACCGGCCAAACCAAGTACGAACGCATCCGACGCAGGCGCAGCATGGTCGTGTCCTTCGCGCGGAGAGCCGTGGGAGCAGTCCGAACACATCATTCGTATTCCTGACCACTCGTCCACGCCGAGTCCCCGGCGCCCGAGCGTATCAGCCAACACCTGAAGGTCGCTTTGTTCAGCACCGGTGATCTGTGCTTGCCATGTGGGGATTTCGGACGCTTCGAGCCGTTCGAGCTCGTTGAACACTGACACTTCGCGCCCTTCATAGAGGCGGGTCCCTTGGGGTTCACCATCATGGAGAAGGACATCCCGGAACCTGTGCCCCGATTCGGGCATTGGCACGCTGCTGATCACGGCATGGGCAGGGCTCCGCCGCCAGCACCAGACCACCTCGGTTTCTCCGGCAGCGGGCAAAAGCTGGTGAGGAAGACTTGCCCGGTCCGGATTGATCCGCACCGGTGCCATCCCGCAATCGTCGTCGATGGGTCCGGCCCCGTCGTCGAAACCTGCCAGACCGTAGGCAGTCCACGCCGTCCTAGCCGTTGCCCAATCCCCCAAGGCCGTTGCGGCGATACCCAGGTTCCAAGCTGCAGGGCTGGCGCCGCCAAACTCGGCGGCCTCCCTTTCGGTGAACAATTCCAGTGCACGCTGATTCCGCTGGGCGCTTTCGGGCCAGTTACCACGGGCCTTCGACAGCAGGCCTGCCTCGAACCAACTAAAGAAGACTTCCGGGGCGACCTCGAGGAGCTCCGAGGCGTACTTTTCGGCGCTCTCAACGTCACTTGCCTCGTTGGCAGCCTGCCAGTCACCCCACACCTGACGGGGTGCCCGCTTCTTCTTAAACCCTGACCACACGCGTCCACTCATCCGACAAGTATGCAGCCCACAAATAGACCCTGTGCTCGTAGGAACCGCCTGAGGGACCGTGCGAGCTCTGCGACTTCCTCGAAAGCACGACCAGCGATCTGTTCGGACCGCATGAAATCCGCCGCCGACCTGCTCCAGCACGTCTCGCTGCCAGCCAGTGCATGAGAATGGCAGTTTCTTCGAGAACTCCATCCCCTGGCGGGTCCGGCGTTTTGCTTGTTGATCCACCTGTTGTGCCATAGACGCTCGCAGGTAGACCTTGGAATTGTGCGGATCGCTTGCGTTCGCTCAAGGTCACCCCTAGGGCTCCAGGCCATGGATCTGTTACTTAAGGTGGCCGTCCGTCTTGGGTGGCGTTATGAGAGGAGACCGCTAGCAACTCCTCCAGTTGGACTGCGGAGTGAGCATCAAAAGGCGCCTCTGAGTACTCATTTCTGCGCGTTGTTGTCATATTTCTTGCCTCTTGACCAAGCTTGTTGCGTTATGCGAGCATTGTATTGCGCGTTCAACGCAATTCCCTCGAGTTCTCGTGACCGAGGTGTGACATCGACGACAATGAGGTTGAGACATGGCCGTACCGATAAAGGCGACGCTGGAGAAAATCCCCGGCGGGATGCTTCTTATTCCACTTCTTCTCGGTTCCCTGATTGGGACCTTCGCGCCGGGAACTGCCCAGTTCTTCGGTTCGTTCACCGGAGCCCTATTCACTGGAGGAACGACAATCCTTGCGGTGTTTTACGTCTGCATGGGCGCAAGCATCGACATAAAGTCCACCCCGTACATCCTGAAGAAGGGAGGGGTTCTCCTAGGTTCCAAAGTTCTTTTGGCGATGGTCATCGGCTTGATCGCAGGGCGTTTCCTCGGCGAGCTCCCTATCTCGGGCGGCTTCTTCGCCGGCATTTCAACGCTCGCGTTGGTCGCTGCTTTCAACGACACCAACGGTGGGATGTACATGGCCCTCATGCGACAGTTCGGCAAGCCGAAGGATGTCGCAGCCTATTCCGTAATGACGCTGGAATCCGGTCCGTTCCTGACAATGGTCACCCTCGGTGTTGCCGGTCTCTCCGCCTTCCCCTGGCAGACACTCGTTGGAGCCATTCTGCCGTTGCTGCTGGGCGCCATCCTTGGGAACTTGGACCCTGAAATGCGCAAGTTTATGGCAAGCGCCGCTCCGGTAATGATCCCCTTCTTTGCGCTTGCCCTGGGCTTCGGCCTCAACCTTCAGATGGTGTGGACCGCTGGCCTGCTGGGCGTACTGCTCGGCCTGTCTGTGCTATTGGTAGGTGGGGCCGTGCTCTTCGTCGCCGATCGGCTGACCGGAGGCACCGGAGTCGCAGGTTTGGCGGCGGCAACCACGGCCGGCAACGCTGCTACCGTGCCGGCCCTGGTCGCCGCGGCAAACCCCGTTTACGAACCGGCGGCTGGACCCGCTACGGTCCTCATCGCAGCGTCTGTCGTAGTCACGGCGATTGGGGCGCCTTTTCTAGTCGCTCTCTGGGCTCGACGGGCAGAGAACAAAGCAGAAGCGACCCCGGCCGAGGTGGCGGCGTAGTGGAACTCCTCATTGTCGCGGACGACCTAACGGGCGCGGCTGACGCTGCGGTTCCTTTTGCCGGTACCCGAGAAACCGCGGTATTGGTCCAGGCCGGCGCCAGCTGGCCCGCTGCAGAAGTTCTCGCGATCAACACGGAAAGCCGCTACCTCGACGAGCGAAGTGCACGGAAAAGCGTCGGGGAAACCCTTCTCAAGGCAACCGTTCACAGCAGCGTCCGTGTTTTCAAGAAAATCGATTCGCTGATGCGGGGAAACGTTGGCGTTGAAATTGCAGCGACTCTGGAGGCGCTGAGCCGGCCCGACCGCCCGGTGCTGGCCATAGTTGCCCCAGCTTTTCCACGAACAGGACGCACGACGGTCGATGGGTGTGTCCATGTCGAAGGCTCTCGGGATTCTGCCAACATTGACATCGGGAAAGTCCTAGCTGACGTCGGATTGTCACACGCCCTCGTCTTGAGAGACCAATGGACCGATGCAGAATCGCTGTCCGAACTCCTCCGGCAGATTCTTTCGGCCCGTATCGACACCGTCATTGTTGACGCCCTGGACGACGTCGACCTGTCCGCCATTGTTGCCGCCGCAAAGGTCTTGGGAGAACAGGCTCTTCTCGTCGGTTCCGGAGGCCTGGCCGCCCGGCTGGCATTATCAATGGCAGAGGAAGACGCTACGACGGCTCCAGACGCGTCGCGCAGGGTGTGCCGCGCAGAAGGTAACACCCTTGTAGTCATAGGTAGCTATGCGCCGACCAGTGCCGCGCAGCTGAACGAGCTCGTTCGAGCAGGCTTTGAACACGTCCATCTGGACCATGCCGCGACTGGAAATTCAGAATCAATCAACCCCGATACCACGATCAGTTCTCTGCAAGCGGCACTCAGCCGCGGGCGTGCGGTGCTCACCCCCGACCCTTCAGCCCCCCTCGACAAGAAGCAGGCAAAGAAAATCGCGGCAGCGCTCGGGGCTGTCGTTCAAGCAGTTCACACCAACGTTTCATCCATCGTAATTTCAGGCGGTGAAACGGCGTTCGCCGTGCTGGATCGCCTCGACATACCCGTGCTGAACATCCGTGGGGAAATCCAGCCGGGGATAGTCGCCGCAGAGATGCCAGGACTGAGGCAGCCTTTTGTTACTAAATCAGGGGCATTTGGTGATGTTGATGCACTCACTTCAGTAGTTGAATATCTAGAAAAACCTATGCACAAAGCAACCAAAGGAATATAGCAATGACCCGTCCAATTGTGGCGATCACCATGGGAGATCCCGTCGGCATTGGCCCCGAAATCATCGCGAAAGCCATGCTGGACCCGATCCTGCATGAGCAGGCGCGCGTCTTCGTTATCGGCGATCTCGCACGTCTCGAACTCGCAATGAAAATTGTCGGCAGTCCGCTCCAGACCCGTCGAATATCCTCTGTGGAGCAGGCGTCGTTTGCTCCGGAGACCATCGATTGCTTCGACATTCCCGGCCTTGATCCCGAGCTGCCCTGGGGAATCCTCGCTGCGGAAGCAGGTCACGCCGCTTTCCTCTACCTGGAAAAGGCCGTTGAGCTCGCTATGAACCGTGACATCCACGCGATCTGCACGGCACCCCTGAACAAGGCCGCGCTTCATGCTGGCGGCCACAAGTATCCTGGACACACTGAGCTACTCGCCGAACTTACCGGCACACCCGAAGTCTCCATGATGCTGACTACACCTAAAATGCGCGTAATCCATGTGACAACACACATCGGGCTTATTGACGCAGTGGCAAAGATCGATGGGCCATTGGTCTACCGGACCATCCGTCGCGGATACGACCTGCTCGTCCGCGCTGGAGTCGAAAATCCACGGATCGCTGTGGCGGCTATTAACCCCCACGCCGGCGAGAACGGCCTCTTCGGCTACGACGAAGAGGCACAGAAAATTGCTCCGGGGATCGAACAGGCGCTGGCCGAGGGAATCGACGCCGAAGGCCCCCTCCCGGCCGACACGCTGTTCTTCAAAGCCGGACGTGGTGATTACGACATGGTTGTGGCCATGTACCACGATCAGGGCCACGGACCCGTGAAGGTCCTCGGCCTCGAGAATGGCGTAAACATCACCGTGGGCCTGCCGGTTGTACGCACATCCGTGGACCACGGAACTGCTTTCGACATCGCAGGTAAGAACATCGCCGATCACGCCTCCATGCTCCAGGCGATGAGAGCGGCTGTCGAACTCGCAAGTGTTCGAGAGGGAGTGGCACAATAACTAGACCATGAATGCCAAAGAGCGACGAACATCGATAGAGGCCACTCTCGGGGTACGCCCTGCTAGCGTCGAAGACCTCGCTGAGGAATTCGGCGTCTCGCCGTCGACCATTCGTCGGGATCTCGACCGCCTGACCAGCACCGGCAGAATTCACCGTACCTACGGAGGGGCTGTCCCCGCGGCTTACCCGCCACGGGAACGAAGCCTCCTCGAACGTGAACAGATCGCCGGCGACGCGAAACGGAAAATAGGCCGCTTTGCTGCATCTCTCGTCGCTCCGCATTCGGTAAATCTACTCGATGCTGGTACGACAGTCGGCGCCATGGCCGAGAATCTGACGAGTCGCAACAATCTCACGGTTATCACGAACGGAATGACCTGCGCCCGGATCCTTGAGCATGCCGAAGGTGTTGACCTCGTTCTGCTCGGAGGTTCCTTGCGACACATAAGTTCCGGAACCGTCGGCCCCCTCGCCGAGGCTGCGTTGCATTCCCTTACGGCGGATGCTGCGTTCCTGGGGGCCGACGGCGTCGATCCGAATCGCGGTCTCAGCGAAAGCACAGACCAGCAAGCTTCCCTCAAGCGTCTCATGATCGATGCCGCCAACGAGGTGTACGTACTCGCCGACGCCACCAAGCTAGGCGCTACGTCTGCCCATTGGTGGACCGCTATCGCCCGGCCATGGACACTCATCACGGATTATTCCGCTACGCCTGAACAATTGGATGCTTTCAGTAAGCGGCCCGAGATTACTGTATGCGTCGTACCTGAGTAGCCCACGTATTCTGCTTTATCACGCCGGTGCACCGGTAATTATCGCTGCGCTTGCGGCAGCCAGGAGGCATTTCTTCCGCCGAGTCCGATAGCTGCAGTTCAGCCTCAAAGCGGACGATCTCCGGTGGGAAGCTCGGCCAATGGGACACTTTTGGCCACGCTATCCTCTAACATCAGCATTGTTCACGCGGACACCGCTGATGATAGATAGATGCCAAGGGTTAGCCATGTGGCGTAAGTCGCCGACGTTTCCATGACGTCCACTTATTTGCTCGGGTAAGGGGCCCAGGGGGCAGTCGGTTCGGGAATTTCTTACAGCAGGTCGAGATCCCTGGACTTGCTCACCCTTGGTGCCTGGACGATTCACCTTTTCAACCGCGACACCCTGCACCCACCTCTACAACATCTGAATTAAATCAAATCCGTCGCGATCTGGGATATCTCAACCGCTGGCTGGCGACTCAACGGTGCCCGGAAGACATCCTCACGTAATTCTTTGAACGCCGCTTGGAAATGATAGATGGGCAATTCCGAAGCGTGCCGAATCGTCGGAATCAGCCGTAGTTCCGGCACGCGATGGCGTTCTGAAGCCCGGCGACGTCAAAAGGATCGCTCCCATCTCCCGTCTAAGACCAGCCGCGATTTCTGCCCGATTTCTCTCCGAGTCCGAACGGATCACGATCGCGGACCTCCTGCATGCCGGGCGGAGCATTCGCGCTATCGCAATGGAACTCGGGCGCAGTCCTTCCACCGTGAGCAGAGAGATTCGCCGGAACATTCACCAACCCTCTGGCAACTATCGTCCGCGGACAGCACAGCGCAACGCTGGAGCCCCCGCCAGATCAGCCACCGTCTACGCGCTGATCTCCCGGGAACAGACCGTCGTATTGGTCCCAGGTCTGGCGTCGAATTCCGCTCGTGCTGTCAGCCGCAACCATGTCCCCCTTGAGTCGACGACGACCTTTGGAACCTCAATGCTTGCGAGCCAGTTTCCCACTACCACGTTCAAAGTGGGGTTGGATGCGACTCGACCCGCTCGCTCTTGGCGTTCCCTCATGGATGCCAGCAGCGCGGTTGTGGCTTTGCCCTTGGTTGAACCGAACTTGCTATACGTCCGGGTGACACCGTCCCAGCCGCAGAACCTGCAACTGGCCCTCCACTTCCCGGTCGTCTAGTCCTTCGTGGCGCCGATCGTTCCCCAGGTGCCAATGGGGAGGCTGGACCTTCCCATCAGATGGTCACCCCCGATGCTTCAGAAGGAGTTGTACGCGTCCCTGCGGTCCGCATACTGCCTCTGTAACTCTGACGCTTTAAGGCATCGGCCCCACTCCTGGCATTCCTATATTCCAAGGCGACCGCCGTAATCGGTCGAAGCGTGCCGGCGGTATTACGGGTGTCCCTAAACTCCCTTGCGTTGCCTCGGTCGGTCGCCGGTCCCAAGGTCTTGTTGCCTGACTGCATGGCTCCTTCTATGCAGCTGAGAAGCCCGCCGGTGTCGTCCGGCTTCTTGAAAGAGTGTTGTAGACGTGTAGTGCCCTGCATTTCAGACACGAAAAACCCCTCCGTTCCGGGCAAAATCGCCGGAATGGAGGGGTTCGTGGAGCCCCCTGTCGGATTCGAACCGACGACCCCCGCTTTACAAGAGCGGTGCTCTGGCCAACTGAGCTAAGGAGGCATGCCCCGGTGACCGGAGGCATACGCCAAACGGCGCTAGATAAGGGTAGCCCAGACCGTCCCCGTCATGGAAATTGCGCCGGCCCACCACAACAACCATTCAGACAAAACAACGGCGGCCGCCACCCAAAACACAGGGTGAGCAGCCGCCGTCGTGATTCCCTAAGACTTAGCCCTTGGCGTCAACGGCGGTCTGGATGTCGGCGTTCAGGTCGGTGGTGCCGTCCCACTGCTTGCCATCAATAAAGATGGTGGGCGTTCCGGTGATGCCGATTGCGGCAGCTTCCTGGGTGGCGACCTTCACCCAGGGGCGGTATTGCTTGTTGTCGATGCAGGAGTCGATGTTCGCGGCTCCCACCTCCGTGGCCATGGCCTTCAGGTCCTTGTCCGAGATACCTGCGCTGCCTTCGGCCGGCTGGCGCTCAAAGAGCAGGTTGAAGAAGTCGGCGTACTTTTCCGGCGAGGCGTTCACTACACACGCCGCGGCGTTGGCTGCGCGGGAAGAGTAGTTGGTGCTGGACTGCTGGTCCAGGAAGCCCAAGGGGCGGTATTCGAGGGAGATCTTGCCTTCATTGCGGAGGCTGGTCAGTGATTCTCCGTAGGTGGTCTCGAACCGCTTGCAGACCGGGCAGATGAAGTCGATGTATGCGACAACCTTGACGGGCTTGCCGGCTTCGGCTTCGCCGCCGGGAACGGTCACGGTGGCGGGCTTGGTGGCCGGGGCGGAAGGAACGTCGGCCACGTTGACGGTGGCAGGTTCGGACTTGACCACTTCAGTGTTGGCGAGCAATGTTACGCCGCCGTGCACGTTGCCGTTTGCAGGTGTAGGACCTTGGTCAGCGATCGGCGCGTTCTGCTGAATGCTGGTGGTCACCACGAGCGCAATGACCGCGAGGATTGCTACGACGGCCACCACAATGCCCCAGCCGATCAGGAGCTTGTTGCGCTTGTCCTTTTTCAGCTGCGCTTCGCGGATTTCGCGCGCTTTTTCCCGTGCCTGGGCGGTGCGTTCGGCCTTGGACAGGCGTTGTTCGTTTGCGGGGCTCATCAGTTCCTCGGGGTTACTCGACGTCGTAGTGAATAGCTAGGGCAACGGGGTCAGTTTACGGGAGGTAACTTGGAGCTCCGCCGCGGACCTGCCGACCCGGTTGTTGAACGATCAAGTGCCGCTGAAGATTCCGCCGGTAGGCTGGGATGTGAGTCACAGCAACCCCAGGGAGCATTAATGCAGGAACCGGCAAGCGAAAAACTCACATCGGAAGAAAGCGCCAAAGCGTCGCCCCGCAAGCGCCCTTCCGCGAGCAAGTTCGACTTCATGGTGGTCTCGAACAGGCTACCCGTCGATCGTTGCAGCGGCGACGGCAACAGCGACGGCGGCGACGGCTGGCGCCGCTCGCCCGGCGGCCTGGTCACGGCCCTCGCACCGATGATGACAAAGTCCGACGGCGCGTGGGTGGGTTGGCATGGCGCGCCGGATGAAACTGTGCGACCGTTCAGCCACGAGGGCATGGACCTTATCCCCGTGCAGCTGAGCAACGACGACGTGGAGCTGTTCTACGAGGGCTTCTCCAACGCAACCATTTGGCCGCTCTATCACGACGTCATCGCGCCGCCGGAGTTCCACCGAACCTGGTGGGACAGCTACCGCAAGGTCAACCGGAAGTTCGCGGACGCCGTCGTGCGCCATGCCGCTGAAGGCGCCACTGTCTGGGTGCAGGACTACCAACTCCAACTGGTTCCCCGCTTGCTGCGCGAAGCGCGGCCGGACCTCAAGATCGGCTTCTTCAACCACATCCCGTTCCCGCCACCGGAGATCTTCGCCCAGCTGCCATGGCGCAAGGAAATCATTGATGGCCTCCTGGGCTCGGACCTCCTGGGCTTCCAACGCCCCAGCGATGCCAGCAACTTCATGCGGTCCGCTCGCCGCTTCCTGGGTGCCAGCGTCAAGCAGCAACAGGTCCACGTGAAGGGCCCGGACGGCGAGATCACGCACATCGCACGGGCGCAGGCGTTCCCCATCTCCATCGACGTGGACCAGATCCGGGATCTCGCGTCCCAGCCTGAGATCATTGAGCGCGCCCAGCAGATCCGCAGGGACCTGGGCAATCCGAAAACAATCCTCTTGGGCGTGGACCGCTTGGACTACACCAAGGGCATCCGGCACAGGCTCAAGGCCTTCGAGGAACTGTTGCAGGACGGTGCCATCAAGGTGGAGGACGCCACGCTGATCCAGGTGGCCAGCCCCAGCCGTGAGCGCGTGGAACAGTACAGGCTGCTGCGCGAGGAGATCGAGGGCACGGTAGGCCACATCAACGGCACCTACGACACCATCCAAAACACAGCCGTCCGCTACCTGCACCACAGTTATCCGGTGGAGGAAATGGTCGCGTTGTACCTGGCGGCAGACGTCATGTTGGTGACCGCACTTCGCGACGGAATGAACCTGGTGGCCAAGGAATACGTCACGGCCCGTTCGCAGGAGGACGGCGCGCTGGTACTGAGCGAGTTTGCAGGTGCCGCGGACCAGCTCAAGCAGGCTCTCCTGATCAACCCGCACGACATCGACGGCCTCAAGTCCGCGATCTTGCGCGCAGTCACCCTTCCGCCCAAGGAAGCACGCCGGCGGATGAAGTTGATGCGCAAACAGATCCTGGACCACGACGTCGACCATTGGTCTGCGGACTTCCTGGCCGCCCTTGAGGAGAAAGTGATTCGAGATGACAGCTGAGCAGACTCCCCTGACCTTGTCGCCGGAGCTTTTGGAAGCCATCAGGCGCATCGCCGCCACCGAACACCTTTTGGTAGCACTGGACTTTGACGGGACGCTGTCCCCGATCGTCGATCACGCAGGAGAAGCACGTCCCCTGCCGCGCTCGGCGGCGGCGTTGGAAAGCCTCGCCGAACTTCCGCGCACGACGACGGCACTCATCTCAGGCCGGGCACTGGACAGTTTGCGGCTGGTCGCCTCGCCCCCCGCCCCCACATTGCTGATCGGCAGCCACGGCGCCGAGGTCTGGCTGGGCAAGGGTTCCCTCGGGTTGGAACTCGATGATGAGCAGCGGACACGGTTGGAGGAAGTCCGTGAAGTTCTGCAGGGAATCGTGGACGTTGCTCCGGGGACCCTGCTTGAAAGCAAGCCTGCCGGCGTGGTCCTCCATACGAGGCTCGCCGACGACGACGTCGCGGAAGACGCCGTCGAAGCCGCCACCAGGACCCTCCGGGACGTTCCGGGCGTGTACCTGAAGACCGGCAAGCGCGTCCTGGAAACATCGGTGGTCCATGCCTCCAAGGGCGAGGCCGTGGAGTTCCTGCGGCAAGCGACGGGGGCCACCGCCATCCTGTTCGCGGGTGACGACGTCACTGACGAGGACGCGCTGGGCAGGTTGATGGGCGACGATGTCGGCATCAAGGTGGGCTTGGATTTCACTCAGGCCCCGTACCGCGTGGAAGCCCCGGGCCAAGTGTCCGAGCTGTTGGAAGCGCTGCTGCGGGAACGCCGCCGGGTGACATCGGGCACCTAAGGTGTGAGCAGCGCAACATGTGACGTTCGTAACATTTAGGTAAGTGGACCAAAAGTCTGACATACTCTTGGATGTGATGTGACGCACAGTAACCGTGCGGCGTCACGCGATCCTCCCCGGCCACTGGCCGGGGAGTTCAACTGAAGAAAATGAACCATTCACAACGGATCGTCCGGCACGTACCTGCCGGTGAAGGGATTGATAACTGTGGCTACAGTTACTTTTGATAACGCTACGCGTCTGTACCCGGGCACAGATAAGCCCGCCGTCGATAAGCTCAACATCGACATCGCCGATGGCGAATTCCTGGTCCTCGTTGGACCCTCCGGTTGCGGTAAGTCCACCTCCCTGCGCATGCTCGCAGGTCTTGAGGATGTGAACGCCGGCCGCATTCTGATCGGTGACCGCGACGTCACGGACGTTCCGCCGAAGGACCGCGACATCGCCATGGTCTTCCAGAACTACGCTCTGTACCCGCACATGACCGTTGCGGACAACATGGGCTTCGCACTCAAGATCGCCGGCGTCTCCAAGGAAGAGCGCGCAGAGCGTGTTCGCGAAGCCGCCAAGCTTCTTGACCTTGAGCAGTACCTGGACCGCAAGCCGAAGGCACTCTCCGGCGGTCAGCGTCAGCGTGTTGCCATGGGCCGTGCAATCGTCCGTAACCCGCAGGTCTTCCTCATGGATGAGCCGCTGTCCAACCTTGACGCCAAGCTCCGCGTTCAGACCCGTACGCAGATCGCATCCCTGACCCGCCGCCTCGGCGTCACCACGGTTTACGTGACGCACGACCAGGTCGAGGCCATGACCATGGGTGACCGCGTTGCAGTCCTGAAGGACGGCCTGCTGCAGCAGGTTGACACCCCGCGCAACCTGTACGACAAGCCGAAGAACGTCTTCGTTGCAGGCTTCATCGGCTCCCCCGCCATGAACCTGCTGGAACTGCCCGTCGTCGACGGCGGCGTTCAGTTCGGCGGAACGGTTTACCCCGTACCGCGCGACGTCCTCGAAGAGGCACACGGCCAGACCGTAACCGTCGGTTCACGTCCGGAAGACCTTGAGACGGTCGGCAACGGCGAAGGCCTGCAGGTTGAGGTTGACGTCGTCGAAGAACTCGGCGCCGACGCCTACGTCTACGGTCACACCATCCTGGATGGCAAGAGCCACGACATCGTTGCACGCGTCGACGGTCGTCGCCCCCCGATGAAGGGCGAGTCCATCTTCGTTCGCCCGCAGTCCGGCCACGTGCACCTGTTCGACACCAAGACCGGCCTGCGCCTGGGCGACTAATCGTCCAATAAATCCGCATTTTGATAGCGGCCCGACCCTTCCCGGTCGGGCCGCTCTCGCGTTAACCTTCTCCCGGAAAGAACGGCATGAACCCGACGGATAACCTGATCCCCCGGCCCTCGCACGTCGCGCTCCTGGACGGCCCTGGCTTCACGCTTTCACCCACCGCACAAGTCGCAGCGGGCCGCACAGCCCTGCCGGTCGCTGAACAGCTGGCCGCGCTGCTGCGCGTCGGTACCGGTTTCGCAGTTCCCGTCGTCCAGTCGGCCCAGGATGGCGACATCGTCTTCGAACTGGTTGAAAAGCTCGACGGCGGCCCCGAAGCCTATGCGCTGAGCGTCACCGAGGCTGGCGTCCGACTGACGGCCACCAAGGCCGCGGGGTTCTTCAACGCCGTCCAAACGCTTCGCCAGCTGTTCCCGGCAGCGATCGAAGGCCCCATCGCGACGGGCGCGGCACCGGTCGACGACGCGGACGAACACACCGGCACCTGGGTGATTCCCGCCGTCGAAATTCACGACGCACCGCGGTTCGCCTACCGCGGGCTGATGCTGGACGTGGCCCGAAACTTCTTCACCGTGGAGGAGGTGAAGGAGCAGATCGATGTGATGACTCAGTTCAAGCTGAACGCGCTGCATCTGCATCTCACGGATGACCAAGGCTGGCGCATCGAAATCCATGAACCTGGGGACAACCCGTCCGGATTGGCCTACAACAACCTGACTGCGATCGGCGGGCAAGGTGCCGTCGAGGTCCCCAGCGCACTGCCCGCCCTCGGCCGCGGGGGCTTCTACACGCAGCAGGATTTCAAGGAAATAGTGGCCTACGCCGCCACGAAAAACGTCCTGGTGGTCCCGGAGATCGACCTCCCCGGCCACGTCAACGCCGCCCTCGCAGCCATCCCCCAGCTCAACCCGGATGGCCAGGCCAAGCCCATGAGCACCACCTCCGAGGTTGGCTGGTCCACCCTGGACGTCTCGCTCCCCACAACCTACGAGTTCGTGCGCGAAGTCCTTGGTCAGCTTGCCGCCATCACGGCCGGCCCGTACCTTCACATCGGTGGCGACGAAGCCTTGGTGACCGGACACGACAACTACGTGACCATGGTGCAGGAATTCGCGCGGATCGGCGCTGAAACGGGCAAGACCGTGGTTGGCTGGAACGAATACGCCGACGTCGAACTCCCGGAGGGTGCCGTGGTCCAGTACTGGCACGGCGATTTCGCCCCGGTCGTCCAACAGGCTGAAAGCGGCGACTCGAAGGTCATCATGTCTCCCGCGGCCAATACATACCTCGACCAGAAGTACGACGCCACCAGTCCCATCGGCCTCGAATGGGTCAAAGGCGGACCGTTCACGTGGGCTGAATACTACGACTGGAATCCTGCCCAAGGCGGTCTGGATGAGAACCGGATCCTCGGCGTCGAAGGCCCGCTGTGGACCGAAACGGTTCGCGGCAACCAGCAGGCCTACTGGCTCATGTACCCGAGGGCAATTTCCTTGGCGGAAGTCGCGTGGTCCGGCCAAGAGGCCCGGAACCTTGATGACTTCCGACGTCGGCTTGGCGCCTTTGGTGAACGGCTCGCCAAGCAGGGAGTCAGCTTCCAGGCGGCGCCCGACGTCGAGTGGTCCGCAAAGCCGTTGTATCCCTTTGCCGAGACGATGACACCCAACAACACCGAGTACGGAACAATTGAGGCATGAGCGAGCAAAACGAAGCCCAGTGGCACGACGAACCCACCGACTATGGGCAGATCGGCAAGCTCCCCAGGACTGAAGCGGCCAGCGCACAGGACACCGCGCCGCCCGCGAGCGTCATCGGCTCCCTGAACATCACGGCCGCAGCAGCAGACCCGGAACTCCTGGACCTGCCGTGGCACATCGCTTTGGAAGACTGGCCGGCGGAAAACCTGGCTGCCCTCCCCCGTGGTATCTCCCGGCACATCGTTCGTTTCGCCCACTTGGGCGGCTCGGTGATCGCCATCAAGGAAACGTCCGAGCACGTGGCGCGGCACGAGTACCACATGCTGCGCAAGCTGGCCCGGCTCGATGTTCCCTGCGTGGAGCCGGTGGCTGTCATCACCGGCCGCACGACGCCCGACGGCAAACCGCTGAATCCGGTGCTCGTCACGCGGCACTTGAAGTTCTCCATGCCGTACCGCGCGCTGTTCTCCCAGATGCTGCGCAAGGACACCCTGACGCGCCTCATCGACGCCCAGGCGCTGCTCCTGGTCCGTTTGCACCTCATTGGTTTCTACTGGGGCGACGTCTCGCTGTCCAACACCCTGTTCCGTCGCGATGCCGGCGCGTTCGCTGCATACCTCGTGGACGCCGAAACGGGTGAGCTCTACCCGGACCTGTCCATGGGCCAGCGCGAGTACGACCTCGAGATTGCCCGCGTCAACATTGCCGGTGAATTGATGGACCTGCTGGAAGGCGGGCTCATTGAAGAGAAGGTCGATCCCGTGGCAACCAGCGAGCTGATCATGGACAGCTACCGCAGGCTCTGGGCAGAGTTGACCGAGAAGGAGTCGTTCGAGCTTGGTGAACGCTGGCGCGTGGGCGCCCGTATCCGGCGTCTCAACGAGCTGGGCTTCGACGTCGAGGAATACGCCATCAAGACCACGGCGGACGGTTCCACCATCCAGCTGCAGCCTAAAGTCGTCGACGCCGGCCACCACCAGCGGCGCTTGCTGCGCCTCACGGGATTGGACGCCCAGGAGAACCAGGCCCGCAGGCTCCTGAACGACATGGACCAGTTCCGGGCGGACAACAACCCGGACATGGACGAGGAAATCAGCGCCCACGTCTGGGTCAGCCAGATCTTCGAGCCGATCGTCCGCTCCATTCCGCGGCACCTCGCCGGAAAGCTGGAGCCCGCAGAAGTGGTGCACGAGGTCCTGGAGCACCGCTGGTACATGAGCCAGAAGCAGGACCGCTACATCCCGCTCGCCGAAACCGTGCAGTCGTACCTGGACACCGTGTTGCAGCACCGCAGGGACGAGGCAGCCATCATGCTGAACCCGGACACCGAGATGCTCAAGATCCTTGAGGTCGAGGTAGAGGAATCCGGCCGGTACGACGAAGTGGACGAGTACCCGGACGCGGACGATTAATGCATTTTTGTACAGATAACGCCCTGAAGAGCGCTGGCGTCCAAGGGCGTTATCTGTACAAAAAATCAGGGTTCGAGGGTTTCCGCGAGCCCGGCAAGGACGGGTTCGCGGCCCAACTCGATGTGCGAGTACGCCAGTGAGTAAGCCAGATCCGGTCGCCCTTTCAGGATCGCGTTGCAGAGTTCCGTATGCTCATCGCGTTGGAGCTCATTGCTGCGGTTGTGGGCAAGGCCGAAGATCCAGCGCATGCGGCCAAACAGGGGTTTCACGGAATCGATCAGCAACCGGTTGCCTGACAGGCGCACAATTTCAGCGTGCAATTCGGCACTGATGCGCACGACGTCGTCAGGCCGGTCTTCGTCGATGGCTGCAGTTGATGCGGCCATCAGTTCCTCGAGCCGCCCGCCGTCGTTGCCTTCAGCAACGCGGGTGGCGGCCATCCTGGCAGCAAAGGTCTCCAGGCAGAGGCGCACGTCGAAAAGCTCATTGACGTCCGTGAGGGTGAGTTGCCTGACCACGGCTCCGCGCCGTGGGAAGGTTTCCACGAAACCGTCCTGCTCCAACCGCTGAATGGCTTCGCGGACGGGAATCCTGGAGACGTTGTACATCTCCGAGAGTTCGCGTTCGCGCAACCGCACGCCCTGGGCAAACGTGCCAGTGACGATCCCTTCCAGCACCAATTGATAGACCTGCTCAGCACGGGCCTCGTCATCGCGGCCATTCCCGGTTTCCGGCGTCGCCTCAGCCACAGTCAAACTTCCCTTCATGCCCGTGTCCGCCCCATTCGGCGGACGACGCCGGTCAGCGTTCCAACCGAGCATACACGGGCGGAAAGAGCTCGTCGGTGGTCCGTTTTCCGGTGTCCCGCTGAGTGTAGGCATCACGCATCTTCTCGAAGAGCTCCTGGCCCTTGGCACGCCAGGATTCCAGGTCCACTCCCTCGATCCGGCCATCGGCCATGACCGTCCGCCCAGCCACCACGGACAGCACTGCCTGACGGGCCGTGCCGTTGAGGATGAGGGTCCGGAGCGGGTCGTCGTGGACACCGTCTCGGACATCGCCAAGGGAGAACGCCACCATGTCCGCCTGGGCGCCGGGCTCGAGGCGGCCCAGGTCAGGGCGCCGCAGCGCGTGCGCTCCGCCCAGGGTGGCGGCGTCGAAGTAACCGGCCACGTCCCCGGCGTCGTTGCTGCCGGCCAGGATCTTTGCTAACTGCACGCCTGCATCAATACCGCGGATCAGATCCGGCGGGAACGAATCAGTTCCCAGGGAGATATTGACGCCCGCAGCCTTGTAGGCGTTGAAGGAGTCGAGCGTGCTGCCGTACCGCATGGAGGTGAGGGGGCAGTGGATGATGGAGGCCCCGCTGTCCGCCAGCCGCGCCAGGTCTCCGCGGTCTTCGCCATGGACTGCTGGATTCCGGTCCGTGTACGTGGCGTGCGGGATCAGCAGGCGTTCGTTGAGCATCCCTACTTGATCCAGGAGTTCCAGCGGTGTGACGCCGTGCCAGTCCAGGATGAGTTGCCGTTCCACGAGGCCCTGCAGCGAGTGCAGGCGCACCAACAGATCCCGTTCCTGGGATGCTGCGGCCGTTGCCTTGAGCACTTCGAGGTCCAGAGTCTCGATGCGGCATGGGAGCAGGACTCCGTTAACCAACGGATCGTCGAGTTCCGTCACATGGTCAATGAAACGCAAGGCATCGGCGAGCCCCTCAAGGCCGCGAGCGCCGTCGAACATCACTGAACGTTCGCCGTTCTCCAACACGACGTTGACGCCGGAGCGGTACGCAGGGCCGAGGTAGGCGCGCAGGCCGAGCCTCCGACTGGTGGCTGCCATGCCCACCAGTTCCTCGAACGGCTCGGCCCATTCGGAATGCACCTCAGACGCGATGGGCATGTACGTGGTGATGCCGTGCAGGATCAGCTGGATCAGCGCGTACTCGCGGATTTGCTGCCGTTCTTCTGCGGTGAAGACATCAGCGCGGCGGTTGCGGAAGTAGTCCTCGGACCACTGGTGCCCCTTGGCCTGCTCTGGCCCGGCCCAGCTGTCCAGGATGAGGTGGTCGATGTCCGTGAGGGCGTCGAGGTCAATCAGGCCAGGCATCAGCAGTGCATCGCCGAGGTGCCGCTCCTTATCCATAGGGCCTTCATAGTGGTGCCCCACGTAGGTAATGGCGTCGCCGTCGTAGACCACGCAGGCCTCCTCCAGCAGCACGTGCTGTCCGTTGTTGAAGCCCAGCACATAGCGGGCAGTTACCTTGGTGGGCACGGTGGTTCCTTCTTCCTAGATCAGGCTCGCTGAAAAAACGCTATCTGGTATTCCAAACAGTACATTATTTGTGATTTACATCGCATGAATCGTGCTCTAGTCTATTTTGGTATACAAGAACTCACGGAGCCAGCTCCCTGGATCATGAAACGAGCAGAACCGTTGACCCAGTTACAGTCCGTCGAACCGAACACCGGCAGCCCGCCGCCAGCTTCGGCAATGACGCCGGAAAGCAAGGCCGCCCCTGCGGAGGCACGCTCCTTGCTCGCCACAGCCTGGTTAAGGATTCGGCGCAGCAAGATCGCGCTCCTTAGCCTGTGCGTGGTGGTGGCGATCATGTTGTTCGCCATCCTCGCCCCCGTGCTCAGTGCGATGTCCGGCAACGATCCCTTCACCTCCAACACCAGCCCGGAAGTACTGGACGACTTCCAGACTCCCGGGCTGCCGCTCCCCGGCTACATGTACCCGTCCGCCCAACACTGGTTGGGCGTCGAGCCCGGCTTGGGCCGCGACCTCTTCGCTCGTCTTGCCTACGGCGGGCAGGTTTCCCTCACCATCGCCCTGTTGTCCACCGCAGTTTCCGTAGTCCTGGGAACGGTGCTCGGCGCCGCAGCGGGCTACTTCGGTGGCAAGACCGACGCCATCATCAGCCGCATCATGGACCTGTTCCTTGCCTTCCCCCACCTCCTGCTGGTGCTCTCCCTGACGCCGATCCTGCAGTCGCGGCTCCGCGATACCCCACTGGGCGAAGGCAGTTTCCTGCCCATGGCCTCGCTGGTGATCATCCTGGGCTTCTTCGGTTGGGCGTACCTCGCCCGGATCGTCCGTGGCCAGGTGCTGAGCCTCCGCGAGCGCGAATTCGTCGAAGCCGCGCGTTCCTTTGGCGCCTCGCACATCAGCGTCCTGTTCCGCCAGATCATTCCCAACGTCATGGGCGTCGTCCTGGTGTACGCCACGATGTTGATCCCCACGAATATCTCGGCAGAAGCCGCCCTGTCCTTCCTCGGCGTCGGCGTCAAGGACCCCACACCGTCGTGGGGCCAGATGCTCAACGCCGCGCAATCAGGCAACTGGTATCTCAGCGACCCATGGTTCCTGGCCGTTCCGGGCATCATGCTGATCGTCACCGTCCTGGCCTTCAACCTTCTGGGCGACGCCGTCCGGGATGCCCTGGACCCCAAGGCTTCACGCCACTAATCCCGCATTCTTCTCCGTTTACCCAACCCTTATGAGGAGCATCATGAAAACCCCCACGAGAGCACTGGCGCTTTCCGTGCTGATCGCCATGGCCGCCACCGGCTGTGCCGCCGGCCAGAACCAGCCGAGCAATTCCAAACCCGCAGAGTCGGTCACAGAGCTGGCCCCCAACGTGGTCAAGTCCGGTTTCGCTGCCAAGGGCGGCAACATCAACGTCCTGATGTCCTCGGACTTCCAGACCCTTGATCCGGGCAACAGCAACTACGTACAGACCGCCAACGTCGGCCAGCTGTACTACCGCACGCTGACCATGGCCAAGGAAACCGCCGGCCAGCCACCAACAGTTGTTCCGGACCTCGCCACGGACACCGGCAAGGTATCCGATGACGGCCTCAGCTGGACGTTCACCCTCAAGGAAGGAGTGAAGTTCGAGGACGGCACGCCCATCACCTCCGCAGACATCAAGTACGGCGTGGAGCGGACCTTCGCGCAGGACGTCTACACCCAGGCGCCGCAGGAACTGAACGCAGCGCTCGACGCCGGTGGGTACAAGGGGCCGTACAAGGACCCTGCCGCTGTGCTCCAGGCAGTTGAAACGCCCGACGAGCGTACAGTGGTCTTCCATCTGAAGAAGCCGTTCGCTGAATTCCCGGCGTTGGCCTCGCGCTCCAATACCGCTCCTGTGCCCAAGGCCAAGGACACCAAGCTGGACTACACCAACCACCCGGTATCCTCCGGACCGTACATGGTGGAGTCCTACAACCGCGGCAAGTCCCTCAAGCTCGTCCGGAACCCACACTGGGATCCCGCAACGGACACCAACCGAACCGCTTTGCCGGACACCTTCAGTTTCTCGCTGTCCACCTCGCAGGCAACCATCAGCCAGCAATTGCTGGCTGACTCGGACCCCAACGCCATCACGCTTGACTCCAACGGCGCCCTCCAGACCTCCGATTCCGCCAAACTCGCTGACGCCAAGGTCAAGGACCGCGTGGCATCCGGCCTGCTGGGCTGCAACGATGTCCTCAGCCTGAACACGCAGAAGATCAAGGATCCGGACGTCCGCAAGGCGATCGCCCTTGCGCTGGACCGGCAGTCCATCCTGGTCCAGTACGGTGGACGCCGCTTCGGCGAGATCACCCAGAGCCCGCTGAACTCCAAGATGCGCGGCTACGTGGAAACCGAGCTGGAACTTGACCCCAGCGGAAAGCCCAAGCTGGAGGAAGCCAAGAAGCTTCTGGAAGGCAAGGACTATCCCAAGACGCTCACGTACGGCTACGCCAACAACCGTGACGCCTTCAAGAACACCGGCACAGTGGTGCAGCAGAACCTCAAGGCCCTGGGTATCGATGTGGAGCTGGTTCCGATCCCGGCACCGAACTATTACTCGATCCTGGCCAGCGAACAGCTCCCGGACATGGGCCGTTCCGGCTGGTGCGGCGGTGCCGATCCGGCATCCATCCGTACCTCTGCCGATCCCCTGCTGGGACCGAACAATGACGGCACCAGCTACGGCTTCTCCAACACGTCGCGCTACTTCGATCCTGTAGTTTCCAAGGCCATGTTCGATCTCCGGAATACGGACGGAACCTCCGAAGAGCTCGGTAAGAAGTGGTCCGAGGCCTTCGGCACCGCCCTGAAGACCTACCCGATCATTCCGCTCATCCGGAGCCACACCAACAGCGTGGTGGGTTCCAACGTCCGCAACGCACAGGTGGGCTACTTCTTCGGCGGCATCGACCTCTCGATCGTCGGCGTCGAGCACTAACCAGGCTTCGTCCAGAAGGAGAAGCGGGCCGCCCGTACGCACGGGCGGCCCGCAACCACCACAATGATCACTTTCATTCTTCGCAGGACCGGCTCGTTGGTCCTGCTGCTAGCCGCGGTCAGCTTCATCACTTTCACGCTCTTCCAGCTGGGCCCATCCGACCCCGCAGCAGCCGCCTGCGGTCAGGAATGCACGCCCGAACGCGTCGCCGAGGCCCGCGTTGCCCTGGGCATGGATCAGCCCTTCTTCATCCAGTACGTCGACTACATGCGCGGGCTCTTCTCGCCGCGGATGATCGGCGCTCCCGGCGCGCAAACACTGTGCGAATGGCCCTGCCTCGGCAAGTCCTTCCAAACGAATGAGAACGTAGCCGACATCATCGGCCGCTCGCTCCCCTACACGTTCTCCATGGCGATCGGCGCCTTGGTGCTGTGGACAATTTCCGGCGTCGGGCTTGGCCTTCTTGCCGCCCTCCGCAAGGGTTCGCCCGTGGACAAGTTCATTGTGGGCGCCGCCTCCGTTGGCGTCTCGCTGCCGATCCCTGTCACGGGCCTGTTCCTGCTGCTTCTGTTCGTCAACCAGTTGCATCTGCTACCCTTCACCACCAACGAGATCAACAGCCCGTTCGGCCCGCAAGGACCGGCCGCCTGGGTGGCCAACTACCTGTTGCCGTGGATCGCTTTGGCCGTCCTTTTCAGCGCCTCCTATATCCGGGTCACCCGGACCAACATGATCGAGACGTTCGGCGAGGACTTCATCAGGACCGCCCGTGCCAAGGGCCTTGCGCCACGCACTGTCACGTTCAAGCACGGCGTCCGTGCCGGCATTACACCCGTTGTCACCATGCTCGGCATGGACATCGGTTTGCTCTTGGGCGGCGCAGTCCTGACAGAACAGATCTTCTCCGTTCCCGGCCTCGGCTTCACCGCCGTGCACGCCGCGATATCCGGCGACCTTCCCGTCACCATGGCCATCACCATGCTCGCCGCCTTCTTCGTGATCGTCGCGAACGTCGTGGTGGACCTCGCCTATGCTGCCATCGATCCCCGAGTGAGGCTCCAATGACCCAGTTGCATACCAACACCGCGACGGCGGGTGCCACAGCAACAGCCCCGTTCCTCGAGGTCCGCGACCTCTCCGTGAAGTTCCCCACGGACGACGGCGTGGTCTCCGCGGTGAACGGCATGGACTTCGCTCTGGAGCGTGGCCAGACACTGGGCATCGTGGGCGAATCCGGTTCCGGAAAGTCCGTCACCAGCCAGGCGCTGATGGGACTGCTCAAAGGCACGTCCGCACAGGTCACCGGCCACGCCATGTTCCAAGGCCAGGACCTTGTGGCCCTGCCTGAATCCGCCATGCGCCAACTCCGCGGCCGCAACATTGGCATGATCTTCCAGGATCCCCTTTCGGCCCTGCACCCGTTCTACACGGTGGGCCACCAGATCGCCGAGGCGTATTTGGTCCACAACAAGGCGAGCAAGAAGCAGGCCCGGGCGGCCGCCGTCGACATGCTGGGAAGGGTAGGCATCCCGAGCCCGGACCAGCGGTTCGACGAGTACCCGCACCACTTCTCCGGTGGCATGCGCCAGCGCGCCATGATTGCCATGGCTTTGATCTGTGAGCCCGAGCTGCTGATCGCCGACGAGCCCACTACGGCCCTTGACGTGACGGTTCAGGCACAAATCCTGGACCTCATGTCGGAGCTCCAGGAAGAGACCAACTCGGCACTCATCCTCATCACGCACGATCTCGGCGTGGTGGCCGAGATCTGCGACAACGTGCTGGTCATGTACGGCGGGCAATGCGTCGAGTCGGGTCCCGTTGACGAGATCTTCTACGACACCCAGCATCCCTACACGCTGGGACTGCTTAACTCGATGCCCACGCTGAACAGCGCCGCCAGCCGGCTGAACCCCATACCCGGCCAGCCGCCGTCGCTCCTTGACCTGCCCCAAGGCTGCATCTTCAGCGCACGGTGCCAGTACGCCGAACTCGCCGGTGACGGCATCTGCGCCAAGCAGCGGCCTGAGCTGAAGGTCGAAGACGGCCACGGCAAGCGCTGCCACTTGAGCGGCCCCCAGATCATCACCATCCGGAATTCGCGTTAGGACCCGCCATGGAAAACCAGGCAATTCTCCAGGTGGAGAACCTCCAGAAGCACTTCCCCATGAAGGGCGGGCTGCTGCCGGGTGCAACGAAGCGTTCGGTCAAAGCGGTCGACGGCGTCTCGTTCAGTCTCGCTCGAGGCCAGACATTGGGGCTCGTGGGCGAGTCCGGCTGCGGTAAGTCGACCACCGGCCGCATGGTGGCCCGGCTCATGGACCCAACAGGCGGGCGCATCATGGTGGACGGCGTCGATATCAGCCAGTTGCGTGGCCGGGACCTGTACAACTTCCGGCGCAAGGTCCAGATGATCTTCCAGGATCCGTTCGCGTCCCTGAATCCGCGTCAGACCGTTGGCACGGCAATCGCCGCTCCCATGGTGGCGCAGAAGATCACTCCGGCGGGCGGCCTCAAGAACCGGGTCAAGGAGCTCCTGGACCAGGTGGGCCTCAAGCCGGAGCACTACAACCGTTTCCCGCATGAATTTTCCGGCGGGCAACGGCAGCGTGTGGGCATCGCGAGGGCAATTTCGCTGAATCCCTCGGTGATCGTGTGCGACGAGCCTGTGTCTGCGCTGGACGTTTCCGTGCAAGCGCAGGTGGTGAACCTGCTCCAGGAGATCCAGCGTGATACCGGCGTTTCCTACATCTTCATTGCCCACGATCTTTCCGTGGTCCGGCACATTTCCGACGAAGTTGCCGTCATGTACCTGGGGAAGATCGTGGAACAGGGCCCCCGGGACGAGCTGTTCAAGAACCCACTGCATCCCTACACCAAGGCCCTGCTCTCCGCTGTGCCGCTGCCGGACCCCCGCGCCGCGCGTGAACAAGTGAAGATCCGGCTCCGCGGTGACCTGCCCTCGCCGGCCAATCCGCCGAGCGGCTGTGTTTTCCGGACGCGCTGCCCGCTGATCGGCACGCTTCCCGAGGAGCAGCGGCAGCGCTGCATGAACCAGATTCCAGCACCAGCCAGTCCCTCCGCTCCGGCCTGCCACCACACGGGGGTGGCCGCCGCGGCCCTGGCGGGTGTGCAATAGTCCCACTATCAAAGGAGCAAACATTGAATACCTTGATCCGCGCCGTCCGTCCTTGGGGGCAAGCACTCAGCGACGTCACCGTAGCTGGCGGCAAGATCACCGGCGTCGAGCTTCATGACCCAGCCCGCGCCACACCGGACGGTGTGACGGTAGTGGAAGGACGTGGGCGGTTGTTGCTGCCCTCCTTCTCCGACGTCCATGTGCACTTGGATTCCACGCGGATCGGCCTTCCCTTCCGGGAGCACACCGGCGGTCCCGGCGTGTGGACCATGATGATGAACGACCGCGAAAACTGGCGCAACGCCGAGGTTCCCCTGCAGGACCGTGTCAATGACACGCTCGGCCGGATGATCGCCCGCGGCACCACCCGGGTCCGCTCCTACGCCCAGGTGGATGTGGATTGTCGTCTGGAGCGATTCGAGGCCGTTGCTGCTGCCAAAGAGAAGTTTGCCGATCAAGCCTCTGTGGACATCATCGCTTTCCCGCAGGCTGGATTGCTGCGTGAGGAAGGCACGGTGGAGCTCATGGAAGAGGCGCTCAAGGCCGGTGCCAACGTAATGGGCGGCATCGATCCCTGCACGCTGGACCGGGATCCGGCGCAGCACCTGGACATCGTCTTTGGGTTGGCGGAGAAGTACCAGGTGCCCATCGACATCCACCTGCACGAACCCGGCGAGCTGGGGGTCTTCAGCACGGATCTGGTGCTCGAGCGTACCCGCGCGCTGGGGATGCAGGGCAAGGTGACCATGTCCCACGCCTACCAGTTGGGCAGCGTCAACGAGGCAACCACACGCAGGCTCATCGATGCCTTCGCTGAGCTCGATGTCTCCATGGCCTCCGTGGCTCCGTCTGCGGCCGGCCAGTTGCCCATTCCGCTCCTCACCGAGGCCGGGGTCCGCCTGGGCCTGGGCGAGGACGGCCAGCGCGACTACTGGTCCCCCTACGGCAACACGGACATGTTGGACCGCACCTGGCAGCTGGCGTTCACGCACGGCTTCCGCAAGGACGAGCTGATCGAGCACGCCTTGGCGATCGCCACGATCGGTGGCGCCAGCATCCTGGACCCCAACGCCACCCGCCTCAAGGACACAGCCCACCGGCCCGGTGTCGAGGTTGGCGATCCTGCTGAGCTGCTCCTGGTGGACGGCGAGACGGTCGCCTCCACCGTGATGGACCGAGGCAAGGACCGCACGGTCATCCACGCGGGCAAGGTTGTGGCTGACCAGCTGGAACTCCTCTAGCGTCCAACAACAAGGCAGGTCCCTCCGAGTTGAACCGGAGGGACCTGCCTTTTGTGTCGCGAGTTCAGGCGCGTGCGGCTATTCGCTTCTTGCGGTGGGCGCATCATCCAACGGAGTCCACCAAGTATTGGGCGGCGTGACCTTGAAGCGGCGGCCCGAGACGGCAGAAGGAACGATCCTGATGAATTGGTCCTTCTGCCCGGCTTCCCAAGGGAACAGGAGCAGCCCGATGGTATCCAAGACGTCCTGCGTGAGTTGGACGGCTGAGGCCTGGCCCTTCACCACAACGCTCCAGGCAACCCCCGTTTCAGGGTTGACGCCGTCTGCCTCGATGGCAACCGGGGCGTCGCCAAGGGCTGCATGGAGTTTGGTTCCTTGGCCGGTGCGGAAAACCATGGTCCCGTGATCCACTTTGTAGTTCACAGGGAAGATGTCCGGGTGATCATCCACCACCACGGCAAGTCGCCCCACGGAGACTCCGCGGAGGAGCTCCCAGCATTCGTTGGTCTCCAGGATTTCCGTTGCCGGAGGGCTCGCTGGATTCGTCCCGCTTGAGTTCGTCATAACGCGAGGATACGCCGGGGATTTGCGCGCCAACAGGCCCCGGCCTCCCGTTGGCGCGGCGCGACACGGGCTTGTTCGATCATCTACGCGTTGTACGGCGCAATTATCGAACAAGCGAGGGCTTGGTGCCGGGCTCCGCGGACAGCGGCACCGGCTCCACGCCCACCACGGGCCCCCGGATGGCGAAGAAGCCGGCTCCAGCCAGCACCACAGCCTCGGCCGCGAGCGCCCAGAACGTCACTTCCCAGCCACCGGTCCAGGTATGGAGCAGCCCCGCCACCAGCGGACCAAGGGAGGCAAGTGCAAACCCGAGCCCCTGGCTCATCGCCGAGAGCTTCCCTGCCGCCTGCGGACTGGCAGAGCGGATCACCACCAAGGCCATGGCCAGACCGAACCCCGCGCTCTGGACCACGCCCAGCACGCCGACCATAAGGAACTGAAGCTCGGCTGGCGCTGCCATGACCCCAAGGAGCGCGAGTGCCACCGACAAGCCGAGGCCTGGAGCCAGGATTCGCAGAACAGCGGGACGCCCAGCCAGCACCGGCGCCAGGAGGCTCGCAGGGAGTCCGGCAAGGCTGAACCATGCCAGCAATGCTGCGGCATCGGCGGACGAGAGCCCTTTGGAGCCCAGGAACACGGCAAGCCACGACGTGATGGCGAAGTAGAGCATGGCCTGCAGCCCAAAGAACGCCGTCACGGCCCAGGCTGTCCGTTGCTTCCGCAGCGGCAGGCCGGGCTCCTGCGTGACGGGGTGCGGCGTGACGGGGTGCGGAATGACAAGTTCCGGCGCGACAGCCGACGACGGCGCATCCCGCGTCAGCGACGTAACTGCACCGGCCGCTGAGGTACTTTTGCCCGCGGTAGTGGATGCCGACGTCGGGCTTCCACCGGAGCGCTGGATCAGGACAGCGCCCAACAGCGCAGGCACCGCCCACACCGCCAGCGCCCAGGCGAGGCTGCCGCCCAAGGCATGTTCCAAGGGCTGTACGAGTCCAGCGCCCAGGGCGGCACCGAGTCCGAACCCCATGGTGCAGAGGCCCGTCCACCAGCCCGTGCCGCGGTTGGCCTTGACGATCTGCGGAACCAGGACGCTGGCTGTCATGATCGCCATGCCAGCCAGGAAGGTTCCGGGCAGCAGGAGTGCCGGGACCGCGACCCGCACAATGAGCGCGGCGGCCAAAACCAGCAAGGCGACAGCCACGGTACGCCCGGTTCCAAGCCGCCGCGCCAGCCTGGGCCCAATCGGCCCGGACACACCAAAGGCAAGGACCGGCAGCGTCCCAAGCAGAGGCAGCCAGTGCGGATCCAGCCGGAAGGCACCCTCGAGCTGGCTCATGACGCCGGCGATCGTGGTGATGGCCGGCCGGAGGTTGATCGAAACCATCACCAACGCGAGCAGCACCATGATTGTCCTCAGCCTCGGACCGCCTGCGGCTTGGCGCTTTTCTCCCACGTCAATCTCCTCATAGCCAATTTGGTATACCAAGTAAGACTATGAGGAGATCGCGCGTCTGTAAACATGCACTATTTCAGGAGCGGATTGTGACGAAGCGGAACCGTAGAAGTATTTGGGATACCAAAATTGCGATGGCCGACTATCGCAATCAGATCGCTTTGCCCGGATTCAGGATGCCGGCGGGATCGAACAGCTCTTTGATCCTTCGCTGCAGTTCGCGCACGGGCTCAGGCTGCTCGAGTCCCAGCCAGCGGAGCTTGTACTGTCCTACGCCGTGTTCACCCGTGATGGTCCCGCCCATCTCCAGGCCCACTCGGATGGACTCGTCCAGAGCCGCGTTGAGCCGGACCAAGGCGTCTGCATCAGTGGCGGAATCCACGCGGTCCATCCAGAAGGTCGGGTGCAGGTTGCCGTCGCCGGCGTGGGCCACAACTTTGAGTCGAACGTCGAAACGTGACGCCATTGCCTCCAGGGCGGCGACAAAGTCCACCAGCTTGGAGCGTGGGACGGCAATGTCCTCGCCCACGCGGAACTCGTCGTCCACCTCCACGCCCCGGCTGTTGCGGCGCAGCTCCACCAGCATCTCGGCCTCTTCACTGGCTTCTGTGGTGACAGACGCTCCCCCGGCCGCCAGCACCTCGCGGACCACGGCAGCCTCGGCAGCGGCGCCGAAACCATCCGTTTGGATCAGCAGCAGGGACTTTCCACGTGTTTGGAGGTCCGATCCGTTCATCTCATCCAGTTGCACCAGCGTTCCATTGTCCAGGAGCTCCATGATGGCCGGCTGCACGCGGGCCTTGCCCACAGACAACACTCCCGCCGCGGCGCTGCGGAAGTCCTGGTAGAAGGCGGCAATCGTATGCACTTCGCGTGGCAGGTACTTCAGGCGAACCGTCACACCCACCACGATTCCCAGCGTCCCCTCCGAGCCCACAAGGAGCGCTGTGAGGTCGTATCCCGCCACCCCTTTGAAGGTTTGATGGCCTGTGTGCAGCAATGAACCGTCTGCCATCACGACGTCCAGCGCCAGCACGGAATCCCGCGTCACGCCGTACTTGGCGCACCGCAGCCCCCCGGCGTTCGTGGCCACGTTGCCACCGATCGTGGAAATCTTGAAGCTTGCCGGGTCCGGCGCGTACATCAGTCCGTGCTCAGCGGCTGCGGCGTTCAGCTCGGCGTTGATCACGCCGGGTTCGACGACGGCGGTCTCGTCATCCGCGTTGAGGTCCAGGATGCGGTTCATCCGTTCCAGGCTCAGCACGATGCACCCCCGGGTGGCGTGTGCCCCGCCCGAGACCCCTGTTCCGGCACCGCGTGCGACGATGGGAACCCCATATGCGGAGCACGTGCGGACTATGTGCTGGACGTCTTCTACCGATTCAGCCCAGACGACGGCGAGCGGCAAGTGCCGTTCGAGCATGGGTCCCTGATCTGCTGAGTAGATAGTTTGGGTGGCTTCATCCTGGGCGAGCTGGCCCGGCCTGAGCCCTGCCCCCAGCTCCTCCACGAACCGTTGCTGGCCGACTCCCCGGCCCGTAGTGCTTTCCTCTGTTGTTGCGGCCGTAGCCGTTTCATCCGACAAGGTGGTCCCTTCACACTTGAGCACCGCGGACACGCCAAATCGGCAGTCTTCGCAGTGTTTTCAGTGGTCCCAGTCTAGCCAGTGCTCGCAGCCTGGTCCGGATCGCAGCCGGACGATGGTGAGGTCTATATGTTCCCAAGCCAGAGAGACCTGAATCGTGTGACCGTGTTGGGTGCCGCGTGGTTCCGCCCCTCGAAGACGCCAGGGAGTGTCTTACGAACGATCGTAATCGAACGCCACAACTCTTAGCGTCAGATAATCGACGAGTTCCCAAACCGTGCCCGGTCCTGTCACCAGCCAAACTTTGCGTAGACGGTTCCGACGTACCATGCCGCGAGACAGTAGCCAGCGAACCAGGTCACCGAGTGGGGCCATTTGCTTTGGCGTTGCTCTGCCACGGGCTTCGCCTTTGAACCAGTGGCAGGACTGAGGGACAAGGTGATGCTCTGAACTCTTATGGAAAAGAGTGCCAAGGAAACAAACAGTATTGCGCAGGCTACATAGGCGAGTTCAGGTCGTCCATCAAAGCCGGTCAGGGGGGGAAGCACGATCATGATCAGTGACAGGAGTGCGACTCCTGCAAGATGGATTGTTTCAAGGACCCGTTCGGTTCGGGAACCGCTTTTGAGAATCAACCTGAAGCGGCCGACCCAACCCAGCCCGTAGCCAAAGATCACGAAACACGCAAGAATCAGAATCCGGATCATCAGCAGTATTTTCGCACGAAATTGAAAGCGTGTACCCGGAATAGCCGCACTCGTCGGTCACCCTCCACTACGCAGTCCATGACCACACTCTTGCCATTCACGACGAGACCGGTTGCGGTCCGGGGAACCCGCAACCGGACTGGCGACTAGACCTGGCCACGCGCCAACCACCAAAAACCCGGCAACTACAGGCCCCTACAACGCCCCGCAAAACCTCAGCGTCGGATATTTCACTTTTTCGCAAGCCGCCCCCGCCAGGGTCATAGCCCTACGTCACTGCAGGACAGAGGGAAGCGGGGTTCCCGGGAGTGCCCACACGCCGGCGGAGGTCCCCGCCGCGTGCAGCACAACAACACCCGAGGCGACGCTGGTGCTCGTGATCTGCCCGACCACGTGCACCGGCGGCTCGCCAAGCGCCTCCAACTGCGCGGCGGACAGTACGGACGCATCCAGAATTACCTCGGAGGAGTCACGGGCCGCCACAACCAAAACGGAAGACTCCGGTGTTTCCCGGATGAAGACCAGTGCATCGCCTTCGGCATGAATCCAGCGAACGCTACCCTTCGCCAGCGCCTGATGCTCACGGCGAAGCCGGCCAAGACGTGCGTAATTGGCTCGGAGATCCTTGACGATTCGCTCCGGCCCCGGGTCCTGCCCCGGGTCCTGCCCCGCAGAGGACTTTTGCCCCGGCACGGACTCGCCCTCCACGGCCGCCCACGGCATCGGAGTCCTGGAATCCTCACCGTTGAACCCCTCGAGGCCGAATTCGTCGCCCGCGAACACCACCGGAACTCCGGGAAGCGTGAACATGAGTACGGCACCCAACTCCTGACCGCCGTCGATCATCACGGTCGCCGCCCGGGCGGTGTCGTGGGTGTTGAGCGCATTCATATTGTTTTTTCGCACACCCCAGCTAAATCCCGAGGCGAGGTCCTGGTGGGTGGCCAGGAAGTCCTCGGCGTCGATCCTGTTGGGACCCGACTGCGGTGAGCCAAAGAAGTTCACCTCCGGTGCATCTCCCGCGAGCCAGGACCACAGCGGGCGGGTGAAGTTGGAGTACGTCATGGCACCCTGCCAGTGTTCGCCGGTGAAGTCCGGCGCGGCATCGGACGTCGATTCTGCGAGGAGGGCAGCCTCCGGATTGATCTCCCGTACCCGCTCGGCGATGAGCCGCGCAACCTCGTGGTTGAGGTCCACGGCACCCAAGCGACCTGTCATGTTCCCAACGTCGATCCTCCAGCCATCCAGGTTGAAGGGCGGCTTCAGCCAGCGGGCCACCACCGAATCGTCGTCCAGAACGAACCTCCGGCGCAGCGCATCCGAGGCCCAGTTGAACTTTGGCAGCGACTGAACGCCCCACCACGATTCATAGGAAGAATGGTCCGGACTGAAGTAGTAATAGCCCGCCTCCTCAGAGCCGGGGTCCGCGACCGCCTTGACGAACCACTCGTGGGCATCACCCGAATGGTTCGCAGTGAGGTCACCCATCACGCGGATGCCCCGCGCGTGCGCCGCATCCACAAGGTCCACCAACGCTTTGTCCCCACCGAGGAGCGGATCCACGGAGTCAAACGTCGATGCGTCGTAACGGTGGTTGGACCGGCCAGGGAAGAACGGCGTCAGATAGACGACGTCCACGCCGAGGCTCTGGAGGTGGTCCAGCTTGTCCACGATGCCCGGCAGATCGCCGCCGTAGAACTGGACGGGCGTTTCAGGTCCTGCTCCCACCACAGGCGTCTCCCATGCGCAGCCGATGGCCCAGTCCGGCACCGGGTGCCCATCAGCCTGGGCGGAGCGGGCGAACCGATCCGGGAAGATCTGGTACATGGTTGCCTTGTGCAGCCAGTCGGGAGCCGGAGCGAAGGATGTGAGTCGAAAATCCGCGGAGTCGGCAACGTCGCGCTTGAAGAGGCCTTGCGCGTTGAGCGTCCAAAAGCGCGGGCCACGGGCGCCGCCGTCGTGCGCTTCATCGGCCTCCAGCAGGAAGCGGTACTTGGCCACCGGGTTGGCCACCAGCATCGCAGCCTCCCACCAGTCCCACCCATCGGCGGCGCCGAGCCGGATGGCGGCGTCGTAGCGCGGTTCGCCGTCCTGAACGGAACGGACCCAAACGCGCGACGCCGCTCCCCAGCTTTGCGGAACACGGATCCGGAGGCGGACGGTGTCGCCGAGAGAAACGGAGTCGGGTGCGTACAGCTCAGAACCGTCGTGGTGTGGGAGGACGATGGGCATGGTCAGCCTTTCACGGAGCCGGCGGTGAGCCCGCTGACGATGTACTTCTGCAGGAACAGGAAGAGTGCCATGACCGGGATGGCGGCGATCACGGCGCCGGCCGCAAAGACACCCCAGTTCTCGGAGCGCTGTTGGGCAACGTAGGAGTAGAGCCCCACGGCGAGTGTCTGACTGTCAGGGTCGGTCAGGACAACACTCGCGATCACGAACTCACTCGAGATACCGATGAATGCCAGCAACCCCACAACCGCCAGAATGGGGGTGACCAGGCGAAGGATGATGCCGAAGAAGATCTGCACGTGGCTGGCACCGTCGATCTTGGCGGCCTCGTCCAGCGACTGCGGAACCGTGTTGAAGAAGCCGTACATCAGGTATGTGTTCACGCCCAGCGCACCGCCAAGGTAGACCATGATCAGCCCGAGTTGACTGCCGAGCCCCAGCGCAGGGATGACCTGCGAGATGCCGCTCAGGAGCAGGAAGATCGCGACGACGGCCAACAGTTGCGGGAACATCTGCAGCAGGAGCAGGGACAACAGCCCGATCCTGCGGCCTTTGAAGCGCATGCGGGAGAACGCGTAGGCAGCCATGGCACCCAGGAAGACCGTTGCCGCCGACGTGACGACGCCTACTACAAGGGTGTTCACGAACCATCGTCCGAAGGGACGGCTCGGATCGCTGAAGAGGGCCACGAAGTTGCCGGTATCAAATCTGGAGAACAGTCCGTTGGACCCCACCAAGGTGCCGTTGGAGTCCAGTGCCGCGGACAACACGTACAGCAGCGGGAAGATCGCGAAGATGGTGGTGACAACCCCCACCACATGCCGCCAGCCTTTGTCCTTGAACCAAACCCCAAACGGCCTGCGGCGAGGCGCCAAAGGTGAGGGTCCGCCGTCGAGCGTTGCTTCCTCGGCGGCGGAGAGTGTGCGTACGCTCATGAGTTCACGTCCTCGAGTGCTTTGGTCTGCTTGAAGCTGATGGCCGAGATGGTGGCCACGATGATGAAGATGATGATGGCGAGAGCGCTGGCCAGGCCATAATCGCGCCCCGTGCCCTGGCCGAAGGCGACCTTGTAGACGAGCGTGATCAGGATGTCCGTGGCTCCAATGTCCCGGTCAGTGTCCGCGAAACGCGGGCCTCCACCAGTCAGCATGTAGATGACGTTGAAGTTGTTGAAGTTGAACGCGAAGGAGGAGATCAGCAGCGGAGCCACGGATACCAGGAGCAGCGGAAGCTTGATGGAGCGGAAAACGCGCCATGCCGACGCCCCATCCATACGGGCGGCCTCGTCCAGTTCGGTGGGCAACGATTGAAGAGCACCCGTGCACACCAGGAACATGTACGGGAAGCCGAGCCAGAGGTTGACCACCAGCACACTGATCTTGGCGAGGACCGGATCGGTAAGCCACCCGATGTTCGCACCACCGAGCAGGGTCTGGTTGAGCCAACCGAACTCAGGGTTCAGGATGCCGGACCACACAAGTCCGGACAGGAATGCCGGGAACGCGTACGGCAGGATCATGAGGATCCGGTACACCTTCTTGCCGCGCAGGTCCTCACGGTTGAATGTCATGGCCAGGAACAGGCCAAGGATGAAGGTCAGGGCAACCGATGCGATGGAGAACGTAAACGTCCAGATGATCACGCCCAGCAATGGTCCGCGAAGGCTCGGATCGGTGAATGCCCGGGCGAAGTTGTCCATGCCGACATCGATCTTCCACCCTGTGGTGAGAGTTTCACCGCTGGCGTTGGCGAAGGCGCCCTTGCCGTTGTCGCTGTACACGGCACCGGTCTCGCTGTCCGTGAAGGTGTCGGCAGCGGCGTCGTAACTCAGCGCCGGCTTGAACTGGTAGGCCGTGCTGCCGTCTGCGGTTCGCAACGTTCCGTCGGCGGCATTCTCGGACACCGGAACGGTGATCTTGAGGATCTCCTGCTGATGGGCCACGATCTCCTGGAACTTGAGCGTCTGGTAGCCGGGAAGGGAGTTGGCCTTGCCCGTGGAGTCCTTGGTGGCGTCCGTTACCTCAGCGAGGGGCTCAGCCGTGCTGCCCAACTGCACCTTGCCCGAAGGGTCCGTGAACAACAAGTAGTAGTCGTCGCCCTTGGTGAGCACCGAGGCCTTGTAAGCCGGCGAATCCGGGACGCGTTTCTGCGCAGTCAACTGGATGGCCGCAATCGCGTCTTCCTTGGTGCTGTTGTGACCGTCTCCGTAGTTGGTAAAAGCGATGTAACCGCTGAAGAGCACCACCAACACCTGGAACACCAACAGGAACAACACTCCCGGAGCCAAGTACTTGGCTGGAAGGCCGCCCTTGCGAAGGTAGATCCAGTTAATGGCGAGAGCCACCAACGACGACACTGCCAGCGCACCCCACGACTGGCTCAGGAACAGCATCATCAGGACGTAGACGGCCAGAGCATCCACAAGGCCCAGCAGGACGATCTTGATGATGATGCCCTTGAGGGAATCAGGTCCGCGTCTGACCTTGCGGGCTGGATTCCGCCCCTGTTCGGGAGAGGTACCCGGCCCGCGGAAGGACGCTTCGCCGCTGGCGGCGACGCGGCCGCCTGCGGCGAGCCTACGGCGTGATGTGGCGGGAGCACCGGCGTCGGGCGCTGGCGGTTCATGGAGGAGGTCTGGCTTAGGCATGGCGTTCCTTGGAGACAAAAGGGTGGCGTCTGCCGGGGCCGGGCGGTGGTGGGCCGCCCGGCCCCCGGCAGACCGGTGGAGTCACCGGTTGCGGCGTCAGCCGCCGATCTTGGACTTGATGCTGGCTGCCATCTTGGCCCAGGCTTCAGCGGGGTCTGCCTGGCCCTGGATGATAGAGAGCTCCGTGGCGCCCCAGTCAGCCCAAACCGCGCTCATTTCCGGGATGGCCGGCATAGGAACGCCGGTGGCGCCGATCTTGCCGAAGGCCTCCACTACCGGATCGCTGGCGGCCTTCTCAAACGAAGCCTTGAGCGCCGGAGGACGGCCGCCGGCCGTGTACATGGAGTCCTGTGCGGACTCGGATGTCAGGTAGTTGGTCACGAATTCGTTGGTGGCGAGGGCGTTGGCGCTCTTGGCGCTGATGAAGAATCCGTTGACGCCGATGAACGGCTGGGCTGCCTCGCCGCCGGCAGTGGGCAGCTCATCCACGGCGAACTTGATGCCCTTCTTCTGGACGTCCGGAACGTTCCACGGACCCGTCAGGAAGTACGGGGATTCCCCGGCCAGGAACTTCTCCTTGGCGATGTCACCGGTGATGTTCGAGTTGATGATCTTCTCGCCGGCATCGCCCCAGGCGGCCAGCTTCTTGGCGAATTCGACGCCGGCAGCGTCACCGATGAGGAGCTGCTTGGCGTCGTAGCCGCCGTCGGCGTTCTTGCCGAAGACCTGCGAGCCCATGGAAGACTGCAGCGGGTACAGGTGGTAAGGATCGCCCTGCTTGGGGTCCATGCCCACCAGGAACGGGAAGGTAGCCTTGCCGTCTGCCACGGCCTTCTTGCCGTTGGCCACTACTTCGTCCAGCGTGGTGGCCTTGGCGTCCACGATGCTCGTGTTGCGCAGGAGGGCGATGTTTTCGATCGCGTACGGGACGCCGTAGACGGCGCCGTTGTAGGTCATGGCCTTGATCGAGGAGTCCTGGAATCCGGCAGCCTTATCGCCGAGCTCGACGGGTGCGATCACGCCGTTCTGGACGAATTTGCCGATCCAGTCGTGCGGTCCGACGATGAGGTCCGGCCCTTTGCCCGTGGGGACCTGGGTGATGAAGTCATCACGGACGGCTGCAAAGTCCTTAACCACGAGCTTCACTTCGATGCCAGTGTCCGTCTTGAACTTCTCGGTGATTTCCTTCAGCGCCGGGGAGCGCTCCGCATCCACCCACATGGTGATGGTGCCCGCACCGGCGGCCTTGAGGTCGGGCTTGGCTGCTTCCGAACTCGGGGTTGTGGATGCGCTGCCACCACATGCGCTCAGCGCCAGGGCAGCAACAACGGAGATGGCGCCGGTGGCGAAGACCCGCCTGGTTGTGTGGGTCGCGAGGGTGTTGTGCACCTTCATTGGTGTCCCTTTCGTCATTCTGGTTCCACGGGAGGGCTCTATGCGCCTCGTGGCATCGTCGGTGATGTGGCTCACAAACTGCAAGCGCTTCCAAACACTACACGTCAAGTGGGTCATTGGGAAACGTCCGGCGTGTAACTCAATTGGAATCAAGGGATTGATGGGATTGGAAGCGCTTTCAATTCTGGTTGTTCTCTCATACGATGTCCCTATGTCCGTTGATTCCTTGCTCACAGCCGAGGCCCCCGCCTTCGCCACCTTGACGCCAGTCCACGACGCCTCCACGGCACACGGATGGTGGCGTTCCGCAGTCATCTACCAGATCTATCCGCGCTCGTTCCGGGATCTGAACGGCGATGGCATCGGCGACCTCCCAGGTATCACGGCTGAATTGCCCCAGCTCTCGGAACTGGGAGTCGACGCCGTCTGGCTATCGCCGTTCTACAGGTCACCGCAGCGGGACGCCGGCTACGACGTCAGCGACTACTGCGACGTCGACCCCCTGTTCGGCAACCTGGCCGACTTCGATGCCCTCATTTCGGAGGCGAACCGCCTGCAGCTGCGCGTCATCGCAGACCTCGTCCCGAACCACTGCTCAGATCAGCACGTGGCCTTCCAGGCAGCACTCTCGGCTCCCGCCTACAGCGCTGAACGGGACATGTTCATCTTCCGCGACGGCCAGGGAGCGGAGGGGACCGAGCCGCCCAACAATTGGCAGTCGCACTTTGGCGGGCCCGCCTGGACCCGCATCACCGAACCGGACGGGCAGCCTGGGCAGTGGTACCTGCACCTCTTCGATTCCTCGCAGCCGGACTTCAACTGGGACAACCCTGCAGTCCACGCCGAGTTCGAACGTGTCCTCCGCTTCTGGCTGGACCGGGGCATCTCAGGTTTCCGTGTGGACGTAGCCCACGCGCTGGTCAAGGCAACCGGCCTGCCCAACTGGGGTGGACGCGCCGACGGCAACAGCTCGGACGGCTTCCCGGGGCAGGACGCTCCGATGTTCGGCCAACATGCCTTGCACGACATCTACCGCCGCTGGCGCTCCATCCTGGAGGAGTACGGCCCGGACCGCATCCTCTGCGCAGAAGCCAACGTGGATCCGCTCCCCCGGCTGGCCCAGTGGGTCCGGCCCGATGAAATGCATCAGGCATTCAACTTCCCGTTCCTGCATGCGGGGCTGGATCTGGGCCGCCTGCGGTACGTCATCACCGACTCGCTCGTCTCACTGGACGCCGTCGGCGCGCCCAGCACCTGGGTGCTGTCCAACCACGACGTCGTACGGCACGCCTCACGCTTCGGTTACGACGGCCCCGGGCCCCGCGACGGCGACGGCATCGGTCCCAGCGATCCGCAGCCCAACGAACACCTCGGACGACGCCGGGCTGCCGCGGCCACCATGTTCATGCTCGGCCTGCCCGGTGGCGCCTACCTTTACCAAGGAGAAGAGCTCGGCCTCCCGGATTCCACCAGCATTCCGGGCAGCCTGCGCCAGGATCCAACCTTCGCCCGCACCGGTGGCGAACGGATCGGCCGGGACGGTTGCCGGGTGCCACTGCCATGGCGTTCTTCAGAGATGCACGCTGGTTTCGGTTCCGGTGAAGAGCCCTGGCTGCCGTTGCCCGAGTCGTGGGGCGATCTGGCGAGGGACAAGCAGCAGGTCGATCCGGCGTCGCACCTTAACCTCTACCGGGAGATGCTTAGCCAACGCTCCGCGCACCAGCTCGGCCGCGGTTCCTTGGCATGGGTGGAGGAGTACTGCAGCTACACCTCGCTCGCGTACCTCAACGGCAGCACGTTGGTGGTCATGAATGTCGGCTCTGAGCCGATACCGCTTCCCGAAGGCGAGGTGCTGCTTCGCAGTTCGGCAGCGGACCGCAACGATCCACTAGGCTCAGGAGAGACCATCTGGCTCACCACCAGCTAACTTTTCCACGGAGGAGCGCCATGACCGGCATCAAGGACGTGGCCGAACGCGCGGGGCTCTCCGTTGCCACGGTTTCGCGTGCGCTAAGCGGCAAGGGCAACGTCTCTGCGGCCAGTCGCGAACGCGCCCGTGCAGCTGCTTCCGAACTCGGCTTCGTGCTGTCCTATCACGCGTCGAGTCTGGCCTCCGGCCGCACCCACAATGTTGGCCTCGTGGTGCCCTCGGTGGACCGCTGGTTCTATTCGGCGGTGATCGAGGGCGCCTCGGCGGCGCTGCTTGAAGCCGGCTACGACCTCACGTTGTACAACATCGGCGAGAACCCCGCGCACCGGCACAGCGTCTTCAACGACTTCCTGCTGCGCAAGCGCGTGGATGCGGTCATCGCTGTTTCCTTGGAGCTCAGCGAGGACGAGATCCAGAAGCTCCTTGCCATTCACCGGCCGCTCGTTGGCATCGGCGGTCCCCTGCCCGGAGCGTCCACCATCCGGATTGACGACTTCACCATCGCCGAAAGGGCCACGAACCACCTGATCGGCCTCGGGCACCGCAACATCGCCCACATAACCGGCGACGAGGCGTACGAGCAGGATTTCAAGCTGCCCGGCACCCGCCGTGGCGGTTTCGAAAAGGCAATGAACGACGCCGGCTGTACAGTCCGCCCCGAATGGATCGTTTCCGCGGACTTCACCATAGAAGGCGCCTACGCTTCGGCCCGGCAATTGCTCGGCAGCTCACCCGAACGGCCAACCGCCGTGTTCGCGGCGTCCGACGAAATGGCTATCGGCACCATCCTGGCCGCCCGCGACTTTGGCCTGCGGATCCCGGATGACCTCTCCGTGATCGGCATTGATGGGCACGACCTCGGCACTGTCATGGGCCTGACCACGATTGACCAGGACGCCAAGGGGCAGGGCGCGCTGGCAGTTCGGACGCTCCTTGGTGCCATCAACAATGGGCTGGACCTGGAACCTGCCGACGCCGCACACCCCACCAAGCTCGTAATCCGATCGAGCACAGCTGTTCCCAAGGCCAGCGAGCCGCGGTAGGCGTCTCTTGGCGTTGGGGCTCTTGGCGTTGGGCCGCTGGCCCGCCGGCTTAGTCCAGACGGCGTTCCATGGTCAGCTCGAGTTTTGATGCATCCAGCGGGTAAGGCCGGCTGGCGCCAGTGGCGTGGAAGCCATGACGTTCGTAGAAGGACATAGCCCGGGAGTTGTCCTCATGAACACCGAGTTCAAGGAACACGGCTGAAAGCTCGGTCTTAGCTGTGTGGCATGCCTCGCGCAGGAGTTCGTCCGCCAATCCCAGGCCACGGTGCTCCGGGGCGACGTAGACGCTGATGAGCATGGCCTGCAGTGGCCTGAGCTCATCCTGCGGGTGTTTGACGACGACACGCATCAGGCCACAGATCCTGCTTCCCTCCACGCCTGCGTCAGCAATCAGGGTGACGCTCGAGTCCCCGGACATCGCCGAAGCCCGCTCCTGCCACTGGCTGTCCGTTTGCCGGCGGGCTGCCTTCAGGCTCTCCACATAGGCCATGGGCGTATCGGCCAACATCTCCAGGCGAACAGTCTTGAGCAACTGCCAATCGCCGGGATCCAGCCTCCGGATTCTAGGCAACGGCTCCGCCCATGAACCGTGCGAAACGCTCAAGAACGCCCGGCCAGCCTTCCGCGTACGCCGCTCTGGTGGCCGCCGGGTCCTCGGCACCTTCCCAGCCATCATGAACCAGGCGCACTTCCGTACCGCCCTCCACGGCACGGAAAGCAACACGAAGTTCCGTTGACCAGAGAGCCGTACTTCCCGGGTACCAGCTCGCGTGGAAGGACAAAGGTGGCTGCCAGTCATCGATGGTTCCCCACACAGACGTGCGGCCATCCTCAGCCGTCTCAAGGATGAGGTTCTCTTCAAACTCGACGTGCGATCCCGCCCCGAACACACCGTGGTCTTCAAGGGGCCACCACAGGTGCGGATGGTCCGTGAAGCCCATGAAGGTGTGTGCGACTGTCGATGGCACTACGACCGTGAGCACCAGAGGCTCAAGTTCCTGGCCGGCGTCCTGGGACTGCGATGACTCAGGTTCAAGGTGGCTAAAGAGACTGTCCATGACCATCAACTCTACCGGGGCCAGCTCCGCTTGGTTGCCCAGACCCTCGCCCCTCAGATTGCGTGGGTGGCCGGATCTCTGGGGTTCGGATGCTTTTGGTGTGGGTTGCTTTTGGTGTGGTTTCCCAAGGAGGGGACAATACATGTCCATTGAGTCTTAAATGCAGGAAGCCCCGACCTTCATGGTCGGGGCTTCCCGTTAATTTATGTCCGGCGGTGTCCTACTCTCCCACACCCTCCCGGGTGCAGTACCATCGGCGCTGTGGGTCTTAGCTTCCGGGTTCGGAATGGGACCGGGCGTT
>NZ_JBIVQG010000016.1:0-69155 GCF_044755025.1 Paenarthrobacter sp. NPDC092416
CTCGGAGCAGACGGCTTCGGCTTCTCCGACACCCGCCAAGCCGCACGCCGCTACTTCAAAAACGACACCCACTCCATCGTCGCCAAAACCCTCCAACTCCTCGCCGCCAAGGGAGAAGTTGAAGAAGGTGCGCTGGAAAAGGCGATCGATAAGTACCGTCTCCTGGATGTGAATGCCGGGACCACCGGCGGATCAGGCGGCGACGCCTAGCAGGCAGCGACACGCAGCAATAACGCCAGCACCAACCGGACGGCGGCTTCCACCAACAGGTGGGGGCCGCCGTCGGGCTTTAATCAGCGCCTGTTCCGGCGCCGACAGGACGTGACCGCCGACAACTCGAGTTGTAGCCTTCTCACAAATGGAGCTTGCCAGCGATGCACCGTATGCTCGTTCCATGGCAGAGTCGACACAGTCCCCTTCAAAGCGCAAAGCAGCTACCCCGGCGCTTTCGCCGGAAAAGGCGGAGACTCTGAAACAACTCCGCGCGAACGTCGGACAGCTTTCCACCTCCACCATGCGGAAACTCGAGAAGTCCCTGCCTTGGTACAGTCGCCTGAGCTCGGACGAACGCTCCGCCCTGGGCCTTGTGGCGCAGAACGGCATTGCAGCTTTCGTGACCTGGTACGAACGCCCGAGTTCGCCGTCCTGGATCCTTACTGACGTCTTCGGGAACGCGCCCACTGAACTGACACGCTCCATCAGCCTGCAGAAAGCGTTGCAACTCATCCGGATCGTGGTGGAAGTTGTTGAAGACCAGGTTCCGGTGATCGCACCGGAGTCCGACCAGCCATCCCTGCGTGAGGCCGTACTGCGGTATTCGCGGGAAGTCGCGTTCGCTGCCGCCGACGTCTACGCCAGGGCAGCCGAGTCGCGAGGTTCGTGGGACACACGGCTGGAAGCCCTCATTGTGGACGCAATCCTTCGCGGTGAGAATACCGACGCCCTGCGGTCCCGAATCGCGGCCCTCGGCTGGAAGGCGCAGGAACGGTTCACGGTTATGGTAGGCAACTCGCCGTCGGAACCGAGCGCCAGCTACGTCAGTGAGCTGCGGCGTACCGCTGGCCGGTTCGCCGAGGACGCGCTGGTCGGTATCCAAGGTGACAGGCTCATCCTCATTCTGGGCGGTGTACAGGATCGTGATACGGCCTACGTGAAGCTCAGCGAGCTTTTCGCGCCGGGTGCTGTTGTTTATGGCCCCGAAGCCGGTTCATTGCTGGAGGCGAGCAGTTCAGCGCAGGCGGCATTCGCCGGCCTCACGGCCGCCCGCGCGTGGCCGTCGGCTCCCCGCCCCGTTGCCGCAGATGACCTGCTGCCGGAGAGAGTGGTATCCGGCGACGATGCCGCCCGCCGGTCACTGATCAAGAACATCTACAGGCCCCTGCTGGCAGCCTCGAATGGACTGGTGGAAACACTGGGAACGTACCTCGAACTCGGACACTCACTGGAGGCCACGGCGCGTGAACTGTTCGTGCACGCCAATACGGTGCGCTACCGTTTGAAGCGTGTCTGCGATGTCACAGGCTGGGATCCGCTCCTTCCAAGAGAAGCCTTCGTGCTTCAAACGGCCTTGGTAGTGGGCAGGCTTTCGGCCCAGCCGAAGGCCTCTCCCGAGCGTCACGCATCGCGTTCACAGAACTGAACCGTTGTAGACTTCCTACAAAGTGACCCAGTGAGCTTGGTGTACGGAAACACCACTGAATCACGTGGCAATTTGGAAAGCTGGATACGTGCTTGCAATCGTCTGCCCTGGACAGGGCTCCCAGACCCCAGGATTTTTGGCCCCTTGGCTCGAACTTCCTTCCGTAGAAGGCCAATTGGCCGCCATGAGCGAGATCGCAGGCATTGACCTCAAGGCCCACGGCACCACCTCCGACGAAGAAACCATCAAGGACACTGCCGTAGCGCAGCCCCTGATTGTCGCTGCCGGGTTGGTCGCCGCAAAGTCTTTGTTCGACGTCGAACTCAGCGCCTTGCCCGTCATCCTCGCGGGACATTCAGTCGGCGAAATTACCGCCTCGGCCCTTGCCGGCGTCCTCACCGAAGAGGAAGCAATGAGCTTTGTTCGGGAGCGCGCCAACAGCATGGCTGCCGCCGCCGCTGTCACACCCACCGGCATGAGTGCCGTAGTTGGCGGAGACCCTGCAGAGGTACTTGCGGCCATTGAGGCCTCGGGTGCCACTCCCGCCAACGTCAACGGAGCAGGCCAAACGGTAGCCGCCGGAACCTTCGAGCAGCTCCAGGTGCTTGCAGACAACCCGCCGGCCAAGGCCCGGGTTATCCCGCTCAAGGTTGCAGGAGCATTCCATACCTCACACATGGCACCGGCCGTGAGCGCCCTCGAGGCACTCAAGCCGTCGCTGAGTCCACAGAACCCGGCTGTCCCCCTGCTTTCCAACTTTGATGGCAAGGAAGTCACAGCGGGTACTGCTGCAGTCGAGAGCCTGATCGCACAGGTGTCCCGACCCGTCCGATGGGATCTCTGCATGGAAACATTGACCCAACGCGGCGTCACGGGCGTCATTGAATTGGCCCCGGCGGGTACGTTGGCCGGACTCGCCAAGCGTGGCATGCCCGGCGTAAAGACCGTCGCAGTCAAGACCCCGGACGATCTGTCCGCGGCACTCGCACTTTTCGCCGAACTGGAGGGTCAGGCATGAGCGCCCCCGTACTGAAGCAAGCGCCGGTCAACGAAAACACACGCATCCTTGGCATTGGCGCCTACCGCCCGGACGTCATTGTCACCAATGACGATGTGTGCCAGTGGATTGATTCCTCGGACGAGTGGATCCGCCAGCGGACCGGCATCATCACCCGCCACCGTGCCGCCGCCGACGTCAGCGTCATCGACATGGCCGAAGGCGCAGCACGTGAAGCCCTCCAGCAGGCCGGCATCGAAGCATCCCAGCTGGGCGCGGTCATCGTCTCCACCGTGACGCACCCGTACGCGACGCCGTCCGCTGCCGCTGCACTCACCGACCGTTTGGGCGCGACGCCGGCACCCGCGTTCGACATTTCCGCCGCCTGTGCCGGCTACTGCTACGGCGTAGCACAGGCAGATGCGTTGGTCCGCTCGGGCGCAGCACAGTATGTCCTGGTGGTGGGAGCCGAAAAGCTTTCCGATGTCATCGACAACCATGAGCGCACGATTTCTTTCCTGCTCGGCGACGGCGCAGGAGCAGTGGTGGTCGGCCCGTCCGACACCCCTGGCATCGGCCCCTCGGTGTGGGGATCGGATGGCAGCAAGTGGGACGCCATCGGCATGACCCACTCCCTCGAAGACGTCCGCAAATTGGGCGAATCTGCCCGTCACTCGGATGAAATCGACGACCCCGCCATCCTCTCCGCTACCCAGGATGTCTGGCCCACGCTGCGCCAGGATGGCCAGACCGTGTTCCGCTGGGCTGTATGGGAAATGGCAAAGGTCGCCCAGCAGGCACTTGACGCCGCAGGCATCGAGGCCTCCGATTTGGCCGCATTCGTGCCTCACCAAGCCAACATGCGCATCATCGACGAGATGGTGAAAAAGCTCAAGCTTCCCGAAACCGTTGTGGTTGGCCGCGACATCGCACAGGCCGGCAACACTTCGGCCGCATCCATCCCCTTGGCCACGCACCGCCTGCTGAAGGAAAACCCGGAACTCAGTGGCGGTTTGGCTCTGCAGATCGGCTTCGGCGCCGGATTGGTGTTCGGCGCGCAGGTAGTCGTTCTGCCGTAGACCTGGACCGGCCCCGGTGGCCTCCAGCCAACTGAATATGACTTACAGACCCAAACCGTATCCGCGGTTTGCCCCCTTTCCGGCAGCAGCCGGCACAACAAGAAAAGGAGCCAACAATGGCTAGCAACGAAGAAATCCTGGCCGGCCTGGCTGAAATCGTCAACGAAGAGACCGGCCTCGCCACCGAAGCCGTCGAGCTGGACAAGTCCTTCACCGAGGACTTGGACATCGACTCCATCTCCATGATGACCATCGTCGTCAACGCCGAAGAGAAGTTCGGCGTGCGCATTCCGGACGAAGAGGTCAAGAACCTCAAGACGGTTGGCGACGCAGTGAGCTTCATCGCCAACGCACAGGCCTAGTCCTGGCACCAGCTGTGCCGGGCCGGGATGCTGAATCCTGACCCGGCACAGCCGCACCACCACCCAAAGATTTTTCCAGCCGCCCTCGCCTTGAACCGTGACCGGACCGGCTGATCCGACAGAGAGTGATCGCATGGCACGCAAAGTAGTCATAACCGGTCTGGGGGCCACCACTCCCATCGGCGGCGACGTCCCCACTATGTGGCAGAACGCGCTTAAAGGGGTCTCCGGTGCCCACACGCTCAACGACGAGTGGGTGGCCAAGTACGACCTCCCCGTCCACTTTGCTGCCCGGTGCTCGACGCCGGCACTTGAGGTCCTGAGCCGCGTTGAAGCCAAGCGTATGGACCCGTCCACGCAATTCGGCGTCATCGCTGCCCGTGAAGCCTGGGCAGATTCCGGGATCTCGGAGATCGACCACGACCGCTTGGCGGTGGCTTTCGCCACCGGCATTGGCGGAGTCTGGACCCTGCTGGATGCGTGGGACACGTTGCGGGAAAAGGGACCCCGCAGGGTGCTGCCCATGACCGTTCCCATGCTGATGCCCAACGGCGTGGCCGCTGCGGTCAGTCTTGACCTCGGCGCCCGGGCCGGCGCGCACACTCCGGTGTCCGCGTGCGCGTCCGGAACAGAAGCCCTGCACTTGGGCCTTGACCTCATCCGCTCCGGCAAAGCCGACGTCGTGGTCTGCGGTGGAGCTGAAGCAGCAATCCACCCCATGCCGCTGGCCGCGTTCTCCTCCATGCAGGCTTTGTCCCGTCGTAACGACGAGCCCGAGCGTGCTTCGCGCCCCTACGACATTGACCGCGATGGCTTTGTCATGGGTGAAGGTGCAGGCGCGTTGGTCCTGGAAGCCGAAGAACACGCGATCGCCCGTGGTGCGCGTATCTACGCTGAACTGGCAGGCACGTCGGTGACGGCCGACGCCTACCACATCACAGCTCCGGACCCCGAAGGCCTCGGCGCCACCCGCGCACTCAAGGCCGCGATGTTCGACGGCAGGATCCAGGCGGAGGACGTCGTGCACGTCAACGCCCACGCCACCTCCACTCCCGTTGGCGACAAGCCCGAGTACACGGCCCTCCGTGCCGCCCTGGGGACCCACGTGGACAATGTGGCGGTCTCTGCCACCAAGTCGCAGATGGGACACCTCCTGGGTGCTTCAGGGGCCGTGGAGGCAGTCCTTACCGTTCTGGCGGTCTACGAACGCAAGGCTCCAGTTACCATCAACCTCGAGAACCAGGATCCCGAGATCCCACTCGACGTCGTGACCTCCGTGCGAGACCTGCCCAGCGGCGACATCGTGGCACTGAGCAACTCGTTCGGCTTCGGTGGACACAACGCTGTCATTGCAGTCCGCAACGTTTAGGGTTCACGCTCGAGTCGCTTGATGCCCGGCATGGTTTGATGCCTTATATAAAGGAGGGCCCCACCGTTTGGTGGGGCCCTCCTTTTGCTATGGGGATGAAGCCGGCGGGTCATCGATCGACCCGACAGTTTCTTTCGTAACGAGGCTAGCCGACTTGGTGCAACCAGCGGACGGGGGCACCTTCTGCTGCGTGGCGGAATGGCTCCAACTCCTCGTCCCAGGCTTCGCCCAACGCCAGTGACAACTCGTGGTAAACCGCAGAGGGATCTCCGGCACCAGACTCGTAGGCGTACCGGATGCGGTCTTCGGTGACCATGATGTTGCCGTGAACATCAGTCACGGCGTGGAAAATTCCCAGTTCAGGGGTGTGGGACCAGCGCGCGCCGTCTACACCTTGGCTCGGCTCTTCGGTCACCTCATAGCGCAAGTGCGCCCACCCACGGAGGGCGGACGCCAATTGAGCTCCGGTGCCGGGCGTGCCGACCCACGAAAGCTCTGCGCGGAACATTCCTGGCGCTGCAGGTTGAGGGGTCCACTCAAGATCGGTCCGCTTGTCAACGACCGATCCGATGGCCCACTCAACGTGCGGGCAGAGTGCCGTAGGGGCCGAGTGGATAAACAAGACACCGCGGGTTGTTGCAACAGACATTCCATCCTCCATAGCTGTAGGTACGTCTTCCCCAACGACCTCTGCACGGATGGCTTCTGCTGCGCCCGATGCCACGAATGTTCCATGGACCTTGCCAGGCTATTCAGTTTTTAAGGCATTACCTTGATTTTGGCACGGACAGAACCCTCAACTATGAATTGAAGGTTCCCCCGTAGTGCTTTCATTTTGCCGTACGCTGGCCGATTGCGCCAGTGCGGTCAGCCGTCAAGCCCTCGGGTGTGCCTGCTTGTAGCTGTTCCGCAGCCTGTCGACCGAAACGTGCGTATAGATCTGAGTGGTTGCAAGGCTGCTGTGACCCAGGATTTCCTGCACTGCGCGCAGATCCGCTCCACCGTCCAGCAGGTGTGTCGCTGCGCTGTGCCGTAAGGCGTGCGGGCCGGTTGCTGACGTATCTCCGAGTGCTTCCAGAAGTTCTTTGACCACGGACCGGACCTGGCGGGGATCCACGCGGTTTCCCCTGGCCCCCAGAAAGACTGCCGGCCCGCTCGAGCCGGTAACGAACGTGGGGCGGCCTCTTCGGAGCCAATCATCCACAGCGACTGCCGCCGGAACGCCATATGGCACCGTGCGCTCCTTATTCCCCTTACCGATAACACGCAGTGTCCGGCGGTCCGGATCCAGGTCATCGATGTCCAGCCCCGCGAGTTCTCCCACGCGGACTCCCGTGGCGTAGAGGAGTTCCACCATGGCCCGGTTCCTCAACGCCATGGCGCCGCCCTGGGCCGCTGCACTGTCCAAATCGGCCACCATCCGCGATATTTGCTGCTGGTGAAGGACCCCAGGAAGCGACTTCTCCCGTTTGGGTGCCTGAAGTCGGATGGCAGGGTCAACGGCTATCAGTTCCTCGCGGAGGGCCCAAGCCGTGAAGGACCGCGCGGTGGCGGCCCTTCGTGCCAAGGTTGCCCTGGCCATGCCCGCCTCACTTTGTGCACCCAGCCACCGACGCAAGGAGCCAAGCTCCACTTGATCGAGCGCGTCGATTCCCTCGCGGACGGCGAAGCCCAACAAGCTTTCGACATCGGCGACATAGGCCCGGATGGTATGGGCGGACCTGGCACGTTCGCCCTCAAGGTATCGCCGGAAACCCTTGAGGGCGTCCTGCATCTGGGCTGGCAAAGTCGTTGAATCCACTCTCCAACTCTGCCAGCACCAGCGCCTTTCGCCACGTATCAACATGCACCAGAAGAGCCCCTAGGCTTTCTTCGTGCGTTTCCAAGCGCCACGTTCCGAAACGGCCAACCCCAGCAATCCAAGCCTGCCCAAACCCGCCCGCACAGCGTCCGCGCTCAGACCGGCCACCACGGTGAGTTTCTCCACCGAACTGGCCGATCGGAGTGGCAATGCATCCAGCAGGATCAAGTCCTCCAGCGATAAGCCATCGTGCGCTGCGGCAGGCGAATCGACATCGCGAGGCATTGCTGTGCCACTCGGACTGGCCAACTCCAGAATCTCGCCTACATCCGTTACGCAAACGGCCCCACCTTCGCGCAGGAGCCGGTGACAGCCAGCCGAGTTCGCGCTGTGGATCGACCCGGGAACCGCGGCCACAGCCCTGCCCATGGTCTCCGCGTGATGCGCAGTGTTGAGGGCACCTGAACGCCACCGCGCTTCCACCACTACCGTGACCGAGGCCAAGGCAGCGATGATCCGGTTGCGCTGCAGGAACCTGTACCGGGTGGGGGCCGATCCCGGAGGTACCTCCGAGATGACTGCGCCCTGATTGGCGACGGCCCGCAGCAGTTCTTCGTTCCCCGACGGGTAGAAGCGGTCAACTCCCCCAGCCATGACAGCGATGGTTGGGACTGATGCGACACCACCGCTCAAGGCTCCGCGGTGGGCATGCGCATCAATCCCGTACGCGCCCCCCGATACAACCGTGTAGCCCCGTTGGGCCAACCCGTAGGCGAGGTCGCCGGTGACCGACCCTCCGTAACTGGTACTGTCCCTCGAGCCAACCAGGGCAACGGCCTGCGAGACCGCCGGGAGGTCCTGCTCCTGTCCCCGCCACCACAGGCACAAAGGCTCCTGAAGCCCGAGATCGGATAACTGCTGTGGCCACAAGGCATCACCGGGAATGATGATTCGGCCACCCAACCTCTTCATCGTCTCCACGTCGCGTTCGGGTGCGAGGTCAGGAACCCGTGGCGCCCAACGGCGCAGGCTTGCCGGGAGCCCTGGCCACGAGGCCGGGCCCCTTGCATCGGCAAGCAAGGCCGACAACTCCTGTTCCAAGGCCGCCCCGGCGGACAACTCGCCCGTGGCGACGCCAACCGCATCAATGGCACCGAGCGCCCTGACGAGCGCCAGCCCAACAGAATCCTGGGGTTCCATGAGCCGTGCCAGCGCCGCCCGCGCAAGCCGTTCGTTCCTCCGTGTATCCGATGTGCCCACTACTACGCTTCCTTTCGTCATGGCGCCCCTCACGCTCCTGTGGCTGCGCGACGCAAACCCAGCGCTTGACCGATATGGTCGGCATCCGGCGCGTCCTGATGCCCCAGGTCCGCCAGCGTCCACGCCAGCCGGAGAACGCGGTCATAGCCTCGGGCAGTTAACACACCCCTTTCCAGAGCTGTATCCAGAATTCGCGTTGTTCCCAATGGCAGTCTCAATTCGCCCCGCAAGGTTCGACCGGGCACCTGGGAATTGGTTTCAAGTCCGAACGGCTTCAGTCGTTCAAACTGGCGCAGCCGGCCAGCCAGGACGCGTGCGGCAACCATATTCGTGTCCTCTTCTGAGCCTGCCTGGCCGAAATCTGCCAAGGAAACCCGCTCGACCTGCAGTTGAATATCCACCCGGTCCAGCAAGGGCCCCGATATTCGGCCGAAGTAGCGACGTCGCATGGTGGCCGTGCACGTGCAGTCCATGCCCTTGCCGGCAGCTTTCCCGCACGGACAGGGGTTGGCTGCCAGGACCAATTGGAACCTGGCAGGGTAGGCCGCCGTTCCGGCTGATCGGTGGATCACCAATTCACCGCTTTCAAGCGGCTGCCGCAGGGCATCCAGCACCCGCCGTTCATACTCTGGTGCCTCGTCAAGGAACAGCACGCCCCTGTGCGCCCTCGAGGCAGCACCCGGGCGGGGAAGACCCGACCCCCCACCGATGATCGCGGCCGCCGTTGCCGTGTGATGCGGATTCTCGAAAGGAGGCCTTCTGACAAGCTTCACGGCAGATGTCTGAACTGCCGCCAGCGACCGGATCGCCGTAACCTCCATCGCTGCTTTGTCTTCAAGATCGGGCAAAAGCCCCGGCAGCCGTTCAGCCAGCATGGTTTTCCCCGCCCCCGGAGGTCCTGTCAGGAGCATGTGGTGCCCGCCCGCAGCGGCGACTTCCAACGCCCGCCGGGCTTCAGTTTGTCCTGAAACATCGCAGAGATCCGGGACCCGGGAGTCGGCGTCGCCACAGTCTTCCTGAAGATCGCCGTCCAGGGGGTCGTAGTCCAAGGCGAGATCCTTGGGATCGGCGCCGAAATCGAAAGCGAGCCGGGCCAATGTCCTGTACCCGCGGACCCTTGCGCCAGGGACCAAGGACGCCTCCGCGACGTTGGCCTCCGCCACCACAATGTCCGGATAGCCGGCCTGCACTGCGGCCATGACAGCCGGAAGGATGCCACGAACCGGCCGAAGCCTGCCATCGAGGCCAAGCTCCGCGATGAAGACGGTTCCGCCGATCGAACGGATGTCCTCTGCGGCGCAGAGGACTGCCATGGTGATGGCGAGATCAAATCCCGACCCCCGTTTCGGCAGCGAAGCGGGGATCAGGTTCGCCGTGATTTTTCGGCGGCTCAGGGGAATGCCGGAGTTTTGGGCGGCCGAACGGATGCGTTCCTTGGCTTCATTCAGTGCCGCGTCCGGTAGGCCCAGGATGACAAAGTTGGGAAGGGTTTGACCGATATCGGCCTCGACTTCAACAATGTAGCCGTTGAGGCCCACCAGGGCGACACAATGGCTGCGCCCGACACCCATTTAGCCCACACCCCGCAAGTGCTCAATCCGCGGTTCGCCAACCCCGTCATCGATCACCGACACAACGTCCACGCGCCTGCTGGGTGCGTGCAGCTCGTGATCCCGGCACCACGACGAAACAAGCCGATGTAAGCGCGCGAGCTTTGCCGCGCCAACTGCCTCGAATGGATGCCCGTAAGCCAGGCTCCGGCGAGTCTTCACCTCTGCCACGACGAGTGTCTCGTCGTCCAGTGCCACGATGTCGATCTCGCCGTCGCTGCACCGCCAATTGCGGTCAACGATCCGCATACCCTGGTTCTCCAGGAAATCCGCTGCCAGCGCTTCGCCGCTGCGGCCAAGAATGTCTTTGGCTCTCATAACCACCTCCGCTACCAGCTTTCACGCTGGCAACAGGGCGCGGCAGGGGTCCGTTGGGCTATGTGGGTAACCCGGTCAAATCAGGCTTGTGGAGGAGAGGTGTTGTTGACCAAACCGGCTAGTTGCCGAGGTCGCCCAGATCGCCGAGCCCGCCGTCCTTCGGTAAAGCAAGGTCTTCGTTGCGCGGCAGTTCCTCGACGTTAACGTCCTTGAACGTGATAACCCTGACGTTCTTCACGAAGCGGGCCGAACGGTAGACGTCCCAGACCCATGCGTCCTGCAGCGTCAGGTCGAAATAGACTTCGCCGTCGGCGCTGCGGGCCTGAAGGTCAACGTGGTTGGCCAAGTAGAATCGCCGCTCTGTTTCCACGACGTAGCTGAACAAACCGACGACATCCCGGTATTCACGGTAGAGCTGCAGCTCCATGTCGGTTTCATAGTTCTCAAGGTCCTCGGCGCTCATGGTTCCATCTTGCCTTATCCACCGTGCCCACTGCGCCACCAACGAACAGGGGCTACATTCGCGGACACAACTGACGTGTGCAACTACAGCAGATGCCAGCTCTGGCGGTGGTAGGCGCTGGGACCCTGCAGCCGTATCACTTCGCGATGGGCTGCGGTGGCATAGCCCTTGTTTTCATTCCACCCAAACACCGGCAGTTCTGAATGCAGATCCACCATGATCCGGTCGCGAGCAACCTTCGCAAGCACACTGGCGGCCGCAACGCTGAGGCAACTCATGTCGGCCTTGACGCGGGTATGGACGGGAGCCTCACAGGAGGGTCCAGCAGGTCCGGTGTCGAAGAGTGACGCCTGGACTTCGGGTGAAAGCCAGTTGTGACTGCCGTCGAGCAGCACAACGTCGGGGGTAACCCCGGATTCCAGAATTTCAAACCAAGCGCGGGTTCCGGCAAGCCGGAGCGCGCCGATGATGCCGATGTCGTCGATTTCCTTGGCAGTTGCATGGCCAACAGCGCAGGCCACAGCCCACTCGCGGACCAGAGGCTCAAGCCTGTCCCGGTCTTCGGGCTTGAGCAGTTTACTGTCCCGGACATCAGCCAGCAGGCCATGGTCTTCGAGATTGACCACAGCAATCCCCACGCTGACAGGTCCGGCCAGAGCCCCTCTGCCTACCTCGTCCACCCCAGCCAACAACCGCACCTCCGGCGAAAGGAAGGAGCGTTCAACGTCCAACGTTGGAAAACTCACTGGAGCCTTCGCCCTGGCCTGCGTCTTTGTGGGGGATGCGGTTTTCTTCCGCGTTGTTGCGGTAGCCATTATTTGCCGGCGGTACCTGCGGGCACGTTCTTGAAGACGTCCGGGTAGTTATCCAGGACAGTCCAACGGTTGACGGGCCAGGCAATGACGGTCGCCTTGCCCTCAACATCTTCCAGGTTGATAAAGCCACCGTTGACTTCCTGGTGGCTTCGGGAGTCCGCCGAGTGGTTACGGTTATCACCCATCACCCATACCTTGCCCTCCGGGACCACGATGTCGAACTGGTTCGGTTGGGGCACCTCCGCCGGATTGATATAGGTTTCGTCCAACGGCACGCCGTTGACGGTCACACGGCCACCCGCATCGCAGCACGAGACCCGATCTCCAGGCAAACCGATGACTCTCTTAACGAGGTGCTGTTCGTTGTCGTCAGCCGCGAGGCCGATGAATTCCAAACTATCCCCCACCCAGTCCATGGGTCCGGCGGGCTTCTTGGTTACTGCCGGAAGCCATCCTTGGGAGTCCTTGAAGACCACCACGTCTCCACGTGCCAAGTCGAAAGGTTCCGGAACCAGCAGGTTAATGAAGATGCGGTCGTTGACATCCAAGGTGCTTTCCATTGATTCCGAGGGAATATAGAAGGCCCTGAACAGGAAGGTCTTGATGAGGAAGGACAACACCACCGCGATGGCGATCACGGTGACGATCTCCTTGACCCACACCAAGAGCTGATTCCCGCGAGGCTTGCTGTCCTCGGCAGCGGCCGACGTCCCGGCATCCACTGCACCAGATCCGCCGTCATCGCGCACACCGGACGTTCCGTCGTCGGCCTCTACGGATTCAGCGACGCCGGCAACGCCGGTGGTGCCGTCCGAGAGCCGGGCGTCGTCATCATGGCGCTCGGGGTTCTCTGGAGCTCTGTCCGGCATCTACTGTCCGTTCTTCGAAGGTAATACGGCCTGCGCGGAGCGAGGCATATCTGCAAATCTATCAAGTGGCCAGATGATCTGGACCGGCGATCCGATAACCCGGTCGATAGGAACCATGCCCCCGCCGGGCGCACCCAGGAGTCCGCGTGAGTCAGCGGACCGTGAGCGATGATCCCCCATCAACCACAGGCGCCCTTCCGGAACTACGACGTCGAACTTCTGGTTGCTCGGCGCGTCCCCGGGATAAACATAGGGTTCCTCAAGGACCTGACCGTTGACTGTGAGGAGTCCGTCAGCGCCGCAACACTGGACGTGGTCGCCCGGAACGCCGATGACGCGCTTCACATACGTTGTGTCGCTGCCGGTCAGCCCAAACCACTGGCTTGCGGCGGCGGCTGCGTCAAACAGGGGCCCCTTGCCACTGTTGAGTGGCGCGAACGAACCGCGGCCATCGAAGACCACTATGTCACCGCGCCGGATCGGTTCAGCATTGAACGCGGTCCGCGAGACAAGAATCCTGTCCCCGTTGCCCAGCAACGGTTCCATGGATTCGGAGGGGATGAAATACACATCGATCCAGAGAGAGCGGACCAGGCCGCTGCTGGCGATCGCCAGCACCAGTGCCAGCAACGCAAAACGCCAGCCCTGTTTCCGGGGCTGGCGTTCTGACTGATCCATGATTCGTATCCCTGTTGCGTTGCGGATTGCTCCGGCACAAACCGGGCACGAATCCTGGACCCGTTGCGTAAGTCGCGGGGACTTACTTGGCGAAGTCGCGCTTTTCCTTGATCTTCGCAGCCTTACCGCGCAGTGCGCGCATGTAGTAAAGCTTGGCGCGACGGACGTCACCCTTGGTGACGACCTCGATCTTGTCGATGATCGGGGAGTGTACCGGGAAGGTACGCTCTACGCCGACACCGAAGGAAACCTTGCGGACGGTGAAGGTTTCGCGAACGCCGTCACCCTGGCGGCCCAGGACGAAGCCCTGGAATACCTGGACACGGGAGTTCTTGCCTTCGATGATGTTGACGTGAACCTTGAGGGTGTCGCCCGCGCGGAACTCCGGAACATCGCTACGCAGCGAAGCTGCATCTACGCTATCGAGGATATGCATTAATCCACTCCTGGTGAACGCCACAGGTCATTCACTTTGGGTCACGGCGGACAAGCCCGCGGCACGAAAGCCAGCCGGAAATCTCCGCCGAAGTTTCTTAGTGTCCGGCTCCGCCACTGATTGGCGGCGCCGGGTTGTCCGGCTGTTGGCTACGCTCCCCCTGTGGCAGGTGCTAGCCCAGCAGACACAAGGGTTAATTCTGCCACATGCCGATCCATCCGACCAATCATGTGGCTACTTTGTGTTGCCGCCGACGTCAAAGGCAGGGTCAGTTTTGCGCGTCGCCGGCGGGACGGCTGCGCAGGCGGCCATCAACGACGTCGTAGCCAAGTTCCCCGAGGGCGTTACGGTCCGCGCGACTCAGCTGACCGGCGTCGAACTCCGCAAGCAGGTCCGGACGGCGTTCGGCGGTGCGGCGGAACTGTTCGTGCCGGCGCCACTGCGCAATTTTGCCGTGGTTGCCGCTGAGCAGGATGGCGGGAACCTCATGCTCACGCCACGAGGACGGCTTGGTGTACACCGGATACTCCAGCAGGCCATCCGAGTGGGATTCCTCAATCAAGGATTCGGGGTTGCCCACCACACCGGGAAGCAAGCGACCGATTGCTTCAACCATTGCCAGTACCGCAACCTCGCCACCGTTGAGGACGTAGTCGCCCAGACTGACGGGCCGCACGGTAAAGTGCTCCTGCGCCCAGTCGATGACACGCTCGTCGATTCCCTCATAACGCCCGCAAGCGAAGACGATCTGCTCTTCTTCCGCGAGTTCGTAGGCCAACGCCTGATTGAACCTCTCCCCTGCGGGCGAAGGCACAATCAGTACCGGTTTGGCGCCTTCGCGCACCCCGGCCACGGACTCCAAAGCCTGCGCCCACGGCTCCGGTTTCATCACCATTCCGGCGCCACCACCGTAAGGGGTGTCGTCCACGGTCCGGTGCTTGTCCGTGGTGAAAGAGCGCAGATCATGGACGTTGAGTTCCAACAGTCCGTCCTGACGGGCCTTGCCGATGAGCGACAATTCCAACGGAGCGAGGTACTCCGGGAAGATGCTGACGACGTCAATCCTCATTCAGGCATCATCCCCGGCGCCGTCATTTGGCTGTTCCGCCGAGTCATCGTTGATCTCGAAAAGACCTGCCGGCGGGGTGATGAGGATGTACCCTTCCTCGACGTTAACCTCTGGCACAATCTCGTCAACGAAGGGAACCAGGATCTCCTTGCCATCCTCGGACTTGATCATGAGCAAGTCCTGTACGGGCATGGTGTTGAGGGCTGCAACCTTGCCCACCACCTGCGAACCAACCCGCGCCTCCAAGCCCACCAGTTCGTGCTCGTACCAGCCCTCGTCATCGTCGTCGTTGTCGAGGTCTTCGGTTTCGATGAAAAGCTTCGCGCCGCGGATCACTTCTGCGGCATTGCGGTCGGCAATTTCTTCGAATCCCAGCAGTAGGATGTCCTTGTTCCACCGGGCGCTGCGGATGGTCAATGGACCTGCAGACGCCGGCTCCACCACAAATTCCGTTCCGGCAACGAAGCGTTCAGCGGGGGCGTCGGTGAGTACTTGGACTGTAACTTCACCGCGGATGCCGTGGGGTTTGCCGATCCGGGCCACCTGGAGCTGCATGGGTTCCTCTGAATTCTCGTTGTTGCCCGCGCTGCCGGGCAGACACGGAATGAAATGTTGGATAAAGCAATCCGGCCCCTCCACCATATTCGGTGAAGGGGCCGGATCTAAGACAAGTATTGCTGAGCGCGTTACCGGCGGCGGTCGGTGTCGACGACGTCGACCCTGACCTGCTCGCCACCTGCCAAGGCTGCAACTACAGTGCGCAGTGCGCGTGCGGTGCGTCCTTGACGGCCGATCACCCGTCCGAGGTCGTCCTGGTGAACACGCACCTCGAGGGATTCCCCGCGGCGGTTGTTCTTGGCACTGACCTTGACATCCTCAGGGCTGTCAACGATCCCACGGACCAAGTGCTCGAGCGCTTCTGCCAGCAACTTACTCAGCCTCGGTGGTCTCTGCTTCAGCCTCGGCCGGAGCTTCAGCAGCTTCGTCCTTCTTGGCCTTCTTGGTGATGGCTTCCGGAATGATGACGGAACCCTTCTCCGGTGCAACGAAAGCAGCCTTCGGAGCCTTGGTCTTCAGGGTGCCTTCCTGGCCCGGGAGGCCCTTGAACTTCTGCCAGTCACCGGTGATCTTGAGGATCGCGGCAACCTGCTCGGTCGGCTGGGCACCAACGGAAAGCCAGTACTGGGCGCGCTCGGAAGCGACCTCGATGTACGACGGCTCTTCGGTGGGGTGGTACTTGCCGATCTCTTCAATGGCACGGCCATCGCGCTTGGCGCGGGCATCCATGACGACGATGCGGTAGTACGGTGCGCGCATCTTACCGAAGCGCTTAAGGCGAATCTTTACGGCCACTTTTGTGGTCACTCCTGTTTCTTGAAACGAGGCGAACCCGTCGTTCTGCACCCGTGGGGCGGGCCTTACTTGGGGGTTCAAAGGACAAGATTTAGGCACGGAGAGAGGGGCCGCACCGATCGAGTACCTGTCTATTGTGCCAGATGCCGGAAGTATTTACGACTTGCGCCACTCCGACGCCATATTCCGGATGGCAAGGAACTCGTCAGAGGGACCAGACATACAACCCGGAGCGTTCCGCGTTTTCCACGTCGGCTGCCAGGGTGGCCAGCTTGTGGACGAACTGACGGGACTCATCAGGGCCGAACGGCATGTCTTCCTCGGCCGCCCAAGCGTCAGCTACATCCTCAAGGACATTGCCCTCGCCCTCGCTTTCGTACGTGAGGAGTTCCGCCAGGGCCCTCACCATGGCTTCGGGCACACCCAGCAGCGCGTCAGTGGTGACATCCACCATGGCCAGTTCGTAGTCCGCGCCGGCGGCGTGAACAGCCTTCCCGGCAAGGTCGCCGAGCTGCTCGACTTCGAAGTCGGTAATGTCGGGAATCCTGACGGCCGAAGCCGCAGCGTCGGCGCCGCGTTCCAGGGCAGCTGCCCGCTTGAGTGCTTCATCGTGGGTGGCAACAAAGATTTCGGCAAAGCCCATGGAAAGTACTCTCAATCCTTCGTGCTGACGGGGCGTCGGCACAGAATCTGAGAGATTCCATGCCGCCTACGCCCAGCCTAATGCAGTCTGCAGCCACCACAGCGCGACTAGCGGACGGCGACGCGCAACTGATTAAGCCAAGGGTCCTGGAACCGAAGCTCAGAACCCGTGTGATGGCTCTGTACGCCCGCCACTTTCAAGCGGTCCGCCAAGGCTGCCACGTCATCACCCGACGGCACCTCGATCACCACTTCGCCCAGGCCCAGGGTGTCGCGGCGAGGCCCGGCACCACGGCTGTTCCACACGTTCATGGCCATGTGGTGGTGGTAGCCCCCAGCCGAAACGAACAGTGCTTGGCCGTGCCAGCCGGCAGTCTTTTCAAAGCCAAGCGTGTCCACATAGAAGTCCTGGGCTGTTTGCACGTCGCCCACCTGCAAGTGCACGTGCCCGATGCCGGCGGCGGCCTGCCGCTGTCCGGCCACGGCGTTTTCAGTCAAGTGTTGCTGGAGGAAGCGCTGCGGCGGAAGCGCGACATTGTCCATGACAACCGTCTTGCCGTCCCACTGCCACAGCTCCCGGGGCTTGTCGTAGTACAGCTCGATTCCATTGCCTTCCGGATCCGTGAAATAGAAGGCTTCACTGACCAGGTGGTCGGCACTGCCCGCGAAGGCCCTTGGCTGGTACTCGGCGGCCGTGGCAATGGTTGCGGCCAGCGATGGCTGGTCCTCGAACAGGATTGCCGTGTGGAACAGGCCGGCTTCGCCACGCCCCGGAATCTGGAGGCCAGCCGCCGGGGACAGGTGCACCACGGGCTTTCCTACTCGCCCAAGGTACAGACCTCCATCCTGCTCGGCCACTACATCCAGTCCGAGCGCGCGCTGGTAGTAGTCGCTCATGACCTTCATGTCGCCTACTTTGAGCATGACTGTGCCCATGGTGAGTTCGGCAGGAAGGAGGTCCTGGCTGGATACTGTGGTCATTCGAAGCTCCCGAATCTGAGGTGGCCGCCTTTCGGCACCTTTCTATACTAGTAAATTACTTGAAGCTTCAATTTATTCCTAGCGGACGACTTCTCCCCGCAAGACAATGTGCTTGAGGTCCGCGACGGTCCCGATCTGTCGACGCGGATCCTCGTGGCAAACGACGACGTCGGCACTGGCACCTTCGCTGATTCCTTCGGCTCCCAGCCACTTTCGGGCCCGCCAGCAGGCGGCGTCGAGGACAGCGGCCGGCGGCAGGCCGGCGTCGTGCAGTTCCCGCATCTCGTCCGCTATCCGGCCGTGCCGGATGACGCTGCCGGCATCCGTTCCCGCGTAGATGGCCACCCCGGCTTCAAACGCCTCCAACACCCTTTCGCGGCGACGCTGCCAAAGGCGTGTCATATGGTCCGCGTAGTCGGGGAACTTGGGCGCAGCTTGGGCGGCGATATCCGGAAAAGTCGCGATGTTAACCAACGTCGGAACAATCGGGACGGACTGCTCAACGAGACGGGGTATGTGCCGGGGCAAGAGGCCAGTGGCATGTTCAATGCAGTCAATCCCAGCGTCGAGCATGTCCTCGATGGTGTCTTCGGCAAAACAATGGGCCGTCACCCTGGCCCCTTCGTCGTGGGCGGCCGCGATGGCATCCCGGACGACGTCCGCGGGAAAGGACGCTGCGAGGTCACCGGCGTCACGGTCAATCCAGTCGCCGACCAGCTTCACCCAACCATCACCGTCACGGGCCTCCTTCCGGACGGTTTCGACCAAGTCACCCGGCTCAATCTCATGCCCCAAGCCGCGAAGATAGCGTCGGCTTCGGGCGATGTGGCGGCCTGCCCTGATAAGCCGGGGGAGGTCGTGGCGTTGTTGGACCCAGCGAGTGTCGGTGGGCGAGCCTGCGTCGCGAATCAGCAGCGTTCCGGCGTCGCGATCGGCCTCGGCCTGGGCGAGCGTCGTCGCTTCGTCCACAGCACCGCCTGCCCCGAGTCCAATGTGGCAGTGGGCGTCAACAAATCCGGGGAGGACCCAGCCGTCCAGCACTTTATCCGGGGACGCCAGAGGGCGCTGGAACGTCAGGACACCGTCCACGGACCAGAGCCCCTGGCGTTCCGCATCTGCCGCCACCAGCACAGTGCCGCTGAATTCGATGATGTGAGCCATGGAAAAAGCCTAGCCCGCACCATGCCTGCGGAATGGACATGATCGGATATGACTGGGGACCAGCGTGCCGGCTGTGGTAGCTTCATCTACGACCACACGGGGGCCCCTGCAGGGGCTGAGATCGGACTGACGCAGTCTGCGACCGTTGAACCTGTCCGGGTAATGCCGGCGAAGGAAGTGAGTAATCCTTTGAGCACCACAGAAACACAGCACAGCCCTGCCCAAGAACAGTCCAGCACCGGCCAAAATGCGGCGGAAACCGTCACGCAGTCGCTGAAATCCCATTCGCTGGCTTGGCTGGAGGACCCCTCGAACGGCATCCGCGTCCCCGTCACGGAGATTGCTTTGGAACCCTCCCCCAACGGTGAAGCGAACGCACCCCTGCAGGTGTACCGAACTGCCGGGCCGGGCAGCGACCCGGTAGTGGGTCTCGAACCGTTCCGCGCCGCCTGGATCGAAGGCCGCGGCGACACCGAGGCGTACTCAGGGCGCGAAAGGAACCTGCTCGACGACGGCAAGTCGGCCGTGCGCCGCGGAGCAGCGTCCGCCGAGTGGAAGGGCGCCCAGCCAGTGCCCCGCCGCGCCGTCGAAGGTAAGACCGTCACCCAAATGCACTACGCCAAGCAGGGCATCGTGACGCCGGAAATGCAGTTTGTCGCACTGAGGGAGAACTGCGACGTGGAGCTGGTCCGCAGCGAAGTCGCCGCCGGCCGGGCCATTATCCCCAACAACATCAACCACCCGGAATCCGAGCCGATGATCATCGGCAAGGCGTTCCTCGTGAAGATCAACGCCAACATCGGCAACTCGGCCGTCACGAGCTCCATTGCGGAGGAAGTCGACAAACTCCAGTGGGCAACACAGTGGGGCGCGGACACGGTCATGGACCTGTCCACCGGCGATGACATTCACACCACGCGCGAATGGATCATCCGCAACGCCCCCGTTCCCATCGGAACAGTGCCCATCTACCAGGCCTTGGAAAAGGTCAACGGCGAAGCCAACAAGCTCACGTGGGAAATCTTCCGCGACACCGTGATCGAGCAATGCGAGCAGGGCGTGGACTACATGACCATCCACGCCGGTGTGCTGCTGCGGTATGTGCCCTTGACGGCCAACCGTGTCACGGGCATCGTGTCCCGCGGCGGATCGATCATGGCAGGCTGGTGCCTGGCACACCATCAGGAAAACTTCTTGTACACGCACTTCGACGAACTGTGCGAAATCTTCGCCAAGTACGACGTCGCGTTCTCTCTCGGAGACGGCTTGCGTCCCGGCGCCACAGCAGATGCCAATGACGCGGCTCAGTTCGCCGAGCTGGACACGCTCGCCGAACTGACCCAAAGGGCGTGGGAGTTTGACGTCCAGGTCATGGTGGAAGGTCCCGGCCACGTGCCGTTCCATTTGGTCCGCGAGAACGTCGAACGGCAGCAGGAACTCTGCAAGGGAGCCCCTTTCTACACACTGGGCCCGCTGGTCACCGATGTGGCCCCCGGCTACGACCACATCACCTCGGCCATTGGCGCCACCGAAATCGCCCGTTACGGCACGGCCATGCTCTGCTACGTCACGCCGAAGGAACACCTGGGGCTGCCCAACAAAGACGACGTCAAGACCGGCGTGATCACGTACAAGATCGCCGCACACGCCGCCGACCTCGCCAAGGGACACCCCGGAGCCAACGAACGCGACGATGCCCTGTCCAAGGCAAGGTTCGAGTTCCGCTGGCGGGACCAGTTCGCCCTGTCCCTGGACCCTGTTACCGCTGAAGCCTTCCACGACGAAACACTGCCCGCGGAACCGGCCAAGACCGCACACTTCTGCTCGATGTGCGGACCGAAGTTCTGCTCCATGCGCATCAGCCAGGACATCCGCGACGAATATGGCTCGGCGGAGTCCCAGGCTGCCATTGCAGAAATGTACAGCGGGATGCGGGAGAAGAGCCAGGAGTTCCTGGCGGCAGGTGGCAAGGTCTACTTGCCCGAACTGCAGGTTCCCGCAAACCAGGGCAGCGGCAGCTCAGGAAGCCTGAACTGACATTGCCTTGCCGACGTTGGCGACAAAGGACCGGATGGCCCGGTCTCCGTCGACGGAATCCTGGGGCCGGTGCCCTCCCGCTGCGACGCGGCGGACGGCACCGGTCTCTTCCAGGTAGCGGGCAATTTCCTCATACAAGGGTTCCCACCCACCGGTCAAAACCAGGGTGGGAACCCCCGGAACGATGTGCAGGGGCGCCTCCCAAGGTGGCGCCTGCAGCCGGAGTCGTTGCGCAGACCGCCGCGCTTCCGGGGTGTCCAGTCCCCCGGTCTTCACGGAATATGCACGGCGGAAATACTCGCGCTCGTAGTCGGCATCGCTGAGTTGGCTTCGCACGTGGTACAGCGGTTCCATCAGCGCCCGGTGCGACGCCGTTGCCGGCAACTCGGCCGTCAAGGACAGGCATGCCGGTTCAACCAGCGACAGGGAATGCACCAGGTCCGGACGCTCCAACGCGGTGAGCATCGCGGACACAGCACCCTGTTCGTGGGCCACTACGTGTCCGCCGCCTGAATCGAGGAGTGAAGCGACAAGGATGGCGACGTCAGCGGCAACGTTGGATTCCTGCGGTGCCGCCACGGGATCAAAGCCGTGACGGCGCAGGAACAGGGCGTCGTACGTCAACGCCATTCCATGCTGCTTGGGCCATGCCGCAGCACCGAAGCTTCCTACGCCGTGGACGAAGACTACGCGCTGCTTGTGCATGGGTTCACCCTATTCGAGGCCCCCGACAGCACTGGTTACTTACCGAGGAACTTGTCAAAGCCCTTGGGAAGGTTGAGGGACGACGGGTCGAAGTCCGCAGCGCCCTGACCGAAGGCTGCGCCCGAGGGTGCTGCCGAGGCTGCGCTGGCCCGTTTGGCTTCCGCGTCACGGAGTTCCTGGGCTGCTTTGGCGGGGTTACCCGAGCGTGCCTTCTTCTTGGGTGCGTTCTTGCCACCCTTGCGGCCGCCACCGGGACCACCCATGCCCGGCATTCCGGGCATACCCGGCATGCCGCCACCTTGGGCCAGTTTCTTCATCATCTTCTGGGCTTGGCCAAAACGCTCCAGGAGACCGTTGACCTCGGAGACGTGAACACCGGAACCCTTGGCGATGCGGGCGCGGCGCGAACCGTTGATGATCTTGGGAGCGACGCGTTCGTGCGGCGTCATGGAACGGACTATTGCCTCGACGCGGTCGATCTCTTTTTCGTCGAAGTTCTCCAGCTGCTGCCGGATGTTCTGCGCACCCGGCATCATCATGAGCATCTTCTTCATGGAGCCCATGTTGCGGATCTGCTGCATCTGGGCCAGGAAGTCGTCCAGGGTGAAGTCTTCCTGGTCAGCGAACTTCTTCGCCATCCGGGCGGCTTCGTCCTTGTCCCAGGCCTTTTCAGCCTGCTCAATCAGGGTGAGGACGTCACCCATGTCAAGGATGCGGGATGCCATGCGGTCCGGGTGGAAGAGCTCGAAGTCATCGAGGCCCTCACCTGTGGACGCGAACATGACGGGCTTGCCGGTGACCGACGCAACGGACAGCGCGGCACCACCGCGGGCATCGCCGTCGAGCTTGGACAGCACGATGCCGGTGAAGTTGACGCCTTCATCGAAGGCCATCGCCGTATTGACGGCGTCCTGGCCAATCATTGAGTCGATCACGAACAGGACTTCATTCGGGATGATCGCTTGGCGGATACGGCGGGCCTGGTCCATCATTTCGGCGTCAACACCGAGGCGGCCGGCGGTGTCAACAATCACGACGTCGTGCAGCTTCTGGCGTGCTTCCTCAACACCGGCCTTAGCGACGGCGACGGGGTCACCTGCAGGGTGCTCAAGTTCGGAGGTGGCACCCGGGTGCGGAGCAAAGACAGGTACACCCGCCCGCTGACCGACAACCTGAAGCTGCGTGACCGCGTTGGGGCGCTGGAGGTCACAGGCCACCAGCATGGGGCTATGGCCCTGGGCCTTGAGCCACTTGGACAGCTTGCCGGCCAGGGTGGTCTTACCAGCACCCTGGAGACCCGCGAGCATGATGATGGTGGGGCCGGTCTTGGCAAGTCGGATACGGCGGGTTTCGCCACCGAGGATCTCAACGAGTTCCTCGTTGACGATCTTGACGATCTGCTGGCTCGGGTTCAACGCGCCGGAGACCTCGGCGCCCAAGGCGCGTTCGCGGACACGCGAGGTGAACTCGCGGACCACAGGTACGGCAACGTCCGCGTCCAGCAGTGCACGACGGATCTCCCGGACGGTGGCATCAACATCGGCCTCGGAGAGGCGGCCCTTGCCACGGAGATTCTTGAAGGTTGCTGTCAACCGGTCAGAGAGTGAATTGAACACGCGCCGTGCACTTCTTTCGATGGTCTACGAATGGCGGCCAATGCGGCTCACCAGAGTCTTGACGATTCTTGCCCCAACAAATATGTCTCAACTACGGGACTCGACTATCTAGGGTACCAAGTCGCACCTTCAAGATGGCATGCTGGCACAGTGACCAGCAAAACAACTGTAAAAACGTTGCTCATCCTCGGTGCCTCAGGTGACCTGACAGGCCGATTGCTCCTTCCCGGCCTGGCCGGGCTCCTTGCCACAGGCCGGGCTGAGGGATTGCAGTTGGTGGGGGCCGGCTCCGATGCTTGGTCCCCCGGGCAGTGGAAGGAACGGGTCCGCGGCGCTTTTGAGGCCGCGTCCGGTGCAGCTGACCCGGCCGGGCGCAAAGCCCTCGCAGCTGTTGCCGACACGACGGCTTACCATCAGGTCGATGTCACCGCCGATGGCGCCCTGGCCGCACTTCTGGCGACCTTGGACGGTCCTGTGGCCATCTATTTCGCGTTGCCTCCCCATGTCAGCCAAAAGGCCTGCGAGGTGCTGCGAAGGGAGGATCTGCCGGCGGGCACGCGTTTGGTCATGGAGAAGCCTTTCGGCACCAGCGCATCCTCGGCGAGGGAACTCAACGCAGTCCTGGCCACTCTGGTCCCGGAGGATCACATCCACCGCGTGGACCACTTCCTGGGCAAAGCCACTGTGCTGAACATCCTTGGCCTGCGATTCGCCAACCGGTTCCTTGAGCCGGTGTGGAACCGGGAGCACATTGAAAAAGTCGAGATCGTCTTTGACGAAGACCTCGCCCTTGAGGGTCGCGCGAGGTACTACGACGGCGCAGGTGCCCTCCGAGACATGATCCAGAGCCATCTGTTGCACATCATGGCGCTTCTGGCTATCGACGCGCCGGCCAGCATCGGCCATAGAGACCTCCGGGATGCGGTCGCCAGCGTGCTTCGCGCCAGCAGCATCGCATCCCCATACCGGGATTCGACACGGCGCGCCCGCTACGCCGCAGGAAAAATCGGCGAGCGGACGGTGCCGGATTACGCTGCGGAAGAAGGCGTGGATCCTGCCCGCAACACCGAAACACTGGCAGAGGTCCGGGTGACCATCGACAACTGGCGTTGGAAAGGTGTCCCGTTCATCCTTCGCTCCGGCAAAGCCTTGGGGCTCCGGCGCAAGGAAGCGGTGATCACGTTCCGGCCGGTCCCCCACCTGCCCACAGGATTCACAGGAGTTGACTCCCCCAACCAGTTGCGGATCGGGTTCGGCCCCGACACCCTCCAACTCGACGTCGACGTGAACGGCCCCGGCGACATTTTCAGTTTGGACCGCGCCAGCCTCGTGGCCGAGCTGAACGCCGCAGGCATGCTGCCCTACGGCGAAGTCCTGGAAGGCGTCATCACTGGCGATCCCCTGCTGTCCGTCCGGGGCGACACCGCTGAGGACTGCTGGCGGATCATCGAACCAGCCCTGCGGGCATGGGAGCGCGGTACCGTCCCGCTGGACGAGTACGACGCCGGCAGCGTGGGTCCGGCGGACTGGCCCCCCGCCGTCGGGAGTTAGTAAGGCCGGCGCCGCTGCAGCGGTGGACGACAGAGACGAACAACGCAAGTGGGCCGGGTACCTGAGGTACCCGGCCCACATGCTGTTCAGTACTTAGATTGCGGCTGAGCCGCGTTCCCCGGTCCTGACACGAACTGCTTCGTAAACATCCACGGTCCAGACCTTGCCGTCTCCGGCACGTCCGGTGTTTGAACTGGCGATGAGGACATCCAGGATGTCATCTGCCTGCTCGTCCGTGGCAAGAACCTCAATGCGGATCTTCGGCAACAAGTCCACGTTGTACTCGGCGCCGCGGTACACCTCGGTGTAGCCACGCTGCCGGCCGTAGCCGCTTGCCGCGCTGACCGTCAGGCCCTGGACCCCATACGCTTCCAGGCCTTCCCGGACTGCTTCAAGCTTCTCCGGACGGACGATCGCTGTGATGAGCTTCATGCCTGGACACTCTCCTTGCCTTCTGCGGGCGCCTTCTCTTCAGACTTGCCTGTCACGATGTCGTGCAGCGGCTGGAAGCTTCCCCCGTGGCCGCTGACACCGAACTCGTAGGCGGTCTCGGCGTGCAGGCTGAGGTCAACACCCACATTTTCCTGCTCAGTGGAGACCCGGAAGCCCATGGTCTTGTGGATGGCAAGGGCGATGATCGCGGTCATGATGGCCGAGAATGCGATGGCGATGCCGGCCGCTGCGAGCTGGGCCCACATCTGCGTCATTCCGCCACCGTAGAAGAGGCCGCCACCAACACCGTCGGTGGGCAGGGCGATGAAGCCCAGAGCCACGGTGCCGATGATGCCGGAGACCAAGTGCACGCCGACAACGTCCAGGGAGTCATCGAAGCCCCAACGGAATTTGAGGCCGACAGCCAAAGCCGAGGCCACACCGGCAACGACACCCAGGCCCAAGGCACCTACGGGGCTGACGTTGGCACAAGCGGGGGTGATGGCGACCAGGCCGGCAACAACACCGGAAGCTGCACCGAGCGACGTCGGGTGGCCGTCACGGATGCGTTCGGTGACAAGCCAAGCGATCATGGCCGCTGCGGGAGCTGCCAGGGTGTTGATCCAGATGAGGCCGGCCTGCTCAGCAGTTGCTGCTGCGCCACCGTTGAACCCGAACCAGCCGAACCAGAGGATAGCTGCACCGAGCATGACGAACGGGATGTTGTGCGGGCGGTGGTTCGGATCCTTGCCGAAGCCACGACGGTTGCCAATGATGAGAACCAGAACCAACGCGGCTACACCGGCGTTGATGTGGACCACGGTACCGCCGGCAAAGTCGATGGCCGGGCCGAGGGCCTTGCCGATTGCGCCTTCCGGACCGAACAGGCCGCCACCCCACACCATGTAGGCAAGCGGGCAGTAGACCAGGGTGACCCAGACCGGAACGAAGATGCTCCAGGCGCCGAACTTGGCGCGGTCGGCGATTGCGCCGCTGATGAGGGCGACGGTGATGATGGCGAAGGTGGCTGCGTAGCCCGCCTTGATCAAACCATCCGGAGTAGTGATGCCTTCAAGGCCGAACGTAGCGAACGGGTTACCCACGATCTCCATGAAGCCCTCGCCGGAGCTCATTGATGCGCCCCACAGCACCCAGACAACGCCGACAATACCGATGGAGATGAAGCTCATCATCATCATGTTCAGGGCTGCCTTGGCGCGGGTCATGCCGCCGTAGAAAAATGCCAGACCGGGTGTCATGAACAGCACGAGTGCCGCCGCCACCATGACCCATACGTGACCTGCGGTAAGTTCCATGGTGCACGTTCCTCTCTTGCTAGATCTGCGGTTCAACCGCTGTCCTGACGCCGTTTGCGTCCTGCTTAAGATTTTTGTGCCGCCGTGTTTCACCTGCGCGGGTTTTAGATTGCGGGCTGGTTACAACAACCTCCCCAACGTAAATGGTGCATATCCCCGGTGTTACGGATATGTTTCATGCGTCACACTTCCCCGGAAATACCCAGAAATAAAGGACTTGCACCACATGCCCCAAACTCCCAGATCCGTTGCAACACCAAGGATCCGGCCGGAGAAGGTACCCCTGCCGCGGGACATTAAGGTGATGTTGGCCGCAGCGTTCCTCATTGCCTTGGGCTTCGGCCTGGTCGCTCCGGTCCTCCCGCAATTTGCCACCACTTTCGACGTCGGTGCCACGGCTGCAGCCGTCATCGTCAGCATTTTCGCCTTTATGCGCCTGGTATTTGCCCCGGCCGGTGGTGCCCTGATCGGACGGTTCGGAGAGCGGAACGTCTACGTTTCAGGACTCCTGATTGTTGCGGCGTCAACGGCCGCGTGTGCGTTCGCGCAGGACTACTGGCAGCTCCTCATCTTCCGCGGCCTCGGCGGAGCCGGCTCGGTGATGTTCACCGTGGCTGCGATGGGTCTGCTCATCCGGCTTGCCCCGCCGGAGCGCCGCGGGCGGGTCTCCGGCGCGTACGCCTCGGCATTCTTGATTGGCAGCGTGCTGGGTCCTGTGGTGGGAGGCCTGCTCGCAGGGTTCGGGCTCCGTGTGCCATTCCTTGCCTACGCTGCGGCGTTGCTCGTGGCAGCCCTGGTGGTCCGGACCATGCTCAGCGGCGAAGGCAAGGCCGCAGAAGATTCGGCGCCTGCCCCGGCTATGACCTTGAAGGAAGCCCTGGCCGACTCGGCCTACCGGGCGGCCGTATTCTCAAGTTTCGGCAATGGCTGGGTGACCTTCGGGGTACGCATGGCCACCATCCCGTTGTTCGCCGTTGCGGTCCTGGAATCAAGGCCCGAGACAGCAGCCTGGGCACTGGCGGTGTTCGCCGTTGGCAATGCGCTCGCTCTGACGTTTTCCGGTCGGCTCGCCGACGCCTGGGGTCGGAAACCGCTGCTCATTTCAGGACTGCTCATTACGGGGCTGGCCACGGGCGTGATCGGGCTGACTGCTGATCTGCCCGCGTTCTTCGTCGCGTCCGCCGTGGCGGGCTTCGGGTCCGGCTTGCTCGGCCCCGCCCAACAGGCCGCCGTCGCCGACGTCATTGGCCGGGGACGCTCGGGCGGCAAGGTGCTGGCGGTCTTCCAAATGGCCGCAGACACCGGGGCGATCATCGGCCCCGTGGTGGCCGGGGTGCTCGCCGACCAGTACGGTTACGGGCTGGCGTTCGCGGTCACCGGCGGAATCCTGCTGCTCACGGCAGTGGGCTGGCTGCTGGCACGCGAACCGCTGAAGCGCACACTGAGCCCGGTGGTTAACCACGACTGACTGGCAACAGTGATTGGGTCTGAGGAATCAAACCAAGCACGGTTGCCAGTCAGCGGGGATTAGTTGAGGAGTGCGTCCACAAAGCCTTCGGCGTCGAACGGCGCCAGGTCATCGGGACCTTCGCCGAGCCCGATGAGCTTGACCGGGACCCCCAGCGACTTCTGGATCGCCACAACAATGCCACCCTTTGCGGTGCCATCCAGCTTGGTCAGGACGATGCCGGTGATGTTGACGACCTCGGCGAAGACGCGTGCCTGGTTCAGTCCGTTCTGGCCGGTGGTTGCGTCCAGGACCAGCAGGACCTCGTCCACCTCGGCCAGCTTCTCGATGACGCGCTTGACCTTGCCAAGCTCATCCATGAGGCCGGTCTTGTTCTGCAGGCGGCCAGCGGTATCCACCATGACGACGTCGACTTCCTGGTCGATGCCGGCCTTCACGGCCTCGTAGGCAACCGAGGCGGGGTCGGCGCCGTCGATGTCGGACTTGACCGTCGGAACTCCGACGCGCTGGCCCCACGTGGCCAACTGCTCGGCGGCAGCGGCACGGAAGGTGTCAGCGGCACCCAGCAGGACATCCTTGTCTTCGGCCACCAGCACACGCGCCAGTTTGCCAACCGTTGTGGTCTTGCCCACGCCGTTGACGCCAACAACGAGCACGACGGCGGGCCGGTCACCTTTGCGTTCGACGTTGAGTGACCGGTCCATGCTTGGATCCACGAGCTTGATCAGTTCCTCGCGCAGCATGGCTTTGACGTCCTCGGGGCTTCGGGTGCCCAACACTTTGACGCGTTCACGCAAGGCATCCACCAACTGGGTGGTGGGTTCGGTGCCGAGGTCAGCCAGGAGCAAGGTCTCCTCGACCTCATCCCACACATTCTCGTCAATTTTGTCCCCCGACAGCAGCGCCAGGAGGCCCTTGCCGAGGATGTTGTTGGACTTGACCAGACGGGCCCGGAGACGGTTCAGGCGACCTTCCACCGGTGCCGGAGTCTCAACGGCAATGGTTTCCAAGCCGGCAGCGTCATCCGGGACGTCTGCGCCTTCCACGGCTCCATCGAATTCGGGGGCAGGTGCTTTGACGGCCGGCTCGGGCCGGTCCTCCACCAACGTTCCGCCGCCTGCTGCGGGCGACTGTACCGGATCATTGGAATCTCGTGTTCCGGGGTATTTCGCCCCGGATTTCCGGGCTTTCATCAGCACCGGCACGAGTCCGCCGATCACCACGAGCGCAGCAACTATGGACAAAATAATGGGAAGGAATTCGTTCACTCCCCTACCTTCTCACAAAGCTACGCCCCGGCACCGAGCCTCTGGCTGATGACGGTGGACACGCCGTCGCCACGCATGGTGACCCCGTAGAGGGCGTCAGCCACCTCCATGGTGCGCTTTTGGTGAGTGATCACAATGAGCTGGCTGGACTCTCGCAATTCCTCAAAAATGGTGATGAGCCGGCCCAGGTTCGTGTCATCGAGTGCCGCTTCGACCTCGTCCATGACATAGAACGGCGACGGTCGCGCCTTGAAAATCGCCACGAGGAGGGCAACGGCTGTCAACGAACGCTCCCCGCCGGAGAGCAGCGAGAGCCGCTTGATCTTCTTGCCCGCCGGCCGGGCTTCCACTTCGATGCCCGTGGTCAACATGTCGTCGGGGTCCGTGAGGACGAGCCTGCCTTCCCCGCCGGGGAAGAGTCGCGCGAACACATGATCGAACTGCGCCGACGTGTCCGCGAAGGCCTCGGCAAAGACCTGCTGGACGCGGTTGTCCACCTCTTTGATGATGTCCAGCAAGTCCTTCCGGCTGGATTTCAGGTCCTCAAGCTGGGTGCTGAGGAACTGGTGCCGTTCTTCAAGGGCAGCAAATTCCTCGAGGGCAAGGGGATTGACCTTACCCAGCGCGGCGAGTTCCCGCTCCGCTTTCCTGAGGCGCTTTTCCTGCTCCTCGCGGACAAACGGCTTTCCCTCCACCACAGGTTCACCGTGCTCGTCCACGGGAGCGCGAAGCTCCGCCCACTTGTCCGCGGACGCGACGGCCGGAAACGGCACCGGCTGATCGGGACCGTAATCGGCCACCAACTGCTCGGCTGAGAGGCCAAGCTCTTCGATGGAGCGCGTCTCCAAAGCCTCGATCCGGAGCCTCTGCTGCGCCCTGGCCATCTCGTCTCGGTGGACCGAATCCGTAAGTTCGGCGAGTTCACGGGCCAGTGCATCGTTACCGGAACGGATCTCCGTCAGTTCCTTCTCCAGAATTTCCCGCGTCTGCTCCGCGAGGTCGCGCTCCTTACCGGCGACGTCCACGGAGATGTCGATGAACCGGAGGGTTTGTTCGACGGCGGTCGCTACAGCAGCCGCCCGGTGCGCCTGCGCACGGCGCCTCTTGGCTCGTCGGGCGGCTTCTTCGCGGGCACGGCGTTCCGTCGCTGCGGCCCGCTCCAGCGAAGCTGCCCGGTTGCTGATGGCGCCCAATTGTTCTTCTGCTGTTCGAAGGGCGAGTCGCGCTTCCATTTCGAGGCCGCGGGCCGTCCGGGCTTCTGCGGCCAGTTCGTCGCGCCGATCGGTGGATGGTTCCTCGTCTGGTGCCTCCTGCGCGGCGGCGAGCCGTTCGGCGGCGACTTCGAGATCCAGTTGGGCCTCGGCAATGTTGGCCTCGGCCTTGGCCAATGACGCGGAAAGCCGTTCGCTCTCTCCCACGGCACTGCGCAGCACCGAATTGAGATGCCCCAACCGCTCGGCCACAGCTGCCAGCCGGGCGTCCGAGTCGTGCAACCTGTCCAGCGCAGCGTCCGCGCGGTCCTGCGCCTCGGCACGGCGCGATTCGGCGCCAGCCAGGGCAAACCGTCCCCGTTCAAGACGCGCGGCCACCTCCAGGAGGCGGGCACCGGCGTCGTCGACTGCTGCCTGGATTTCCAGCAGCGACGGCGCCGTTGCCGAACCGCCAAAGGCCACCATCGCGGTGAAGACGTCGCCGGCGCGGGTCACCGCCTTGAGCTGCGGATGAGTTTTGATCAGCGCTGCCGCAGATGTGAGGTCATCGACGACGGCGGTCGAGGCCAGGAGCGCGACGGCGCCCTGTGCTGAAGAGTCAGAGACCTGCACGACGTCGAGCGCCCAGCGGCAGTTCGGCGGCAAACTTGGTAGCTGCTCTTGACTCGTTGTGACCATGGGCTCATCCGGACTGCCGGCAAGCAGCAAGGCCGCCCGTCCGGCGTCGTCATCCTTCAATAGCTGGAGCGCCACGGTGGCCGCACGGGTGTCCGCCACGACGAGCGCGTCAGAGCTGCTGCCGAGCGCCGCGGCGACTGCGGCCTCGTACCCCGATTCAATGGTCAACCGTTCCGCGAGCGGACCCAGAACGCCTTCAACACCGGACGAAAGGAGCCGTTCGGTCCCGTCCTTGCGGTTCAAACCCAAGTGAAGGGCATCGCGCCGGGCAGTGAGCGAGTCGCGTTCCCGTACCGCCTCGCGTTCCCCTGCCTTTAGTTCCTCGATCTCCGCCAGCACGGCGTCGAGGACATCGTTGGCATTCTCGTACTCCGCGTCGAGGCTCTCCTCACCGTCTTCCACCCCGGCCACCTGCGATTCCAAGGCCGTGAATTCGCTCTGTGCGAGGCGGCGTCGCTCGTCGCCTGCCGACAAGGACTCTCGAAGGCGTCCCCGTTCGGCCTCGGCGGCCTCCGCCCGGGACCGGGCAGCCGCAAGCTGTCCGGCGAGCTTGGCAAGCCCCTCCCGGCGGTCCGCAGCCGCGCGGAGCATGGCAGTCAGTCGTTTGTCCTCAGCGGCTGCGAGCGCCTCGGCCGCGTCTTTGGCCACTGTGGCTTCGAGGAGCCCGGCCTGTTTGGCCAGGATGTCGTGTTCAAGGGCCGCCTGTTCTTCGCGGACTTTGGCGGCCTGTCGCTCCAGTTGTTCGGGATCGCGACCTGTTTCCGCGGCGGCTTCCGAAGAACCCAGGAGGCGCCGCCGTTCGGTGGCCAGGGAGCCCAGCGAGCGCAGGCGTTCCCGACTTGCTGAGAGCGTGTACCAGTTGTCCCGTGCAGCGTTGAGGCGCGGGGTTGCTTCGGCCGCTTGCTGCTCCAGGGCGGCCTGGCGTCGCCGGCCATCGCCCAACCCGGCCTCGACTACCTGCCGGCGTTCCTTGAGGGCAGCTTCATCGGCTACGTCCTGCTGCAGGGCGCTCATGAGCTCGACGAGGTCGTCCGCCAAGAGCCTTGCCCTGGCGTCACGGACATCAAACTGGACTGTCTGCGCGCGACGGGCAATCTCGGCCTGCTTGCCCAAAGGTGTCAGTTGGCGGCGAATCTCTGCCGTGAGGTCTCCGAGCCTGGCGAGGTTTGCCTGCATGGCTTCGAGCTTCCGAACGGTCTTTTCCTTGCGGCGCCGGTGTTTGAGAATTCCTGCGGCCTCCTCGATGAAGCCGCGCCGGTCCTCCGGTGTTGCGTGCAGGACCCTGTCCAGCTGTCCTTGTCCCACAATGACGTGCATTTCACGTCCGAGCCCGGAATCCGAAAGGAGTTCCTGGATGTCCAGGAGGCGACAGGGTGCTCCGTTGATGGCGTACTCGGAGCCGCCGGTCCTGAACAGTGTCCGGGAGATGGTGACTTCGGTGTACTCGATGGGAAGCACATTGTCTGCGTTGTCGATCGTCAAAGATACGTGGGCCCGGCCCAAAGGGGGCCTTCCGGACGTGCCGGCGAAGATGACGTCTTCCATTTTTCCGCCTCGGAGGGTCTTGGCGCCCTGCTCCCCCATGACCCATGCCAGCGCATCCACCACGTTGGACTTGCCCGAACCATTCGGACCGACGACGGCAGTGACGCCAGGCTCGAAGTCGAACGTCGTGGCCGACGCAAACGACTTGAATCCGCGGACAGTCAGACTTTTCAAATGCAAGGCGCTTCGGTTCTCCTGGGTGGCCCGGGTGGCTGTATCTCCCTAAATCTACTGCCGTTTTGGTCGAATCCACGGATCCGTCGCCGGAAAGCCTTGCGGGCGGCATTTCACACCCCTACACTCCTGCCAAGGGTTACTTGGTGAATTCGTTCCGGTGATCTGGCTTTCGCCTGATGGTTCGTTGGGTTGAGGTTGGATACGGTCCAGTTATTTCGGAACGACGACGCAAGTGAAGATACCCGAGTGTTCTACAACTGAAGATCTTGGTTTGACCCTGGCTGGGGAGCGGCAAGCAGGGACCGGGCGAAATGCGCGGACCCGTCTCGCAATAGGCGTACCACTCCAGGAGTTCCCATGCCCGGTCTTTCAGCTAACCGACCATCTTCAGTCCTGAAGCGCCTCGTGGCGCCCTTGGTGCTGATCCTGATCACCGCTCTGCTTCCCCTTACGGCCCCGGCTGCCACTGCGGCCGGTCCGTGCGACCCCGTGGTCAATCCGGTGGTCTGCGAAAATTCCAAGACAGGGAGCCCGCCGTCAGAGTGGGATATTTTCGGTGCCGGCGACGACAGTATCCAAGGTTTCTCAACGGAGATCAGCGTCAACGCAGGGCAGCCGATCCGCTTCAAGGTCGACACCAGCGCGCCCACGTACACCATCGCCATCTACCGCACGGGGTGGTATGCCGGCAACGGTGCCCGCAAGATCGCGGACGTGACGCCGTCGGTCCTTCGCCAAAACCAGCCCCAATGCTTGCGGGACGTCGCCACCGAGCTGTACGACTGCGGCACGTGGGCCGTGTCCGCGACGTGGCAGGTGCCGTCAACAGCCGTTTCCGGCGTCTACATCGCGCTTCTGACCCGGCCGGACACCGGTGGGCAGAGCCACATCACGTTCATTGTCCGTAACGACAGCAGCCACTCCGACGTCGTGTTCCAGACTTCGGATACGACCTGGCAGGCGTACAACACGTACGGCGGCTCGGACTTCTACCAGGGCGCGGCGAACGGCCGGTCCTACAAAGTCAGCTACAACCGGCCGATGGCCACCCGCGACGGGCCCAATGGCCGCGACTTCTACTTCGCCAACGAGTACCCCATGGTCCGCTTCCTGGAGCAGAACGGGTACGACGTGTCCTACATCAGCGGCCTGGACACGGACCGAAGCGGTTCGCTGTTGTTGAACCATAAAGTCTTCCTTTCAGTTGGACACGATGAGTATTGGTCCGGAGCTCAGCGGGCCAACGTCACAGCAGCCCGGGATGCCGGAGTGAATCTCCAGTTCCTCTCCGGCAACGAAATGTACTGGCGCACGCGCTACGAGCCCTCGTCCGTGGACGGCGGCGCCGGCAGGACTCTGACGTGCTACAAGGAGACGTGGGCGAACAGCAAGATCGATCCCAGCCCTCAATGGACAGGCACGTGGCGGGATCCGCGGTTCGCATCACAAGCCAACGGCGGTGGCCTGCCGGAGAACGCCGTGACCGGAACGATCTACATGTCCAACCACTCCGACCTGCCGGTCACCGTGACGGCAGAAGAGGGCAAGACCAGGTTGTGGCGCAACACGTCGCTGACATCACTGCCAGCAGGCTCGTCCGCGGCGCTGGCCGCGCACACTGTGGGCTACGAATCGAACGAGGACCTGGACAATGGCTTCCGTCCGGCAGGGTTGATCCGGTTGTCCACCACGGTGGGTGCCGTGCCTCAATACCTGCAGGACTTCGGTAATACAGTGGCACCCGGTAGCACCACGCACCATGTCACTCTCTACCGGGCAGCCAGCGGTGCACTCGTGTTCTCCGCTGGCAGCATTCAGTGGACTTGGGGCCTGGACCAGGAACACGACGGCGACGGCGCGGCCGCTGATCCACGGATGCGGCAGGCGCAAGTCAATCTGCTGGCCGACATGGGCGCCCAACCGGCAACCCGTGCCGCGGGCCTGGTTGCAGCTGTAGCCAGCACCGACACCGCAAAGCCCACTGTTTCCATCACGGCCCCGGCCAACGGCGCCACTGTTGCCCACGGCAGCAACGTCACCGTCAGCGGCACTGCTGCCGATACTGGCGGCGTGGTGGCCGGCGTCGAGGTTTCCACGGACGGCGGCAGCACCTGGCATCCGGCCCAAGGCAAGCAGAACTGGACGTACACGTATGTCCAGAAAGGCCTCGCAACGGCAACCATCCAAGTGCGGGCCATCGATGACAGCGCCAACATTGGGACGGCTGTCAGCCGTAGCCTTGTCCTGAGCGGACCGTACAGTGTGTTCGGCCAAACCGTTCCTGCCACGCCCGATTCGGGCGACGGCGGGGCTTACGAAATGGGGTTGCGCTTCACCCCGTCGGTGGACGGGTTCATCACCGGTGTCCGGTTCTACAAGAGCAATGCCAACACAGGAACGCACATCGGTTCACTGTGGAGTTCATCCGGCGAGCGCCTGGCCACGGCCACGTTCACCAATGAGACGGCCAGCGGTTGGCAAACCACCCTGTTCAGCCAGGCCGTCCCCGTGGCGGCCGGGCAAAAGTACACGGTCTCCTATTGGGCACCCAACGGCCACTACGCCACCAAGGATTTCCAGTGGGCGAGTTTCGGATCTACGGCTGCCCCGCTGACGGTCGCAGGTGGCTTCGGGGCCGAACCGGCGGGCGTCTACAGCACGTCGCAAAGTTTCCCCACAACGAGTTTCAACGGAGGAAACTACTTCGCCGACGCCCTGTTCAGCACTGTGGACGGTTCGCCGTTGACCGTTTCTGGACAGTCACCGATCCCGTCGTCGTCGAGTGTCTCGGTTGCCACCAAGGTCAGCGCGGTCTTCTCCAAGCCCGTAACAGCGGCAAGCGTCCAGTTGACCCTGCGGTCCTCTGCGGGCACGGTGGCCGGCACCACGAGCTACGACGCCGCCACCAGGCGCGCAACCTTTACCCCGACGTCCCAGCTGGCGTTCAGTACGGTCTACACTGCCACGCTGGCTGGTACTGACTCCATTGGCGGTCAAGTGACATCCGGCGGCACATGGTCCTTTACCACCGGCGCGACCCTGCCTGTTCCCGGAGCCTGCCCGTGCAGCCTCTACGACGACACAGTGACACCAGGTTTGGCCGAACTGCGGGAAGGCGTTCCGCTAACGCTGGGCGTTCGTTTCTCCAGCGTCTCGGCGGGCGAGGTGACCGGCATCCGCTTCTACAAGTCGGCCGGCAACACCGGAGTCCACAACGGTGCTTTGTACTCAGCATCCGGACAGCAGTTGGCTACCGTGACGTTCTCGAACGAGAGCTCCTCCGGGTGGCAGACGGCGATGTTCAGCCAGCCGGTCCAGATGGCCGCGAACACGGAATACATTGCGGCCTACAAGTCCTTGACGGGTACGTATTCCGCGACTGCCAATGGATTCGGTTCCGGTATGAGCGTTGGACCCCTGCGGACAGTATCGGATGCCGGCGCCTACACGTACAGCGGTGACTTCCCAGCCTCGCGGTCCACGACCAGCTATTTGGTTGACGTCGTGGTCACGGTACCCGCAGCACCCTTCACCGTGGGTTCACAGTCTCCCCTGCCGAATGCGTCCAGTGTCCCGCTGAACACTACGGTGAGCGGCGTACTGTCCGAGGCGGCAGTGGCTTCCAGCGTCAGCCTGGCGTTGAAGGTGACCAACGGCGCTTCCGTGGCAGGCTCCTCCAGCTACGACCAGGCGACCCGGAAGGTCACGTTCACCCCGAGCGCCGCACTCGCTGCAGGTACGTCGTACACGGCCACGGTGACAGCGACGGCGGTATCCGGCCAGCCGTTGTCGGCCGGTGGAACGTGGACATTCACCACAGTTCCGACCCCGCGCACACCGGGAGTCTGCCCGTGCACGTTGTACCAAGACACTGTGGTGCCGACGACTCCCGATGCCAACGACGGCGTGCCGTTGACCTTGGGCGTACGCTTCGCCAGCTCCACCTCGGGCCTGGTGACGGGTGTCCGGTTCTACAAGGCGGCGGGTAACACCGGAACGCACACCGGGTCCCTGTACACGGCGGCCGGGCAGCTCCTGTCCACCGTCACCTTCAGCAACGAATCCAGCATGGGTTGGCAGACGGCAAACTTCAGCCAACCGGTCACGATCGATGCCGATGCCGAGTACGTCATGGCCTACACCGCACCGACCGGAAAATACTCCTACACGGCCGGAGGATTCGGTGAAGGGTTTACGAGCGGGCCACTGCGGACGGCGCCGGACTCCGGTGCCTTTAGCTACAGCACAGGATTCCCCAGCTCATCGTCCACCACCAGCTACTTGGTGGATCTGGTATTCAGCGTTACAGTGCCGCCACTGACGGTCACGGAGCAAGTACCGGCGCCAGGAGCCACCGGGATTCCCACCGACGTCAAGCCGGCCATTACTTTCTCGGCAGCCATCAACCCCGGAGCGTCGTTCAACGTAACGATCAATGGTGCTGCGGTGGCCGGTACGGCCGCATTGTCTGCGGACAGCCGTTCCATGACTTTCACTCCGAATACGGCACTGCCCAACAGCACAGTGGTGTCCGTGAGTGTGGCGAACGTCGTCTCCCAGCAAGGACAAACCGTGCCGACCACCAGTTGGCAATTCACCACGGCAAGCCCTGCAACCCAACTGTCCACAATCTTTGGCTCGCTCGTGCCGCAAGTCGCAGCAGCCTCAGATTTCATGCCGGTGGAGTTGGGGACGGCCTTCACGGTTTCCCAAGCCGGGAACGTGACCGGCATCCGTTTCTACAAGGGAACGGGGAACACCGGAACCCACGTTGGTTCGCTGTGGAACTCGGCCGGAACGCGGCTGGCCCAGGTGACCTTCACCAACGAGACGGCCACCGGGTGGCAGACGGCAACTTTGTCTACGCCGGTGGCCCTCAGCACGGGCCAGACGTACGTGGTGTCCTACCGGGCACCGAACGGGCGCTATTCGTACACGTCGGGCTTCTTCAACCAGACCTGGACCAGCGGAGTCTTCACGGCCAGCGGACCCAACAACGGCCGCTACCGGTATGGCTCCGGCGGTGTCATGCCAGCGAACTCGTGGAATGCAACGAACTACTTTGTGGATGTGGTCTATTCCACCACGGTTGCACCGGCCCCGGCACAAGCGACGGCTACAGCCACTCCCACGCCAACGCCGACTCCGACTGCGACCTCCACGGCGACGGCGTCGCCAAGTCCCTCGCCCAGCCCAACGCAATCCGACGGTTTGTTGTGCGGACTGTTGGGTCTCTGCTGACCTGAAGCCCTTTGGAACGGTGGTTCCAACGGTGGTATTCACATAACTCCGGCCCGCGGACACGCGGGCCGGAGTTATGTGTGAAGGTTTCAGCGAACCACGCTCGGCGACCAAGCATGTTCGATGAAAAGTTTGGGGTCGGATCCCGGATCCGTGCCCAGCTCCCAGATATCGCTGTCGCCGTCTGTGCCGTCGTGCGGCAGCCCGTACAGCAACGTCTGGTTATCCAGCCATTCGATCTGGTCGTCAACGCTCCGCTTCTCGGAGAGAACCGTTTCCCGTCCCGTAGCGAGGTCGAGAACAGCGACGTTCCAATGCGCGTCCAATGGCCCGGCGTCGTTCTTCTTGTACGCGATCCTCATGCCGTCAGGCGACACGGACGGGCACTCAACATTGTCGTGGACGGCCGTGAGGGTCTTGGCTGAGATACTCCCCCGTACAAGCCAAATCCGCCCGGCCGATGCAGCCGTCGCGTAGAAAACGTCGCTTTGGCCGGGTACAAACGTCACGCCCCAGATGTTGCGGTCGGTGGCTACCAGTCGTTCTCCATTCACCATCAGGGCGAAATCTTCCAGGTTGCCGGTTCCACCGTTTTGCGTAGTGATCTCGGTGGCCGTTGAAAACCCGGCAACGGCATAGGAGTGGCCGGAAACGAAAACTGTGGTGGCAATCATGCTCGCATCGGGGCTGATTCGCGTCCTGCTCGGGATGCCGGGAACCGCCCAAGCACGTTCCTGCTTCCAGTTGCGGTCCAGGACGGCAGCTTCGAAGGCCGTCACCAGGCCGCGCTTCGTTGTCAGGCAGACGATGGTGGCAGATGTCCCGTACACACGGTCACAGGCCCGCTCACTCACGGCTCTTGTGCCGGACGGCGCGGACAAGGGAACCGTCGCGGCGTTCCCATAACCCTGCCCGCTGGCCGTGTTCCTAAACAGTACGAAAGGTACTTCCGGCAGCGCCTGGCCCGCGGTGACACCGACGGAAGGTGCGGCAGTGCGGCTCTCCTCAAAACGTTGGTAGGCGCCCACGGCGTACACCCCGGCTGCCGCCAACACCAGGGCCGTGACCGCCAGCAGAATGCCCCACCGCAGTTTGCCTCCGGTTACCGTACTGCTCATGCCCTGCCCATCCCGGACTTGGCCCCGGGCAGGATGAAGATGACCACAACAACTGCGCATGCCAGCAGCCCTGCGGCAACGAGCATGGCGGTGGAGGCACCCACGGCATACCAGAGCACACCGAAACCGGCGGAGGCCAGCATTCTGCTCAGCGCCACCACAGTCTGAGCGGAAGCGATGCCGGTGGCCAGCTTTCCTGCGGGCGTCAGTTGGCTGGCCAGTGCGGCCAGCACGCCGTCCGTTGCGGCATAGAAGGCGCCCAGGAGGACCAAACACCCCAGGGTCGCCCAGAGTCCGCCCCACGGGGCAGCAGCCAGCAGGTAACAGAGCAGCAGGACCGCATGTCCTCCGACGAAGACCGGCACCTTGCCCACCCGGTCGGCCAACCGGCCCAGCGGAACGGCGAAAGCCAGGAACACCACGTTGGTCCCTACAAAGAGGAGGGGAAACCACTGGACTGCAAAGGAATCTCTGTTCTGCAGCACCAAGTAGATGAAGCCGTCACCCACGGTCAACAAGCCAAGGAGCCCGGCAGCAATAAGGAGCTTGCCGAGGCCCGGTTCCTTGAAATGGCGCCAGGAGAAGGCAAAGAGCCGGCGTTCGTCCCCCGCCGCTGCCTTGTTTGCAACCATACGTCCGTGTGCCCTCAGGTCCGGAACAACGAGCGCGAGGACAGCAACCCCGATCACTGCGAACGCCAAGGAGACAACGAAGACCGTGCTGAAGCCATTGGGAATCATGAGCAGCACAAAGAAGGCAATCAAAGGACCAGCGGCAGCACCGATGTTGTCCAGCATGCGGTGGACACCAAACGACCGTGCCAAATGCTCCGGTTGCGCCGAGACAGTGATGAGGGCATCCCGCGGCGCTGTTCGGATGCCTTTGCCAATCCTGTCACCGGTCACGATTGCCGCGATCGCCCAAAATCCACCAGCGAACAGGAAACCGATCCTGGCCACCATGGACAGTCCGTAACCGGCGAGGGCTATGCGTTTGGGATGGCCGCTGCGATCCGCGGCCCAGCCGGCAGCGATCCTCACGATCGCACTGGCACCTTGATTGATTCCGTCGATAAAGCCAAACGCAATGGTGGACAAACCCAGGAAACCGGTGATGTAGAGCGGGAGGATCGCCGTGACCGACTCGGAGGAAACGTCCGTCACCATGCTCACGATGCCGAGCCAAAGAATGACCGGGGACAAACGAAACGGCACTTCGGTGGTTAGTGCCGTCCGGGTGCCTGATGGCTTATCCCGCTTGCCGCCGCTGCGGTCCGAGAGAGAGATATACATGCGGGCCCCTAGTTCGCCGTCGTATGCAGGCTGCCCAAAAGCTGGAAGCGCGAAGCGCCCGTTCCCGTGGTGGACACCGAAACCGTCACGGTGTCCGTGCCCCGCACGAACCTTGCTGCTTGGGCGCCCTCTACGGCTGGCGCGGGCTCGGTCCAGAAGCCGTGTGCGGCCAGGGACTGGGTGAAGGAGCCCAACACCTCGTCCTGGGTCAAATCCACGATTCCGTCAGCCGTCAGCTGCAACCTGTCGCCTGATACGGAAATACCGGTGGATGCGATGGTTGTCCCAGGAGGCAGCACCAGAATATTTCCCGGCCACCCATCCACCAGTTCACCCTGCGCCGAGCCAGGATCAGGCAATTCTGTGACCAACGGCGCCGGTTCGGTCGGCGCAGGGAGTCCCGTAGGGCTGGCGGTCACCGGAGGCAGGACCTCCAGGGGCTTGGCGGTTGGCGCTGGAGTCTCGCCGCTCCCCGCCGGACCGCTCGCAGACGCGTCTGACGTCGGGCTGCCGGGACTCTGCGTGGCCGCACCGTTTGACGGAGCTGAGGTCCCGGATGCGCTGGGACTGGACGACGAGGCCGAATTCTGGGCGGCACTTGGGCCTGGCTTCGCCATTTGGTCAAGCACGATAGCGACGGCGGCAATAATCACAGCGAGGCAGATGCCCACAATCACCAACCGCCGCGCCATCATGGCTTACCCGTGCCCGCCGCGCTTGTTGTGCCGCCGAGGAGCTGATGTGCCCTGGACTCGAGTCCGTCGTCGACGAAGTCATAGATAAATGACGCCAACCAAATGACCACCGTAGCGGCCACCCATCCAACGATCCCGCTGATGGCGAATCCGTTGGAGAAGATGCTGGTGAGGATGAGGATAGCCAAGGTTGCCAGCAGGCCTGCCGCCACGGTCAGGGCCTTGGTGACCAGCCACGTGCGCCGGTCCGCCTGCGCGTCCCGGCGACGGCGGAAGAAGGCCAGGATCAAGGGCTTAATCAGAAGCGTGGCCGCCGTGAAAACCACGACGGCCCAAAGGAACCCGGCGCCCAAACGGACCCCGGGAAGAACTGACGCCACCCACAGTGTGATGGCGTTGAAGACCAAAGCAATGGCGATCCGAATCACCAAGGATTTCATGGGGACAGTCTGCCATTGCCATCCCGATTCCGGAACAGTTTTGGCGCTACCAGCGTCCATTCCTTGGCCGCGGCTGACAAACCGGGCAGGTGTAGGAAGAACGGTTCATGAATTGCTCACGTTTAATGATGCTGTGCAGGCCCGCCGCTTCACAGCGGCCGCAGGTTTCACCGGCACGCCCATAGGCGTTAAGCGATCGAGCGAAATACCCTGAATCGCCATTGACGTTCACATACAGGGAATCAAAACTTGTTCCCCCTGCCGCCAGGGCAGCATCCATCACGTCCTTGACGGCTTGGATCAGCCGTTCCGCATCCGGACGGCGCAAGGTATCGGTCGCCCGCGCATAATGCAGCCGCGCACGCCACAAAGCCTCGTCCGCGTAGATGTTGCCGATCCCCGAAATGACCGACTGGTCCAGCAAAGCGCGCTTGAGTCCGGTTTTCCGAGACTTGATCTTGCTGTAGAAGTCATCGAAGGAGAAGTGCGGGTCCAAGGGATCCCGGGCAATATGCGCTGCTTCCTCCGCGATCTCGGGCAGCGGCGTTTCACCCAAGCCGCCTGGACCGCCGTCGGGAGTAGGAACCAAGGAGGTCACGAACAGTCCCCCGAAAATGCGTTGGTCAACAAAACGCAGCTGTTCGGGCATGCCTTCGGCGGCGCTAAGCCGGATCCTGACCTTGAGGTGTTTCTCGTCGGGGACGTGCGGATCCTGCATGAGGAGTTGTCCGCTCATGCCAAGGTGTGCCATGAGGGCGACGCGGGGAAGTGGGGCATCCGCCTCAGGTCCAGGAGCCTGGTCCACAAGGTCGGCCACCTCCATGGCCAGAGGCATCCAAAGGAACTTGCCGCGCCGGACAACATCCAGCACGGTAGCGTGTTCCAGATTGCCCACAAAGTCCTCGGCGCCAAGGCTGTGACGTCGGATGGAGCGTTGGTCCAGAACATCGACGCCCGTAATGGTGCGCCCGCGGACCCACCGCGCGAGACCGCGCCGAACGACTTCTACTTCGGGAAGTTCAGGCATCGCTCACGCGGAAGGCGTTTGGTCCAAGGCCGTCAGTGCACGCCAAGCATCGGCCGCAGCTTCCTGCTCGGCTTCCTTCTTGGAGTGGCCGGAACCGCGTCCGTAAGGAGTTCCACCAATGTTAAGGACGGCCTCGAACGTGCGGGCGTGGTCCGGTCCTGAACCTTCCACCGCATAGTGGATGGCACCCAGCTGCCGGCTGGCCGTCAGTTCCTGGATGCTTGTCTTCCAGTCGGTTCCCGCACCAAGGGCGCCGGCATCCTTCAGAAGCGGGCCAACGAGCCGCATGACCAGCTGGCGGGCAGTCTCGATGTCGTTGGACAGGTATGTGGCACCGATCAAGGCTTCCATGGTGTCGGCCAGGATGGAGGCCTTGTTTTTGCCATCGGTAAGTTTCTCGCCTTGACCGAGGTAAATAAACTCGCCAATGCCGAGTTCCCGGCCGATTCCGGCCAGGGCGCGGGTGCTCACGACGGCGGAGCGCCGCTTGGCGAGCTCGCCTTCGGGCAGCGCGGGGTTCTCGCGGTACAGCGAGTCCGTCACGGAGAAACCCAGGATCGAATCGCCGAGGAACTCGAGGCGCTCGTTGGTGGGGATCCCGCCATTCTCATACGCATATGAGCGATGTGTCAGAGCAAGACGAAGCGTCTCGGTGTCAATGGAGACACCGAGACGCTTCAGAAGCTCTTCAGTTGAAGACATCCTTTGTCAGCCAGTAGGCAGATTAGGCGTCAGCGACCTTGCGGCCCTTGTATTCAAGGAACAGCGCAGTGCCGGCGGAGTCGGTAACGACCTTTGCCTGGTGCGGCAGGCTGTACGTAACCTGTCCGTTTTCAATCGTCTTGACCAAGTTGGGGGCAGTTGCCTTCCACTGGGCACGGCGGGCGCGTGTATTTGCGCGAGACATTTTCCGCTTGGGAACAGCCACGGCTATCTCATTTCTCTCTTAGTCCAACACTTACTAATCAGTTTGCCGGTCAGTCTTAGCCAGATCAGCTAGGGCAGCCCAGCGAGGATCCATGACCTCGTGGTGGTGCCCCGGCTCGTCTTCCAGGCGCGCTCCACATTCGGAGCAAAGGCCCTGGCAGTCTTCCCGGCACACCGGCTGGAACGGCAGCATGGTTACAACTGCGTCCCGCAACACCGGCTCAAGATCGATTAGATCGTGCTCGACTCGACGTTGCTCTTCATCGTCTTCTTCGTCCGAAAGCTCAACGCCCTCATAGAAGAAAAGTTCTTGCACATTGACTTCAAGGTCATACGCAAGGGGATCCAGGCATCGACCGCATTCGCCAGTAACTTCGACAATCGCGGATCCGGATACCAGAATTCCTTCGTGTACGGCCTCAAGACGAAGATCCAGCTCGACTTCCGAGCCTTCCTTCACGCCAATGAGCGCCACACCAAGGTCACTTGGCGCGGGTACATGTTCATTGAGTGTCCGCATGGTCCCTGGACTGCGTCCAAGGTCCTTGACTACCAGCGCCAAGGGCGAACTTGCATCTCGCTTAATGAGAACTCCTGTAGAACATATGACCGACGTACCATCTTAGCCTGATCACGCGTGAGGACTCAAACCGGCGCCAGGCGCACAGAAAGCACGTTGGTTTTCAGCTGGGACACTCCGCATGATGCTGCGAGGTACCCGTCAAGCCTACCCCTTCCGCGGCGGTTCTGCGCCAGGCTCGCCAGCGAGCAACCGCTTCAGCACGGATTTGGGAACGAAGTCGGAGACGTCCCCGCCAAGGACATTCACCTCTTTGATCAAGGTGGAGGACAAATGGAGATAATGCGACTCTGCAGGGAGGAACACCGTTTCGACGCCGGTCAACTGGCGGTTCATGGTGGCCATGGGCAGTTCGTAGTCGAAATCCGAGGACGAGCGCAGGCCCTTGACGATGGCCGAGACTCCGCGATGGCGGCAATACTCCGCAAGAAGTCCTTCCCCCATTGGTTCGACGATGATGCCTCTGAGGGACGCCAGTGTCTCCCGGGCCATCTCCATTCGATCTTCCAGGCTGAACCGGTACTTCTTGGTGTAATTGGTGGACACGGCCACGATGACTTCGTCAAACAGGCCAGCGGCCCGGGCGATGACTTCGAGATGTCCGTTGTGGATGGGGTCAAAGGATCCAGGGCATACCGCACGTCTCATGGAACGAACCTACCCCATAGCTTCACCGGGATACCATGGCTGACATGGCACCCCCCGGCAGCTCCGCATCCATCAAGACGACCACCGCACCTGCTGATTCTGCAGCACCGTGGCAGCGGGCCGCCACCGGAGCAAACCTCCTTTCACCCGATGGAAACCTGGGCGTCACCATCTTTGAGGAAATGACCACCCTGGCCGTGGCCACCGGGGCAATAAACCTCGGGCAAGGGTTCCCTGACGAAGACGGGCCGGCAGAGATCAAGGCCGCAGCCCAGGCAGCCATCGCTTCGGGCGCCAACCAATACGCGCCCGGCAAGGGCATCCCGGCATTACGGGAAGCTGTGTCCGAACACCAACAGCGTTTCTACGGTCTGACACCCGATCCACAGACCGAAGTCATCGTGACCACGGGAGCCACCGAAGCGATTGCCGCTTCGCTGCTCGCCTTCATCCAGCCGGGCGACGAAGTGCTGACCTTCGAGCCCTTCTATGACTCCTACGGCGCCATCATTGGAATGGCTGGGGCGCAACACGTCACCGCTCCACTGCTCGCTCCGGACTTCCTCCCGGACCTTGAGGCCTTGGAAGGCGCCTTCAGCGGCCGCACAAAGGTTGTCCTGCTGAACAACCCCCATAACCCCACCGGTGCCGTCTTCCCGCAACACGTCCTGGCAAAGGTTGTTGAGTTGGCAGCCAAATACAATGCCATCATCGTCAGCGACGAAGTCTACGAGCACCTCACGTTCGGCGTAGCCCACATCCCGGTGGCCACGTTGCCAGGAGGGGCCGAGCGGACCATCACCATTTCCTCTGCAGGCAAGACCTTCTCTTTCACCGGCTGGAAGATCGGCTGGCTCAGCGGCCCCGAGCATCTGGTGGCAGCGGTGCGTACCGTCAAGCAGTTCCTGACGTACAGCTCCGGCACACCGTTCCAGAGTGCAATCGCCCTGGGACTTGCCCTTCCAGATGACTTCTACACAGGCATCGCCGCAACATTGCAGCGCAAGCGGGACATCCTTGCCGAGGGCCTCCGGGCAGCCGGCTTCGGCGTCTACAACCCGAGCGGCACCTACTTCATCAACGTTGATACCGCTCCACTGGGCATCAGTGATTCTGTTGACCTGGCGCGCCGATTGCCCGGATTGGTTGGCGTCGCGGCAATTCCCGTCCCTGTCTTCTGCCACCCCGAAGGTGCTGAGCGAACCCGCAGCCTGCTGCGCTTCGCTTTCTGCAAGAAGACCGATGTCCTGGTAGAGGCCGCTGCACGCCTCGCTACCCTCCGGGAAAAGCTCTGAGCCGCGCGGGCGCAGGCCATCACGAGGCCTCACGGTTCCTTCGCACCACAGGCCAGCATGCCGTCATAGATCGCGACACCCTGGTTGAGGGCGCCTACATCCTGGCGATCGGTGGTGCTGAACAGTCCCACGTCAATCTGGCCGAACCCGCCGAGATCTTCTACGAATACTTGCGCAGGATCGGCCATGTGGTTGACCTGGCGGCACCAACAGGACGGGCCTTGTCCGTTCTCCATTTGGGGGCGGGCGCACTCACCTTGGCACGCTATATCCAAGCCACGCGTCCGGGTTCGGAACAGTACGCCGTAGAACTCGAGCGTGAACTGCTGGACTTCGTCCTCCAATACCTGCCGATGCCTGCGGGCACCCGATTGCACACACACATCGGCGACGCACGCGATGCCCTGGCGGAGCTGCCCGCCGAGTCAAGGTTCGACGTCGTGATCCTTGATATCTTCTCCGGACCCGAGGCGCCTGCCCACATTGCCTGCCAGGAATTTTACGAAGAGGCCAGGAACCGCCTCCGGCCCGAGGGCGTGCTGATTGTCAACGTCGGCGATGAACCGGCGCTCTCCCTCGTCAGAAGCCAAGTAGCCGCCATGCGTCAGGCAATGCCGGATGTTGCGGCGTTCTCTGAGGCAGGGATGTTCGACGGCCGATACCCGGGCAACATCATCCTGGTGGGAACGCAGGCCCCATGGCCGCAACAGTGGACAGCGGAGCTCTTGGCGCGCGGCCCCCACCCGGCCGCGGTCCTGACCGGCGTCGAACTGGACAAGATCAGCGGCTAGGCGGGTTCAGCGAACCACAGCTTGGTCTCACCGTACTTCTTGTCGGCGAAGCATTCCATGGACTCCGGCCACAAGGGCTCAGGGCTCCGCGACGAACGTTCCACAACCACCACGGCGCCCTCATCCAGATGCGGCGCCAGCTTGGACAACACTGCACTGAGCGCGGGCTCGTCGAGGGGGTAGGGCGGATCCAGGAAGACAAGGTCCCACAGCGTGGCCTCTGCAGCCCGTTCAAGGAAGGACTCCACCTTGGAACGATGCACTGAGACTGCCTTACCGCCCAGGATCTGGTTGACGAGGTCTCCGTTGCGTTGGCAAACGTCGCAGGCTCGGGCATCGAACTCCACGAGGTCCACCTTGCGTGCACCGCGGCTGGCACTCTCGATCCCCAGGGCCCCGGAACCGGCATAGAGGTCCAGCACCCGGGCGTCGTCGATGACGGCAAGCGCCTCCAGACGGGAGAACAAGGCCTCCTTGACCCTGTCAGTGGTGGGCCGGGTGGCAGTCCCCGCCACGCTGGACAGAGGATTGCCACCGGCTACCCCGGCAATAATGCGGCTCATGCAGCAGCCACACCTGATCGGCCGGACGGCCGGGAGTCCCTTGCCGCGTAAAGCTCTCTATCCGCGTTCAAGGAACGCCTCCTTCTCGGGGTTCAAGTATTCGTCGATGGCCGCGGCCAACACTGGTTGATGCTCGAGTGCAGGGTCTTGCGCCACCAGCCCCTGGGCGTCAGCACGCGCCCGGGCAATGATGTCCTCGTGTTCCAGTACACGGAGCAGCTTAAGCGTAGAGCGACCACCGGATTGCGAAGCTCCCAGGATGTCACCTTCCCGCCGCAGTTTGAGGTCCTCCTGCGAGAGCTCGAAGCCGTCTGTAGTGGACGCGACTGCATCCAGCCGGCGCCGGCTTGGATGGCCGGGTTCCAGTGTCGTGACCAGCAGGCACGTGCCGGGCAACCCCCCACGGCCCACGCGGCCACGCAACTGATGCAGTTGTGAAATGCCGAACCGGTCCGCGTCAAGGATCACCATCATGGTGGCGTTGTGGACATCCACGCCCACCTCAATGACGGTGGTGGAAACCAGGAGCTTGGTCTGGTTGGCCGCGAACGACGCCATGGTTTCCGACTTCAGCTGCGGATCCTGGCGGCCGTGCAGCGGCGCCACGGGGACGCCGGCCAAGCTCGGCTCCTGCAGCAGGCTATCAACTACCGACGTCACGGACGCCAGTTCGCGAGCGGACCCTTCGTCCGACAGTTCCGCGTCGCTGGGTTCCGCTTCACCCGGACTGAAATCGCCGTCGTCGTCCGAGCCGATCTTGGGGCACACCACATAGACCTGGTGCCCGGCGTCGACTTCCTCGCGCGAACGCTTCCAGATGCGGTCCGCCCAGCCGGGGTTCTCCGCCAATCCCACAACGTGCGTGGAAATTGGAGCACGGCCCGCGGGGAGCTCATCGAGGATGGAGGTCTCCAGGTCGCCGAACACGGTCATGGCAACGGTCCTGGGAATAGGAGTGGCCGTCATGACCAGCAAGTGCGGCGGCCGCTGGGCCTTGGCACGCAAGGCGTCGCGCTGCTCAACTCCGAAACGGTGCTGTTCATCCACCACAATCAAGCCGAGGTCCTGGAAGCTGGTCTTGTCCGAAAGAAGTGCGTGGGTTCCAATCACAATTCCGGCATTTCCCGAGGCAGCATCAAGCATGGCCTGCTTGCGTGCCGCCGTGGGCATGGAACCCGTCAACAGTGTCACCTGCACTGCATCGGGGCCGGCTTCTCCGCCCAGCATCCCGGCACCACCAAAAAGGTGGTCGCGCGCCAAAGGACCCAGCGTTTTGCGGATTGAATCGAAGTGCTGTGCGGCGAGGACCTCCGTGGGCGCCAACAACGCCGCTTGTCCCCCGGCGTCCACCACTTGGAGCATCGCCCGGAGGGCCACGATGGTCTTGCCGGAACCGACCTCCCCCTGGAGCAGCCTGTTCATGGGGGTGTCCTGGGCAAGTTCCTCTGACAGTGTCTTGCCGATGGCCGACTGGCCTGCCGTAAGAGTAAACGGGAGGTTCTGGTCGAACTGGCCCAGCAGCCCTCCGGAACGTGGCCGGCGAGCTGTGGCCTCTTCCGCGGCAAGTTGCGCACGGCGTCGCGCCAAAGCGGTCTGCAAGACCAGCGCTTCCTGATAGCGGAACCGCTCTTGCGCCCGCTGCCAGTCCATGGCTGTATCCGGAGAGTGGATAAGACGGTATGCCTCGGCTACGCTCAGCAGCCCATCCCTCTGGACGATTCCGGCAGGAAGGGGGTCCTCCAACGCGTCCAAGTCCATGGTCTCCATCAAGGCTGTGACCACCTTGTGGATCGACCAACTGGTCAGCTTTGCCGTTGCCGGATACACCGGGATGGGCATGGCAGCCAGCTTTTCGGGGTCCAGCGATCCATGGGCGTCCGGGTCTTCATCCAGGAGCAGGAAGTCCGGATTCGTCAGGCCCAGGGCGCCCCCGTACCGGCTCACCTTGCCCGAGAACATGGCGCGGCGTCCCGCGAGGAGTTCGGCTTTGGCCCGGAATCCGTTGAAGAAGCTGACTTTGAGAGTGCTGTGGCTTCCACCGGCTTCATCAGTGACCACAACGTCCGTGATGGAACCACGCCGCGCCCGCATTTGCCTCGTGCTGTTGGACAACACGCGGGCAATCAGGGTGACTTCTTCGTCCAGAGGAAGGTTGCTGATGGGCGTCAGCTCTCCCCGGCTCAGGTAGCGGCGCGGGAAGTAGTTCAGCAGCGCCCCCGTGGTCCTCAGACTGAGGTGTTTTTCAATGACCGCTGCAGAGCGCTTACCGATCCTGCGTTCCAGGGGCAGTTCAAGCTCAGAGTTCATGCCGTGGCTGGCCTGCGGTGGTACCGGAATCTTCATGGTCCGCAGTTTCTCCACCGGCTTCACGGGGCAACGCCAACTGGCTGACTGCGATGTCTGTGGGGTCGCCCAGGGAACGAATGAGTGCCACTGCCGGCTCGGGGTCCGGAACATGGACGTGAACGCGCCAACGGTAGCTGGTCTCGCCTTCCGACTCGTCGTCATCGAGGCTCGCCGTGCTGCCCACTTGGCTCATAATCACAGAGTCACCCATCTCGTCGAGACGCTGTCGAAGCGTGGCAGCCGCCAGCGGGGAGAGGTTGATAGTGCACATGACCTCCACGCCGTCATCGGCCGGCATGTGCTCGTGGATGTGGGGATCCTGGAGCCTGTAACCGTGCAGGCCCTCAAGGAGTTCGTCCTGCAATTCCTCCCCCAGGACGGCGGAGCGCAGGCAATCCAACACCAGCAACATGCCGACGCCACCGGCATCCACCACGTGTGCTTCGTGCAAGGGAGCAAGTTCGTTCTCTGTTCGGATAACGGCCTGCAGGGCAGCTTCCACTACCGCGTCCAAAGCAAGGCCCAGTGAATGGTTGCTGTCGTCGCCGCCCTGCGCGGAGTCGACAGCTTGGGCTGCACGCGCGGCAGCTTCCAGGACTGAGAGCATGGTCCCCGAGACGGGATCGCTGAGCGCTGACCACGCTCGGATTTGTGCCCTGTTGAGCGCTGTTGCGAGGAGCGGCGCGCTGAGCCGGGATTTGCCGGCCAGCGGCTCCGCGGCAGCGCACAGGAAAACGGCGAAGAGGGTGCCCGAGTTGCCGCGTGCTTGCTCCATGGCAGCCTGACCGGCGCGCGAAAGGAGGGCCCCGACGTCGTTACCTGTTTCCGTGGCGTCCGGCGATGTGCCCGCGAGTGCCGAGACGGCCGCGCGGGCAGTGAGGTACAGGTTGGTGCCGGTATCGCCGTCGGCTACGGGAAAAATGTTGATCGCATTGAGGCGGTCGCTATGGTTGCCAAGGACCACCTCCGTTTTGCCGAGCCAACGTTTCATCGCATGCGCATTGGCGGCGATCTTAGTCTGCAAAATGATCCCATCCCACGGTGTCGGCAGCTTGCCCGGCAATCCGGACACCGCTGCCTTGTGACGGGGCAACGGCCTGCACTGAGCCTATCGCAGTGAACCCCTCCGGCAGCTGAATTCCAGCTGGGAAGGTGGCGAGCAGCCCATGGTCTTCTCCCCCGCCCAAAACCCAGGACATGGCGTCACGCCCCAGCTCTGCGGCCGCAGGTTCAAGGGCCAGCGCGTATTGCGCCAGCGCCACAGGATCAAAATCAAGCACCACGTTGCTGGCAACGGCGAGCCGGCCAGCGTCTCGCAGCAAGCCATCCGAAATATCCATCAGCGCCGTTGCGCCGTTGCGCGCAGCAAGTGGGCCGGCTGCCAACGGCGGCACGGGCCTGCACTGGCTGTCCAGGAGCGCGCGCTGGGCGGCTGTCAGGCTTACGACTGGGATATGGCTCTCCAGCAGCGCCAGTCCTGCGGCAGCCCGCCCCAGGGTTCCGGCCACGGCCACGACGTCCCCTTGCTTTGCTCCGGAGCGCAGGACGGGCAGAAGTCCGTCCAGGGTTCCGACGACGGCGACAGTCACCGCGATCTCGCGGCCCCTCCCGAGGTCTCCCCCGGCAACAGAGCAGTCCGGTGCGCCCAGACCAACGATCCCTGCCGTGAGGCCATCTGCGAAGCCCTCCACCCATTCCACCGGTGTATCCGGCGGCATGGTCAGGCTAACGACCAACGACGTGGCGCTGCCGCCCATGGCGTTGATGTCGCTCAGGTTCTGCGCCGCGGACTTCCACCCGACGTCGAACCCGGTGGTCCGGTATCCGTTGTTCCACTCCAGCCGGAAATCCTGGTCTTGGGTTTGGGTATCAATGGAGATCAACATGCGCCCATCCGGCGCCGCAACCATGGCGGAATCATCTCCTGGCCCCAACAGAATGCTGGGGCTCTGGTTCAGGCGCGGAAAGATCCGGGCAAGGAGCTCGGACTCGGAGAGATCGGCAACGGTCAGTTCTTCTAGGGGCACGGCACTACGCTATCGCGATCCACGGACAGAATAGCGCCGTGGCCTCCCGAAGCAACGGCAGCACCAATGTGACCGGTGCTACGTACCGTCCGGGCGGCCCATGTGTGCGGGATAGGCTGGATGAATGCACCGAAAGTCCCTTCGCCGGATCGCCATGCCCATCACTTTGGCGACAGTAGCCGTCCTTGCGTTGTCAGCATGTTCACCCACCGTGGATGTGACCGCGGCAGCGGACGCCGCCAATCCGGCGTGCGCACCGATGATGGTGGCACTGCCGGATGCGATCGGCGATGCCTCCCTGCGCAAAACCAACAGCCAGGCGACAGCTGCATGGGGAGACCCCTCGCAGGTCATCCTGCGTTGCGGAGTGAACCCGCCTGGCCCCACCACGGACCGATGTGTCAGCGTGAACGACGTCGACTGGGTCATCAAGGAAGGCGAGCCCTTCTATACGCTGACGACGTTCGGACGCGAACCGGCTACCGAGATCCTCATGGATCCGGACAAGATCAGCTCCGCCACCGTCCTCGCCGACCTCGCGGCAGCGGCCGGCAAGATCAAAGCAACCCGCCATTGCGTGGGCCAGGAAGACCTGCAGAACCTGCCCTCCACCAAGTAGGGCACCCAACCGGGTCGCAGATCAGGGCCGTTTTGAAGGCTCAAAACGGCCCCGATCCGTTACGTGCTTGGGTTAGCGCAGGCCGGTCTTGCGCGTCAGCGCCAGCTGGATGAGTTCATCGATCAGCTCGGCGTAACCCAGACCGGACGCCGCCCACATCTGCGGGTACATGCTCTTCGGGGTGAACCCCGGCATGGTGTTGATTTCGTTGATGATCAGGTCTCCGGCCGGAGTGTAGAAGAAATCCACCCGGCTTAGTCCTTCAGCACCCACGGCATCGAACGCGACTGCGGCCAGTTCACGCACCCGCGCAATGGCCTCGTCCGGCATGTCCGCCGGGCAACTCAAAGCAGCCGCGCCGTCTTCAACGTATTTGGCGGCGAAGTCGTAGAACTGGTGCTCGCCGGCGGCAACCGCGATTTCGCCAGGCATGGACGTCCGGGGGGCTTCTGTGCCGCGACCCTGAAGGACCGCGCATTCGATCTCGCGGCCCACGATGCCTGCCTCAATGACCAGCTTCAGGTCATGGCGACGGGCTTCCTCAATGGCTGCATCCAGGCCCTCCAGCGAATCCACCTTGGAAATTCCCATGGACGAGCCCGCGCGGGCAGGCTTGACGAAGACCGGGAAGCCAAGCTTGTCGACACGTTTCCGGACGGCTTCGGCGTCGGTGAGCCATTCGCGGTCCGTGACGGCAACGTAGGGTCCCACGGTCAGTCCGGCGGATTCGAAGACCACCTTCATGAAGTGCTTGTCCATCCCGACCGCCGATGCCAGGACTCCAGCGCCCACATAGCGGGTATCGGACAATTCCAGGAGCCCTTGGATGGTCCCATCCTCGCCCCATGGACCGTGAAGCAAGGGGAACACAACGTCCACGGAACCAAGTTCCTGCGGCACTGTGTTGGGTTCGGTCACTATCAGCTGGTGCTCTCCGCCGACTTCGGCCAGCGTGACCGTCTTGCCCGACGGTGCAACCTCAGGCAGGGCTGCAGAGCTCAGGGACCATTGGCTGGTGTCTCCTGAGGCCAGGACCCATTGTCCCGATTTGGCAATGCCGATCGGCACCACCTCGTATTTGCTCTGGTCGATGGCGCCCATCACGCCGGCCGCGGTAACGCAGCTAACGGCGTGTTCGCTGGAACGCCCACCGAACAGGATCGCAACCCGGGTTCGCCGGCCGGTCGGGGAAGTGGTTTCTTCAGTCACCATCAGTAGTCGCCTTCGGACTTCAGTGCCCGGGCCAACAGCCGAGGCCCCAGGTCATCAACGGACATTTTGCCTTCAAGCACGGCAACGACGGCAGCCGTGATGGGCATTTCTACACCTAGTTTTCCCGCCAGCTCATGAACGGCGTGGCCGGACTTGATGCCTTCCGCGGTCTGTGTCATGTGGGCATTCACCTCATCAAGGGTGAGTCCCTCGCCAAGCAGTCTCCCTGCCGTATGGTTCCGTGACAGCGCCGACGAACACGTAGCAACAAGATCGCCCAGGCCAGCGAGGCCGGCCATGGTCTGCGCTTCCCCGCCAAGTGCCAGTGCAAGCCGGGATGTTTCGGCGAGCCCCCGCGTAATGACGGAGGCCTTGGTGTTGTCACCCATCTGGCGACCTTCGCAAATGCCGACGGCGAGTGCGATGACGTTCTTGACGATCCCACCGATTTCGACGCCCACCACATCGGTGCTGGTGTACGGACGGAAATAGGGTGCCGTGCAGCACAGCGCAATGGCTGCAGCGGTTGGTCCGTCGCTGCACGCAACGACGGACGCAGTGGGCTGTTCCCTGGCAATTTCCATGGCCAGGTTGGGGCCTGACACCACAGCGACACGCGATTCCGGAATTCCCAGCTCCTGCGCGATGACCTCGCTCATGCGGGCATCCGTGCCAAGTTCAAGCCCCTTCATCAGCGACACGACGATCGCATCAGGAGCCAGAAACCGCTTCCAAGCACCCAATTGCGGCCGAAGCGACTGGGCGGGAACAGCCAAGACAACCACCTGGGCGTCCCGGAGGACCTCCTCCACGTCAGTGGAAGCCGTCACGGCGGCCGGGAGCTCAATCTCCTTGAGGTACTGCTCGTTGCGGTGGGACGCGTTGATTTGCTCAACGACTTCCACACGGCGTCCCCAGATCCTGATGGAACGCTCCGCGCCTGTGGCTGCGGCAGCGTCCGCGAGGATCTTGGCGAACGTCGTGCCCCAAGAACCGGCCCCAAGGACTGCAATGGTGGTTGGGGCGAACGCAGGATTCCCGAGAGCTGTCACTTGCCGCCCTCCGTTTCGTCTGCGTCGCCCTGGACATCGGCGGCATCGCTTGCCACGGGGTCGGTGGCTTTGCCTTTGGCCGGCGCAGAACCGCGTTCCACGAAGCGGCCGTGCTTGGCCTGGTTGTTCTTGCTCGGATCCCAACGTTCCGCTGGGGGTTCCTCGCCTCGCAGGGAGGCCAGGAGCGCTGTGACCGCGTCCATGATGACGTCGGTGGCTTCGGACAGCGTGGTCCGGTCCATTGGACGGTCCTTGAAAGCGCTCAAGTCCACGGGATCGCCGACCAGCACACGGACGGTTTTCCTGGGGAAAATATGAAAGGACTTGGCATAGCGCGGGAAGACTTCCTGGGCGCCCCAATGTGCCATGGGAACTACCGGCGCCCCAGTCTGGAGCGCAAGGCGGGCTGCACCCGTATGGCTCTTCATGGGCCACAGATCAGGATCGCGGGTCAGGGTTCCCTCGGGATAAATGATGATAGCTCCGCCTGCATCCACCACGTCTTTGGCGACTTGCAGCGAGCGGTTCGCCCCCGCCGTCGAACGTTCCACCGGAATCTGCGTCGTTGCGCGCAGCAAGGCGCCCAACACGGGCGCCTTGAAGAGTCCTGCCTTGGCCAGAAAGTGCGGCGGACGCTTTTGGTTGTACAACATGTGTCCGATGACGACGGGGTCGATCTCGGTGCAGTGGTTGGGTGCGGCGATGAACCCGCCGGCGGGGAGCTTTTCAAGCCCTTCCCACTTTTTGGCCATCAGGAGGTTCATCAGCGGACGGGCAAGGCCCGCCAGGAACATGAACGTGGCACGGCTCTTGGCCGATTCCTTCAAAGGGTCCCCCGCTACTTGGTCTCAGTGATATCGAAATCGGCGCCCAGGCCAGCCAGCTTTTCGGTGAAACGCTCGTAGCCGCGGTTGATGATGTCAATGCCGGTGACACGGGATGTTCCGGTGGCAGCCAGTGCTGCGATCAGGTGGCTGAAGCCGCCGCGGAGGTCCGGGATGTCGATCTCGGTACCGCGGAGGGGCGTCGGACCCGAAATGACGGCGGAGTGCAGGAAGTTCCGCTGACCGAACCGGCACGGGACGCTGCCAAGACATTCGCGGTGAACCTGGATATTGGCGCCCATGCGAGCCAGCGCATCGGTGAACCCGAATCGGTTCTCGTAGACGGTCTCGTGAACGATCGAAACACCCTCCGCCTGGGTCAGCGCGACCACCAGCGGCTGTTGCCAATCGGTCATGAAACCGGGGTGGACATCGGTCTCCAGCACCAACGGGGTCAGCTTGCCGCCCGGGTGGTAGAAACGAATGCCGTCGTCGCCGATGTCCATGCCGCCGCCCACCTTGCGGTAGGTGTTCAGGAACGTCATCATGTCACGCTGCGAGGCACCCTCAACGAAGATATCGCCCCGGGTAACCAAGGCGGCCGAAGCCCAGGACGCAGCTTCATTGCGGTCTGCGAGGGCCCGGTGGTTGTAGCCGCCCAGGTCCTTGACGCCTTCGATCCGGATGGTGCGATCCGTCTGGACACTGATGATGGCGCCCATTTTCTGAAGCACGGCGATCAGGTCGATGATCTCGGGCTCCGTTGCGGCACCACTGAGTTCGGTGATGCCTTCCGCGCGCGTGGCACTGAGGAGAACCTGTTCAGTGGCGCCAACCGAGGGGTACGGGAGGGAAATCTTTGCCCCATGCAAACCGTGCGGAGCGGAAATGTGGATACCGCCGGGACGCTTCTCCACAACCGCGCCGAACTGGCGCAGCACGTTCAAGTGGTAGTCGATCGGCCGATCACCGATCTTGCATCCGCCGAGGTCGGGAATGAAAGCCTCGCCGATCGCATGGATCAACGGGCCGCACAGAAGGATCGGGATTCGCGAATCGCCCGCATGAGCGTCGATCGCGGTGCTGGACGCCGTCTTAGCATCCTTGGGATCCAAAGTGAGATCACCCGTCGCCGCATCCTTCACCACGGTCACCCCGTGGAGCTGCAGCAGGCTGGTGACAACCTCAACATCCTTGATTTCCGGCACGTTCCGCAGCACCGATGGTTCACTGCCCAACAGGGCTGCCACCATTGCCTTGGGCACAAGGTTCTTGGCACCGCGGACGGTTACTCGCCCGGTCAACGGGACGCCACCGCGGATTGTCAGAACACTACTCATCTATACCGGTTTCCTCACGACTACTCGCCCCCCATACTTACAAAGGCTCCAGCTAAGCATAGAAGCTCACGTTACCGAACCGAAATGCCGCCAAGCGCTGCGGGCCGGATCAGGCGCCCAATAAACCCGCACGAAAAAGGACCGGCGAGCCCTCCCGAAGGGGCCCACCGGTCCACTTTCCTCGACTATCCAACCGCTCTTTGGCGGTGCGGAGTTTCAGCTTTTGGCCGGAAGCGTCTTCGGTTTGAACGACGGCCGTGTGGCCTCGTATGCGGTGATGTCTTCCTCATGCTGGAGGGTCAATCCGATGTCATCCAGGCCCTCCAGGAGGCGCCAGCGGGTGTAGTCATCAATCTCGAACGGAGCTACGACGTTGCCGCATTCGACCGTCTTGGAGACCAGGTCAACCTTCACCTCGGTGCCCGGGTTGGTCTCCAGCACCTTCCAGATGAGCTCGATATCGTCCTGGCCCACTTCGGCGGCGAGGAGGCCCTGCTTGCCCGAGTTGCCACGGAAGATATCTGCGAAGCGCGACGACAGGACGGCCTTGAAGCCGTAGTCCTTCAGTGCCCATACTGCGTGCTCGCGGGAGGACCCCGTACCGAAGTCCGGGCCGGCCACCAAGACCGATCCGGCGCTGAACGGGGCCTGGTTCAGGATGAACGTCTCGTCCTTGCGCCACGCGGCGAAAAGGGCGTCTTCGAAGCCTGTGCGCGTGATGCGCTTGAGGTAGACCGCAGGGATGATCTGGTCAGTGTCCACGTTGCTCTGGCGCAAGGGAACGCCGATGCCAGTGTGGGTAGTGAATTTTTCCATGGGATCCTCCTAGACTGCGATTCCGGTCAGCGTTTCGGCGTTGGCCGGCTCAAGGTCCGACGGCGAGCTCAGCGTGCCGCGGACGGCAGTAGCCGCAGCCACCACGGGCGAGACCAAGTGCGTACGGCCACCCTTGCCCTGGCGGCCCTCAAAGTTGCGGTTGGACGTCGAGGCACAGCGCTCCCCCGGCTCCAACTGGTCCGGGTTCATGCCCAAGCACATCGAGCAGCCCGCGAAGCGCCATTCGGCGCCGAATTCCTTGAACACCTTGTCCAAGCCCTCGGCTTCGGCTTCGAGACGGACACGAGCAGAGCCCGGGACCACCAGCATGCGGATGTTGGGGTCCTTTTCGCGTCCGCGGATGATGTCCGCAGCAACCCGCAGGTCCTCGATCCGGGAATTGGTGCAGGAGCCCAGGAAGACCGTGTCCACACGGATCTCCTTCATGGGAGTTCCGGCTTCGAGGCCCATGTACTGCAGGGCCCGCTCTGCGGCGGCCTTGGCGTTCTCATCGCCAAAGTCTTCCGGGGACGGGACCTTGGCCGAGAGGGACACGCCCTGGCCGGGGTTGGTGCCCCAGGTTACGAACGGCTCGAGGGTATCGGCGTCGAGGTCCACCTCAGCGTCAAAGGTGGCGTCGGCATCGGTGTGCAGCGTGTTCCAGTACTCCACCGCGGCATCCCATTCGGGGCCTTCGGGGGCGTGCGGGCGGCCCTGCATGTAGTCGTACGTGATCTGGTCCGGAGCAACCATGCCCGCGCGCGCACCGGCTTCGATGGACATGTTGCAGATGGTCATGCGGGCGTCCATCGACAACGCCCGGATGGCCGAACCGCGGTATTCCAGGACGTAGCCCTGGCCACCGCCGGTACCGATCTTGGCAATAACGGCCAGGATGATGTCCTTGGCAGTAACGCCCGGGCGCAGCGTGCCCTCAACGTTGATGGCCATGGTCTTGAAGGGCTTCAGGGACAGCGTCTGCGTGGCCATGACGTGCTCCACCTCGGACGTGCCAATACCCATGGCCAGCGCGCCGAACGCGCCGTGCGTGGAGGTGTGCGAGTCGCCGCACACCACGGTCATGCCCGGCTGCGTAAGGCCCAGCTGCGGACCAACGACGTGAACGATGCCCTGCTCTTTGTCGCCGAGCGAGTGCAGGCGGACGCCGAACTCCTTGCAGTTGTTCCGGAGCGTCTGGATCTGGGTCCGGCTGGTGAGATCGGCAATGGGCTTGTCGATGTCCAACGTGGGAGTGTTGTGGTCCTCGGTGGCGATGGTGAGATCCGTGCGGCGCAGTTGGCGGCCGGCCAGGCGCAGGCCTTCGAAGGCCTGCGGGGATGTCACTTCGTGGACGAGGTGAAGGTCGATGAAGAGAAGGTCGGGCTGGGCATTGGCTCCTTCGCCTTCCCCCTTGCGCACCACGTGCGCGTCCCAGACTTTCTCGGCCAGTGTCTTTCCCACGGCCTGCTCCCTTCACTGCGGTTGGTTGTACTTCATCCACTGAACTGTTCTTCATCCACTGAAGCAGCACGCTTGTGGAATATGCCAGCGAAACAACTTGCATCTCAGATATTGAGACGGCAATATCATTACATGGACAATTCTAGTGGAGTCGGTGTCATTGATAAAGCGGCCCAGGTACTCGATGCCCTTGAGGCTGGACCCACCACACTCGCGCAACTCGTAGCGGCCACAGGCCTTGCCCGGCCTACAGTTCACCGCCTCGCGCTGGCGCTCGTCCATCACCGCCTGGTCAGCCGCGACATCCAAGGACGCTTCGTTCTGGGCAGCCGCCTCGTTGAACTCGCCTCGGCCGCCGGTGAAGACCGGCTGATTGCCTCCGCCGGGCCAGTCCTCATCCAACTGCGCGATGCCACCGGCGAAAGCGCGCAGATCTTCCGGCGCCAAGGTGACTGGCGCGTTTGCGTGGCCTCGGCAGAGCGCCCCATCGGCCTCCGGGACACGATCCCGGTAGGCACGCAGCTCTCCATGAAAGCCGGCTCCGCCGCTCAGGTGTTGCTGGCCTGGGAGGACCACGACCGTCTCCTGGAAGGTCTGCAGAACGCCAGGTTTACGCCCACCGTCCTGGCAGGAGTACGACGCCGGGGCTGGGGTCAGAGCCTTGGCGAACGCGAACCTGGGGTTGCGTCGGTTTCGGCTCCGGTCCGCGGACCGTCCGGCAGGGTTATTGCAGCCGTTTCCATCTCCGGTCCGATCGAACGCCTCACCCGCCAGCCCGGGCGGCTCCACGCCGAGGTGGTCTGCAACGCTGCACGCGTGCTGACCGAGGCTCTACGTAAAAACAACGACTAGAACCATCATCATGACCAGTTACGCCGTGTTCCTGAGGGGCATCAACGTGGGCGGCATCAACATCAAGATGGCCGACCTCAAAGCCGCCCTCAAGGAATACCCGTTCTCCGACGTCAAAACACTGCTGGCCAGTGGAAATGTGGTGTTGCAAAGTGAGATCAGCGCCAAGGACGTCAAAGCTCAGTTCGAAAAGTGCCTGCGGGAGACCTTCGGATACGATGCCTGGGTGGTTGTTCTGACCGCCTCACGTGTCGCGGAGCTGGTGGCTGCCTGCCCCTACCCCGCCGACGACAGATCCACGCACAGTTACATCACGCTCGCTTCCGATACGTCCTTGCTGGACGAATTATTCGCAGCCGGGGAGGCCTTGGGAGGCGTGGAGCAAGTCCGCCTGGGCCCCGAGGCCTCAGCTTGGCTGGCCCCCGCCGGAGGGACCTTGGAGAGTCCTTTCAGCAAGTTGTCGTCAAAACCCCGCTACAAGGCGAGCACCACTACCCGGAACCTGCGCACACTCATCAAGGTCCGCGACGCGGCCGCAGCGCTCTAGCCGCGCGTCCTCCGTGGGCCGAGCCCACGCAGTCATCCGCCTCGAGCGGACTTCAAGGCCGCGTTGAATGCCTTCAGCCGCGTGATCTCCACATCCACAGGCTCAACAATGCGTTGTTCGGCCACGAGCGATACTGCAGCTTTCAACCGCTTGGCTGCCCCGGCCGCCCGGAGCCGGGCCGCCCAGCCGCCCATCACCCGCCCGACAATGGCCAGCGCAATCCCCAGCACCACTCCGCCGGCCACCATCAAAGTAGGCAACGGCCAGCCTTCGGTCCGCGGAACGTCCGGTACAGGCATCTGCAAATAGCCGAGCACCGCCAGGAAACCGAGCCAGCCCAAGCCACCAGCGGCCAAGAGAAGCGCAAGCCACTGCACAATGTTGAACAGCAACCACCAAGCCGGGCGCTTCGAGGCTTTCAGATCCGTACCGGCGATGGCTTGGTCCAGCGCGTCCGGCAATTGCTCCCTGCCCTCGCGGGCCACGCCACGGATGGCGGCGCGCCATGGTCCCGGAGCGCCATCCGAGGCTGCATCGGCGAAGTCCCGGACAGCGGCATCGGTCCTGGCACGTTCGGGGGCGCCCGCGGGCGGCAAGCTGGTCCTGTTGAGCTCAGGCCTGGTATCGTCACGGCCCAGGTTCAGCCGCCGGAGAGGATCGGGCCGAAAACGCAGAAGCCACCGAGTCACCGGCCAGCCTGTCCTGCGGGCTGACTCGCGCTTGAACGAGCGGGCTACCGCATCCACCACAACCGGCACATTTGCCGCCGTCGCCAATTCGCTGGTCAGCCGGGACTTCGTCGTCCCTTTGATCCCGCGCGCCTCGCCTTCTCCGGACACATCACCGAGTTCGGCCGCCGCCTTGGCAACATCTGCTGCCAGACGCTGCGTTGCCGCCTCCCTCTGGACCACGACGCGCCTGATGGCCCCGCGGACATCCGCTACGCCGTCGCCCGTTAATGCCGATGCTCCCATGACCCGAACTTGGCCCAACCCGTCCCGCTCAAGGATCCCTTCCAAGGATCGAAGCACCGCGGCAGCGTCCGACGGGTTCAGCTTGTCCATTTGGTTCAACACCACCATGGTGACGGTGCCGTGGGAGGCCATGGGCCGGAGGAATTCGTTGTGGACGGCGGCATCGGCGTACTTCTGCGGGTCAAGGACCCAGACGAGGACGTCCACCATGCCAACCATGCGCTGGACAATGTGCCGGTTCTCCACTTTGGTGGAATCGAAGTCCGGTAGATCGAGCAGGATCAAACCTGTGTCCTCGCCGGCAAGTCCGGGGACGTCCGCCAGGTGGTGCCTTTGCCGGACATCCAGCCAGTCCAGCAGGGGGCCGCTGCCGTCTTCGCCCCAGATGCCCGCCAGCGGCTCGGACGTGGTTGGCCTGCGTGCTGTCGCCGTCGCCACGTCACTGGCCGCGACAGCATTGAACAGGGACGATTTGCCGCTGCCTGTTGCGCCGAAGAAACCAACCACCGTGTGCCCGGCGGACAACGAACGACGGGACGTTGCCCGCTCCAGGACGTCGTAAACGCTCTGCAGTTCCTGCTCCGGCAGGACACCCTCCGCAAGCTCCCTGGCACTGTTGAGCGCTTCAAGACGCCGCTGCAGCTGGGAGGACTCTTTGACTTGGCTGTGGCGGCTCATGCGGCCCCAGCCAAGCGGCGGAGCGCTGACGCCTGATGGGTGAGGCCGCTGCCGCCCCGGCTGAGCCCGGCTGCCTCCAGGCGGCCCAGGAAGCGTTGACGCTCGTCGTCAAGCAGCCGCCGGCATTGCGAATGCAGATCATCCCGCGCCTGTTGCGCCAGCCTACGCACGGCGTCCTCGCCAAATACGGCCTCCAGCAGCTTTTGGCCCACGACGGCCGTCCCGCCTGCGATCCCGATTTCGAGTCCGCTCAGCCCGGCCGTCATGGAAAACACCACGATCATGAGTGCTGCTCCCAGGCCGTTGACGCCGAAGGACAACCATCGCGCCTGGGTACGTTTTCCTTGTCCTTGCGTACGGATGAGGTCCATGAGTGCTTCCTGCCATGACCGGATGGCGGCGGCCGCCTTTGCATCGAATCCAAGGCTGGTTCCGGACAGGTCCTCAGTGCCGAGTAGTTGGCGGCCAGCGGCATCCGCACGCCAGCGACGGTCGACGTTCTCCGCGGCATTGGCGGCCTCGTCGAGGATCACGGCCTGCAGCCCGCTTTCGATGGCGGTCTCGACCTTCACAGCAGGTGTGGGTTCGCCCCGGAAGAACGCTCCAACACGATCCCGGAGTCGTCCAATGTTCTGCTCCAGTGCACGGAAGAACTCACCCGTGCCCACAAAGTCCTGCCAGCGGGCCAGCACCTCGCCGCGCAATAATGCGCCGTCCTTCGTGGCATCAAGGATGCGTGCGAGTGCCTCCTCATACTCAACTTCGCAAGCGGTCCGCAGTTCCCCGGCAGCGGTGTCCTGCGCAGCGGCGGCCGCGGCGATCGCTTCCAGCCGGCCACTGACACCCTTGATGGCGCCGTTGAGGGTGCGGCGGGCTATGGCAGCCCGTCCTGCGGCGTCAGCAGCAAGAGCGCTGAGCCATTCGCCCACGTCACGGGCAGCGTCCGGCGGGAGCATTCCAAAGCCGTCCAGGGTGGCCTCAGGCACCACGAAGAGCTTTGCCTGACCGAGTCCCTGCCTGTCCAACATGGCCTGGAGATCGTTCCTGACCTCTTCCTCCGCAGCGGGGGGCACACGGTCAAGGACCACGGCTACGGTGATGTCCCGCGATGCCGCATTCAAGAGCAGCTCCCAAGGAACGGCGTCGGCGTATCTATTGGCCGTGGTGACAAACACCCAGAGGTCCGCGGCGGCCAGCAACTGGCCGGCGAGCCTGCGATTGTCGTCCGAAATCGAGTCGACGTCGGGTGCGTCAAGGAGCGCAATCCCTTTCGGCACGCTGTGGTGCCCCACTAACACCAACGAAGTGATCGCCTGCGCGTCAGGCGCAGCACCCGCCTGGTTGGCCGGCACGGGGCTGGACGAAACAGTCCCCCTGATCCTGTGGAGATTCGGGAGTATCCGCTGGTCATCGAACCACGCGGCGTCCTGCGGGTGGTGCAGAAGGATAGGTTGCCGCGTCGTCGGCCGGATTGCCCCGGCGCGGGTCACAGGCTGCCCCACCAGGGCATTCACCAGTGTTGACTTCCCGGCGCCTGTTGAGCCGCCGACGACGGCCAGCAACGGGGCGTCAAGGCTCCTGTACCGGGGTATCACGTAATCATCCAGTTGAGCCAAGGATTCCCGGATCCAACGGCGGCCTTCATCGGCGTCGGGCAAGGCCAGCGGCAGCGTCGTCAAGGCAAGTTCCGCCCGGGCTTCTTCGAGGATGTTGACGGCGTCGGCCGAATCTTGGGGGGTTGGGCTGGCCCCGGCTGTCGGCTTTTCATGTGCGGTCACAGCTTCATCATGCCAGCCGATTCCCCGCACGCTGCGCTATTCGCAAGGTCCGGGCAAAAAGAAATCCCCCGGAACAATGTTCCGGGGGATTTTCCTGTGACCCCAGCGGGATTCGAACCCGCGTTACCGCCGTGAGAGGGCGGCGTACTAGGCCGCTATACGATGGGGCCTTGCACTTTATGATCACCGTTTCCGGCGATCAAGCTGAAAGAGTATTTCATACTTTCAACCTCATTCCAAATCGACTCTGCGATTCAGAATTTCTGAATTTCCTGCGGAAATCCGCGGGAATTCAGAGCTGGGATACCAGGACTCGAACCTAGAATGACGGTACCAGAAACCGTAGTGTTGCCAATTACACCATATCCCAAAGTGACTTTCGGACCGGAGTTCCTCGCTTCGGTTTCCCTCAGCTTTTCCCTCCGTGCCCCTCAGCACGAGTAATTACTCTACCCGAGACTTTTGACCTGCACAAATCGACCCATCCGGCGCTTCCCCTCAGACCGGACACATGCCCGGGATGATCAAGAATCCGCGGAATTCCGGGGCTTGCAGCCGCTTCCCGATGTCAGCCGAACGCCCCCAAGAAGCCACTTTGAGCCGCTGGCCACATCTTCCCTAAGTTGTTAGCTGCATCACAACCAATCAGGCTGGTGCCGTGGCCTGGACCAACAGCCTCGACAGGGAGTCCACCTGTCGGCCGGCAAAACCTTCCACGACTTCACCGGTCCTGTTGAGCCAGACGCCCACCAAGCCCGCATCGTTGGCGCCATCGGCATCCAACAGCCGGTTGTCCCCAACATAGAGCGTCTCCCCCGGCTTGGTGCCGAGCAGCCGGACGCCCTCAAGATAGATCGCGGGGTCTGGCTTGGCCACGCCCACCGTGTCCGTCCCGACGAGGATTTTGATCCGCGATAGGCCCGCGCTGTCCAGTTTTGCCCGCTGATAGGCGTGCACGTTGTTACTCACTGCCCCGTAAGGAACGCCTGCGGCGTCGAGCGCGTCCAGGACCGGCGCGACGTCGTCGAAAGCCCTGACGTACGACGTCTGACGCTGGTGGTACTCAGCCACCCAGGCTTGGGATTCCTCGCCATCGGCGAGTTCCACGCCAAAATGGCCCAACGCCGCCCTGCCCCGAAGAAGCCGCTGCTCATTGAACGTCAGCTCACCGGCAAGGTAGCGATCGTAAAAGTGCGTTGTTTCGTGCGTGAAGATCCGGCCGAACTTCACCCACCCGGCCTGATCCAGGCCGGGCAGGAGATGTTCGCTGACGTCACGCAATGCCGTGGTCATGGCGTACTCAAGGTCCACTAAAGTGTCGTCGATGTCGAAGAGGACACCGCTGATGGTGCCGAAGGTGCTTGAAACAGCCATGACTGCAGCGATACCGGTTCTAGCCGCTGAAAGCGCGAAGGCGGGCGAGCGAGGAATCCTTGCCCAGGATCACCATCGACTCGAACAACGGCGGCGAGATGCGGCGGCCGGACATGGCAGTGCGCACCGGACCGAAGGCGAGGCGAGGCTTGATGCCAAGGTCCTCCACGAGCGCCTGCTTGAGTGCCGTCTGGATGTTCTCGGCCGTCCAGTCTCCAACGGGCTCCAGCGCGGCGAGCGCAGCACCCAGGACCTCGCCCAGGTTCTCGGGCAAACCCTTGCGGGCGTCGTCGGCAACGTCGATCGCATCGTCAGCCTTGAACAGGAATGCCAGCATCTCCGGAGCCTCGCCCAGCAGCGTGATGCGCTCCTGCACGAGAGGAGCGGCTTCGGTGAGGATCTCCTCCTGGCGGGGGGTCAGGATCTCGCCCACAAAACCCGCGGCGCGGAGGTACGGAACCAAGCGTTCCTTGAAGTCCTCCGGCGCCAGCAGTCGCACGTGCGTTCCGTTGATGGCTTCGGCCTTCTTAATGTCGAAGCGCGCGGGGTTGCCCAGGACATCGTGGATGTCGAAGTTGGCCACGAGCTGCTCCACCGTGAAGATGTCCTCGTCGGCGCTCAGCGACCAGCCGAGCAGCGAGAGGTAGTTCAGCAGCCCCTCGGGAATGAATCCACGCTCGCGGTGCAGGAAGAGGCTGGATTCGGGATCACGCTTGGAAAGCTTCTTGTTGCCTTGGCCCATGACGTACGGCAAATGACCGAATTCCGGCATGTACTCCGCCACACCAATGGCATAGAGCGCGCGGTACAGCGCAATCTGGCGCGGCGTTGAACTCAGGAGATCCTCGCCACGGAGGACGTGCGTGATGCCCATCAAGGCGTCGTCCACCGGGTTGACCAAGGTGTAGAGCGGAGCACCATTGGCACGAACCACGGCGAAGTCCGGCACGGAACCGGCCTTGAACGTGATCTCGCCGCGGACGAGGTCGTTGAACGTCAAGTCCTCGTCGGGCATGCGCAGACGCAGCACGGCGTCGCGGCCTTCGGCCTTGAACTGAGCGAGCTGCTCTTCCGTCATATGGCGGTCGAAGCCGTCGTAGCCCAGCTTCGGATCGCGGCCGGCAGCCCTGTGCCGGGCCTCGATTTCGTCAGGCGTGGAGTACGACTCGTAGACGTGTCCCCCGGCCTTCAGCTTGGCAATGACATCCTGGTAGATGTCGCTGCGCTGCGACTGCCGGTACGGTTCGTGCGGTCCGCCGACCTCGACGCCCTCGTCCCAGTTGATGCCAAGCCACTTGAGGGCGTCCAGCAACTGGTGGTAGCTCTCCTCGCTGTCGCGGGCAGCGTCAGTGTCCTCGATGCGGAAAATGAGCTTTCCGCCCGTGTGGCGCGCATAGGCCCAGTTGAAGAGTGCGGTGCGGATCAGGCCAACGTGCGGCGTTCCCGTCGGTGACGGGCAGAAACGGACGCGGACCGGAGTCTCGGCGTTGACGGCGGGGATGGCGCTGGAGGCAGCGTTCGACGCAGAAGCAGTAGTCATAGTGCTTCCAACTTTACCGCTTGAAGCCCGCCCGGTTTTCGCCCGTCGCGTCGCTCACTGCCGCTGCAGCACCCCGATGTTAACGTTCGACGCCGGCACCCAGGCCGGGCACCGACGTCGAACCTCACGCTGTGGATAGGCCGCTAGCGGCGGACCACCGGGTTGGACAAGCGGCCGATGCCCTCGATCTCGACCTCGAAGCGGTCGCCCTCGCTGACCAGGCCAACCCCGGCCGGGGTGCCGGTCATGATGACATCGCCCGGGAGGAGCGTGAAGGCATGCGAAACGATGGAGACAAGTTCGCGAACACCCCGGATCATTTGGTTGGTGCTGCCGTCCTGACGGAGTTCACCGTTGAGACGCCCCTGGATGGACAGGTCTTCGTGATCGAGCTCGGTTTCAATCCACGGGCCCAGCGGCGCGGACGTATCGAAACCCTTGGCGCGGGCCCACTGGAGGTCCGTCTTCTGGACGTCGCGGGCGGTCAGGTCATTGCCGCAGGTGTAGCCAAAAATGACGTCATCGGCGCGGTCCTCGGGAACGTCCTTGCAGATACGGCCGATGACGACGCACAGCTCGGCCTCAAAAGAGACCTCTTCGGAGAACTCGGGAAGCACAATGGGGTCGTTCGGGCCGATCACCGAGGTGTTCGGCTTCAGGAAGAGCAGCGGTTGCTGGGGAACCTCGTTGCCGAGCTCAGCAGCGTGCTCGGCAAAGTTCCGGCCAACCCCAACCACCTTGCTGCGGGGAATGATCGGCGCCAGCAGCCGGACGTCTTCCAGCTTGTGCTTGACGTGGGTACGTTCGACGCCGTTAAAGAAAGGGTCGCCGTTGATGACAGTGATCTCCTCACTGCCGGGCTCGCCTTCAACGACGCCGTATAGGGGATCAGAATCAACTACAAACCGGGCGATACGCATGGGCTCAAGCCTACCGTCCTGAGCCTGCAGCCATGGACGGACTTCGGGGCCCGCCCAGTTGCGCCCGCTCAGCTGCTCCCGCTCAGTTACGGAGGTAGTCCAGTTGCGCCGCTACCGAAGTTTCAGCTGCCCACCTGACAGACGGGTCGACGTCGGGATAGACGGCGTCCGTAACTCCGGCGACCGATGCATCATGTCCCAACTCAGCCAGCGCGGCCCGGATTTGATCCAACCGCTGCTCACGATGGGCACGGTACTCGCGACACTTCTCGTCCAGAGCCGGAAGCACCGGACCGTGGGCTGGCAGAAGTGTTGCCGGACCGAGCGCCTCAAGCCGGTTCAGGCTGGCCAGGTAGTCGCCGAGTCGCCCGTCAGGATAATCAAGCACGGTAGTGCCCCGGCCAAGGATCGTATCCCCGGTCAGGACTGAGCCGCGAGGCCCATCGCCGGGCAGATGGAAGCACAGCGAATCAGAGGTATGTCCGGGAGTGGCCACCACGCGGATTTCCACACCGCCCGCGCTGATGACTTCGCCGTCTTCGAGTGGCTCGCCGCCGTGGCAATACTCTTTGGCCGCCGCCCGCACCGGCGCGCCGGTGAGCTCGTGGAACCGGGCTGAAGCCGCTGTGTGGTCGGCATGCCGGTGCGTAATGAGTATGACCTCCACCTGGCCCGCCGCTGCAAGCCCGGCCAGATGCCGCTCATCTTCGGGGCCGGGATCCACCACGGCTATGCGGCGCGACCCGGGGGCGGCGATGACGTACGAGTTGGTCCCATCCAGGCTCATCGGGCCCGGATTGGGCGCCAGCCGGAATCTCGTCAGCTCGCTGCTTCGCTGCAGCGAGCTACGCTCCTGAACGTGCTCGGCGTTCCCGGCCTCTTGGGCGTTTTCGGAAGTCCCCATCGATTCTGACGTCCCGTTTGATCCTGAAGTCCCGTTTGATCCTGAAGTCCCGTTTGATCCTGAAGTCACTGTCCCATCTTGGCACCGATCCGCCCCTCTCTCACATCCCGGCCCCTTTTGGGCAACCCGCACCCACATCCCACCCCCTTTTGGGCAACCCTCACCCACATCCCACCCCCTTCGGGGAAGCCAGACTCTCGGGGCACCATTGCTGGAACTCGCCAGAGGTGCCTTGGGTTCCCCAACAGGACCTGAAAGAGCGACCACCCAAACCCAACAGGACCTGAAAGAGCGACCACCCAAACCCAACAGGACCTGAAAGAGCGACCACCCAAACCCAACAGGACCTGAAAGAGCGACCACCCAAA
>NZ_JBIVQG010000016.1:69252-77187 GCF_044755025.1 Paenarthrobacter sp. NPDC092416
ACACCCAACAGGACCTGAAAGAGCGTCGCGGGAAGCAGAACGGCGCCCCTTCCGCTTGTCTGCCAAGGGGAAGGGCCGCCGTCGTGCGTTTATGTCGTGCGTTATCTGCCAGGAACGCCTAGACCAGGCGGGTCAACCACCCGTGCCGGTCTTCGATGACACCGGTCTGGATGCCAAGGAGCTGCTCGCGGATGGCCATGGTGGTCTCCCCGGCTTTTGCGTCCTCGGAACCGATGAACTCGGTAGCGTCCTTGAGAACACCGATTGGCGTGATGACCGCAGCCGTGCCACAGGCGAACACTTCAGCGATTTCGCCTGAAGCAACGCCATCGCGCCACTCGTCGAGCGTGATCTTGCGTTCGGTCACTTCGCGGCCCATGTCCTTGGCTACTTGGATGACGGACGAGCGGGTCACGCCTTCCAAAATGGTGCCGCTGAGCGCGGGAGTGACCAGCGAGCCGTCCTTCATCACGAAGAAGACATTCATGCCGCCGAGTTCTTCCACGGCGTCGTCATTGAAGTGGTCCAGGAACAGCACCTGCTTGCAGCCGTTCGCTTCAGCTTCCTGCTGGGCGATGAGCGAGGCGGCGTAGTTGCCTCCGCACTTGGCAGCACCTGTTCCACCGCGTCCCGCGCGGGCGAATTCCCGGGAGATCCAGATGGAAACAGGCTTGAGCTCGCCGCCGAAGTAGTTGCCGGCAGGTGAAGCGATGACGCGGAAGGAAACTTCGCGCGCGGCCCGGACACCGAGGAACGCCTCAGTAGCGATCATGAACGGACGCAGGTACAGGGCTTCGCCGTCGCCGGACGGAACCCATTCCTTGTCAGCCTGGACGAGTTCGCGGATGGCACCCAGGAAGTATTCCTCGGGAAGCTCCGGGAGGGCCAAGCGACGGGCGGACTTGTTCAAGCGGGCAGCATTGGCCTCAGGACGGAACGTCCAGATGGAACCGTCTGCGTGACGGTAGGCCTTGAGGCCTTCGAAGATCTCCTGGCCGTAGTGCAGGACAGCGGCAGAAGGGTCCAGGGAAATGGGTCCATAAGCCTCGACCCGGGCATTGCGCCAGCCACCGTTGCCCTCAGCGTCGACCTTGTAGTCGACCACTGCGGTGTTGTCGGTGAAGTAGTCGCCGAAGCCTGGGTTCGCCAGGACAGCTGCACGCTCCTCAGCAGACTTCGGGGTTGCCGAAAGCTGCTGGCTGAATTCGACGCCGTGGGCAGTCTGAGTCATGTTTCCTCCACAGTCAGCTACCTGGCGGCGCGAAACGGGTCCCGGAGGATGCGGTTCAGCGATGGACCAGGGAAGCAGGTAAATAATTCAAGACAAGCTTACGCCTGAGTAAAGGGCCTAAAGTGCGGCCGCAATGGCATCGCCGATCGCAGCAGTGCTGCGCGGTTCGCCCGTGCGGCTTTCGACGTCGGCGACCACTGCCGCCTCGATCTTGCGGGCCGCCGTGGTGTAGCCAAGGTGGTCCAGGAGGAGCACTGCCGAAAGGATGGCGGCGGTGGGATCGGCCTTCTGCTGGCCGGCGATGTCCGGGGCCGAGCCGTGGACGGGTTCGAACATCGAAGGTGCGGTGCGGTCCATGTTGATGTTGCCCGAGGCGGCCAAGCCAATACCGCCCGTGACGGCTGCGGCGAGGTCGGTCAGGATATCGCCAAAGAGGTTGTCGGTGACGATGACATCAAAGCGCGAGGGATCGGTCACCATGAAGATGGTGGCGGCGTCGATGTGCAGGTAATCGTGCGTGACCTCGGGGAATTCCTGGGCAACAGCCTCAACGGTGCGCTTCCACAGGTGCCCTGCAAAGACCAGGACGTTGTGTTTGTGGACGAGGGTGACGTGCTTGCGGGGACGCTCGCTGGCGCGCCGGAAGGCGTCGCGGACAACACGCTCCACGCCGTGGGCAGTATTAAGGGAGACTTCAGTCGCGACCTCGTGCGGAGTCCCGCCGCGCAGCGTTCCACCGTTGCCCACATAGGGACCTTCCGTGCCTTCGCGCACCACAATGAAGTCGATGCTGCCGGGGTTGGCCAGCGGGCTGCCAACCGTTCCGTAGAGGCGTGACGGACGCAGGTTCACGTAGTGGTCCAGGCTGAAGCGGAGCTTGAGCAGCATCTCGCGTTCGATGATGCCCGAAGGAATACGGGTGTCGCCGGGTGCGGCGCCAACAGCACCGAAGAGGATGGCATCGCGGGTGCGCAGGTCTGCAAGGACCTCGTCCGGAAGGGTCTCGCCGCTCTCAAGCCAGTGCTGGGCGCCGAGCTTGTAGTGGGTCTGCTCAAGGTCGACACCTTCAGCGGCGACAGCCTTTTCCAGGACCTTGATGGCTTCGGCGATGACCTCGGGGCCAATGCCGTCACCGGGGATGACAGCGAGATTGATGGACGATGCACTCATACGTCTATATAGCCAAGCAATCCACATGCTGGTCAAAATCGTCTCACTCCTTGAACATGGAACCAGCCAGGATCAGACCAGGGCATGATGCCGCCTTTGCGCTCAACCACATAGAGTCAGGAGCGTGGATAGAAGGCATGCGATATACGAATGGTTCCGGATCAACCACTTCAAGGTAGATTTGACGGCAACCTGCCTGCTGGTCCTTGTGTTCGGGCCCGTCTATCTGCTGGCCGACCGTCCGCTGCTCTTCTTCATCTCCTGCGGCCTCCTCCTGCCACTCGCATGGCGGCGGACCCGGCCTGTGGTGGCGTCGGGTTGCGTGATTGCGGTGTGCCTCATCCAATGGGCCCTGGCCGCCGAGCCTGTCGCCGGCCAAATCGCCGTTCCCCTTGTCATCTATGCCACAGCTGCCTATGGCCCCGCGTGGGCGAGCCGCACTGTACTCCTGGCCGGCTTGCTGGGCGGCATCATGCTGACCACCCGGCTCTACTCCAGCACCGCCGAGTCCGGAATCATGGGCCTCACCATAGGTGCGCTCTACACAGTCCTGATCTGGATGCTGGTGCTGGTGAGCTGGACCTTGGGCGACCTCACCCGCGTACGGCGTCTCCAACTCCAAGCCCTCGAGGACCGGACGCGCCGCCTCGAAATCGAGCAACACCAAGAGCGCCAACTGGCCGCTGCCGACGAACGCTCACATATCGCCCGGGAAATGCACGACATCGTGGCCCACTCGCTGTCCGTCATCATCACTCAGGCGGACGGTGCCCGCTATGCCGCCGCAGCCAAGCCGGAGCTGGCCACCGAAGCGCTGGCCACCATCGCCGCCACCGGACGCGACTCACTCGGTGAAATGCGCAGGCTGCTCGGGGTTCTCCGGTCGGACGACGACGCGCCCACGCGGCCGCAGCCCCGGCTGTCCGATCTCGACGAACTTCTCCTGGGCTTCCGCGCAGCGAGCCTTCAGATTGCGTTCGAACAAAGCGGCATCCCGCGTCGCGACCTTCCAGCCGGGGCGGAACTTACGGCGTACCGCATCATCCAGGAAGCGCTCACCAACGTCATGAAGCACGCCGGTCCGAAAGCCGTCGCGAACGTCTCACTGACGTGGCAGGGCCGCGGACTGCAGTTGGACATCGACGACGACGGCCGGGGCGCCGCCGCTGATCCGCCTCCGGCAGGTGGCGGCAACGGACTCCGGGGCATGGGTGAGCGCATCTCGCTCTACGATGGTTCCTTGACCGCAGGCCCAATTCAAGGCGGCGGTTTCCGCGTGTCCGCTTTCATCCCGTATTCGGAGGCTTGATCCATGCCTGAAGTTCCCGCGCCCATCAGGGTGGCACTCGTCGATGACCAGCAGTTGGTCCGTTCGGGGTTCGGCATGCTCATCAACTCCCAACCGGACCTGGAAGTAGTGGCAGAGGCAGGTAATGGTATCGAAGCCGTCCAAGCACTCAGTGCCACCACAGCGGATGTTGTCCTGATGGACGTCCGCATGCCCGGCATGGATGGCATCGAAGCGACCCGCCGCATCCTGGAGCAGGCCGCGGCACAGCCGTCCGGATCCCAACGGGCGGACGTCAAAATCGTGGTCCTGACGACCTTCGACCTGGACGAATATGCTCTGGCGGCCATCCAGGCCGGCGCCAGCGGGTTCCTCCTGAAGGACGCGCCGCCCGAAGAACTCCTGGAAGCCATCCGTACTGTGTACCGCGGCGACGCCGTGATCGCGCCATCTACAACCCGGCGCTTGCTGGACCACGTGGCTCCGCTGCTGAGGACACAAACGCCCGAGCAGAGCGAGCACGCTGCCGCCGTCGAGCGCTTGACCGTCCGCGAACGCGAAGTGTTCCAGCTCATCGCACAAGGCCAATCCAATCCGGAGATCGCAGCGGGACTCTTCCTTTCCGAAGCCACGGTGAAGACCCATGTGGGGCACATTCTGGCCAAGCTCGGCGCGCGGGATCGTGTGCAGATTGTGGTCATTGCGTATGAGACAGGCGTGGTGGCGCCGGGCAGCTAGCCCACCGGTCCCAGAGCAGAAACTGAGCCATCTAAGACCACGGTATGAGACGAGCTCCGGGACAATAGGCCCACAGCCCGATCCGGTGGTAACGACGGTGAACATAGCGTGGAATCATGACAACATTCACGCCGCTCCCCCACCCCTCAGGAACCCATCACGCCGCCGGAACGGATGCCGCCCAAGCGCGTCCCGCCGTCGAGGCTTTCAAGCTTTCAAAGAGTTACGGCCGCGCCGATACACGCGTCACTGCGCTGAACGAGGTCTCAGTTAGCTTTGATGCCGGGAAATTCACCGCCATCATGGGACCGTCGGGGTCGGGCAAGTCAACTCTGATGCACTGCCTCGCGGGCCTGGATACCGCGGATTCGGGTCGGATTGTCCTGGGCGGGACGGAACTCACGGGGCTCAACGACCGTCAACTCACGGCCCTGCGCCGCAAGCGGATCGGCTTCGTCTTCCAGGCTTTCAACTTGGTGCCCACTTTGACGGCCGAGCAGAACATCACGTTGCCGCTCGCTTTGGCAGGAAGCACGGCCGACGCCGGATGGCTGGATACCGTTGTCAGCACCCTTGGGCTGACGGACCGGTTGAAGCACCGCCCGCATGAACTCTCCGGCGGACAGCAGCAGCGCGTTGCCGTGGCGCGCGCGCTGCTGACGCGTCCCGACGTCGTCTTTGGCGACGAACCAACCGGCAACCTGGACTCGAAAGCCGGCGGCGAGGTCCTGGCTTTGCTGCGCCGCAGCAGCCAGGAGATGGGGCAGACCATCATCATGGTGACGCACGATCCCGTCGCCGCGAGCTACGCCGACCGTGTGGTCCTCATGAGCGATGGCGGCTTGGTGGGCGAAATCCATGACCCCACTGCCGATTCCGTCCTGACCGCACTCGGCAAACTGGGGGCATAAGGCATGCTTCGCGTTGCTTTGTCCCAATTGAAGACGCAGTACCGGCGGTTTGTCGCCATCGGACTCGCGGTCATGCTGTCCGTCATGTTCTTGTCGGCCACCCTCATGGTCGGTGCCAGCACGAACGCTTCGCTCGGTGCCAGCGTCGGCGAAGCGTATCGCCATGCTGACCTCGTGGCCACATCCAAGAACGGCGAACCCTTCAGCCAGGCCGCTGTGGAAGCTGCCGCGTCGGCGCCGGCCGTCAAGGACAGCTATGCCGAGCGATCCACCTATGTGACTTTCGAGGCCGGTGGAGGTGAACAGGTCGGACGGCTGCGCAACACTGCGCCAGCCTCATTGGAGGGATCTGTGCTCTCATCCGGTTCCTTGCCGACCAAACCTTTCGAGGCCGCGATCGACGTCAAGACAGCCGAACACCTTGGCCTCGCAATCGGCAGCATCCTGGACCTGCACGGCGGCGGCCCCGTCAAGACCGCCAAGGTGACCATTTCCGGCCTGACCAAGGCTACGAACGATCCGTTCTCCTCTTCTTCGGCCCAATTGCTTGCCTCGGAATCGGTCCTCAACGCCGTCCAGGATGCCGGCGCCGGCTACAGCGGCTTGCAGTTCACGCTCAAGCCCGGCGAAGACATAGCCGCAGCCAAGGATTACATCGGACATCGGATGGAATCAGCCGGTGCCAACGCGCCTGTCCTGGAAACGGCCCAGGAGAAGGTCACGTCCACTGTCGCCATGCTCAGCGCAGGTCAAGACCAACTGACCATCGTCCTGCTCGCCTTCGCCGGCGTGGCCATTCTCGTCTCCACTTTGGTGGTGGCGAACACCTTCTCCGTGCTGGTGGCACAGCGGACCCGCGAATTGGCGTTGCTACGTTGCCTGGGTGCAGGCCGCTCACAGATCCGCGGCTCCGTCATGCTGGAGGCCCTCGTGGTTGGCTTCGTCTCATCGATTCTGGGTGTCCTGGCCGCGATGGGCCTGATGACCGGGCTGGTCGCCTGGGCCAAGACACAACCAGAGCAAGCGTTCGCCACTTTGGCCGTACCGCCGTCGGCAATCATCGCCGGGCTGGTCGCCGGAACCTTGCTGACGGTCGTCGCGGCCCTCGTCCCCGCCAAGGCGGCTACATCGGTCGCTCCACTGGCTGCGCTGAGGCCCGCCGACGACGCCACAGTTGGCAACCGCCGAGGCAAAGTGCGGCTGGCACTGGGCCTGATTGCCCTGATCGGCGGCGTATCACTGTTGATTTTCGGCAGCACCACGGTCTCATTGCTGGTTGCTTTGCTTGGCGGCGCGGTTTCCTTCATCGGGATTCTGCTCTGCTCCTCATTGTTCATTCCCACAGTGGTGGCCCTCGCTGGCCGTTTGGCCGCCCCCGCAGGTGTGCCCGGCAAGCTCGCCGCCGTCAACGCGACGCGCAACCCGGCACGTACCTCGGCGACTGCCGCTGCCTTGCTGATCGGCGTAACACTTGTTTCGCTGATGATGACGGGAGCGGCCACTTCCCGGCAAGCGTTCAATGCGACGCTGGCCGAGAACTACCCTGTGGATTTGGCTGCCATGACCGCGACAGACGGTTCAGCCGATCCAACAGAAGCCATCTCGCGTATCAAGACGCTCGACGGGGTCAGCAATGCGGTGCTCCTGCCGGCCGTTGGGACCCTCGCCGAGTCCACGCCCGACGGCGGGAGGACCGTCTATTCGCTCTCGTCGGCCGATGCTGCCTCCATCCTCCGCGACAACAACCTGAAGCCGAGCCCGGGCACGGTCTATCTGCCCGAGGACTCCGCTGGAGGTCAGGCAACCATCACGACGGCGGCCGGTGCAGCGTCTCTCGACGCGAAAGTCCTGCGGACCCGCCACGTCCCGGCCTTCGTGGAAAGCTCGAGCATCACGACGGGTGCCCTCCCGGAAACGCCCGGCATGGTGTGGGTGAAGCTTGCTGACTCTGTGTCCAGCGAACAGGTTCAGGCCATCCAGAAAGAGATTGCCTCCGCCCTCGGCGTGCACGAGCGCACTGTTAGCGGCGCCGCCATCGAGCGCGTCACATTCAACAGCATCATCGATGTTCTCTTGCTCGTGGTCACCGGCCTGCTGGGCGTTGCCGTGGTGATTGCGCTGATCGGCGTGGCGAACACGTTGTCGCTTTCCGTCTTGGAACGAACCCGGGAGAATTCGTTACTGAGGGCACTGGGCCTGACGAAGGGTCAATTGCGCGGGATGCTCGCTATTGAGGCCGTGCTGGTTGCCGGTGTCGCAGCGTTGCTCGGCGCAGGCATGGGCATTGTCTACGGCTGGCTGGGAGCGCAAGCTACCCTTGGCGGCGTCGCAGATGTGGTTCCCGCCGTACCGTGGCTGCAACTGCTGGCCGTGTTCGGCGTCGCTGTGGTGGCGGGGCTCCTCGCCTCGGTTCTTCCGGCCCGCCGGGCCGCACGCCTGTCCCCGGTGGAGGGCCTGGCGACAGCCTGACCGCCCTCGCGGATCTTTCCCCTTAACGAGAAACGCTCGTTACCTTTTTCGTAGCCCCTTTCTGGTGAAGGATGTGGGTGTGCTGGCCTGCCGGTCCCGGCATGATTGCGACGCTCTGTTTTTGATGA